>CAZWYY010000006.1:76797-87022 GCA_964638895.1 uncultured Spirochaetaceae bacterium | reverse complement strand
CCTATCTGTTCTCCCACCACACGCAGGAGTTCGGCCGGCTTTACCGGTTTTTCAAGGACGGCCCTGACGGGCAGCCAGCTTCCGTCCGGCTCCAGGGCATAGGGCAGATTGAGTTCCTTGCGAATCCCGGTCAGCAGCACAACCGGCACGGAGTTTGTGCCCGGGTCCCCCGCCAGCTTGCGGGAAACATCAAAACCTTCGGTCTTTTCCCGCATCATAACGTCCAGCAGGATCAGCGCGGGGGGCCGGTCTTTGGCTTTTTCAAATCCCAGCCGGCCGTTATCCGCGTACTCAACAACGTATCCATTGGCCTCCAAAAGCGATGAGATCGCCTCGGCAAAATCCGGGTCATCGTCGATTATAAGAATTCGTTTATCCATGTAAAATCATTCACTCCTTTCCGTAGGTATCCAGCAGTCCGTCCACATCATCCGCGGAAAGCTTTCCGTAAATCCGTTCGTCGATCATCACCACGGGCGCAAGTCCGCAGGCGCCCAGGCAGCGCGCCTCCCGCAGGGTGAAACGGCCGTCCTTGGTGATGTCACCCAGCCCGATGTTGAGTCTTTCCTGAATTCTCTGCAGCAGCACCCCCGCGCCCTTCACATAACACGCGGTCCCCATGCACACCGAGATGATGTGCCTGCCCACGGGCTTCAGGTTAAAATAATGATAAAAACTGGCCACGCCCCAGATCTTGGCCGTAGGTACGGACAAGGCAACCGCGATCTCCTCCATCACCTCCTCCGTTAAATACCCGAATAGCTCCTGTGCCTTATGCAGCACCGAAATCAGGTTGGATTCCGGGTAGGCGCCGTCGGCTATCGTCCGAATATAACCTTTCAATTCTTCCAGTTTGGCTTGTTCTGCGGTAATCATATATGTTCTCCCCTTGCAAGGATACCTTGCGGTTGTTTTTGACCGTAGCTTGTATGTAACAAGTGGTGCGACACCGTACTCAGCGGTCTTCCCAGGAAATCCTTATACAACCGCTGGATGTCCGGATTCTCGTGGCTTCTGCGGATTGTCTTATCCCTGTCGATGCCGTACAGGGCCTCGGCCCTCTTTTTTAAGCATTCCTCGTCCAACGGAACCGAGTTGGCCGTGGCATAGGGCTGTCCGCCCCCGCCGATACACCCGCCCGGGCAGCCCATGACCTCCACAAAATGGTACCGGTCAGGCTCCTTTTTCATTATCTCCAGCAGCCGGCTCGCGTTTCCCAGGCCGTGGGCCACCGCCACGCGTATTTCCTTGCCCTCTATGGTCAGGCCCGCCTCCTTGATGCCGTTAAATCCCCTCAGGGCCTGTAACTCGATGTCAAGCAGGGTTTCGCCCGTGTACAGTTCGTACGCCGTTCTGATGGCCGCTTCCATCACGCCCCCGGTGGCGCCGAAAATGGCGCCCGCGCCTGAGGAAAGGCCCAACGGCGCGTCAAACTCCCTGCCCTTGGCCCGCACAAAATCTATGCCCGCGGACTTGATCATCCAGGCGATCTCCCTGGTGGTCACCACCAGGTCCACGGCCGGGACGCCCTCCACGGCCAGTTCCGGGCGGGCGGCCTCGTGTTTTTTGGCGGTGCAGCACATGACGGCCACGCTTAACAGCTTCTTCGGATCACACTGTATTCTTTTGGCAAAATAACTTTTTACAAGCGCACCCAGCATGGACATGGGTGATTTGCAGGTGGAGAGATTGGGCAGGAACTCCGGATAAAAATGT
Organism: uncultured Spirochaetaceae bacterium; assembly: GCA_964638895.1. Lineage (GTDB taxonomy): Bacteria > Spirochaetota > Spirochaetia > SZUA-6 > RPPD01 > JAFGGG01. Next base: position 85,306 of record CAZWYY010000006.1, on the reverse strand, counting down.
TCCATATATTTTATCCAGGCGCTTGAGCAGGAGGTGATCATGGGAAGCGGACCCTTGCCCTGCAGGCGCTCGAGCAGTTCGCTTGCCTCTTCCATTATGGTCAGGTCCGCGGCGAACTGGGTATCGAAGATGTAGTTGAACCCCAGCTTGTGCAGCGCGGCCGTAAGCTCCCGGTGCATGGCCCTGCCCGGCTCCAGGCCGAAGGCCTCTCCTATCGCCGCCCGTACCGAGGGCGCCACCTGCACTACCTTTACCAGGGAGGGATCGTCCAGTTTCTCAAAGAGTTCCTGTGTATTGTTCTTTTCCACGAAAGAGGCGGTGGGGCAGACATTAATGCATTGACCGCAGGTTGTGCACACGCTTTCCGAAAAGGGCAGGTTGAAGGCGGGCATGACCACGGTTTTAAATCCTCTGTGCGCGTACCCGAGCGCGTTCACACCCTGTATCTCCGAACATAACCGCACGCACCTGCCGCAGAGAATGCATTTGTTGGGGTCACGGATAACCGAAAAGGAGGACAGGTCCTTTTCATACTGCTTGCGCTCCCCTTCAAAATGGCGGTGCCTGATGCCCATGGCATAGGTCAGGCGCTGGAGCTCGCAGTTTCCGTCCCGCTCACAGGTATGGCAGTCCTGGGGATGATTGTCCAGGATCAGCTCCACGATATCCCGGCGCGCCCTGCGCAGCTCCTTTGTATTGGTGTGGATACGCATACTATCGGCCACCGGGAAGGAACAGGAAGCGGGGTAGTTCTTCTGGCCCTCAACCTCCACGATACACACGCGGCATGCCCCTTCAATCGACAGCTTGGGATGGTAACAGAGCCTGGGTATTTTAAATCCCAGGGAATCGGCCGCCTGCATGATTGTCTGTCCGGGCGCGACCTTATAGGGCGCATCATTTATATAAATCGTAATTAATTCCTTGGTTTTCATGACCTCTCCTACAATCTGGTTATGGCGTTGAAGCGGCATGTTGTAAAACATTCACCGCATTTAATGCATTTTTCCTGGTCTAGCTCATGCTTGTTCTTTTTGATTCCGGTAATCGCGTTTACCGGGCACACACGCACACAGGCACCGCAGCCGCTGCAGGCGTCCGTAATCTCGTAGGACACCATGGCCGGGCAGGCCGCGGCCCGGCAGTGTTTCCGGTTGATGTGTTCCTCATACTCGTGCCTGAAATTTTTTATGGTGCTCAACACCGGATTCGGGGCGGCCTGTCCCAGGCCGCAGAGCGAGGCCTTGCGGATCATGTTTCCCAGGCGTTCGAGTTTCTCGATATCACCAGGCCTGCCTTTTCCGTCGGTGATGCGGGTAAGGATCTCCAGCATGCGTTTTGTCCCCTCCCTGCAGGGCGTGCATTTGCCGCAGGATTCATTCTGGGTGAACTCAAGGAAGAATTTGGCCACATTAACCATACAGGTGCCCTCATCCATGACGATCATTCCCCCGGAACCCATGAAGGAACCGGCCTTTGTCAGGGAATCGTAATCGATCTGGGTGTCCAGGTGCTCCTCGGTCAAACAGCCGCCCGAAGGCCCCCCGGTCTGCACGGCCTTGAAGCGGCGCCCCTCCGGTACCCCGCCCCCGATGTCAAAGATGATCTCGCGCAGGGTGGTCCCCATGGGCACCTCGATCAGGCCCGTATTCACCACATTGCCGGCGAGCGCGAACACCTTCGTGCCCTTGCTCTTTTCCGTGCCGATGGAGGCAAACCACGAGGCGCCGTCCAGGATGATAACGGGAATGTTGGCCCATGTTTCCACATTGTTTATAAGGGTGGGTTTGCCGAACACGCCGTGCACCGATGGATACGGCGGCCGGGGTCTGGGCATTCCCCTGCTGCCCTCGATGGACTGAATCAGCGCTGTCTCCTCGCCGCACACAAAGGCCCCGGCCCCCAGGCGAATCCGGATATCAAAACAGAAATCACTGCCTAAAATGTTGTCCCCCAAAAGGTGTAAATCACGGGCGGCGTCAAGGGCCTTTTCCAGGCGCCTGATGGCAAGCGGGTATTCGGCCCTGATGTAAATAAAGCCCCTGCGGGCCCCCACCGCATACCCGCCGATGAGCATGCCCTCCAGAATCGTGTGCGGGTCACCCTCGATGGCGCTCCTGTCCATGAACGCGCCCGGGTCGCCCTCGTCCGCGTTGCAGATAACGTATTTCTCGGCGCCTTGGGCCTCCGCGGTGAGTTTCCATTTCAGTCCCGTGGGGAAGCCGGCCCCGCCCCGGCCCCTGAGACCGGAGACCTGCAGTTCCGCGATCACCTGTTCCGGGGTCATTGATGTCAGCACCTTGGCCAACGCCTCATATCCGCGCACCGACAGGTAATCGTCTATCTTTTCCGGATCGATAATCCCGCAGTTTCTCAAAGCGATACGCATCTGTTTGCCGAAAAAGGCCACGTCACCGAAGATCCGGTAGAAACGGTTGAACAGGTGGTCCTCATTGATGACCTTCTCACTCAAGGGGCTTTGTTTTACCAGGTGGTTCTCTATTATCTCCCCGATATCATCTATGGTAAATCCGCCGTAGATCGTGTAGCCGGGATTGATAATCATTATCGGTCCCTGCCTGCACATCCCCAGGCAGCCCGAAAGAATCACCTCCGTGCCGCGTTCAAGACCAAGCCGCGCCAGCTCCCGCCGAACGGTCGCCAGCATCTCGTGCGAATTGTGGTGCAGGCAGCCGGGCCCGGAACAGAGGATGACGTTATAGAGAGTGGTTTCTCCGTTATCCGTCCATGTTTCTATTTTATCAGCCATTCCTCAATCACCTCTCCTTTTTTCAGGTGGCGCTCGATAATAACCAGCGCCTTCTCCTTGTCGATCAAGCCGTACTTCACCGGGATCTTCCCTTCCTCCACGATTTCCACGGTGGGCTCCAGGTTACACCTGCCCGCGCATCCTTTCTGGCTCAGATACACATCCGTAAGCCCCTGCGTGATGGCGTTCCGAAACGCCTCCATCACCTCTTTGGAACCGGCCGCGATCTCACAGGTGGCCATACCCACATACACGCGTTTGGTGGAAAGATATCCGCGGCCGATGATACGGTTTATGGCCAGGGCCCTCATTTTCTTGATTTGTTCAAGCGGAGTGAGCATACTCCCCCCTTTCTATGGTAAAAATAAACGCATTGCCGTTTTGCCTGCTCTCACACCAGATTTTTCCCCCATGCTTCTCCACAATCTCCCTGGTAATGAACAGCCCCAACCCGGTGCCCTTGATATGCCGTTTTTTGGCCGACTCCAGGCGCACGAACTTCCCGAACAGGCGCCCGGTCTCTTTCGCGGCCAGCGGCTCACCCTCATTGAACACCTCGGCCGTTACGCTGTCCCGGGTCCGGTTCGCGGCAACAATAATCGTTCCGTTCTCCCGCCCGTATTTCACCGCGTTTCCGATCAGGTTGTTGACCACGATAAACAGCAGGTCACGGTCCGAAGACAGCATAAGGCCCGGATTGATCCTGTTCACAAAACGCATGCCCTTTTCTGCGGCCGGCTTTTCGTAGGTTTCGATTACCGGGTCGAAAATATCCTCCCGCAACAGGCACCGGGCCCGGTCCACCATAAGCTCCCCCTTTTCGATCCTGCTCAAACTGAGAAAGTTCTTTACTGTTTCGGCCAGGTAATCAAGGTTCCGGGTAATAGAATCCAGGGCCTTACGCTGTTTAAAGTTCACCATACCCAAAAACCCGTCACGCACGGTATAGGCGTTGAGGATGGTTGAGGACAGGATGCCCTTTAACTCATGGGAAACAAACCCGATCAGATCCAGGTAACTCTTATTCAGGGAAACCAGCTTTTCACCGGAAAGCTTGAGTCGCTGCTCCCGCTTGTGGAGCTCCCGCGCCATGCGCTTGAAGGCCGCGTTAAAGATATCCAGTTCCTTGATGGAAGAGTGCAGTGTGAAGGTATGGTCATAGTCACCCAGGGCGATTCTTGCGGTGGCCCCCAGCATGGCCTTCAACGGTTTGAAGATCATGCGCGACAAGAGGAAGGTCAGGAGCATTCCCAGCCCGATTACACCCGTAAAAATGGCCAGCGCCAGCGCAAACAGCCTGAAGGTCATATCGGTAAAAGGCTTTTCCAGGATTCCCACGTACAGGATACCTATGATGGTACCATTCCCGTCCCTGATCGGCTTGTAGGCGGTACGGTACCAGTCCGTAACCACGAAGGCTCGGTCTATCCAGGTCTCGCCCCTGATAAACACCGAATTGTACACAGCCTCCGACACACGGGTGCCCACGGCGCGCTGTCCCTTATCGTTCAGCACGTTTGTGGTTATCCGGACATCCCGTAAAAACACGGTAATGGTGCCTAAGGGCTTTCCGTTATAGAGTTTATTATCAAACACAAGCTTGTGCAGTTGATCAATCAGGGGAAAATCCCTGTTTAAAATCTTGCCCCCGTAAAGCACACCGGTAACCCGCAGCCTTTCATCGGTGAGGGGATACGCGTATTCCAGGACCAATGCCGATTCCAGGACCTTTTGGTTCGAGGGCCCGGATTTCGGCGTATCGAAAATCTCTATGCGGGCTTTGGAAAGAAGATCCTCACCCAGGGCCGCAAGCTCGTCCCTGGGCATGAGTCTGAACCCCCCTGCGGGAACCCCATCACCGGCGGCGGCGGCAAAGGGGCTGCCGGAGGCATTGTTACCGTCAACGAGCATCACATAATCAAGCCCCAGTTTCTTCTTCAGCCGCTCCCGGTTGAGCGGAGGCTTAAGCAGGGAAAACACGGTATGGAGCTTTTCAAGCTCATCCCGGAAAAACTGGTCCACTGTTTCCAGGTAGGTTCCGGCCTGCTCCTGGGACCTGCTTATAATATCATGCTGAACCAGGTAAAAAATCAGCCCGCAGTTGGCCAGCCCGATGACGATAATGATGAGGATGAATGAAATAAACAACCGGTTTCGCAGGCTGCGTACCTTTGCCGTTCGCCGGGTCATGGTCACACCTCCTCCGCTCGCACGAAATAAAACAGATTCTCCAACTCCTGAACCAGGTTTACATTGCGCACCTCCACATCCGTGGGCGTGCGCAGCTGGATGGGAGCGAAATTAAGAATTCCTTTGATCCCCGCCGCAACCAGCAGATCCGCCACCCGCTGGGCCGCGATGTCGGGCACCGCGACGACAGCTATCCTGATATGCCGCCGGTCTACGGTTTCCACCAGCTTTTCCATCGGGAAAATTGGGGGCTGTGCCTGCGGATTATGTTTTGCCGGATCGATATCAAAACAGGCGCAGATGTGTATGCCCTCTTTTCTGAAGCCGGTATATTTGGCCAGCGCCATTCCCATATGCCCCAGTCCCACCAGAACCACCTCCTGTGTTTCGGTCTTGCCCAAGAGTGTCAATATCCTGTCCAGAAGCTCGTGGATGTTATACCCCCCCCGTTTATTACCCGAAATCTGGAACAGCGAAAAATCCTTGCGCACCTGGGTGGGACGTATGCCCAGCGCGTCCGCCAGGTTGTCTGAAAACACCTTCACGAACCCCAGGCTTTTCAAACGGACGAGAGCGTTTTTATACTGCGACAGGCGCGCCACGCTGTTCTTGTTTATTTTTATTCTCCTATTTCACAATAAATTGTATATTTTTGTTATATATATATTAATATGATTATTTAATGTGATTCAATTCACATTACTAGATATTAATACTATAATTTCATTTCAATATCAAGAGGAAAAATAAATTTTTTTAAGGGTTGCCGCGTACCGCCTGATACGGCACGCTACGATAGGGTATAGAGGAAAAAGCAGCCGAACGGTTGCCGCAATTCAAGGAAGCAGGGGTGTAACTATCCCGGCCCTACTCCCCTCCCAGGGCCTTGTTGATCTTGTCGAAGTTACTTGTCAGCTCCTTCTCGAGCATGGCCGCCGCTTTGCGGAGACCGTCATTCCTGGCCTTTTCCAGGGAGCCGCCCTGGCCGTTGGTATCATGGGCCTTGTCCGCGTACACTACGGCTTCATATAAGATCTTGCCGTCCGCCACCCTTATGATACGCAGGGTGGCCTTGACCTCCGAAACATAAATTTCAAAATCCGGGTGCGCCTTATTGAGCCTGTAACAGTCGTTATATACCATTACCAGGTAGGGTACGCCCTGTTCCAGGGCCAGTTTTTTGATTGCCTTGACATCACCGCCGAACACCTTTAGAAAATCCTTGCCTAAAAGCACCCCGTTAAACTGGCTGAAATCAAAATCGATTTTCTGCAGCGGTTTGTAGGCCGCGTCAAAAATGAAGGGATGATCAGAAACATACTCGGGAGCGCTTTCATAGACGATTATGGTTGCCCGCCTGGAGGGGGGCACATACAGAAAATCACAGCTCACCGTTTCGAAGGTATAGGTATACCCCTTGACCGTAAAAGAAAGGCGGGCCCTGACCACAGCCTCCTGGTTTGCGTTCCCGATGCCGGCGATGGGGCTCAGGGCCTGGCCGTACTCATTGGTTTTGATACTTTTATCAAGCAGCCCCGTGCCCTTGATAAACTGGAATTCAACAGGGGCCCCGCTTACCACAATGCCGCCCCCCGTATTATAGGTCAACAGCACTTCCGGATTCAACGCGTTGTTCTTGCCGATATCCATGGTGCTTCCCGTGATCTGGTTGTCATTTTCATCCAGCCAGTCCGGTCCCGGTGAAAGGCGCAGGCCCGAGGCGATTTTGGTAAGCTCGGTTTCGGCCTTCTTGGCTGCTGCCAGGGCGTCCGCCGAGGGGTTTTTCAGTTTGTCCCTGATGGCCAGGACCGCGACAAACTGGCTGATCCCTTCGGTTACGGCAAGCTGGTCCATTTTTGCATACGCGTTTTCAAGGTACGCCCGCATTTCCGCAAGATCCGCCGGTTTTTCGGTTACCGCATTCCCCCCGGTACCGCCGTCCGACGTGCCGCCCCCCGTGCTTTTGCACCCGAACACAAAAATCACAAAGATAAGTATGAATATAATGCCTTTCTTCATTTCAGGTTGCCTCTCTTTTTATGTTGTTTTACCATGTTACGGTAAGCTCGGTTTTTTCTTTCATTTGCAACAGGTCAGTCATGGAAATACGGTAGGTCAGTGTACGCCCGTCCTGCGAAAGCTCACCCCTGTTGTAGCTGATGATTTTACCGGGGGCGGTTATCACAAATCCGAGTTCATACCCCTGGAAAAAGCTTTCCATGGCCTGCAGCTGCTCTTCACTCATCTCTTCCCCGCCCTTGGTAAGAACCTGCGAGAAGGTGACGTTGTTTCCGTTTCTTCTGAATGTGATGGGCATATCGGCAAACAGCGGGCTCGCGGCCAGGTTGTTCACGCTGTTAAAAGCAATCTCGGCTTTTATAATGACATCGCTCTCGTTCTCCTCCCGTGTCACCGAGCGCAGGGTCAGTCCCGGGGATTTCCGGACCGCCTGGCGGAAATCGTCCTCGGTCAGGGGCAGCGGTGGTTCCTGCGCGCCCTCTTCCTCGGTCTGGCCCATGCTTACCAGAAGCTGTGAAACCCTGTACTGCAACAGCAGTGTTCCGGACCCGTTCGCGTTTATATTAAGCGTGCTTTCAATCCCGACGCAGCCGAAACACAAAAACAGGATACATGCCGTAAACAAAAGCAGTAGTTTTTTCATCTTTTCTCCTTCAATTGAGCGGAATCCTCACTTTCATACGCGGTTTCTTTTCTGTCCTCTTCCGTCTTCACCGATCCGGGTTGCGGCCCTTCTTTTTTTACCGCCTTTGCCTTCTGCGGCGCGATTTTTATTTTCTTCATTTTAACGGCGTTTTTGTCAAGCGACGCAAAATAAAAAATAATAGGCAGCACAAAAATAACGACTATGACGATCAGCACGATCTTCCAGTTTAATAGTATCTCCCAAATGCTTATATCAGTCGTCATGGTTCCTGCCTGTGATGATTTCCGGGTTTAATTATACAATCAAATTTTACAATTTGCAAGAACAGCAATTCATTTTGAACCAGTGGGTAGCGTTAAAGAAATCTAATGCTATAAAGACCTTAAAAAATAATCGTTCAAAATAAGAATTGCCTCTAAATGCTTGCTCAGGCGGGCAATTTTTAATTTGTTCGATTATACTTTTTTAAAATAAAAAGACTTTTCTGTTTGGCTCGCTATGATATGGAACAAATTGAAAACTGCTGGTGCAAGAAGCGTTCATACTCACGCATCCCCGGCTTACTTGACCTTGGTGTCCGGGAACTGTATGCTTTACCGCAGGAAAGGAGAGGAATGTGTCGCAGGTTGTTATTGAAAAACTAAACCCCGGAGAACTGGACTCGCGCGGCGTTAAGGACTGGCCCATCTGGACCAAAGAGGTTTCACGTTTTGACTGGTATTATGACACCACGGAGCAGTGTTATCTTCTTGAAGGCGAGGTAATCGTGGAAACACGTGAAGGAGATTATACCGTGAAGGCCGGTGACTTTGTCACCTTCAGCCGGGGCCTGAAATGTGTATGGGATATTAAAAAACCCGTAAAAAAGCATTATAAATTCGGCT
>CAZWYY010000006.1:0-76697 GCA_964638895.1 uncultured Spirochaetaceae bacterium | reverse complement strand
GTATTAAATATCCTCAAAATCCGTGTTCGAGAGCGGTTCGCCGAGGTCCGGGAAATAGTAGACGATTGTACCTGATTTTCTGATTTTCATTTCCGCAAAACCCTTGGTCACAAGTTTTTCCAGGCAATCTTTTGCTTCTTGGATCGATATATCACCCTCAAGCGCCACCTGCCCGGGTGTGGCCAGTCCCATGTTCTTTTTTGCTGTTTTCAAAATCACCTTTTCAATAGTTTCCCTGGGTTTCGCCCGGCGGCCGGGCGGCATATTTTCACGGCCCGTGGTCAGGACCCGGTGATACTCATCCTTCAGGTTTGCCTCACGCACCATCTGCGGGAGTCTGAAAAAATCCACTACGGTACCGAAAAAAAATATTCCCCCTGTAAATAAATACAGCAAACCGCTGCCGATTTTACCAAGGTAAAAGCGGTGCAAACCGGGGAAAAAAAATGAAAGAGCCCAAACCAGATACGCTTTGTCTAAAGTATACAACAACCGTCCCCCACGAAAGTATTCTTTGGGTATTGTACGCAAAAAAAACAAAATCGGCAAGCCATTTATTGACTACGGAAGATAACGGCTTGGAATTGAAATCAAACTGATCTCTTTTTGTGTAATACAAGGGTAAGGAGGCAGTATGTTTGCTGAGATAGCCAGCTTTACCCCGTTGGGGATTGAGGGGAGGATCGTATCCGTAGAGGTGGATATCCGGCGCGGACTGCCGGGTATCGACATCGTGGGACTGCCCGACAGCGCCGTCAGGGAGGCAAAAGAACGGGTAAGGGTGGCCATACGCAACAGCGATTTCAGGTTCCCGGCGGAAAGAATTCTGGTAAACCTTGCCCCGGCCGATATACGAAAAGAGGGCGCGAGTTTTGACCTGCCTATCGCCCTGGGAATTCTCATGGCCTCGGCACAGATCACCTGCAAGATTAAAGAAAAAATCCTTGTGGTCGGGGAACTCAACCTGGCCGGCAGGGTGAAACCCGTACACGGGGTGCTTTCCGCCGTGGTCAGCGGCCTGGCTGGAGGATACGGCACATTTCTGGTACCGTTAAACAATATCCGGGAAGCCCTGGTACCGGGCGGCGGCACCATATACCCGATCCGCGATCTCCGTGCGGCGGCGGACATTCTGGAATCACCAGTGGAGGCGACAACCGATACCGTCCCGGACAATAAGCCACCACACGCCCCGCGCGATATCTATAATCCCGCGGACTACGGCGATTTTTCCGATATAAAAGGGCATTGGGTATTAAAACGCGCTTTGGAAATCGCGGCCGCGGGCAGGCACCACCTGTTGATCTTCGGCCCGCCGGGCAGCGGCAAGACAATGTCCGCCAGGCGCCTGGGAACGATCATGCCCCTGTTATCCCGCGAGGAGTCCATTGAGGTGACGCGCATCCATTCCGTGGCCGGGCTGTTGCCGCCCGGATATGATCTGATCAGGCATACACCCCTGCGCATGCCTCACCACAGCGCATCGAACGAAGGGATCCTGGGCGGCGGTAAGGCATTAAAACCGGGGGAGGTCTCGCTGGCGCACCGGGGTGTTCTTTTTCTGGACGAGACTCCGGAGTTCAAAAAAAATATCCTGCAGGGACTGCGCGAACCGATCGAACAGGAAAAGATGGTGATCGCCCGGGCGGGGTTCAGCGTTTGGTTTCCCGCTTCTTTCCAGCTTGTCCTGGCCTGCAACCCCTGCGCCTGCGGAAACCTGGGCCGGGGAGACAGGGTATGCCTGTGCGGTGTGCACGAGGTTTCGCGGTACTGGAAAAAAATGGGGGGCGCCCTGCTGGACAGGATAGACATCCGGGTCCCCGTTAAACCGGTTTCCAGCCTGCAGATCGGGGGCATGGAAAAAGAGACCAGCGCGCAGATCAAAACACGTGTGGAGCGTGCGATCGCCGTGCAGCGTACACGGTTTAAAGGCTGTACGTTTTCCAGGAACGCCCACATTCCGCCGGGCCGTATAGACCGGTTTTGCAGCCTTACCGCTGAAAACATTTCCCTGTTGAGTAAGGCGGTGGACAAGCTGGGACTGTCATCACGGGCGTATCATTCGATTTTGAAAATAGCGCGCACCATCGCGGATATCGAAGGCGCGGATTCCATAGGCAAGGAACACCTGCTGGAAGCGGTTCAGCACAGAAGATACGGTGAGGAAGACTACTTTTGGGAGTGCGGATAGTTATTCCAGGTTCATGGGCCGCGTAACTGTCTGTTGCCTAATTGCACGGATACGCACCCGTTCAGCAAGTATGGGACGTTTTTAAAGAGTGGCCGCCGTTTAAAATACGGCGAACGGCGGTCACTATCTCTTCCAGTGTGGCTGATTTTGGTATATATCCTTTGGCACCGGCCTCTAACGCCTTTCTCAAATAAAAAAAGTCATCAAAACAGGACAACACGACAACACATATTTCAGGAAATCCGGCGCATATTCTCCCAATCAGTTCTATCCCGTCGCCGGTACCAAAAACAATTTCGGTGAGTACAATATCAGGTCTTAATCGTGAAATATTTCTTAAGGCGTATTGAGTGTCGTTCGCCGTTCCGCATACCCTGATATCATCATGTGTATTGAATAATGCTTTGAGCCCGATTCGCGCAACCGGATGTCCGTCTACAATGAATATTGTATGTGTTTTCTTCTCTACCGCGGGCCGCAGCATGAAATTCTACTCCTTTATCCCGGCGTATTTTTCACTCTTTCTCCCGGAGTTATTGACATTTTCTATATCTTTCCTCGAAAACACATTATCCATGTCAAGGATCAGAATAAAACTGCCGTCCCTTTTTCCTATGCCCTCGATGAACTCCGTGTTTACTGCCGCGCCTATCTGAGGAGCAGGCTCTACCTGTTCGGGTTCCAGCTCAATCACCTCCTCCACCGAATCGGCAAGACAGCCCAGGACAATGACCTGTTCGCCGGCCGGGATTTCAATCACGACAATGCATGTATCAATCGTGTCCTCCACACACGGCATACCGAACTTGAGTTTTAAATCCACTACCGGTATTACATTGCCGCGGACATTTATTACTCCCCTCATGAAAACAGGCATTTTGGGGACCTGTGTGATTTTGGAAAGTTCCAATACCTCACGGATTTTAAGCACATTGACCGCATACATCTCTTTTCCCAGATAAAAGGTCAGATAAGTTGTCTTTTTAGTCATTAATTGTGTACTCATCGGCCCAATCCTCCTGGATTAATATTTTTCAAAACCATCATCAAGTTTATCTTTTTTTACGTCCTTTTCATCCAAAGTAATCGTCACGCCTTTTTCTCCCGAAGTTTTATTGCCTTTTTTATTCTGTTTTTCTGTTTGAAGGCCGGCGCCCCCACTGCCCGGGAACGCATGTGTTCCTTTGGTTCCGGCATTAATGTGCCCTATCTTCACGGAATGAAGGTGCGTTTTCTCATCATGTGAATCCGTGAGTTTGATTAATTTGCCGTTTCCGTTTAATTTAAAAAAGGACATTGTGCCTTGCAGATGCTCCGCCTGGCTTGAAAGCTCCTCGGCCATGGAGGCCATCTCTTCCGAAGCGGAAGCGTTCTGTTGTATTACCGTATCAAGCTGCATAATCGCTTTATTGATTTGGTCAACTCCCGAATTTTGTTCCCCGCTGGCCGCGCTGATCTCTTGCACCAGCTCCGCGGTTTTTTGAATATCGGGAACGATCGCGGTAAAAAGGCTCCCTGAGTTTTCGGCGGTTTCCACGCTTGCCTTTGAGAGTTCCCCGATTTCGCCCGCGGCTTTCTGGCTTCTCTCCGCCAACTTCCTGACCTCGGCCGCCACTACCGCAAAGCCCTTGCCGTGCTCGCCGGCCCTGGCCGCTTCGATGGCGGCGTTTAAGGCAAGCAGGTTCGTATTACGCGCAATCTCTTCAATAATGGATATTTTTTCGGCGATATCCTTCATGGCCCCCACTGTCTTTGCCACGGCTTCCCCTCCCTTTGTGGCGTCCTCCGAGGACTTAAGCGCGATCTTTTCCGTTTGCAGCGCGTTATCGGCGTTCTGCTTGATGTTGGCCCCCATTTCTTCCATGGAAGAAGAAACTTCTTCGGCCGAGGCCGCCTGCTCCGTGGCTCCCTGCGAAAGCTGTTGGGCGGTGGAGCTGATTTCCTGGCTGCCCGATGAAACATTATCAGATGCCGAGGTTACTTCCGTTACAATGCCGGTAAGTTTGCCGATCATATCCTTGATGGCCGCGTATACCCCGCTGTCCTGTTTCCGGTTGGAAGCCAAATGCATTGACAGGTCTCCGTCGGCTACCTTGCGGGCAAGCTCTGAAATATAATACGGCTCACCACCGATCTGCCTGAGGAGATCCCGGGTGATGATAAACGCGATAAAAACTCCCAGCAACAATGCCGCAAAAGCCCCGCCGATGATAAGCCAGTTGGCCGCGGTGATCTGGTCCTGCATCTGCTTCTTCTGATCCTCACGCGATACGGTACAGGCTTCAATAACTCCCCGTGCTTCTTTTACCATAGTATCATCGGCCTCAGCCTGCTTTTCAGTCATCAAAACATACTGTTTGAATACACCGTCGTATTCCTTAAGGGCGTCTATTATACGCTGGGCCAGTTCCCGGTTTTCAACCTGCGCAAAACCGGCAATTAACTCATTGGAGGCCTGGGTGATGGTTTGCAGGAGTGTATTAACCTCCTGAACATAATCGGGATTCTTTCGAATGATATAATTCTTTTCAGCCCTTCTTACCTGCAAAAGCCATTTGATTATACGGTTGGCGGCGTCTGCCTTTTCCGATTTGTCCTTTAAAATTTGAACGTCCGCATTGGATTGCAGCAGCCTGTAAAACTCGTTCTTTTGATCCTGCCTCAATTGTTCGGCTGTCTTTTCAACCTGACGTGCCTGCTCTTCCATGGATTTCTCAAATTCCATCTTTTGTTTCTCGTACTTCACATACTCGGTAAACGCCCGGCCGTAAGCCGAGGAGGCTGCCAGAACATCTTCCATTAATTTCTTGTTCTCCACATCCTTAAATTTCTGCTTTGTGATTCCGGCCTGGTCGTTTATGGAGTTCACCATATCAGTAACCTCTTTCACATATTCATCCCGCCCGCGAATGACAAAGTTTTTTTCAGCGCGCCTGGCCTCAAGGATATCCTTGACAAGGCGATTGGCGTCGTCCGCTTTATCAACCCGGTCCAATACGCTGCTCATTCCCTGAAAACCGATATAGCCGACAATGGTTGTCAGAACTAAAATGAGGGCGAAACCACCGCCTATTTTCATGCTTAATTTTAGATTCTTCAGCATAATTCACCTCCGTATCCGCTATTATGCGTTTCAATCAGTAAGCATAGGCATACCGGATCATATCACAATACGCTTATTCCTGATTTATAATCAAACAGCAGAGAGAAAAACCGGTTACAGTAGTAAATTTTAAGAAAAGGTATGGTGAATTCTTAATTGTTTACGGGAGTATTATCCCCTCTCTAATGGCATATTTAACCAGGTCGGCAAGATTATACAGGTCGAGTTTATTCATTATTTGTCTTCTATGGGCCTCCACGGTTTTGATGCTGATATGAAGCTCCAATGCAATTTCTTTTGTGTTTTTCCCCTCGGCAAGCAGTTGCAGCACTTCTCGCTCCCGAGCGGAAAGATCGTTTTCATTTTTCCACCCGTCCGCGGTACCTTCTCTTTCATTCACGAATGAGTGGACCAAAACACCCGTCACGTCATCGCTTAAAAAAACACCGTTCCTGTAGACGGCATTGATGGCCCTGGTCAGCTCCTTAAAGGCGCAGTCCTTCAGAACATACCCGTTTATGCCGGCTAACAGCATCTGTTCAACATAAGTTTTATGGGAATACATACTTAATACAATGATCTTCAGCGTGGGTTTTATCTTTTTTATTCTTTTTACCGTTTCTATGCCGTTCAACTCGGGCATGGCGATATCGATAATCAGAATATCGGGATCACAATGCTTTATTATATCCAAAGCTTGTCTGCCGTTTCCCGCTTCACCCACAATGCGCATTGTGTCCTCTTTTTCCAGGAGTACCTTAAGACCGTCGCGCATAATCCGGTGGTCATCGACAATCATCAGCTTAATCTTCATGTCAGCCTCTTTTTCTGTGATTTATCGGCGTACTTATAAAAACGGCCGTACCCCGGTCCGGGTGAGATTTAATCCTGAAGCTTCCGCCGATATAATTAATACGTTCGCGGATATTGAACAGACCGAACCCCTGTTTTCTTACGATAGTATGCTCAAGCTGCGATGCATCAAACCCAATGCCGTTATCAATGAATTCTATATAAACGTATTTCCTTTTTTGCGTAATTCCCAGCCTGGTAATTTTGGTCTTTGCGTGCTTTATTACATTGACAAAAAGCTCATGTAACACCTTGAAAAGCAGTATCTTTATTTCTTTATCGACGACCCCCGGTCTCATTGAACATGAGAAATCACAGGATATACCCCATTCCCGGTTAAACTTCTCGGCCAGCCACTTTAACGCGGGTCCCAAACCGAACTCGTACAGAATGGGCGGACTAAGCTTAAAGGTGAGTGAACGTACGGTATGGATCGTGCCCTTAATCAATTCGGACACATCATCGAACTGGTCCGCCTTGATATGAGCGGCCGATTGGCTTTGCATCATACCGATTTTATTTTGGGCCAGGGCCAGGTTGTGTCCGATCTGATCATGCAGTTCCGCGGCGATCCTTCTTCTTTCCTTCTCCTCGGCCAGGATGAGTTCGGATGAAAGCGACTGTAGTTTCTTTTGATATTGTTTGAGCCGCTTTTTATATTTCTTATGCGCGGTCAAATCTTTAAAGGATAAAATAACCCCGCTTCTGTTTCCGTCCGCTTCCCAGTAAGGTATGACGGTCACTTTGCAGGGAATATTTTTCTTTTTCCGTTCGTTTCCGATTTTGGTTTCCAACTCGACATAGGTGGCCCCGGCTAATATCCTCCTGACGGGGCACCTTTCGGAACCGCATACGGAGGAGTTGTCAAATACCTCGCTGCACTGTCTTCCGATAACCTCTTTTTCAGCAAGTCCCAGCAGTTCCTGAGCGCTTGCATTGATCTTGATGATACTCATTTCCCGATTCAACATAAGAAGTGCGTCCTTTGACAAGGAGAATACCTGATTCAATTTTGATTCGGCAAACCGCAACTCTTTTTCCGATGATTCGACCTTTTCCTTGATTTTCAAGATAATAGCATAGACGGCTACGAACATGCCGGCCCTTAAGAGGTCATTCTGGAATTCCACATCGGAACGCAATAGAATATGACTGCCGGTAAGGAACAGGGAAAGGAAAACCGGTATGAGGAAACTCTTTTTCAGCCAAAGCGATGCGAGGATGATGGGAACATAATAAATGTGGGTGACCACTATGCCCATTTTAAGCACAACATGGAAAAATAATGTCGAACCGCAAGAGAAAACAATAAGAAATATTATAATTGCTTTTTTATGTCTTTGCCCTATAACCATTATTTTATGCTTAGTGTAAGCATAAAATGAGAAAAATATATTTTCAAATTTTTTTTTAAGAATCCGCGGTCTCGACGCGAAAAGCGTTATCCTTTTGAGTAGGACGAGACTACTAACTATTTTGCTTTTTCTTCATATAGTTTTGCCTTTTTATCGTCGCCCAAAGCCTTATAAGTAGAAGAAAGCATTGCATAACACCATTTCTTCATGGAATAGTTTTCATCCACGGTTTTGTTGTAGATATCCAGGGCTTTCAGCAGATAGACCTCGGCCTCCTTGTATTTGCCTGTACTGTACCTTGTGCCGCCGATGGAGGCCAGGGTATCGGCCGCGGGTCTGCTGCTTTTTCCCGATATTTTTTCAAATACGGGCAAAGCGCGTTTAAAATAGCCGAACGCTTCTTCGGGTTTGACCATCACGTAATTGCACCAGCCGATCATATACAGGCAGTTGGCCGCCGCTACGGTATCCGTCTTTGATGTGTTCTCCAATGCCGCAAGCAGTTTTTGAAAATAGAAGAGCGCCCGCGCGTGATCCCCTTTTGTATAATGAATTCTTCCCACAAGCTCGTAGGTTTCATTGGTATGATCATGTCCGCTTCCCAGGATATTCTCCTGAATTTTTAATGCTTTTTCGGCGTACCCCAGCGCATCTCCCAATTTCCCCACTTGCAGGTAAACCCAGGCAAAGCCCGCATAGGTGTACGACGTGTCCACATGTTCCGTGCCGATAAGCCTCTCCTGAATGGCGAGCGCCTTTTTATAATAGTCCAGCGCTTGGTCGTACTTCCCTTTTATTGCATAACTATTGCCTATATTATAATAAAGCACGCCGAGCCGGGTATGGCGGTCCGCGTAGGTTTTCTCGTATACCTTCCCGGCTTTCGCGAAGTACGGAAGCGCCTTTTCCTGCTGCTCCGGGGCCGCAAGATGCTGATACGCCCAGCCGATGTGGTGGTACATATAAGCAGTCTCAATATAATCGTCGCCGAAGGTCTCTTCATAAATCAGGAGGGCCTTGCCATAGAAAGCCAGGGCATCTTCATATTTGTTCTGCAGCACATATACCCAGCCGATATGGTAATACACAACAGCTGTGTTGGGATGACCGTTTCCAAATACTTTACCTGAAAGAGTAAGCGCCCTGGAATACTCATCGACCGCTTGGCCGTATTTCCCCTGCTTTTGATATACCAGCCCCTTTACCAGAAACGCGGACATGGATTTGAAGTCCGAATCGCTTCCCTTGTGTATCAGTGTAAACGCCCTGTCCGAGTACTCCAAGGCCCGGTCATATCGGGCGCGCTCGATTCCGATCTGGGCAAGCAGCAGCACGGGTTCGAAGTATTTTCCGTCCTGTGCCGCCGCCTTTAAAGCCGATGCCTCCGCGCCGGCAAAATCCGCTTTGAAATACGCGTCGCGCGCCTGTGTATAATATTCCAACGCCTTTACGTTATTGGTGGGTTTCTCTTCGATCTTGTTTTTTATATCCTGGTTTAAATCCGCCGTTACTATGGATTTTGCCGTGTTATATTCATTGATATCGTTAACCAAATTATAGACGATTTTGGACTGCAGTTCGAAAAGATCATTTTGCACATCGCCCTGCAGTTTTCCGGCCTTTATGACCTTGCCGGTTTCGGTTTCGGTAAAGCGCACGTTTATCAGAATGGTTTTGCCCATGATCTGATACGAGCCCGTGACGATCACATTGGCGGAGAGCATACCGCCCACCTTAAGCTGCTTTTGTTCATCAGCCAGGTCCGAAAGACTGAACTGAATTTCCTTCAGGTTTTTCTCAAGATTCGCGCGGTCCAGAACAATCCATTCTTTTATTTTCATAAGATCGGTGATCACCGTTTCCATAATTCCGGTGCCGATCCATTCATACTCCGGGTTTTTTTGGATATTCTCAAAGGGAAATACCGCGATGACGTATCCGGAGCCCCAGGCGGAAACAACCAGAAAAAATATAATACCGGCAAACGAAACTGTTCTGATCGGTCTCATAGGATGCCTGCTTTTTGTCATATCATACCACAGGCGGATACGGCATTCAAGTACCATAGGTGAACGCATCTTTGGAGAAGGCGCATCCCCGGTTTATTTTTGGTTTCCTAAAAGTTACTCTTACAGATCCGAGCGCGGGGGCCCCTATTTCCGGTAATATACCGAATAACGCGGGCCTTTGGGATCGATTGCTTTCACGCCGGACTGAACCTCAAGTGTTTTCCCATCCTTACTTATGCGGTCCAGAGTCTCCCACGACATACCGAAATCCAGGGTAACCGTACACTTACCGCACTGCCTGCCCTGGTCATCGGTCCAGCGCTTGCTGTAGGTGACCGTGCCTTTATAAACATTCCCCGAACCGTCCGATTTATCGTACGCCGCGTAACCGATGGTGCCGTCGGAATTGGCGATATAATCCACCCTCCCGGAACGTCCTTCGTTATCATAATCCTTGTTTACCCAGGTGCCGATAACAGGTAGCGAGGCCGTATCGCCGGACCCTTGGCAGGGCAGTACGGCCCGGCCGGAAATTCCGGCCCCAATGATTTCCGCGTTCACGGGCTCGTTGATTCCGGTGTGTACGGCCGGGGCCGAAAGCGGCGGAGCGCTTCCTCCCAGGATCACCAGCGCGGCTGAAAACAAAACAAGCTGCAGCAGTCCGACTTTTACTCTCATGACGTTTCCTCCTTACTATTTTTCTTTCATAGTAGGATATGCCCGAACAGAGTGTCAAGGCCGGCGATGAATCGGACCCGGCATAAGGATACACACAGCCCCCACAAAATCACAAAACATGGTAGAAATAAATCCGGCTTCTTAGTATATTCTTTAAAAGAATGAAACTCTACAGCATGAAACATCTATTTATATCAGCCGCTATAGGCATCGCGCTGTTCGCTGCCATAGGAATTATCTTCGGATTCATCGGCCTGCCCGCCCCACAATCGGGGTCCGGGCAGGCAGCGGGTCAGATCTTCAATAACGGGCGGGACGCCAATACGCCGGCCCAACCCGCGGGCAATAATGTGCTTGATATTGCCGATGTCTCGCAGGATGAAAAGGAAAACATCCAGATCTACAAGGCGTTAAACGAGGCGGTAGTGAACATCACCTCCGTCTCCTACGGATACAACTGGTTTCTGGAGCCGGTTCCCCAGGAAGGCACGGGTTCGGGCTCGATCATCGACCAGCAGGGACACGTGATCACCAACTATCACGTGGTCAAGGACGCGGAAAAACTCTACGTCACCCTGGCCGACGGTACGGAGCGCGAGGGCAAGGTAATCGGTGTGGACCCGGAAAACGACCTGGCGGTCATTCAGTTCGATCCCAAAGGGAAACACCTTACCACCATCTCCTTCGGTACCTCCTCCACCCTGCTGGTGGGCCAGAAGGTACTGGCCATCGGCAACCCTTTCGGCCTGGAGCGCACCCTGACCACCGGGATCGTCTCCGGCCTGGGCAGACCGATCAAACTCAGCTCCACGTACGTGGTGCGGGAGATGATCCAGACCGACGCCTCCATAAACCCGGGCAACTCGGGCGGGCCGCTGCTTAACTCCAGGGGAGAAATGATCGGCATCAACACCATCATCTACACGCCCTCCGGCGGGTCGGTGGGCATCGGTTTCGCCGTGCCCATAGATATCGCCAAAAGGGTGATCCCGGAGCTGATCCGGCACGGCGAGGTTACGCGGGGGTGGATCGACATAGTGCCGGTCCAGTTGTTTCCCGCTTTGGTGGACTACGCCAAGCTTCCGGTAAATGAAGGCGTACTCATCTCCGAGGTAACGCCCGGTGGTAACGCCGAGCGGGCCGGACTCCGCGGGGGAGACAAGAATAAGGCCATCCGCTACCGGAATACCGTGATCTACCTGGGCGGGGATATTATCACCGAGGTGGACAACCTGAACGTAACCTCCCTGGCCGACCTGTACGCCGCCTTGGAAGACAACAGGCCGGGAGAGGTAGTCACCGTCAAGGTAATCAGGAACGGCAGCCCCCGGACCTTTTCGGTGAAACTGGTAACGCGTTCGCAGTACTTCAACTAAAAAACCACCGCAAACGGTGGCGGCTTTTAAATTACGAAACACGGAAAGGAAAGCATTATTCGATTTCAGACCGTTTCTTCATATTCACCGGCCGGGGACCAGGGAGAGGCCATTCGTGCTTTAAGTGAAGGGGTGAAGAACAACCTGATCTTCCAGACGCTCAAAGGGGTTACGGGCTCGGGTAAAACCTATACCATGGCCAAAATCATTGAAGAGGTGCAGCTCCCCACCCTGGTAATCTCACATAATAAAACCCTGGCCGCGCAGCTTTACCGTGAGTTCTGCGGCTTTTTCCCGAACAACGCCGTGGAGTACTTTGTCTCCTATTATGACTATTACCAGCCCGAGGCCTATGTGGCCAAACAAGACCTGTATATCGAAAAGGACTCCTCCATCAACCAGGAGATAGACCGCATGCGCCTGGCGGCCACCACCTCGCTTTTGACCAGGGGGGACGTGATTGTGGTGGCTTCGGTCTCATGCATCTACGGGATCGGCAATCCCGATGATTACCGCAGCATGCGCATCGAACTGCGGCGCGGCTCCACCTGTAGTTACCGCGAGCTGTTGAACCGACTGATCGCCCTGCAGTATGAGCGCAATGACGCTGTGCTGGAGCGCGGCAACTTCCGCGTAAGGGGTGATATCATCGAGGTGTTTCTCTCTTATTCCAAGAACGCCCTGCGCCTGGAGTTCTTCGGCGAAGAAGTGGAGCGCATCCGCTCCGTCAATCCCCTTTCCGGGGAGCTACTGGAAGAGCTTGACTCATGCATCATCTACCCGGCAAAATACTTTGTCATGCCGGAGGAACGGGTGAAAAGGGCCATCACGGAGATCAAGGACGAGTTGAAGGCGCGGTATGACGAGCTCAAGGGCGCGGGCAAACTGCTGGAGGCCGAACGGCTGAAGACCCGCACCGAGTACGACCTGGAGATGCTTGAGGAAATGGGATACTGCGCGGGTATTGAGAACTATTCACGCCATTTATCGGGCCGCAAACAGGGAGAGCGCCCGGCTGTGCTTATTGATTTTTTCCCGGACCCCTTCCTGACCTTTATCGACGAGTCCCACGTCACCGTGCCCCAGATCGGCGGTATGTACGAGGGCGACCGCTCCCGCAAACAATCATTGGTGGACTACGGCTTCAGGTTGCCGTCGGCCCTGGACAACCGGCCATTGTATTTTAAGGAGTTTGAGGGCATGCTGCGGCGCAGCGTCTTTGTTACGGCCACACCCCAGAAGTACGAGCTTGAAAAGTCCTCGCGGGTGGTGGAACAGCTCATCCGCCCCACGGGGCTCCTGGACCCTGAAGTGGAGATCCGCCCCACCAAAGGCCAGTTGGAAGATATTTTTGCCGAGGTAAAACAGCGGATCAGCCGCGGGGAGAGAAGCCTGATTACCACCCTCACCAAAAAAATGGCCGAGGACCTTACCGATTACCTGCTGGAGCTGGGCCTGAAGGTGCGTTACCTGCATTCCGAAATCGAAACCATAGAACGGGTGGAAATCCTCAAATCCCTGCGCATGGGGGAGTGCGACGTGCTGGTGGGCATAAACCTGCTGCGGGAGGGGCTTGACCTGCCGGAGGTGTCTTTTATCGCCATCCTGGACGCGGACAAGATTGGGTTCCTGCGCTCCACCACTTCGCTGATCCAGATAATCGGCAGGGCGGCCCGCAACGTAAACGGCAAGGTGATCATGTACGCCGACCGCGTCAGCAGCGCCATGCGGGAGGCGGTGGAGGAGACCAACCGCAGGCGCCGTATTCAGGCCGAATATAACGAAATCCACGGCATTACTCCCACCACCATCTCCAAGGCCATTCAGGATATCCTGGTGCGCAAACAGCAGGAAAAACAGGAGTCCGAGAAGTTTACCCTTGACCTGATTAAAAAGAACTATAACATCCTGATTCCCAAACAAAGAAGCGCTTATTTGAAAATACTGGAAAAGGAGATGCTTGAGCTGGCCAAGGACCTTGAGTTCGAACGGGCCGCCGTAATCCGGGATGAAATAACCAGAAT
The DNA here is from genome assembly GCA_964638895.1 of uncultured Spirochaetaceae bacterium. Lineage (GTDB taxonomy): Bacteria > Spirochaetota > Spirochaetia > SZUA-6 > RPPD01 > JAFGGG01. The sequence continues at coordinate 63,109 of CAZWYY010000006.1, read as the reverse complement.
AAAGGACATGTTTGTGTGATGAAAAAACCAACGATTGCATATTTCGCCGTAACTGCCGTATTTTTCCTATTGCTTTTTTCCTGCGGAGAAAACGGGCGCGAACGGCGGATTGAGCTGCCTTCAACGCCCATAATCTCCTCGTATTCCAAATGGGCGGTGGTCACAACCGATTACCTGCGCATCAGGTCCGGGCCGGGTGAAGATTCGGCCATGCTTGCCTCCACGGGCATGGGGGCCGTGGCCCGGATTCTTTCCCGGGCCCAGCCCGCCGGGGACCAAGGCGACACCCGCCCCGTCTGGTACCAGATTGAAATCAAGGGGATGCGGGGCTGGGTGGTCGGTACGGACCTCAGATTTTTCGGTTCCGAATCCGAAGCGCGAACCTACGCCGAAGGGCTGCAATGACGCCTGCGTTTCTGTTGTCCCTTCTTCCCTGGCTGCTTCCCCCGCTTATCGGGGCGGCCATAGGCTATATAACCAACGCCATCGCCATTAAAATGCTTTTCCGCCCTTTGACCGAGAAACGGATTTTCGGTATACGCATTCCCTTTACGCCCGGTATCATTCCCCGTCAGCGCTATAAGCTCGCGGAGAGCATCGGCCGCATGGTTTCAGAGCAGCTTATCACCAAAGAGGCGGTAAGCACGCAACTTGCCTCCGAGCGGTTTCAGGCCATGTTGGGAAAAACCATCTCCGACGCCACGGGCAGCCTTCTGGACACCCCCCTGTCGTCCCTGAAAGAAAATAAACTACCTGTTTTGGGGGAAAGCCTCGAGGAGTTTATCGTCCGCACCCTGCGCAATTTTTTCGGTTCGCACGGTTTTCTCACCATGTCTAGAAAACTGCTTAGCCGGCTGCTGGGCGGGCTGGCCGACAAGAAGCTTACGGCGTTGGTGCGCGAGCTCAAGCTGGAAGCCTTTCTGTCGGACAGGCTGCACACCCTGGTGGCCGGAAACCAGGCGCGGGACCGCCTGATCGTCAAGATACAAACCTGGCTGGCCGCCCAGGCAAGCGGGAAGAAGCAGCTTTCCGCGGTGATCCCGGAAGAGGCGGTCCACATCGCGGCCCAGCTCTTTGATTCCGCCCTGCCCTCCCTAAGCGCCTCGCTTCTGGAATGGCTGCGGCAGGCCCATATCAGGAAGGAGCTGGAAACGCGGGGAAAGAAGCTGGTGGCGAGCATTCTGGAAAAACTCAACCTGTTCCAGCGCCTGATTGTATCCGTGACCCAGTATGACATCACCCTGCAGGAGAAGATGCCGGAGATCGTGGACGACGTGCTGAACTACGTGGAGGTGCTGTTGACCGACCACACCCAGCGGGAGCAGGTGGTGAATGTGGTCAGGACGGCCTTCCTGTCCTGGAGGCAAAAGGAATTTTCCGCGCTATTAGGCCGTACGCCGACGGAGCTTGGAGCAAAGGTCGAATCGGTGATAAAGAACATCTGGGAGTACCTGCGAACACAGGACGCGGACCGCCGGCTTTTTACCAAGATTACGGACTTTCTTGATAAAAACAGCTCCCTTACCCTGGGCAGGCTGGTAAACGACTACGCGGGGCTTTCACAGGAGCAGGTGGTTGATTTTATCCTGCAACGTATTGAAAAGAGGGAGTTTGCCGAAAATTTGGCGGGCCGTATAAGCTCTCTGCTCTTTGAGGTAATAAACGACCGGCCCAATGTGAAGCTGGGCGAGTTCGCCGGCCTGGATGAACGGCGCAGACGTGAGATAGATATGTTTTTGACTAATTCGGTCAACTCCCTGCTGGAGTCCAGGCTGCCGGAGATGATCCAAAGCCTTGACATCCGGTCACTTGTGGAAAACAAGATAAACGGGCTTGACGTGGCTGATGTGGAGGGCCTGCTCCTGATGGTCATTGCAAAGCAGCTCAAATGGATCAATGTGTTCGGAGCGCTGTTGGGCGGACTCATCGGGCTGAGCCAGATAATACTCAAACTGTTCGAATAATTTGCGTTGATTATCAGCGGACCGCCGGTTACATTAATAGTATGAACATCGAGTTTCACTATTACATACTGTATATTCTCTGCAAGGAAGCGGGGCTGGACGAGCAGGACTGCATTACCATCGCCTACTCCTCCCAGTACGTGGACAACAACCTGGTGGCGCACACCGTAAAGGGCGACGGGATCGCCTACCAAACCATCGTCACCCAGAACTACGGCTGGTGGAGCGACTGGTTTCCCAGAAACGTGTACATACCCTTCCATTTTTTCCCGGGCGATACGGATTATCCGGGCTGCCGGCGCAAGGATAAAAAAACCAACCCCTATAACTGTACGCCCGGCTCAAGGCGGGCCACCCTACTTGTAAAGCGGTCCCTGGCCACCCGCAACCTCTACCGTATCGGGATCGCCCTGCATACCTTCGCCGACTCCTGGGCGCACCAGAATTTCAGCGGCTTAAACGAGGAATGGAATACCCTCAGCAGCGACGGCCTGAGCGCCGAGGCCCTGATCCCCAAGGTGGGCCACGCGGAGGTAATCAGCCAGCCCGATATCATCACCGGCAAGTGGATCGACGCCAGGCTTGAAGGCGAGTATCAATATATCGACAACGAGCAGCGCTTCCTGCAGGCGGCGCAGAGGTGTTATACCCACCTGTGCGTATTAAGCGGCAAATCCCCGGATAACTGGGAATGGCTGCGCCGGCGGCTGAAACAACTTATCGGCCCGTTTGATGAAAGAAACGAGCGCATGAAGGAACGGATCCTTAATTATATCGTGGACGAGTACCTGCTGGAGTACAACAAGTACGAGTGGATTCGTGAAGCCGTGGACTATAATGAGAACGAATCGGTGCTGGAGGACTCGTTTAAAAGTTATGACAAATTTTCCTGGCTTAAGGACCAACTGCTTTACAGGACCAGGGTGTTTGATAAACCCGCCCTGCGGCCCAAGCCCGGGTTTACGGACTCCCGCTGGTATAAATGGCAGGAGGCGGCCAAGGCCCACCTGAAAGAGGCGCGGGACGTGCTGGCAGACCTGCCGTAAACGGCCGTGTACCGCGCGTGATGTCCCGCGGTCTCCCGGCCCCCGGTTCCGCGGGCATGCCTAAGAACGCAAATTATCCTTTTTCCCCGTCCTTATTTCCGCCTAAAAGATTATCAAAGAAATCCTTTACCTGATTGACGATGGGTTCGGCCTCTTTCGCCAGTTTCGACATTGCCTCCGCAAGGGGATCCTTGGAGTGTTTAAGATCCTCCTTGTACTGGTCGGCCGCCTCCTGCGCCTGCTCGAACACATCCTCGGGCCCCTCGGCCCCGCGCCTGGGGTACTCCCCGCTCAGAATCCGGGTATAGGCGCCCCGGTCGATCCAGGTCTTCAGCTCGGCCAGGCGCATGACCGGAAAGGGATGGGTCATGTTCATCAGGTTGAATATTTTAAAAAGGCTGTTCAAAAGGTCCCCGCCCTTGTCGTATTCCTCGGCCTGCAGGAAAAATTCATTCATGTCCATCTTGTCCACCTCCGGACCGCCCGCCAGTTTCATTTCCAGCCGGAAACAGGAGTCCGGATCCTGGGCCGCGAGCAGCCCGGCCCTGTCCGCGCTGAGTTCGCTTTTTCTGTCCCATTCCAGCAGGGCCGTGATAATAAGCCTGACTACCGCGCTTAATCCGGACACATCCAATATTTGCAGCGGTACGGACAACAACAGCCAGAGCATGGTTTTATATAGGGCATGACCGCTCAGGCAATGACTCAACTCATGCCCCAGTACGGCCATGAGTTCCCGGTCGGAAAGGTCTTTTAAAAACGCGGAATGAAATACTATAATGGGCCTGTCCACACCCACTGCCATGGCGTTCCAATCCGGATTCCGGGTCACGTAAAGCTCCGGCACCTCCCGCGCGTCCAAGCGGGCGCAGGCTTCAAGGTACACCGAATGTATCTTGGAAAACTGCCGCGAGGTTACCCGCACGGAAGAAGCCAAAAACAGCATCCGGATGGCCCGCTCGAAGGTGGTCCCGAACAGTTTTTTAATAATCTCATCGATAACCGGGATCTGTTTCAGGGCCAGGAGGGCCGCCCGGTCTGCGGGATGTTCCCAGGCCTTGGGGCTGATATCGGTAAGATATTTTTTTACGATCTTCAGATCTTTACTCATGCGGGTTCCTTAATAATAAAATCAACATAATATATGCCTACCTCAACAATTCTCATTTTGAACGATTATTTGGTAATATCCGTCTAGCATTATTTGCCTCGGATGCTAGTGAATGGTTCAAAATGAGAATTGCCTCTATATGCTTGCTCTGTCAGGCAATTTTAAATTTGTTCGATCATATTTTTCCGATTATAGTATAGAACCTTTTTGCCACCTTGTCAGCTATGACAAGGAACAAATTTAAAATTGCTGCGCCTACCCACTTGTCAAGTTTTAAAAAAAATGAGATTAATTATAAGGAAAAGAGTATAATATAGGTAGATAAAATAAGGTCGCTATTAAAAACACAATCCTCAAACGTTGGCCCGGCATATTTATATATAAGGTTTTGGGAAGGGAATGCAAAAGGTAAATATTTTGCTTGTAGAGTACAAGCAAGAAGACGGTGAATTACTATCCCAGCATTTATCGCAAAACGGGCATGAGTTGTTTTTAACCGACTCTGCGGAAAACGCCTTAACCATTATCGATAAAAACGATATCCAGATCATACTCATCAATATAGATTACGACCCGAACCTCATAGACCAGTTGTGCAAAGATATCCGCAAACGCTATTACAACAAACCCCTGCAACTGTTGTTTATTTCCGACTCAAAGAACAAAAAGGTGCTGCAGCAGCTGATGGAATGGGGCGGCGACGATTTTATCAAACGGCCCATCAACGGCCTGGAGATCAAGGCGCGAGTCAAGGCCGCGGTGATCCGCCTAAACAAGCAGATAAGCATATACGAGGAGCGTGACTTCCTTAAAAACGCGGTATTTCAGGAGGAACAGCTTTCCTCCAAGATCCTTGACCAGAACCTGTACCTGAAAAAGGCCTTTAAAAACATTACCAGGCAAAACAAGGAGCTCAAACGCAAGAAAAAAGAGCTGGAAAAAATAGCCATGTTCGATACGCTCTCAGGCCTGCTTAACAGAATGAGCCTTTTCAACAGAATCGATATTGAAATTGAACGGGCCATACGCGCGCTCATCCCCCTTACGGGAATCATGCTTGATATCGACCATTTCAAAGAGATAAACGATAATTTCGGCCACCAGTGCGGCGACATGGTCATACGTGAAATCGGAAAACGCCTCCGCAACCAACTGCGCAAGTACGATTATGCCGGACGCTATGGGGGCGAGGAGTTTTTTATACTGCTGCCCAACACCAACTTGATGCAGGCCTATACCATCGGGGAGCGCTTCAGAAAAGAGATTGAGAACTCGGTGATGGAATGCGTAGACGAAACCCTAAAGATCACTGTGTCTCTGGGGATATCCCAGTACCGCTCCAGCGAATCACGAGAGAAATGGATAGAGCGCGCGGACAAGGCCATGTACCTGGCCAAACAACAGGGACGCAACAGGGTCTGTCTGGAATAACCCTCCGCTTATTTTTCCACCTCAGAGCAAAACCAGGCGTAGAGGGCCTTTATCCGGTTATAAAAAGAAGCGGTCCTGCTGCCCGCGATCCCAAAAAGATTAAAGGCGTTCACACAAATCACCGAATAAAAAATAATCGTGTCCCCCTTGGGATAGATAAAGATAATATAATTAAGGTTATGAGGATCGATGAGGGGTACGATCCCATACCAGATTTTGGTCAGGTTTTCCATCTTCATCAGAAAATAACCGTTCCCGGCATAATACACTGTTTCAAAGATATTTTCACCGAAGGAAGAATCGTTCTGGTAGATAAACAAGGTGCTGTACGACGGAATGATGTCCACCAGGCGATCGGGGAGCTTCTTTCGTGTATCGGGTGAATCCACTATATATGCGTCGTGGAACATGATCCGCATCCGCCCGCGGCTTTGAGAATAGTATTCGATACCCTTCAACGTGCGAATGGACCGCAGGATGTTATAAAGCTCCAGACGCCCCTTTTCATCGGAGAAATTTTTCCCGGTATACTTATAGGTCAACAGCACCTCGATCCCGAAGATGGGTTTAAGGCGTTTTATCTGCGCGATTATCTCCGGCCGCACGTCCGTATCGGGAAAATAGCGCAGGTCCGTTTTTTCATCAAAGGTATTGCTCAATTCGCCGGTGCGGGCAAGATCCTTCAGTACCTGGGGCCCCAGCAGCCGCTCGAACTCTTTTGGATAATCACCGTAAAAAAAACATCCAAGCAGAAACAGGATGATAATTGCCACAATTCTCTTTTTCATGTTATGCTTTACTCCTTCGCACAGTAAATATAGCGCAAAAAAAAAGGTGTTTAAAGTAAAACCGCTAAAGAAAAGTGAGTTTTATGCGGATCGGCGTATGGAAAAAATTGTTTTTACGGGCGGGGGCACGGCCGGACACGTATTCCCCGGGCTGGCCGTAGCCCACCGGCTTATGGAACGGATCAACTGCTTACTCTTCTGGATCGGCACCAGGTACGGCATGGAACGCTTGCTTGTGGGCAAGGCAGGCATCCGTTACCTTGCCGTTCCGGCCGGCAAGTGGCGCAGGTATTTTTCCCTGTGGAACATTGTCGACCTGTTCACGTTTGCGGGCGGTATCATTATTTCATTACTGTATCTGATCATTCTGCATCCGGTGCTGGTATTTTCCAAAGGCGGATTTGTCAGTGTGCCCACGGTTATAGCCGCAAAGCTTTTAGGCATTCCAATCGTTACGCATGAATCCGATTTTGACCCGGGATTGGCCACCAGAATCAATGCCCGGTTCGCGCACATTATTCTCACATCGTTCGAGGAGTCCGTCCGTTATTTTCCCAAAAGCATGCGGCAAAAACTGGTATTCAGCGGCAACCCCGTGCGACCGGAGATAACGCGGGGCGACGCCCGCCGGGGCAGAACCATTACGGGCTGCCCGGACTCTATAAAAATGATCCTGGTATTGGGCGGCAGCCAGGGTTCGGCCGAAATAAACGCTCTTATTGCCGGTCTGGCAAAGGATCTGCTTAAAAAATATTTCGTGGTCCACCAGGTGGGACCTAAAAACGAGATCCCGCAAAATAATAACCCTCACTACCGGCCGGTTCCCTTTCTCGGGCCGGAGCTTCCCCATGTGCTGGCCGCCGCTGATCTGGTAATAAGCCGCGCGGGCGCCAACACCCTGTGGGAGCTGGCAGTAACCGCCACCCCCTCCGTCCTCATTCCCCTGGGAACCGCGGGCAGCAGGGGGGACCAGCTGCGTAATGCCGCCGTCTTTGAAAAGGCCGGCGCGAGTATTGTTTTAAGCCAGGAGGGCCTTACCGGTCAAATTCTGCTTGAAACCATCCTCAATCTGTTAGATAATAAAGCGGCACTCGATATCATGAGCAGGGCGGCCGCACGCCTGGGAGTACCGGACGCGACGGACAAAATTGTGGATCTAATCATACGCACCATTAGGGAGAGGCACAATGTCTAGTGGGATTTCATTCCTTGATATCATATTTCTCCTTATCCTTCTCATTCTCGTGGTTAGGGGCGCGTTCCGCGGTTTTATAACGGAGATCTCCCTGATGGCAGCGCCCCTATTGGGAATCCTCTTTGCCGTGCTCTTCTCCAATCTCCTGGTAAATGTAGTGGCCTTGGTAACGGGAGCAAAGGAATCGATCTGGAATCATATTATCGCTTTTCTCATTATCTTTTTACTTGTATACCTGCTGGTATTTTTCATTCAGGGTTTATTGCTGGATATAGTAGGCCGTCTCAACCTGCACAACCTGGACAGGGCGCTGGGAATCGTTCTGGGACTGGTAGAGGGCGTACTGGTAATAGCCATATTATTAATTATTGCTTCTTGGCTTCCCCTGCCGGGCGTCAAGCAACCCCTGCAGACGAGCATATTTTATAATTTTCTTATGCCCTTTCTGCCCTCGGTTCCCGACATATTTAATCTGTTACCCTTAAAAGAAGCATGTTTGAAAATATAATCGGCAATACCACAACCGTTTCCATCCTCAGAACCGAGCTCGCCAGAGGTATATTCCCCAGGTCCGCCTTGTTCTACGGACCGCCGTACGCGGCCAAACTGAGTACGGCCCTGGAAACCGCCCGCGTGCTGGTGTGTGAAGATAAGAAGGCCCCCTGGAACTGCGGATGCCCCCAATGCAATCTGAACAGGGAGCTTTTACACCCCAATGTAATTCTTTTGGGTCCACGATATTTTGACGTTGAGATCGCGGCCTGCGCCGATGCGCTCTATCGGACAAGGAAGCCTGCGGCGCGTTACCTGGTGCTGCGCGCCGTACGAAAACTGACCAGGCGTTTCGATCCGGCCATCTGGGAAGGAGACGAAAGCACGCGCAACAAGATCCAGGAGCTGGTGATTGAGCTGGAAGAACTGCTTGAGGCCCTGGCTCCGGAGAAGAGCCTGCCTGAAGAAAAGGAACTGGCCGATATCATATCCTCTGTTCTGGAAACAAGCGGGAGGTTGTCCTCCTATGTAAGCATGGACAATATCCCGGTAAACCAGGTACGAAAACTCATTCAATGGGTCCATCTTTCCGCCCAACGCTTCCCCAAAATAATCATTATGGAAAACGCCGACGCCATGCTGGAGTCCTCGCGGAACTCACTCCTCAAACTGCTGGAGGAGCCGCCGCCCGGCATATATCTTATCCTTACGGCCGTCCGCCTGACAAACCTCATACCCACCATCCGCTCACGGGTGAGGCACTACAAGTTCTCGGAAAGGGACGAAGAGCAGGTAAAACAAATATTGACCCGTATTTTCCATGAGGATTCATTAGACTTTCCATCGTTAAAGAGTTATTTTTTAGCTTGGCGGGATATTAATGCGGCCATGCTTAATACCCTTGCGCGCACTTTTTTCCAAAAAGTCATGGAACGGGAAGGTACCCGTGTGGATATTTTAAAAGAGATGCATGATCTTTTTTCAGCCAAATCGGAAAAGAACCTCATTTCCCTGTTTATTCAGGAGCTGCTGCACGTTCTTGCTGATTTTTTTCATAACAACATTAACAGCCGCTTTCCAAACCTGACCCATCTTGAAAACTGGGTGAAAATCATCGGTAAACACTACCGGGAACATAAGACCCTTAACCTGCAGGCCCAGCTTTTTATTCAAAATCTTTTTTACCGGATGAAAGCTGTTTTATGAGAAAATTTCTGGAAAAGGCCCTGGAAAAGTGGGAAAAACTGGACCGGGAAAGTATCCGCAGGCTATTTGCCCACATCGCCGCGGACAACGAGCTTTTGGAAATGGTGCTTCACTCCATGACGGACGGCGTGCTGGTAACGGACAGGGACAATAATATCCTGTTGTTCAACAAATCGGCCGAGCGCATGATCCCCCTGGCAAGCGGGGACATCATGGAAAAAAAATTCTGGGACGCCCTGGAAGATAATGAGCTTGCCGGGTTTTTCAGGGAGAAACTGGGCGACCAGGAGATAATCAAGGACAAGACCTTTGTGTTGGGGGGGGGCGTGGCTAAAACCATCTCCGTAAGTATAATGCCCCTGGTAAAGGAGGGAAAGATCCAGGGCAACCTGATTCATATCGAGGATGTTACGGAAAAAAAGATCAATCAGGCCCGGCTGCGCCGGGCCGAAAGCCTGGCCGCCTTAACCACCCTGGCCGCGGGCGTGGCGCATGAGATCAAAAATCCTCTGGGGTCCATCGGCATTCACCTGCAGTTGGCGCAGAAGGAGATGCACAAAAAACAGACAATTAAAACTAAAAGCATCAAACACTACCTGGATGTCATCAACGAGGAGGTGGACCGGCTGAACCGCATTGTGGTGGATTTTTTGTTCGCCGTACGTCCCATGGATATGAAACTGGAGGAAGGCGACCTGAATCAACTTGTGCGCGAACTGCTGGAATTCCTCAAATTCGAGCTGGAACAGGCGCATGTCAAGATCGAAACCGAGCTGTACCGTGACCTGCCCAAGATTCTCATGGACGAGAAATACATGAAACAGGCTCTGCTGAACCTCATTAAAAACTCCCTGTCCGCCATGCCCAAGGGGGGTATCCTGCGGATCGAGACCACAAAACGGGGGCCTGATGTGCTTCTCAAGGTAATAGACAACGGCTGCGGCATCCCTGACTCCATCATGGATAAGATCTTTGAACCGTACTTTACCACCAAGGAATTCGGCTCCGGCCTGGGCCTGACACTGGTGTACAAGATAGTCAAGGAGCACCTGGGTGACGTTTCGTTGACCTCCAAACAGGGGGAAGGCACTACTTTTATTTTGACATTTTCCATACCGCAAAAAGAGAAACGACTGCTTGAATACGAGGGAGAGGAAGATGAAGTTTAACATTCTGATCGTAGACGACGAGAAGAACATCCGCGAGGGTCTGGGCAGGGCGCTTGAGCTTGAGGGCTATAGAACACTGCTGGCCGCGGACGGCGAACAGGCCATGGTACAGATTGAAAAGGAAGAGATAGACCTGATAATCGCCGATCTCAAAATGCCGGGTCTTTCCGGCGAGGAGCTGTTAAAAAAGGTGGTCTCCGCCTATCCCACGGTGCCGGTCATCATCCTCACCGGTCACGGTACGATCGAATCCGCGGTCAAAGCCATGCGGGACGGTGCGTACGATTTTCTTACCAAGCCCCTTAATCTTGAACGCCTCTCCCTGCTGGTAAAGCGCGCGCTTTCCAACAGGGAGCTGTTTTTACAGCACCGGGCCCTGCAGGAAGAACTGGGCCGAAGAACAAAATTCCCGCAGATAATCGGCAAAAGCGAGCGCATGCAGAAGATCTTCGAGGTGGTAAGCCAGGTGGCGCCCACCAAGGCCTCGGTACTCATTACGGGGGAAAGCGGCGTGGGCAAAGAGATGATAGCCGACGCCATTCATTTCAACTCGCCCCGCAAGGACAAAGCGTATATCAAGGTGCACTGCGCCGCGCTTACCGAAACCCTGCTGGAAAGCGAGTTGTTCGGCCATGAAAAGGGTTCGTTTACCGGGGCCATCTCCCGTAGGCGCGGACGGTTTGAACTGGCCAACGGCGGGACGATTTTTCTGGATGAGATTGGGGAGATAAACCAAAGCGTGCAGATAAAAATACTCCGCGTGCTGCATGAAAAAAAGTTCGAACGCGTGGGCGGGGAGGAGACCATTGAAGCGGATGTGCGTATAATCTCAGCCACCAACAAAGACCTGAAACAAGAGATCGCGGCCAACAATTTTCGGGAGGACCTCTACTACAGGCTGAATGTGGTGAACCTGCATATCCCCCCCTTAAGGGAGCGCCAAGACGATATTCCCCTGCTTATGGCCACTTTTCTAAAGGAGTTTACCGAGGAAAACAAAAAGAAGATCGAGGGCATTGACCCTAAGGCGCGTTTGATCCTTTCTCAGTATCCCTGGCCCGGCAATGTGCGGGAGCTGCGCAACTGCATCGAAAGCGCCGTGGTGCTGTGCAAAGGCACGGTGATCAGTGCGGATGACCTGCCCCCCTACCTGCAGACGTCGAGCGAAAAGGAGTATATCAAGCTGAATACGGGGATCAGCCTGGCCGAAGCGGAAAAGCAGATCATTACCTTTACCCTGAACAGCTGCGGCGGGAATAAAAGCAAAACGGCCGAGGTGCTGGGCATAGGCAGAAAAACGCTTCACCGGAAATTGAGTGAGTATAATATCGTAAACTGAATGCTAACGGTTTTGCAGTGCCTGCTTCAGGGTAATGATGCGCTTGCGGGCGATATCACCATTCAGGTCCGCACCCCCGGCCAAGCCCTGTGCATAGATTTTATAGGCCTTAAGCGCGGCGGCAAGATCGCCTTGTTTTTCATAAATGGCGGCTTTGAGGAATTGTTCTTCAGGGTGGTCCGGGTTTACACGCATCAGGGCCTGTAAATCCTTCAGAGCCACCACGGTTGCCCCTTCCCGGCAGTAGGAGAAAGCCCGGTAATAATAGGCATCGGCGTTGTCCTTATCAACCTCTATTACCTTGGTAAACTCCAGAATGGCTTTATCGTAATCGCCCTTGTCAAAATATGTCTTGCCGCGCTTGAAATAAATATAGGAGAGCAAGTTCTTTTCAAGCTCCTTGTCTCCCAGGTAATCCTCAATATTTATTACTTCCAGAAGCGCGGCGCCGGGTTTGGCGAAGAAATACCCCTGCCCGTATCCCACACCCAGCTCCCGCAATTTCCGCATCTCGGCGTGAGTATGCACTCCTTCGGCGATGAGGCCGCATCCCGGTCCCGGGGCGAACTCCTTTACCGCCTTGACAAACTCCGCGGCCGGGGCGTTGGCCTCTATATGCCTGGTTATCTCCATTCCCAATTTAATGTATGAAACCCCGGACTTCCGCAATACCTTGAGCCGGTCAGGGGTGCGGATTTCCCTTAATACAAGAGCATAGTTTATCTCCGCATAGGCGCGCTTCAGCCTGCGGATGAAAGAAACGCCTTCGGCGATCGAGTCCTCGGAAATTTCAAATACCAGGGTATGGGGCTTTATGCGGTTCTTCCGGACTATATCTTTAAAATGATCCGCTAAAAGCTCGTGTTTATAAAGCCTGGCGGGCACAAGCTTAATAAACAGTTTTTTATCGGCGGCCAGGCCCCTGGCGTTTTTTACAATTATTTTTTTACTGATCCAGTCCAGCTCAAAAATCAATCCCGCGGCACGGGCGAAATTGAACATACTGTAGGCGTTATGAAAGAACGAACCCGGCGGACCCTGCACAAACGCCTCATAGGCGCAGACCTTGCCGTCCCCCAGGCTGATCACCGGTTGGTAGCGGGTGGAAAGGTCCTCATCGATGATTATCTTATGCAGAAGCTTTCGCTTCATCATCTCGATTTTTACGGCCAGGTATCCGGCTGTAGCTTCCGCCTCACTCAGCATCTGTTGTAAAAACTGCATTTCTTCGGCGAACGGATTAAAAAAGGTGAAGGCGTACCCCAGCTTTACCTGCGGCTCACTGCCCGTTATGGGGTAGATCACAGGAAAAAGCGTGTTATACACGGCGTTAAAAATTCGCAGGCACAGGTGTTCGTAATCGTCTATCTGTACATACTGTTTTTCGCGCGCCTTGCTTAAGAATATGTAATATCTGCTTCCTCCCGTGTAGTTCAAGACAACTATGTCATCGCTGCGGATCTCTTTGCCGCGCAGTCCGTTGATACAGGTATTAATGGCCCCGGCCACCGATTTGAAAATATTTTTGTTGCCGTACGAATGAAGCTCGAACTGCGGTGTCATGTCTATGAGTACCACGGCCAGCGTGCGGTTGGTCTTAAGCCAGGCCGCTATCCGAGGCAACTGTTTTTCCATGTTAGGAATGGCCGGTAGTGGGATACGGCTGTGTTTTGTTTCCATGCTTCTCATTATACTGTAAGTTCTTCCTTCCTTTGTTGTCAAGGCAACTGATAATTTTATTTAATGTCACTACATTGACCTATCTCCCGATTTTTAATAGAGTCTTTTGATACCTTTATGACTGAGATAAGCAGATCAATACAGGATACGCTTGCTATAGGGAGGCGCCTGGCGGCGCAACTTGCCCCGGGCGCTGTTGTCGCCGTGCGGGGGGTGCTCGGCGCCGGAAAAACAACCCTGGTAAAGGGGATAGCCCTTGGATTGGGAGTTGAGGAGGAGATTACCAGCCCCACCTTTACCATCATCTCCGTATACGAAAGCACACCCCCACTGAATCACGTGGACCTCTACCGCTTGGAACGTGAAAGCGAGACCTCCGACCTGGGTTTGGAAGAGTTGATGTACGGGAATGGGATCACGGTCATCGAATGGCCGGAGAAAGCCGACGCCATGCTCCCCGGCCATACCGTTTACGTTGAAATTTCACTGCGCGAAGACGGCACCCGGGAAATACACATTAAGGGGAACGGAAAATGAACGTGCTGGCGATAGATACGGCCACGGAAAACCTTGGTATTGCGTTTGAGGCCGGCGGCCGCAGGATAACACTTGTCGCTCGGATGGGGCTGGGCCACGGCGAGAACCTGGTACCCTGTATGGAATTCCTTTTCAAGCAACTGGACATCGAACCCTCCGATCTGGACCTGGTGGTCTGCTGCCTGGGCCCCGGCTCATTTACGGGCCTGCGCATCGGGCTGGCAACGGCCAAGGGCATCCGCACGGGCAGCGGGTGCGCGCTGGTAGGCGTACCGGGCCCGGATGCCATTGCCTACCGGTTTCGTAAGTTTAACGGGCCGGTGCTGCCGGTCATAGACGCCAGGAAACACCGTTTTTACTGTGCCGTCTACACGGGCGGGGAACGTCGGGGAGATTTTTTGGACGCCAGCCCCGGGGAGCTGGCGTCGCTTATCAATGACCTGTCCGGGGTCCTGCTGACCGGGCCGCACGCGGGCGCGGCGCTGGAAAAGATCCGCCTGGAGGGTTTTTCCCTTAAAACCGTACCCAATCTCATTGAGACACCCGCGGAACCCGAATCCCTGCTTGAACTGGGAAAACTCCGGTTCAAGGAGAAGGGGGCCGCTCCACCCACCATAGGCCCGCTTTACATCCGGAAAAGCGAGGCAGAGCTGGCCGCCGGTGAGGATGAGGGGAAGTAGGCTGGTTTTTGCGAGTGTACGGTGAGTGCGGCCGGCGCTGCAAAAAAACACCGGAACATGGATTTCGCCGATTATCAAAGATTACACAGATTTAAAAAACATCGTTGTTATAATCTTTATAAATTCTATGAAATCTTTTTAAATGGGAATTAATTAATAATAGTACCAGTCAATGGTTCTATAATCATCAGGAGAATTAACTAAAGCCAGTCTGGTAAGTGTCCTTCCGGAAGGATACTCCAGTAAGGCTCTTCCTGTGTCTGAATTTACATCAAAAATCAGCATAATGAACTGAGGTTCACTAACAGTATAAGGCTGCGCCTCTATAATATTATCGAGTTGTTTTGTAAAAGGATAATTTGTCCCATTAATAAAAAAATCTCCATGTACATTTGTACCACTCGATACAACATTTTCTGTTCCGTTAACTATATAGACACCTATTGTAAAATACAGTAAGTGCTGAGTAGTTAAACTGAGTTTTTTTACTCTTCCTTTCAAATAGGATCTGGTCTCATTATCTCCCACAAAAAAAACTGCACATGCATCATTACGCGGAATGACATAGTATTCGAGAATATTCTCATCAACACAATGCCAATCCTCCTGATGATAAATTCTCGTGACACAGCTAAAAATCCCTGGCCATCCTGCAGTGTGGGAGTAACAATGTTCATAACTGCCGTCTACAATATCAGAAACAGTAATAATATGTCCTAAGGCATACATAGAACCATATTCATCAATTACCCCTGATGCAAGCTCAAAGAAGTAATCGCTGGATTCCTCGGGGAAAATAAGATTTATATTAATAGCATATTCTTCATCTAAATAGATATAAGGCGGAGAAGATGGACTTATTATCGAACTGCAGTCACCTTCTTTTATTGTAACGGATTCTATGTATGGATAGTTACTGCAATAAAATAAAAAAAACTGCAGAAATAAAAATAAGGTAAATATTTTACACTTTTTGAAAACCATTATTCAGATAGTAAATTTTTATAATACCTTTCCCGCGACGGCGGATTTTAACATATCAATCTTTATTATCATCCGCCTTCTTGGCGGATTCTTTGAAGAGGGTGCTGATGGCCGGGATAATATCAGGTTTGGCCTTCACGGCTTCTATGTTCTCTTTCTGAATGGCCAGGTACACCTCTTTGCGGTATACCTTCACGTTTTTAGGGGCGGCGATCCCTATTTTTACCTGATCGCCCTTAATATCCACAATGGAAACCTCAATCTGGTCCCCGATCATTATACTTTCATCGACTTTTCTGGCCAGTACTAACATGTTTCCTGCCTCAACGCCGCAAGCTCTTCCATAATGGCATGGCGAACCTTCCACCGTGAGTCCGTGTTGATGGACTGCCTGCCCACGCGTGTGGTCCGGTTGATGATGATGGGCCCCTGGAGGTTGGCGGTCATGGACGATAGGTTGTCGGGAATGGTCACAATGGCAAAGCATAAAATCTCGTCCTTGCTTTTAATCCCTATCTCCTCAAGTTCTTCCTTACTTATCCCCAGGGTGTAGTCCGGCCTGAAAACCGCGGGGTCTATCAGCACAAAGGCAATCTCAACCACGTCCATGGATTGCAGCCAGTAAAAGGGCTGCTGCTTGGCGTCCAGCAGGACGTAATATTTTAAATTTTCAAACCCCAGGATGCCGAAGGGAAAATAAATTTTCTGCCTTTCATCCACTTCAAGGGGGCCGTAAGCCTTGGTATTAACTCTCATCTTGCCTACCTCAAAAAGTCTAATAGCGTGGGCCGTAAGATCCGCGCGGATGTGGCCAGGGCGGCCTGATGCGTGTATTCCAGCATTTTCAACTCTGTAATGGCCTTGGTTATATCCAGATCAACGTCCTCTGAATTTAATTTTACAACTTCGGGGGTTTCATAATCAAGTCTTTGCGCGGTTACCTTGAGGCGCGAATCAACCGAGCCTATCTGGGCCAGGGTGGAAGTGAGACTCTCGATCGAAAGATCCAGCCCCTCCAAACCATTGTTGACCCCCTTGGCGTCGCCTTTGTACAGGCTGTCCCGTACGGCCATCACCATATCGAAGATGGATCCACCAAACACATTGGCCGATTCGGCGATGTTGTGCGGCGGGGAGGGTTTGCCCGTCTGGATAATACCCAGATCCTGCAGCACCGTACCTAATCCCACGTCCTCCAGCCAGAGCTGGTGCGGTGTTGTTGTCTCAAGTACCAGCGAATCCTTGACCGGATCAAGCCGCGCGCGCACTGCAACCGGCGCGTCGTTTATCTTGTGAATAATGGCCGAGATATTATCTCCGGCCGCCAGCCTGATGTCCACACCGTCTATACGCACCGTGGAATCTTGCTGTACCTGGTAGGCGGTGGCGTCGTTGTTGGCGTAGACATGTGAGTTTTCCGCCCAGAATACCTGGTTTCCGGGCATGTTCATCTGGACGTAGGTGTCTTCCGAGACCTCGGCCAAGTTCTTGCCGATATCCCCCCGGTAATGCAGGGCGGTTATCAGGTCGCCCGCGCTGTCTTCCACCCTACCGCGCATGACCAGGAAGGGTTCCAGGTTTGATTCAAAGCCGGAAAAGATAGTGTTCCCCGTGCCATTGCGCGAATTGGCCAGGGAAACGAGCTGTTCCAGAAGCTGGTTTACCTCCACCCCCATGTCCTTAAGCTGGTCCTTGGAATACACCCCGTTCGCCCCCTCAACCGAAAGCTCCCGGATGCGCTGCAGCATTTCAAGGAAATTGGTCAGGCGTGACTCGGTGTAAGACAGATTGCCCTGGGCCAATTCGATGTTCTTTTTATACCTGTCCATACGGAACAGCTGCGACTGCAAACGTGTAGAGCGCGCGGCGGCCAAGGGATCGTCACGCAGGTCCTTTATTCTGGTCTGCGCTCCCATTTTATTCTGCATCTGGTTCATCTGCCATTCGCGCAGCATCATATGGTACTGTGCGTCCAGACTGCCCATATTACTGCTTACCCTGTTCATACGCTGTTAGACCCCCATTCTATTAATGATAACGTCAAGCATTCGATCAAATTCGGTGATAAACCTGGCCGCGGCCGCGTATCCATGCTGAAACTTCAGCATGGTGGTCAGCTCCTCGTCCAGGTTCACGCCTGAAATGGATTCCCGCAGGTCCTTATGGTTTTTCATAATCAGGTTCTCAGTGGATAGTACCTTGGCCGCTTCTTCCCCGCGCAAGCCCACGGAGGCCACAAGCTCGGAGAAATAGCCGTCGAAGGTCATGGTGTCCCCGATCATCACCTGCTTGTAACGCAAACCGGAAATGGTAAGCGCCGTCGAGCCGTCCTCGGGGCCTTCCGATCTGCCGTTTACGCCGGCCGCAGCCGCGATGGACGCGGGCTCATTTACCAGGTCCTTGTTTACCTCTATCCAGGCCGAAGGATGAGCCAGCGGAGCCACGGCAAAGGCGGCCCCGTCATCACGCAGGGCCAGCACTGCATCCGCCCGGGCCCAGTCGTACGCCCCGGCCGCGCCGGGCGCCCTGAGCAGGCCTACATACCCCGCCAGAAACTCACCGGAATCTTCAACACGGCGGATGACGAAATCGGGGTTGTTTGTATCGGCGGCGGGCATGCCCTTGAGGGAAAGCCTGCCTTCCTCATCCAGGCGGGCCGACACCTCTGCGCCGCTCAGGTTGATGCGCGCGATTACTTCCTTTACCGTGTCCGTGGGATAATATTCCACGGTAACCGGACCCGCCGGACCGGACAGGGTGAGCGCGCCGCGGATACCGATCAGGGCCTGCGGATCAAGCACATTCTTACCCGCCATCCTGAATACATAGGATGAATCAAAAACACCGTCGCCCGAGCGGTCATAGTTTCCATTGGCATTCAGCACGTACGGATACTCCTTAAAAAACTCAATCCCGGTTTTCTCGTTCAGTCCATAGCCCCCGCGGTGAACCGCGTTCACCGCGTCGATGAAGTTCATAGTCATGAGGTCCAGTTTCTGGATCTCTCCCCTGGTCTCGACATCACGCAGATGTAAAAGACCGGCCAGCTTGCCGCCGCGGAACTGTTCCGCCTCCCCGGTGTCCTTCCAGACAACCGTTGAGTACCCCTCGTTGGCCTCGGTTTTCACGGTATCGAACTGCAGAAACTGCTTTCCCTGCACCAGGTGCCGCGAGTTGGTATAGATGATCAACTCATCCGGGTCCTGGTTGTAGTTTACATTAATATCGATAAGTTTGGACAGCTCCTCAATGTGCATGTCCCTCTTGTCCATCAGGTCATTGGGGTTGTCCCCCAGGGCGCGTGCCTTCTGAATCTGCTCATTCAGGGCGGCAATCTCACGTACCAGGGTGTTTACCTGGTCTACCGTTCCCACAACATCGCCCTCAAGCATGTCGCGGACCCCCCTGAACTTGGCGTACGCGTGGTGGATGCCGTCGAGAAGGGTCTGGCTGCGCTCAAGCACCGCCTGCCTGGCGCTCATCTGAGACGGGTTAACTGAAAGCTCCTGCCATGACTCCCAGAACTTATCCATCAGGGACCTGATCGAATGCTCGGTGGGCTCGTTATACACCTGCTCCAGCATAAGCATATATTTGTCCATGGATTCCCAATACCCCTGGTTGCCGCTTTCCTTGACGATCTCGCCTTCCAGAAGCATATCCCGGATGCGCTCTATCCTTTCCACCTCCATGCCCTGTCCGATATGACCGGGGGTCTCTTCACGGTTGAGGCCGGGCAGGTAAATGGGGTCACTGGCCTTAAACTCGATACGCTGTCTTGAGTATCCCTCAACACCCGCGTTGTTTAAATTATGACCCACCGTAATCAAGCCTTGCGTATGGGCGATCACCCCCCGTTTACCGATTTCAATTCCGGAAAATGTGGACAACATGATATTTCTCCTATAGGTGCTTATTTAACAATAGAGCGTCGACCGGTATCTTGGTGGGTTTACCGTCCTTGGCGTAAAGCCTTCCTTTGCGATGGGGGAACAACTCACCCAGCACCTTCCTGAAAGACTCCTCCACTGATTTAAAAAAATAGGTCAGACGGGTAGTAGCTCCCTTGACGGAATATACGGCCACCTTGAGTTCTCTGTATGCGCAAAGCAACTCATCACGCGCCTGTTCCGGCACCAGGGGTAAAAGCGATAAAAAACCCGCATCCCGGGCTACACCCAGCTTGATTTTTACGGCATCAAACGAAGAACAGCGGTTTTCCTCAACGGAGGTCAGGGTTTGCGATCTTTCCCGCAGCCGGCCGATTACCCCATCAATGTCCTCCCACCTTTTTTCACCCGCGCATTCCTGCATCTCATCTTCCAGCCGGGCGAACTCTTTAAGCAGGGCCGCCTCTTTTTGCATGTCCCTGGCAAACAACTTCAGTTCCTTCATATAAAACGCTCCTTATCTACATTCTCGGAGGCTCACACAAAGGGCATTATAAGCAATTTTAAATTTAGTTGATATTTCGTTCGATAACGGCTTTGTCTTTTTTAAATACACTGTTGCCGGGCAGTACCTGAAGCGCCCGTTCAAGCACATCCAGGGCCTTTCGGTACTCACCCGCCGCGGACAACTGGGCCGTGGCATTGTGGATGTAGACCTGGTAATTGTTCACCAGAGCGGCCTGCTTTCCCATACTGGCAAAGCCCTCCTCTATGCAGCCGGCGGCCGCGAGATACCCTCTTGTCTCTGAAAGCCACTCGGCCTTGGCCGTATAATAGTACAATCGTAGTTCATCTAGTGATTTGGCGGTGAGAAATAAGGAGGCGTCATCACCGCGCAGGATCGCATCCGCGGCAGGAAACTCCCGTTTTTTAATCAGGTCCCTGATGTGGTTGAACACATACATCTCTCCCACCAGCCGCAGGGGATTTTTATCCTCAAGCCCGGCCATACCCTGCCGGATAAACTCAAGCGCGGCCTCGGTGCCCCGGCTTTCATACACGCTCTGGGCCTGTTTTTGATAGGCATAGGTGAGAAGTTCGTCGTACGTCCCGCCCGTAATCAGCGATTTTATCCCATCTTGGGCAAGCAGGGTGAGAGCCTGTTCCGCGCCGCCCGTATTTACAAGTTCGATAATGTAATTGTAGGTATAGAGCTTTTTTGATTTTAACAGTCCGGTATCGGCAGAAAAAAGGCCCAACCCCTCCTCAATCACCTCCAGGGCCGGCTTGTTTCCCTGGTGTTTGGCTGCGTATTCGGCCTGTTTCTGATAAGCATAGATCATAAGTTCCCTGTAGTCCTTACTCCCGATAATACCTGCCTCATGCTTATCGGAAATACGCTGCCTGGCCTCGGCGAACCTTGCCTGTTCAATATCGTCAAGTATCCATTGAATGACCACCTGGCCCAGCAACTCCCTTAATCTTGGCAGGCGGGGATATAAGTGAGCCGCTTTTTCCAATGTATGGGCAACCGCTTCAAACCGGCGCGCAGTGCCGGCCCATGCCGCGTACTGGGAGAATACCTGCAGGAGCAGGTCTTTAGCGAACTCATCACCCAAGAGGGCGTAGGCGTCCACGGACAGGCCGATGGCAGGAGCATACTGCTTTCGTTCCAACAGGAGCACGACCCTGTTGTGCAGGATCAAAGCCAAAAGCTCCTTTTCCCCGATCGTTTCCCGCCGGCTGTAATTGCCGGGAGGCACATACGCGTATCCCGTAATTTTACCGAAATCATCGGTAAACTCTTTTTTTTCACCCGGGTTGAACCCGTAAACGCTGGTGGTTTCCACATCGTAAAAACTATCCCCTATCTGCAGGGAGCAAAAGGCGTGATCCGCTGTTTTTACCCCATAGATCGTGAACCCCAGGCTGCGGCCGAGAATAAGAAAGAATACCGAGGACGAAACACAGTTGAAATCTCCTTTTTCCAAAAGCGTGTCCACCTGTGTCTGCCTGACATTATAGCTGCGCAGGTATTCATGGTGCATGTACTGCAGCAGGTCATCTCCCAGCACAAGGGACACCCCCCTGCCCTTGAAATAGGCCCTGACCTCTTTGATTTTTGCGGCAAACATATTCGTGAGGCGGGGCAGGTCCGTGTCCTCTACACCGGAAAAGATGAGCGCGGCGTTGATGAGCTCATCAAGCGCCAGGGGTTCTCTTTGCGCGGATAGGCGGCTTACGTATGCCAGGGGCTGCAGGCGCGGCTCTCCGCCCGGCGCCTGCGCCGCCGCTGTTCGTCCTAAAAGCAAAAGCGCGATACAACAGATGAGTACATACTGGCTTTTTTTCATAATCTCAATATAATCCTTATTTTGTGGTTATTCCAGGGGACCGGGCGGGGCGGTATGAGCCTTATTGCCATAATCTCTTTTTTTCAATAAGCTTACGGCGTATACTAACATGGGGGAGATTATATGACCGCAGACAATGATATAATAAACGATGTTATTATTGTAGGCGCAGGCGCCGCGGGCTTAAGCGCCGCGCAATACGCGGCCCGTTCCAACCTGCGTACGCTTGTCCTTGAAGAGCTGGCCTCCGGCGGACAGGCACTGATCATCGACCGTCTGGAGAACTACCCGGGGTTTCCGGAACCCTTAAGCGGATTTGAGTTCACCCGGAAAATGGAAAAACAGGCCGTGAATTTCGGAGCACGGATAACAAACGCCAGCGTCAGCCAGGTAATAAAGGAACACAACATATTCAGGGTCAGGGCGAATACCGGTGAGTATACGGCGCGTACGGTTATAATCGCCACAGGCGCCAAGCATAGAAAACTGGGAATACCGGGCGAAAACGAGTTTTCGGGCAAAGGGGTCTCGTATTGCGCCACCTGTGACGGGCCCCTGTTTAAAAACAAGAAAATGCTTGTTATAGGCGGCGGGGACGCGGCCTGTGATGAAGCCAGGTACCTGTCACAATTGACGGAAAACATAGTTCTTGTTCACCGCCGGGACCGGTTTCGCGCACAGAAAGCACTGGCCGAAAGGGTGCTGAAAAATAAAAACATCGAGGTGCGCTTTAACACGGAACTTAAACAGATATTCGGCGAAAAACAGGTGGGTGAAGGGCTTTTGGAAAAAAACGACGAGCACAAAACGTACCGTGAGGCCTTTGACGCCGTGTTCATCTTCATCGGTTCCATCCCGCAGACCGCCTGCGTCCCGGACGCAAAGCTGAATCCGGACGGATATATCATCACCAACCAGAAGATGGAAACCAATATCCCCGGGCTTTACGCAGTGGGGGATGTGCGTACCACGCCCTTCAGG
Source organism: uncultured Spirochaetaceae bacterium (assembly GCA_964638895.1). Taxonomy (GTDB): domain Bacteria; phylum Spirochaetota; class Spirochaetia; order SZUA-6; family RPPD01; genus JAFGGG01. The sequence continues at coordinate 40,262 of CAZWYY010000006.1, read as the reverse complement.
CAGCTTGTGGTGGCGGCCGGAGAAGGGGCCATCGCCGCGCACACGGCCTCTCAATATATCGATGAGTTGAGGGGACAGGCGTATCGCTAAGCGTATGAACAAGGTATGCATTACCTGCTGTGTGTTGTGCGCCGTTCTCCTGGTAACCTCCAAGGGCCTGCCTGATTTTTGGGATAAAGAAGATAATGAGCTTTTAGTACGCGAGCTGGTAGGGGCCATGACAAACCGGGAGCTCCTGGGCCAGGTTTTTTTTATCGGTTACCAGGGCATGACCCCTCCCGCGTCCCTCTTGCACTGGATAAGCGGACGAAACCTGGGTGGGGTGAAGATATTTACCCGGAACGTAAACACGCTTTCTTCCCTGGCCGCGGATATCAGGCGTATGCAGACTTTAAGCCAGCACAACCGGTTCCGTATTCCATTGTTTGTAGCCACAGACCAGGAGGGTGGCTGGGTAAGCCACATTAGAAAGGGTTTCTCCACCACGGGGGGCAACCTTTCCCTGGGGGCCGCCGGTATTCCGCACGACGCCTTTCTTACCGGTTACTACATTGGGTTGGAGCTTAAAGCCCTGGGTATAAACATGAACTTCGCGCCCAATCTTGATGTGTATTCCAATCCCGACACCTGGGTGATCGGTCCGCGCGCCTTTTCCTCAGACCCGCATAAGGTGGGCCTCCTGGGGCTGGCTTATTTCAAGGGCCAGAAAAAGGCGGGTATTATATCCACGGGCAAGCATTTTCCCGGTCATGGGGAGACCGACCTGGATTCCCACGGGTACCTGCCCAAAATAAACATCAGCTTTGAAAAACTCTGGGACAAAGACCTCCTACCCTATCGCTTTGTGATCAGGGAGGGGATCCAGGCCATAATGACCGCGCACCTGGCCTTCCCCAAGATAACGGGCAATGACGAGCCGGCAACCCTTTCCGATTTTTTTATCAACCGGATTTTGCGTCAGAAACTGCATTTTAACGGGGTTGTAATCACCGATGATATGGAGATGTGGGGTGTGCGGATTAATGGCGATGATATCCCCACAGTCTGCAGGAAGGCGCTTCTGGCTGGCAACGATATGATTCTTGTCTCCCATACACCGGAGGTCCAGGAACAGGTATGGTCAAGGCTGCTTGGCCTTATGAAGACCAACCAAGACTTTAAAAAGCGGATAATCGAAGCGGTTGAAAGAATTTTGCGTTTAAAGTTGAGTGCGTTCAAAGGTAGTAACGCCTTCCCCATTTTGCCCGACCAGAATAAAATCACTGATGACATACCCGCTCAGGGGGCGCCGCAGTTCTTCTTCAATTCAAGCTGCCGCAGTGTAACCATTATTCACAGTCGTTATATCCCCTTTAAACCCAAACCGGGTGAAAAAATCCTGATCATCAGCCAGTATGAGGAGTTTTTAAAGCAAGGGGTAAAACGCTTTCCCGGGGCCGGTACCCTTTATATTTCCTGGGCGCCCCAGTATTATGCAATGGAGAAGGACATCAAACGGGTAGCCGCCGCCGCAGAGGCGTACGACAGCATTATATTCTGCCTGTCCAGCCCCAGCAGCCTGGAGATACTGGAAACATTAAAAAATTCAAGGAAACGGATAATAGTGATTTCCGCGCTGACCCCCGTATACCTGATGCATACGCCATGGGTGACAACGGCTATTGCGGTATACGGTGAATCACGCGAGTCTTTCACCGCCGGATTCGCGGTGCTGGCCGGTGACTTTACTCCCGAGGGGAAGTTACCCGTTGACTTTTTAGAGCAGTAGAGGAGCGGCCGCAGGTTTGAGTTGGGAAAAACTGGAAAGAAAAGATTTAGGACTCCTGGAAGATTTCCTGATTAAAAATGAGATAGATTGCGTCACCTTCAGTGCCTGGCTGAAAGAGAAGATTATTTCACAGGCATACCTGCGTAAGGATTTCAGCATTTTCATCAATAGGAATAAAAATCATATTGTAGGTGCGGACTCTATTAATGAAGCGGTGTTGATCACCGAATACGGAATGATCTGTCCCATTATTAAATCCGGCGGCCCCCTCCAGCCGCACAGATTTCTTGCGCTGTCGCATTTTATTCACCAGGTACCGGTTATTCTTACCTCCATTTTGGGACTTAAGGATAATGTGGAGATCATAGAGCGGCTTCTCTTAAACCGCGATATCAAAACAAGGGTAGATTATTATCTGATGGTGCTTTCAAAAGCGGATTTTAGGGGGAGGGCCGAGGCCGTACCACCGGAAATTAACATCCACAAAGCCAGGATCTCAGATGCCGAAATCCTGTTTGACATACAGAAGCAGTATGAGCTGGAAGAGGTATGTCTTAACCCCTATCTGTTCGATGACAACTCATGCTTTGCCCTGTTGAAAAATAACCTGAGAAAAGAGATCATCTATTTCGCCCAGAGTAACGGCATGCCTATTGCCAAAGCCGGAACAAACGCCAGGGGTTATAACGTCTACCAGATAGGGGGTGTTTTTACACAGCGTAATTACCGGCGCAGGGGACTGGCCAATCTGCTTATGCTTGAGCTTTTAAAACACATATTCCGTCTGAATAAAACCGTCTGTTTGTTTGTAAAAAAAATTAACAAACCGGCCGTTATGCTCTACCGGAAACTTGGGTTTAAAATAATAGCCGATTTCCGCATTTCATACATTTGACGGCTGTGTGTTTTCTATTACAATGAAGACCACATCATCCGTAAAATCGGTTCCGCCCTTCCATCCGGTAAGTTCGTCTTCCAGCGCTGCAAGCAGGTCATTCATCCCGGTGTTTTTATGATTTTCCAAAAACCGCGCCAGTGTGCTCCTTGAATATTTTTTACCTTGAACGTTTTTTATCTCCAGCAGGCCGTCGGAGAACAGATACAGGCGGTCTCCTTTTCTAAATTCCAATGACACCTCATTGATCTCCGTATCTGAGGCCAGCCCGATGGCATACCCTTCGGATTCTACGCTGAACAATTCGGCGTCCTTCTTTTGCAGAAAAGGAAAAGGATGGCCCGCGCGCGCCAAGCGCAACTGTTGTGTTTTAGTATTGATGATGCCGTAGACGAGGGTAAAAAAAGGATTACTATTGGCTTCAAAATAAAACTGTTTGTTCAGGACGGAGATTACTTCCGCCGGACTCAATAGAGCAGGATGTAAATCATCTTTCCTGCGGAAGGTATTGTTGCCTGCCGGTTCTTCTTCACGCTTGAGAATACCCCCCTTCCCCGTATCCGGATAAAGATACTTGTGCAGACTAAAAGCAAACAGAGTGGCCGAAAAACCATGGCCCATGACATCCAGAATATAGAACCCAAGATGATTCTCATCCAGGCTGAAAAAATTCAACAGATCACCCGAACCCAATACACTGGGGTAGAAAAGCCAGTTCAAACGGACACCGGAAATGGTTTTTTCCTTGGCCGGCAGCAGGCTTTTTTGAATTTTAAACGGCATTTCTAGATTATGCTCAGCGGGTTCCTGGCCCAGGTTCGTGGTCTCTTTGCCTTTAAAAATGATTACGGTGCCGATGGTTATTCCCGTATCGTTTTTTAAAGGAGCAATGGTATAGTCTATTACCGTTTCACCCTGGTCTTTTGTTATGAGAATTATATTTTTTTTATTTATTATGAGTCCATCGACAATCGCCTTTAAAAACGGGATTTCCTGGGGCCGTCGTTTATCCGTATCAACGGTTTTGAACACCTCATTTAAATGCTTGCCCGTAGCCTCCGCCTGTTCCCATTTAAGAATGGATTCCGCATAGGAGTTGATAAAACGTATCTCCCCTTTGTTGTCTATGACGATAACGCCTTCTGCCAGGGAACGGAGTATAATCGAAAGCAAATCCCTGTTGATGCGTACCTTTTTTTCTTCCTTGGCCTTGTACAGCGCCACCTCGATTGTAGCCCGTAAGGCCCGTTCTTCGAATGGTTTTAAGATATAACCGTAAGATTCCGCAAGCTTTGCCCTTTGGAGGGTTTTTTCATCCGAATGTGCGGTAAGGAACACTACCGGTACATTAAAAATCTTCCTTATCTGCTCTGCGGCCTCTATGCCGTCTACGCCCCCTTCCAGGCGAATGTCCATCAACACCAGGTCGGGCCTGTCTATCATTACCCGCTCTATAGCGTCTTTTCCCGATGAAAGCACATAGGGCACCTCGTACCCCATGTTCTCCAATCCCTCTTTGATTTCAAGTGCCACAAGCCCTTCGTCTTCAACAACCATAATCTGCGGTTTGTCCATGAATACCTTCCTCCTGACGCTTTTCCTTCTTAAATTATATGAACATCCGGGCCGGTGTCAATCATCCTAAAACAGATAAGAGTATTTCACTGCGAACCTTAGGAGCGAAGGTTCGTCAAAAAAAGACTCCGGCGTATAGATGGTACCCTCCAAATCCAGAGATAAGAGACCTTTCTCCGAAAGACTTATTCCCAGTTCCACCAGGGGTTCAAGCTTTAGTTCCGGCTCGGAAAAGAACTCGCCGTTCATGATTTCGGCGGACAGTGTTACGGATAAGATCAAGGTGTTACTGATATACCACAATACCTCGGCCTGCGCCAGGCACCGCTGATACTCGTCACCCGTCAGGTACCAGTACACACCGCCTGCAAACTCGAATGAAACCGAGGGATCGGGATACCATGACAGTTCGTATTCGATAATGGCGTAAAGGGGAAGATTTCCGTTTCCGAGATCCATCCCCACGCCGATGACAGGCCTGTTCAGCACCGTACCCAGGCTGAAGGCCGTCCCCAGGCGCGCCTCATAGAACTCTGTTCTGTTTTCCAGCGGTAAAAAGGATATTGTATGAGAGGTGAACAGAGTGAAATCGGCGGTCCCATAGGCCAGGTAAAGCTCGGGAATCAGGTCAAGGTACGGTTCCTCGTCGGTCTCACCGGTAAAGCTTGACTCGGCGCCGACCCGCACCAGGAAATTCTCCGTCCGGTAGCTGAAATCCGCAGACAGGTCCGCTTCGCCGTTCAGGTTGCCGGTAAGCGGATTTACATAGATTATGCCCAGGGTGTCCAGAAAAAGGCTGGAATTCTGTGAAAGAAAACTATAGGTATCCCAGCTTACCAATGACCCGAACTCAGATATCAACTCATCCCGGTGGTCCATATCCACGGAAAGCCGGGACTCACCCGATAACAGCAGGTCGGCGAAACAGGGCAGTGAGGTCAGCAGGAGTAAAAGCAGAAACATACGGCGTGCGTTCATTTTTTGGTCCTCCTGCCGAGTTCTTCTTCTATCTGAAGTATGCCGCCCCCGTTTCTGAGTATATTTACCACCAAGGAAAACATTTCCTCATCGCTTACCCGGCGGAATTTTGCTTTGACAAAGAGTGAGGTGATAATGGGATAACTTGTATAATTCAACGTACTGTGCAGAAGCACCAGACTCAATTCCGAGAGCTCATCCTCATCTAAGACGGTTATGGTCTTCAATTTAAGCAGTGCGGTACCAAGAAACCGGAACACCTCTATCGGTTCGTTCTCTGCGCGCACCTCGGAAAGCAGGCGTTCAACAAGCTGCTCCTGAAATCCACCCAATAAAAAAAGACTGATGTTATTATAGAGTTCAATTTTTTGTGACTCATTTTCATAGGGAAACCGTGTCTTCTTTAAAAGAAAGGCCGCCTGTTTTATCCGTCCGGCCTCATTTTTGATGCCGTTTAAAAGGTTAAGTGGCGTGACTTTTTTAGCCAGTCCCTCTTTGAGTTTATCCAGTAAAATCTCAGCAGGAAGCCCCAGTTTCTCCAGTTCACTAAAAACGTCTTTTATAGGAGCATATACGCTGCCGTATTCGGCCTGTACCTGATTCTGGCCGAAGAGATCGTCAACACGTGAGGATATATCCGCAGCAAACAATCCGCCCGCAATTAGCCCGAAAGAAAAAAAAAGTATTCCTATGGCCGCGTATACTTTTTTGCTCATCTTAGTTTATCTTTGCGTTTTCCTTTTCCTTCTTTTCCTTCTTTTCCTTCTTTTCCTTTATTACCTCTTTTGCCTCCGTGATCTTCTTCTCCTTTTTAACCGCTGCGTTTTCATTCTTTATTTTTTCTTTTGCGCTTATTACGGAGATCTCACCCACCTTTACCTTTTTCTCTTTGGTCAACAGCATCTCCCTTTTAAGCTCCAGGTTTAACCGGCTTAATGATTTCCCCCTGCGTAACTCCGCATCATATCTCTTTACCAGGTCAAGCAACGTTACCACCGCCAGTTCACGATCCTGCGGCAGAAGTCCAATGTCAAAACGTTTTAAAACAAAATCAAGTGTTGACTGGGGTACATTCTCCTGTTTTACTTTTTGCCCGAGCTCCGAAAATATCGCCTGATCAAGTCCCGGGGGAGCACCCGGCTCCTGGTCCGCGCATATCGGGAACGCTGCAACCAGAGAAAATAAACATAAAAATAGTACAGCTCTACTCACGTCCACCTCCTTGTAAGCCCGGATCATGATCTTGATTATATAACTTAGTTAAATTCGGATTTTATTTATCTTTATTTTTATCTTTGTCTTTTTCTTTTTTTATCTTGTCTTTCAAATCTTTATCTTTTTTATCCTTTATTTTAATTTTATCATAGTCGTCATCGGCATACACGCTGATAAGAATATTGTTCGCGTTGTTTTCATTCCTGCTTAAGTATATATCTTTTTTTAGTTCCAATACAACCCAGCCGTAGGTATACCCCTTCCGCAGTTTGGAATCGTATTTTTTTGCCCACTGAAATACTTTGTCCGCCGCAAACCTTGGGTTAGCCGGCAGTACGTCCGAGCTCACCTCGCGCAACACAAGCAGCATCGTATAGCGCGGAATAAGGGCGTCACTTACGTGTTCCGAAAGCCGCTCTAAAAACACCTGTTTCCAGGCGGCCGGTTGATTAATACCCGTTAGGTCATTCATGTCCGTATCGGCAAACACCCCTGCACTTATCAGAAGCAATATACTTTGCATAATGATAATCCTTCTCATAAACACGCCTCATTAAAGCTGTAAAATAGAACTTAGCCCCCCGAAACCGTCGTCAACCTCGTACGGCGAGTTCGGGTCGGCGATACTCTGTTTGCCGTCAATAATAAAATTGTACTTATATACTTTTCCTTTTTCCAACTTGACGTCGGTATGCCAGATTCCGTTTGAATCCGGTCCGTGCATAGTGATCTTGTTCTTCTCCCAATCCGTAAAATCACCCATAAGCTCCACACTATGCGCATCCGGCGCCAACAATGAAAACTCAACCTTAACCGTATACTCGCCTAATCCGGGTTGAAGCACAAAAACAAACAACAACACAGACAGGGCCGTTACTCCCATAACCAACACTCCGCTAATAAAAGCAACGTTTCTCCTCTTCTGTTTTGTTTTTATTAACTTTTTCTTTACCTCATCCAGATTGGGTACGGTATCATCCAATGCCGAAGCCAGACCCGATTCACCGTCCCCGTCTCTGAATATAAAAGGCAGGAGTACCGAATAACGTTTTCTACAGGACGTACATCCTTCAATATGGGCCTCAAGCGCCGGTAAAATAGTATCGTCCAGGCCTCCCGTTTGTTCCCATGCCTGCATCAGTTCCTGGACTTGCTTGCAGTCCATATACCCTTCCTCTTAAATTTTATTATATTTTCTCTAATATTTCCATAGTTTTTATTTTATATAAAACATCATTGGTATGCTAGGACACACTCTTTGTCAAGAGTTCTTTCAATTGTTTGCGCGCGATTTGCAGTTGAGACTGCACGTTTTCCACGCTGATGCCCAGGGTTTGACTCACCTCGGTTATGGATTTGCCGTCCAGATAATACAGGATGGTTGTCTCCCTCACTTTTCTGGGAAGCTCACTCAACGCGTCCTGAATTCGATGCAGCATCTCATCCTGCTCAGTATGTATATTACTGAACGGCTGTTCCCTGGCGAAACTGATTTTCACCTCGGTTCCCCTATCGTTTTTAAACTCAATCCGCCCTTTCAATTGTTTTACCAGAGTGGTGATGATCTTCATACCCAGCGATTCCACGTTACCGACATCAATATCCGGGGATATTCCCTTACCGTTATCGCGCACAATAAGTACAAGATCCTCATCCTGTATGATAAGCCTGATGACAATCTGGTTCTGCGTACCCGCTTTTTTCCCCGTCATGCCGCCGAAGGCATGTTTCATGGAGTTTGAAACCAGCTCATTTATAATCAGACCGCAGAGAATGCTGCGATTCAAATCCAGGTAAATCTTTTCGACATCCACACGCAGGATAATATCATTCCCTTTTTCCGCGAAAGAATGAATAAGATAATGGGATAAATCATCTATATATTCGGCGATATCGGTATTGGCCAGATCCTGGGCCTTATAAAGCTTCTCATGGATCATACCGATAGACCGGATGCGGTTTACGGTTGTGAGAAACACCTCACGTATACGCTCATCATCAAAATAGCGTTTTTGCAAATTAAGCAGGCTGATGATAATCTGCAGGTTATTCTTTACCCTATGGTGAATTTCACCGATCAGAATATTTTTTTCGTCCAAAGCCGTGTTTATCATCCTTTCCGCCTTGCGCCTTTGGGCTATCTCGTCTATTAACGCCTGGTTGGACTCTTTTAAAACCTCGTTCATGCTTTTTAACTCTTTGACACGTGATACAACCTCCCGTTCAATCTGTTTTCGGATCCGCTTCAGGTTTCTTTCCGTAACCTCAAGCCGCGAGATGTCATGGAACATCAGTATTTTTTGTTTTTCCCTTCCAAGCCGGTCAAACACGGGCAGGATATGCAGATCATAGGTAACCGCGCCGAAAAACACCACCTCCCGATGAAATGACGTGTCCGACAGTACCCCGGTAAGATTGCCGAGTTTGGGAAAAACGGTCTTAAACTCCCTGCCGGCAATCCGCGAATAACGGCTGCCAAGCAGGGAACGCATCTTTGGATTTACATACAAAATCTGCTGCCTGCGGTTTGTTACCGCTACCGGGTCCTGGAGCCCGGATAAAAAATCATGGTACGCAATAAACTCTCCGAAGGGATAATGAAAATGTAGATAATAGACAAAAAGTAATATAAGCAGTCCGAAATGCAGGTAGAGAATATCGGTAAGCTGCACAGGAACCCGGCTTAAGGCGCCTACCGCATACACGAGCAGGGGTATCAGAAACACCCCGGCGGGGAGCAGACCCGCTTTGAATGGAAAAAGCGCCTGTTTCTTAAGTGTGTTCACATAGATAAACAGTCCGGCATAGGCTGCCCCCAGGGCATACCCAAAAACCAGATATAATTGCGGGTTGATTATAACAAGCAGCGAGAGGAGAAGGGGGAGTATAAAGAAAGAAAGCAGCACCGGCAGGCCGGGCAGTGCACCGGCCTTAAACAAAAGCCCGAAACAAAAGCCGAACCATGCGGTGAAGGCAAACAATATTCCGATCAGGTACAGGGAAAATAAGAATGAAATATGATCCACAACCGGGGCAAGCCATTCCAGAGTTTTGACCGTGATCAGAATGATTGAAGAAATACCAAAAATAACGTAGGGAGCGGAAGACAGGCTTTTTTTAAGCACGGTAAAACTGCTGCACAGTCTGTAGAAAACAATTCCCGTGATTATAAACACCACTCTTAAAAGTATGTCGTACATCCGCGCGGTTTATATCCCTCCTTGATATATTATAACAAAATCCCGCCGACTTGTATATTATCCGTTTTTAGGCGGAAGCAGTGTGTAAATCTTACGCCTTAACAACTCCTGATCAATGGGTTTGGCAATAAAATCATTCATACCTACGGCCAGGCACTTTTGTTCGTCGCCCTTCATGACGCCGGCGGTGAGAGCGATTATGGGCAGGTTTTTTTTTAAAGACTCCCTGATGCAGGCGGTGGCCTCCAGGCCATTGGCGCCGGGCATCTGCACGTCCATCAAACAGATGTCATAATTACCATTTTTTATTTTTTCGATGACCTCCGTTCCATTATCCACCACCTCAACCGTACATCCGTAGCTTTCCAGCTGCAGCCTGATAAGCCGCCGGTTCACCGGGCTGTCCTCCGCCACCAGTACCCTTGTCCCCGCAATAGAGGGGGCCGCCGCCGCTTCCATACCGGACGGCGTGTCCTTATCCTTTCTATCAAAAGCACCCGCCCGGTTCGCCGCCCGTACACTTGACGCATCAACCGGCGCAAGTGTCAGACAAACCGTAAACTCGGTCCCCTTTCCCTGTACCGATTTCACGCCGATGCTTCCGCCCAACTTTTCAACAAGCAGCTTCGTAATGTGCAATCCCAGCCCGGCCCCCCCGTATCTCCGGGTTGAAGAGGAATCCGCCTGGGTAAACGGTTCAAACACCTCATGCTGTTGTTCGGGGGCTATCCCGATACCCGTATCCGTGACGCAAATCTCGATATTTATTCTTCCGCCTTTTCTCCCTGCTCCACGCACGTGAAGCTCAATCCTGCCGCGCTCCGTGAACTTAACGGCATTGTCCAACAGGTTAAACACTATTTGTTTAAGCCGCGCCGGGTCTGACCTATAAACGAGGGGAAGTGCGGCATCATAGGTAAAGATAAGCCTAACACGCGCTGAGTGCAGCTTGGGAGTCTCTATTTTTACGCAGTCCTGAAGCAAAAGCCTGAGATTGAATACATGTTCCGCGATCACCAGGCGATTGGCCTCTATAACGGAGATATCCAGAATGCCGTTGATTAAATTCAACAGATCCCTGCCGCTTTGTTCGATCGTATCGATAAAATCCTCTTGTGCGGCCGTAACCCCTGTTTTTCTCAATAATTCGGTGAACCCCATAACGGCGTTCAGGGGTGTGCGGATTTCATGCGACACATTGGCCAGGAACCTGGATTTTATTTTGCTGGCCTGTTCCGCCACGGCCTTGGCCCTTTCCAGGTCTTCCGCCCGTTTGCGTTCGGTAATATCAATGATATATACAATAATTTGTTTTACGTCACCCGCCTCATTCAAAATGGGAAAGGCGTGAACCTCCACATACTTGGCGGTTTCCCCCGGTCTCCGGTGAACGTGTTCAACGGTCACGGGCCGCTTGGTTCTTTTCACCTCCTTTAACGGGCAGGTTTTTCCCCGTCCTCCGCAGGGTGTTTTTCTATTATGTGTAAACATATAGCAGGTCGGCTCCCGGTTCGAACCCGGAAGCTTGGTGGCGGAGTTTGCCGTGGTTACCGAGTAATCGTCCGCGTCGAGTACATAAAACGGATGGGTCAGGGATTCCAATACATTATGTAGGAATTTACTCTGTTCACCGATTTTGGCCTCAATCTTCCTGCGCTCCGCGATCTCCTTGTTCTTGGCCTCAACAGCCTGTTCCAGGCTTTGCACGTAGTCATCCAGCTTTCTCTGCATCTCCTGTTTGGCCAGGGCCCGTTTTATTTCGATTATCAGTTCATCATATTCGATCGGTTTTTGAATGTAACTGAACGCCCCCAGTTTCATGGCGCGGATGGCCGTATCCACACCCCCGTGCCCGGTAAAAATGATGACCTCCGTGTGTTTTTCCCGCTGTTTCAGACGCGTCAGTACCTCTATGCCGTCCATGCCGGGCATTTTGATATCAACCAGGGCGATCTCAGGTTTGCACTGTGTAAATACCCTCAAAGCGCCTTTGCCGTCCATGGTCGTATGCACTTCGTACCCGTCCAGTTCCAATAAACTTTTAAGGCGCTTGCAGATGATCTCTTCGTCATCGACTACAAGGATGCGGGTCATACATATTCTCCTGCTGTTAAGCGAATTCTCACCGCGGTTCCCCTGTTATTCTTGCTTTGCAGCATGATCTTTCCGTTATGACTTTCGATTATGCCGTAACTGATCGACAACCCCAGGCCCGTGGCCTTACCCACCTCCTTTGTGGTAAAAAAAGGCTCAAAGACCTTTTCCGCGGTACTCCCGTCCATACCTACGCCGTTGTCGCAAAAACACACCTCTACCACGCCATGCTGTGGTAAAAAACGCGTAACGATAACTATTTTCTTATGCTCACCACGCTTGTATTTCTTTTCATCCACCGCGTCCCTGGCATTGGTCAACAGATTTATCCATACCTGCTCCAATTGGTAGGGTTCCCCGATAATCGGGGGAAGAGCCTTGGTGAACCGCTTTTTTACGGTTATCTCATGCAGCCGAAGCTGTTCCCCCAACAGACTTAAAGCCGAGTCTAGGGTTGAGTTTACATCCACATGTACGAAGGCAAGCGCGTCCTGGCGGGCGAAGGTGCGGATATGCTGGATTATCCTGGACATTCGCTTGACCGAAGCCTCTATATCGTCAAGCCCGGTATCAAGGGCCTCGCGGTCCAGCCTGTTTAACTCGATGAGTTTACGGAAATGCTTGGCCACCAGGGAAATCCCGCCCAACGGCTGGTTCATTTCGTGAGCCAGGCCGGCGGCCATCTCCCCCAGCGTAGCCAGCTTGGATGTCTGGAAAAGCTGGGTCTGGATGCGGTTGACATCCTTGGCCTTCTCCTGAATCCTGCGCTCAAGCTCCTCATTCATTTTGGAGATGATCTCCGAAGAGATTTTCAATTCCCTGTGCCGGTAGAGATAGTTGCGTTTCAGGTTGATACGCTCGAAAGCTTTGGTGACGGCATGCAGCAACTCATCGAGATTAAGCGGTTTTACCAGGTAATCCAGGGCGCCGGCGTACAGGGCCTTCACGGCCGGCTCCTTCTTATTATCACCGGCAACGACGATCCCCTCCATATCCCTGCGCACAACCTTGGCCCGCCGGATTACCTCCGTACCGTCCATATCACTCAGTTTTATATCCGTTACAATTATGTCAATCTTATTCTTTTCAAGGACATCCAGCGCTTCATCGCCGTTATGTGCAGTAAGTACCTCGTATCCTTCCTTCTCCAGGAAGGCTTTAATTTGTTTCGGCGTGCGCTCGTCATCATCAATTACCAGGACGGTGTTTTTTAAAAAAAGATTTTCCCTGATCATTATCTTTTCCATGGCCCGCCCTATGGCGGCATCCAGTTCATCCGTTTTTATGGGTTTTTCTATGTAGTCCATTGCGCCCCAGCGCAGCGCCTTTATGGCTGTTTCCTGGTTGCCGAATCCCGTAATCACAATGAGTTCACAATCGGGTTTTTTTTGTTTTACCAGTCTAAGGATCTCCAAACCGTCCGCATCGGGCAGTTTCACATCAATAAGTACGATATCTATGTTCCGCTTTTCAATCAGCTCCAGGGCGTCTTTGCCGTTGCCTGCGCAAAAGGTATTATAAAAAAGCCTTTTGACCTCAATGGACAACTGTTCGCGAATCAGCCTGTCGTCATCCACGATGAGAACCTGTTTTTTATTCATATACCCGTTTCCTAAAGCACACGACCCGGCCTCTTACGGGTTGTGGAATTTTCATCTTTCAATTGCCGCTCTCACCACCGGGCCGGAAGCTTTCAGCACGGTGACTATAAAAATTTTAAATTATTCAAACGGTGTTTGCAAGATTATTAAATATCCTTGCATTCTTTGCCGTTGTGTAGGAAGATACTAAGTAGTAATATTAATGGAAAATAATACTTATAATCTAAGACAGGCGGCCCGTGAACTCAATCTGGAAGAGCACATGGTGAGGCAGGTGGCCCTTGAGTTTGCCGAAAGCCGCCGGCTGTATCTTGACCCTATCGTACAGGCAATAACCGATCACAACCCTGAAGAGGCGGCGCGGCGGGCGCATCGCCTGAAGGGAGCGGCATTAGAACTGCGTATTCACCACATTGCGCGGCTGGCGGCGCAACTGGAGGAATGCGCGGGACAACAGAACAACACCCCGGCCAATGCATTGATCACGCGGCTTAAGGACTCTTTCGATATACTCGAACAGAAACTCAGGGACGGCGTCTGAAACTAGTGTGCCCCGGCGCGTCCGGGGACAAGCCGGACACATATACAGGCTTATGCGTCTTTAAAAACATCCGCCAGAATTTTCAACAGATGATCGCCCATTACGGGGCGGCGAATGAAATAATCGGCGTAAAGGTCTTCACTGGGTTTTAACATATCCGCGGTAATCAGAATAATGGGAATGTGCCTGGTACTCGCGCTTTTTTTCAACTGCTCGGCGATCTCATCGCCGCCCCGCCCCGGCATCACTATGTCCATAATAACCGCACCCGGGCCTTCCTTTGTCACGGTGTTGACGACCTGCGAACCGTCGTCTACCGCTACCACCTCGTAACCCCGGTTGTTGAGGAAATTTTCAAACAACTTCAGGTTTATCTTTTCATCGTCCACAACCACTATTTTTTTGGTGCTCATGCCCGCCGCTCCCTGTTTTCATATTGTATTGAAGGTTCGCCTTCAAGGAAGCTTAAGAATTCCTCATTGGTTTTATACTCGTCAAACACCTTCTTTAAGGAGTTCATAATCTGCAGCACCTCGTTGGCCTGAAACAACTCTTTGTCCGAGGAATTGATGATCACTTTGGCGACGGCGCTTAAGGCATTGATGGCCGTTTGCATCTCCCTTCCCTGGATAACCCCCTTCTTTGAGATATTATAGATATTCTTGTTTGTTTCATTGGTTTGTTCAATATACGAGTTGATCTGGGTAAAGATGTTGAACACAATTTCAACAAGCGCCGCCTGTTTTTTGGTCTTCTGGATCATGTCCTCAACCATCCGGCGTATTTCCAGGGAGGAGGTTTTTGTATTGTTGGCCAGCTTCCTGATTTCTTTGGAAATAACGGCGAAACCCTTGCCCCCGCTCTTGGTATGCGTGGATTCGATCGAGGCGTTTATGGAAAGAATATTGGTTTGTTCGGAGATGTCCTCGATCGTGGTAATGATGTTTACCATCTTCTCCGAGGACTCTAAGATTGTCTTCATGCTTTCTCGTGTCTGTATCAGGGCGTCCCTGCCTTTGGCCGTTTCCTTTTGCAAATGGGCGGAGAGCCCTTTGGCCTTTTCAATAATGATATCCACCTGTTCAAGGGACAGGGTTGTGGTATCAAATGCATCGAAGGTAAGCGCCAGCAGTTCGGACTGGCTTTTCATTTTGGCCACGATGGTCTCAATGCTTTTATAGAGTTCCTCCACAATAAGAGACATCTTGCCGATAACGGTCATGTCGTTTTCTTTGGTATAAAAAATCTTTAGAATGGGAGAGAGTGAGTTGTCCACCCGGTGCCTGAAGCTGTGCAGGGTATCCTGGGCCAGACTCACCTCTTTTTGTGTCTGTTCCCGCTCGGAGAGAATACGCCGTTCAAGCTCCTCTTCACCATAATATTTGTTCATCTCCAGGCAGCACGTCATTATATCGGTAAACACGGAATTGCCATTGGTTTTATGGAGTTTTAATCGGCGAAGTGTTTTTTTATAAGGCCGTAAAAAAATAAAAAACAAGATAAAAAATACGATTCCGCTTAAAGCAAGCTGGGTAACAAGAATTATATTCTTTGCCGTATCCAGCAGGCACAAAAGCCCCGACGTCAATACGGTAAGGGGAATTAAAAAGCAAAAAAAGCGGTGGCTTTTTATATTCATTTTAGATTGATAACCTCTATATCACCGTTTTTCAAGTAAAAATGCACTTTACGGCCATTGTTTCCGCCAATCTCCAGCTCCAGAAAATTTATACGCATGTCGTTCAGAATTCTGCGTACGGCATCGAGATTTTTTTTCCCGATATCCATAAAACTCGACGGCTTGGTATTGAACAGAGAGGCGCCGCCCACCAGATACGCGGAAAAAAAACGCTTGTTGCCGTTTTCTTTTAAAATGGCCTCAACCATTAACGGCAGCAGTATGTCCGCGAATTTATGGCTGGTAATGGTGCTTTCCCGGTTTGTTTCATACTCCTTCCCGGAGGGCAGGTACACGTGCGCCAAGCCCCCGATCCTGTTGATTTTATCGTATAGAATCACGGCCACACACGAACCCAGAATCGTGCGCAGGATCATGGGGCTTTGAGCCACAGTGTATTCACCGATTCCAACCGTTACAACCTCTTGATTCATAGGGCCTTCTTTACCGAGTTCAGCAACCTTTCCGCCTCAAAGGGCTTGATGATAAAATCCATTACCCCCAGGTCTATGGCTTTATTGATAATTTCATCCTGTCCCAACGCGGATACCACTATAATTTTGGCTTTGTTGTTCAGCTTGAATATTTCGGTGATGGCTTCGATTCCGTCCATCTCATCCATAGTGATGTCCATGGTGATAAGATCTGGTGTCTTCTCCTTGTACATGGATATCGCCATTCTTCCGTCCTGGGCCTCACCCACTATCTGGTGCCCGTTCTTCTCCAGTTCATCCTTGATTATATTGCGTATCAGTTTTGAGTCATCCACTATTAAAACCTTGGCCATACTTTCTCCTTTCGCTTAATTTAGGGTTAAGACAATGTCAACAATTCCGTAGTCAAACTGGATTACGGAATTAATGGCATTGTTGTCGTATACGGTAATCTTGAGTTTGTTACCGGAAATAATAGTGGGGGTGGTAATCCTGGTGGTTCCGAATTTTCTTTGGAAATGATAAGCGATCTTACCGGCCAGGATGTTCATAAGCTCCCCCAAACTGTCTTTGAACACCTGCTTCTGGTCGTCGATATCTTCGGTTTCCTCATAGAAATCCGGATACAAGGCCTTCGCTATCTTGTTGGCCGTGGTAAGAGAGCAGGTAAGAATGATCTTGCCCTCCACCCCGTCGGTAAGCTGAATCAGAATGGCAATTTCACGTTTTTCTCCCTGCGGCAGTCCCGGTAAGGTATTGATTTTATTGCCCGCATCCTTTTCGGAGAACATCACTTCCAGTATATGCTCAAACGATTCTTTGATAAGGATATCATACTCTTCTTTACCTACCTTCATTTCAGTACTCCTTTTTTGGCGGCAGTTACAGTTGTTTTACCAACGTGTTGACATCAATAATCAGGGCCACGCTTCCGTCTCCCAGGACAGTGACGCCGTTAATCCCGTTCGACGTTCCAAACGGTTCCGGAAGGGGCTTGGCCACTACTTCCTGTTTCCTTAATATCTCGTCCACCGTAAGCCCGAAACACCGGTTTTCACTTTCAAGCACAATAACCGTGGTGCTTCCGTTTACCGGGGGGATATAATCCGTCTCAAAATGCTTCTCAAACTTCACCAGCGGCAGTACTGATTCCCGCAGGCGGAATACCTCGTTATTTTTCACGGTCTTTATCTCATCATTGGCGATATCCAGGATTTCGCTGATAGGCCCCAGGGGCAGGGCGTAGATGCCCCCGCCCGCTTTTATGATCAGCACGGAGATTATTTCCATGGTGGAGGGCAGGGAAATCAGGAAGGTGGTGCCCCTGTCCTTTTCGGTATGGGTGGTAATCTCGCCGCCCAGTTTTTTCACGGCCTCGGCCACGATATTCATGCCCATACCCCTGCCGGCCAACTCATTGGCCTGTTCCTTGGTTGAGAAACTGGATAGATAGATAAGCTCTATGAGTTTATCGCGGCTGATATCCATGGCCGGATCGATAATTCCCAACCGGATCGCTTTTTCCCTGATCCGTTCCGCGTCGATTCCCCTGCCGTCGTCACGGACCTCGATATAAAGCCGGTTCTGCCGTGAATAGCTTCGGAGTTCCAGGGTTGCCTCCTCATGTTTCCCCGCGCGAAGCCGCTCCGCCGGGGTTTCAATCCCATGATCAATGGCGTTTCGCACCAGGTGAAGCAGCGGTTCAAACAACAGCTCGATGGCGTTCTTGTCTATCTCCTCGTCCTCACCCTTGATCCTGAGTGTCACCTTTTTACCGAACCCCGCCGCTATGTCCCTTACCGGGCGGTGAAAGCGCTGGAACAGGTTGGCGATGGGGATCATTCGAATACGCATAATCTCCTGATGGATATTCTGCGTGGTTTTTGACAGGGAGTCTATGGGACTGTTCATTTCGGCCGCCAAATCCTCTATGGATGAAAAGTCGTAAATGCGGTCGAACATGTTCTGGAAGGAAAGGGTCAGGATGGTCAGCTCTTGTGCGAAGTTCAGGAGGTTGTCCAGTTTTTCCACTTTTACCTTGATCGTGTCCTTATCCGCAAAGGATTTTATCTCCTTATCAAGGGCATGGGGTTTGGGCGCGGGCGCCGCCCGTTTCACCGCCGCCTCTTCATATGCAAAATCGGTTATCCTGTCCACCCTTTGCACATCCGCCAGAAGCTCATCCCCCACCGCACCTAGAAACAAAGCTTTGATGTGAAGCTCCTCTTTGGTGTAGTAATCGTCCGTGCGGCGCGGCAGATAATCGAGGATCTCACCGTGTCTCGAAATCCTGCGGAAAAGAATTCTTCTCCTTGAATCCTTTACCTCTTCCTTTTTATCTATGACAAAAGAAAGAATATAGGGTTTAAGACCCAGCGCCTGGGCTTCCCGGATTTTTTCATCATATGCCTGCAGGTTAAAATGTTGGGGCACGGCCGCTTTTTTACGCGATCTGTCCGCGGGCCGTTTTTTCACAAAACCGGCAAATCGGTCACTTAAGGCGCCGAAATCCTGGTCCGGTTTACCTCCCCCGCGCAGGGTTTCTATGGTATTTTTCAGCACATCGCTGATTTCAAAAAGCGCCTCGGTTATCTCCGTATTAAAGGTAATTTCCGCGTTCATAAGCATATCCATGCAGGTTTCCGCGCTGTGCAGCATGGACGACAAATCGTTAAACCCCACAATACCGCTGATACCCTTGAGGGTGTGCATGATACGATAGACCTTCTTCAGGATCTTCTTGTCTTTGGGATTCTTTTCCAAGTCCACCAGCAGCACGTCCAGCTCCTGGATATGTTCGGCTGATTCTTCGATAAAAATATTTATGTATTCCTTAAGGTCTATGTCCACGTTTTTATTTTCTCCTTTTAAATAATTTCCACAGTCTCACATATCTCCAAAATCTCTGCCCCGATAATAGAAATTCTATGCAATTAAAATCTAATTTCAAGGGAAAGATGGATATATTTTCTTTTTAACCGCACATTTTCAGCACAAGCCCGGCAATCCGGTCCAGGGGCATGACGCTGTCGACCGCCCCGCGCTTGATGGCCTCATGGGGCATGCCGAACACCACGCAGGACTTCTCGTCCTGGGCTATCGTATAGGCCCCCGCGTCCTTCAGCTCGCGCATGCCGCGGGCCCCGTCGTCGCCCATGCCTGTCATAATGACCGCCACTACGTTCTTTGCCCCATAGTGGGCCGCGGAACGGAACAGCACATCCACGGATGGCCGGTGACGGCTTACCAAAGGCCCGTCTTTGATTTCAATATAGTAGCGGGCCCCGCTGCGCTTCAGGAGAATATGGTGGTTTCCCGGGGCGATCAACGTCCGCCCGCGGATCACCGAATCGTTGTTCTCCGCCTCCTTGACCGAAACCCTGCAGACGGAATCCAGGCGCGAGGCGAAGGCCTTGGTAAAATGCTCCGGCATGTGCTGCACGATAACGATGCCCGGGGCGTCCAAGGGAAGCGCCTCCAGGAACAGGCGCAGGGCCTCGGTTCCCCCCGTGGAAGCGCCCACCACCACAATCTTTTCGGTAGTCTCAATATGCAGCGCGGGCTTTGAAAACGTCAGTACCGCGTCCGCGGTCAACTTCGGCTGGAAGTCAAGCTGCAGATCCGGTTCTACCCGCTTCAGGGTTGTGCAGTGCGCGGCCTTTACCGCGTCACATATCCGCACCTGAGACTCTTCTATGAACTGCTTTGTTCCCAGCTTGGGTTTCTCCACAATCTCAACCGCCCCGTATTCCAATGCCTTTATGGCATTGTTTGAGCCTCCGGGGGTCTGGCTGGAACAAATAACCACGGGAATGGGATGTTGGGTCATAATCTTTTTAAGGAAGGTAAGCCCGTCCATACGCGGCATTTCCACATCCAAAATGATAACATCGGGCGCCTCTATCTTCATCATGTTTGCGGCTATATACGGGTCCGAGGCCACACCAAGCACCTTGATTTTCGGATCGGCGGAAAGGATGGCGCGCATGGTGTGGCGCACCAGCGCCGAGTCGTCCACTACAAGCACCTTGATTGTCATATCGAACAGCGATTCTTCCGCCATAACGGTTATCCCGTCTTTCTGTATACGGTCGGCAGCACCGTGACCAGGGGAATGGAAATGCCGCAGAGTGTTTCCGAATGTCCCAGAAACAGGTACCCGCCCACCCTCAGATACCGGTAGAAATTCCTGATAAGCATCTCCTGGATGGGACGGTCGAAATAAATAATCACGTTTCTGCAGAAGATAACATCCATTTCCGACATGGTGGCATAATTATGTTCCATGAGATTAAGGCGTGAAAACTGTACAAGGGACCTGATTTCAGGCGCAATACGTACAAGCTTTTTGGTTCTATCCTTGCTGCGCAGCAGGTATTTTTTTTTAAACCCAATGGGAATGGGATCGGCCTTTTCCTGGTTATAAACGGCCAGCCTGGCCGAATCCAACACCTGGGTGGAGATATCGGTGGCATGGATGCCGAACTCAAACCCCGCAACCCGCTCGCTGTAATCCCGCAGCACCATGGCCAGGCTGTAGGGTTCCTCCCCCGTGGAACAGCCCGCACTCCAGAACCACAGCCTCCTTCCCCTGGGCTGCGTCACACTTAAAAGCCCGGGCAGAATGTACTCCACGAGGTATTCGAAATGAACCGATTCCCGAAAAAAATCCGTTTTGTTGGTGGTAATGACGTCGAACAGGTAGGGAAGCTCCGTATCGAACCCGTGATCGCTGAACAGGTACTCGCAGTAGCTGGGAAAATCTTTAAGCGACAGTGCCCGCAGGCGCTTATGCAGTCTCGATTCCAGCATTATCTTTTTTGATTCGGGCATCCTTATCCCGATATGCGACTGTATCAACTGACTTAATTTCAGGAAATCCTTCCTGGACAACGGCTCATAAAGAAAAAAACCGCCCGCAGTCTCAGGCCGCTTATCTTGTTTTTCCTTGAATTTCATTTTTTCAAATCCTTCACTATATATCATATTTAAACCCATTCCTATTTGCAAAGGAATTTGCGGCCGTCCGCCTCCGGACCGCTAATTAAAGCTTGCGGATGTGGGAATAATTATTATATACTGGTGGGCATGCAGCACCGGGCGGCATATGAATCATAGTGATCCGCAAATACGAAAAGCCCTATATATGCTTTTCGGCCCCACCCACAACCTGCCGCACCTGCCGGAAATTTCATTATTAAAGCAGGCATACAGAAAACAGGCCATGCGCTTCCACCCGGACCGCTCTACGGTTACCGGTTCCAGCGAGGTCAGGCTTGAAGAGAAGTTCAAGAAATTGAACAACGCCTACAATCTTCTGGTCTCGATGATTGAAGGGGGTGTTTCTTCCGTTCCTTGGCGTAAAACACACACCCCATGGACCTACAAACCGCGGCATTTCCACGCCAAACAGCACACTGCCTATAATTATGAGAAGAAGGTATTTAAACAACGGTTCAAAATGAGGCTGGCGTTTTTTCTTTATCGAAAAGGGATCATCGACTGGAACACGACGATTGAAGCCCTCATCTGGCAGACGACAAACAGGCCGCGAGTGGGCGAGATCGGGATCAGGTGCCGCTATTTAAAAAGGGAGCAGATATATCACATATTGCGGAATCGCCGGCCCGGAGAAAAGTTCCTTGAAACGGCCCTGCGCCGCGGATTTCTGGACGTCTTTAAGACCAATGTCATCCTGCATATACAACGGTCATACAACCTCCCCATAGGCCGGTATTTTATAGAGAAAAAGATAGTAAACCGGCAGGAGCTTGACGGCCTTATGGCCGAACTGGAGGAGTATAACCGCAAGTTTCTAAAAAAATAAAAGCATATGTGATTTTTTATCTAAGCTTTCACGGATGCGTAAAAAGGAATGAAAAAAGCGCGCTGTAAAGAGGGCGGACATTTATTCTTTTAGATATTTTTTTACATATTCCTGAATCTTTTGCTTTATGGAATCGTCCACATCCCAGAACTCTATGCCGTTTTCACACTGGTGCGGGGCAATCTCCTTGCTCCATTTTACCTTGCCGAATACTTTCAGATTTTCCTCTTTGCTGTTGGGTAGGGTAAAAATAATCGTCATATCCTTGCCCTGTTCCAATGCCTCTATGGTAACCACGCAGATACCGCCCTCACTGATGTTCTTGGCGTCGCCTTTATTGATAATCGCGTACCGAACCTTCGCGCGCAGGTCCGCCCTTTCATGTTTTCTGTTGTTTGCCATAAAAAACTCCCCACTCGCTTTAAATCAAATAGTTATCAGCATAAATTATAGGGATTTTTTATAAAATTTCCAATGTTGCGGATAACCGAATTTTCATACGCGGGCATTTTTTTTCATTTTCATTGCTTTACCCGCCGGGTTTTCATTAGTATTATAAGCGCAGGCAGGAGGTTACCCAAAATGGATCTGACCCTGAAAGACATGGCCGAGCTTTTAAACCGGAGTGAGGATGAGATAATTGACTTGGTTACCCAAAAAAAGCTTCCCGCCTACAAAATCGGGGATGAGTATCGATTCAACCGGGCGGAAATCAAGGAATGGGTGGTGGAGCATAACGTCATGGTATCCAAAAAAATCCTGGATATAGACCTCTCTCAAACCGGTGTAAGCCTGGTCAGCCTGATCGGACGCGGCGGGGTATTCTATGACGTGCCCGGGCGGAGCGCGACGGAGGTAATCAAAAACACGGTGCAGGTTATCCCTCTGCCGCCCGGCGTGCCCAGGGAGACTCTTGCCTACAACCTGCTGCACCGTGAGGAGATGATGTCCACGGCCATCGGCAAGGGTATTGCCGTGCCCCACCCCCGCGAGCCGCTTTTGACCCGGCCGGAGAACCAGTCCATCTCCATCTGCTTTTTAAAGGAGCCGATCGACTTTCACGCCCTGGACCATGAACCCGTACACACATTGTTCGTGATTTTAAGCGCGGACCAGACGCGCCACGTGGAAACACTCTCCCGCATTTCTTTTCTCTGCCAGGATGACGTGTTTATTGAGTTGTTGAAGAGAAAAGCCGCGGAAAAGGAGATCCTGGATTATATCATGCTCAAAGAGCTGGAGTGGCACGAGAGGTAGAAGGACTGATTTCCCCATGTTTACCCTAAGCGAATTTAATGCAAAGACAGGCGCGGCCGGTTGCCCTATCTTTTTCCACCCCACGCCCTCCGCGTACTTCATGAGAAAGCTTTGATTTTTACAGCTATTTATCAAAATGAAAACACCCGTACAGCAGCCGGGCTAAAAGAAAAATCGTTTTCTTGACAAATGAAAGTAGTAAATTTATAATAAGTAATATTGAAAGACGACATTCAACAAAAAATATCTTACTGGATCGAATCGGCTGATTCTGATTTTGAAGCCGCAAAAATACTACTGGAAAATAATAAATATTTACAATCATTATTTTACTGCAATCTTGTTATTGAAAAAGCGCTCAAAGCATATTATTGGTTTGCAAACGGCACAGAGCCGCCCTATACTCATAACCTCATTATTCTCTGTTCGAAATGTAATCTACAAGAAGTAATTAATAATAAGCAAAAGAAAACAATCGATAGGTTGATGCCTTTGAATATAAAAACACGTTATCCTGACGAGGAAAAAGAATTATTAAAAGTATACACAAGTGAAAAAACAAATGATATTTTTAATATGACAGAGGAATTATATAAATGGATACTGCGGTTATTGAAAAAATAAATAAATATGCTGATATTATCATATCAAAATTCCCGATAAATATGATTATTTTGTATGGATCATACGCAAAAGGTGTTGAAAAGGAAGACAGCGATATCGATGTAGCGGTAGTAATTAATGAAATTGATGAGAATTATTTTGATCTTACCTCAGCTTTATACGAAGCGGTAAGAGAGGTAGATATACGAATTGAACCCAATCTTATTTTTATCAAGAACAACCGCAGCGGGTTTTTAGAAAGCATACTCAAATATGGAAGAATAATATATAAGAAAAATATAATATAACATAAAAGTTATATATAAAAACCCCCGTACAGCAGCCGGGGGTTTTTATATGTTTATCATATAGTTATTACTATAAGCCGCCCTTATTCCCGTCAGTAATTCAGCTCCATGCCGATGCCCACCAGGATCTGGATGTTGTCTTGGAACCAGTACTCTCCATACATGGATCCTTCCGTGTGTCTGCTGGTCAACCCCAGGCAATAGCGGGCATCAGCGGTGACAAAAAAGCCCTCAAAGGGCACCTCCGCCCCTACCCCGATGACAAGCCCATACTGGGTCTTACTCATCTCGTCATCCAGCCACCTCAATTCGTCGACAACATTCCCAGTATCAGGATCAATTACCTCCTGAACAAAATATCCCATTTTAATAAGAATATCCGCCCCACCATATACACTGGCCGTGATCTCATCAAGCTTGAACCTGAGTTTAAGCATGATCGGAATTTCCAGGAAGTTGTCAATATTATTGTATACAATCGTATCGTCTCCGTAGGCGCCCCCCGCCGAGGTAAACAACAGATCAACCTCCAGGGCCACCATCTCCATGCCGATGGAGACGAAGCCCCCCAGTTCATAGGCGATAAGCAGTTGGGTGTCTACCCCCAGAAACGACAGTTCACTGTCATAATCATCCCCCACGTAAAAGGGGAAGCCCGCCCCGCCCTTCAAGCCGACCTTTATGTCCAGGCCGAATACCGCGGCCGGTATCAGCAGCAGGGCCGCCAGGATAAATATGCTTTTGGTTATTGTTTTCATAGCATTTCCTCCTTTTTTCATCAAGTCTATATAAATAAGTATACGCCGATTTTCGTCTAAATCAACCGGGATTTTTTTTCTTCATCCGCGGGCAACGTGAAAACATGGCGTCAACCCGGGCTCGTAACGTTCATGTAAAAACCCTCTATTTCAGCTCCAGCTTCCAGTAGATGAGCTCACCGTCCGGGCCCTGCCCGTCCTTCTTGGCGGCCGCGTCCTGGAAGGGCACCAGGCCCTTAAGGTCCATCAGGTCGCGCGCGCCGGAAGCGTCCTTCACCGCGCCGGCCGGAATGGGCTGAGCGCTGCCCTCTCCCATGCCCAGGTCGTTCGCCTGGGGAGCGTAATCAGTCAAAGACCCCACACCGTTATACCAATAGCCCCAGTAGCGCACGCCGTTGTAATTTCCGGTGTACACCTGGCCTATGACATACAGGGTGCCGCCCTGCAGGGCCAGGCCCTTGACCCTGTGCTCGGCCAGCTCGTCCGGGCCTTTGCCGCAGAAGTAAAACGCGCTCCACAGCTCCTTGCCGTCCGCGGCGCTTACCTTGAGCAGCTTGCCGTCACCCATCTGCGCGTCGTACCAGGACTGGCCCGTACGCCCGCCCACGAAGAGCGCGTCGCCCGCAACCTTGACCACCGCGCAGTTGTTGTTCTTGTTGCTGCCGCCGCTGTAGGTCTTGCCCCACACCAGGTTGCCGGCCGGGTCGAGCTTCATAAAACTAAAAAAGGTCTGCGCGCCCCTGCGGTCAAGCGAGGCATACACGTTACCCGCCGCGTCAACGTCCAGGCAGTTGATGCTGCTGCCCCAGCCGGTTTCGTAGGTTTTAACCCATTCCACCGTGGGTTTGCCCCCGGACGCGTTTTTGAACTTGATCAACAGGCTGATTTTGGCGGCCAGCCCGCCCACGTACACATTGCCCTTGGCGTCGGCCTTGACGCAGTAGCCCCTGTCAGTGGTTTTAGGCGTGGGATCGACGTACTGCTGGAACTCAATGGAGCCGTCGGCCGCTTTAAGTCCCAAGAGGAAGACCAGGGCATCGGAGTTTTCCAGGGCCGCGCCCGTGGTGCCGGTGACATACACATGCCCGTCTTTTACATCAAGTGCGTAGGCCTCGGCGCTGTGCTTGGCCAGCAAGGCCGAAGGCCAGTCCGGACGCCAGAGTTTTTCCCAGACAGGTGCGCCGGTGGCCGGATCGATCTTGACCACCAGGGCCGCGTAATTATTGTTCGAGCTCCCCGGGCTTACCGCGCCCGCGAAGTACACATAGCCCTGATCGTCTATGGCAATGGCATCGGCGCTGCCCCCGGTCTCGTCGTTCTGTCCCGGGTCCCTGCTGTAATCGCGGTACGGTCCGGCCCAGAGTTTTGCCCAGGCCGGCTCGCCCTGCGGGGTGATCTTGCCGTAAAAAATATCATAGGCGAACTTGTCCCTGATGCCGGTCGCCTGGCCCAGAAAATAAGTGTTGCCGCTCGTGTCCAGCACCATGCCCGTCACCATCTCATCGGTGGCCTGCCCGCCGAACAGCCGGTGCAGGGATACGGTGATATGGTCGGAGAACATGGCGCTGTCCCGGCCCTTGCCCTTGACCGTGAACACCAGCTTCTTGCCCGCGCCGTATTCCACGGTCACGGTTGCTCCCACCTCTTTGGACTGCACCGGGTAGTAGCGGATGTAAAAATCGAAGCTCTTCTGGGGATCGATTACGGTCTTTTTAAAATCAAGCGGGCCCGGTTTGAGCTCGGCATTCTGCAGGGTGAACTCTTCATTCATCACGCCCGGGTCAAGTTTCATGCTGATCGAGGTGACGGTCAGCGGGGCGCCGCCCTTGTTTACCAGGCTGAAGGGTTCTCGCTGCTCGCTGAACAGCGCCACCTTGGACGAGCCGGAGTTCATGGGAATATACCAGCCGCCGCCTGAGGCGATCACCTTGCCCTGGCTTAACAGCTCCAGGTCCTGGGCAAAAAGCCCGCCTCCCGCGCCAAAAAACAAAACCGCCGCCATGAACAAAAAACAGGCCCTTATTGAAGTTGAGGTTAAGGCATACATTACTTGGTCTCCTTTCAGGGGTTTTTTCTCTAGTATAGGGTATGGAAATACGGCTTGCCATATATTTTTTGCGCGAGTGCGCCTCAGCTTCATTTAAGGATATATACGGGTATTTTGTTTTTATAATTATCCGCGAGGATCTTCACCCAGGGCTTCTATGTCCGCCAGGTCCTTGTACCGGCCTGTCGCTTTCTTGTTCCTGATAAAATCCTCGCGTCCGATAAAAAATACGTGAATGTTTCCATATTCCCCCTTCACCCGGTGTTGTTCCGCGGTTTGCCAATCAACCCCCGACAGCGAGGTAATGATGTCGATTCTTACCGGCGGGACACCGAGTTGTACGACCTTGTCCGGATGGGAGAAATCTTCCTCGCTGATATCGATATTCACAAAGCCGAAATCGTTAAGCGCGTTCATAATTTTTTCCGCGTTTTTTTTATCCGGTTGCGCAAAAATATCGATATCACCGGTATAACGGGGCGCACCGTAAAAAGCGAGAGCATAACCGCCTACGATCATGTATTTAACGCCGTGTTTGTTGAATAATTCTAACAGTTCTTTGAAGTCTTGCTGAATTTCCATGGCGCTGCCTCCGTAAAAACTCAACCGCCTCAAGACGCTCACCGGGAGGACGACCAAGCCAATATTTTAAATCACCGCTTTCTAATGCGGGATCGCCCAGTTTGCTTTTGGTTATTATCTTTTTTATCATATCCTCACCATATATAAACGCATACCATATGGTAACAAAACACCATCTTTGCCGCAAGACATTATTCGGAAAAAAAACGCGCGGCTAATCAACCCGCCCGTGCATCGGCAGCACGGCGTTGAGGCCGTCGATGTTCTCCTGTTCCATGGAGTTGATGCGCCCGATATTGCCGCGCATCAGCATGGACATGATATTATTGGAGAAGCGGTGCAGGCTGTAATTGCCCAGGGCCCGGAACCCACGCCGCACCTTGTGCTCGGAGCCGATTCCGGGATCAAAGCGCCTGATGCCGTTTTGGATGGCCCATTCGATGGGCGCGTAATAACAGGTATTGAAATGCAGGGAATCCAGTTCCACGGCGCTGCCCCAGTAGCGCCCGTAAAGCGAGTCGTTCTTGCGGAAAAACATGGCCATGCCGA
The DNA here is from genome assembly GCA_964638895.1 of uncultured Spirochaetaceae bacterium. Classification (GTDB taxonomy): domain Bacteria; phylum Spirochaetota; class Spirochaetia; order SZUA-6; family RPPD01; genus JAFGGG01. The sequence goes on along the minus strand of CAZWYY010000006.1, from coordinate 12,352 downwards.
GGGGCTCGCGTGGGTTCGCCTCCCCGTACGCGGCCATCAACACCACGCGCCGGCCGAATACATCAGGCAGGCGGGTGAAAAAATGGCGGGTCAGGTATCTGCAGCCCCAGGGGCCGAACTTGTCGTTGGTGCCCAGGTAAAACTCATACATTTTTTCAAACAGCGACGAATCGATATCAGGCCCCTCATGCCCCCGGATGCTCACGCCCTGCTCCGTAATTTTTTTTCTTTCGCGCCTGATGTTGCGCCGCTGGTTTTTTTTAAAACTGCCCAGGTAGTCCTCAAAGCTTGCGTAACCGGGGTTGGGCCACTCGAACACCTGGTGCAGCCAGGGAATATAACCGTATGAAACAATCCGCTCCTGCCACAAAGGATCGGTGTAGAGAAAGTGCACTCCCGAAAGGCCGCGCCTCCTGCAAAATCCGTCGATCTCCCGCAGCATGAACTCCGTAAGCCCGGCCTCGTCCTGAGCGGGGGCCAGCAGAAAACGGTACCCCGGCACCGGCGTAACCGGGCTCATGCCCACCAGTTTGGGATAATAGGGAATGGAAAGCTGTCCCGCCACCTGGGCCCAGACGTAGTCGAACACGAACTCGCCCTCACTGTGCGTCTTTATATACAGGGGCGCGGCGGCCGCCAATGTGTTCTCATTCCAGACGGTAAGATGGCAGGGCTCCCAGCCGGTTTCCGGGCGGATACTGCCGGACTCCTCCAGCAGATACAGCCACTCCCACTCCAGAAATGGCGTGTTCAGGGGCAGGGCCAGCGCGTTCCACATCTCTTTGGGTACGTTTGAAATTTTATTGATCCATTTGACCGTCATTCCCGATTCGTTATTCGCCGCCATAACGCCCGCCGTTCTTTCCCATAACGTTATCGCCCCATTCGGGGAATCCCATTGATATATTCAAAATATACTATTTTCTGAAAAGCACGGACAGGGCTAAGGACCGGATTATTGTTCCCTGAGGAAAACGGCCGTCACGATGAGGTCGGTTTTCATGGTAAACCTTATAGTGGAAGCGGTTATTTTTTGATTATGATAAACGAAGTAAGCGAACCGTGACCCGGGTTTGGGATACGCGAAGACCGTAACCACCGCACCAACAGGGAAATCCCTGCCCGGAGGCTGCAGCGTAACATCTCCCTCTCCGTCGACATATACCTGCAGGCGGTAGGTAAGCTGACCGGGCGTGGGAGTCGATGCCGCGGCCGGAGCCGGACTCGTACATCCCATGCCGGGCAGCAGGATGCACAGCATAATCACCGTCAACGCGCTTACCGGCCCGGCGCCCGCCGTCCTCGCGTTTATGGTCTCCGCGCCCGCCTTTAACGCGCCCGTCTGCGCGCGGAAACGGAAGGCGCGGCGGAAGGTACTTTGGGGGGTATGGCGGAGGGCGCCGCGGAAGGCGCGGCGGAGGCCGGGGCAACTCTGGTGATGACGGTGAGTTTGATCTTGATTTTGGGCAAAACGCCCGCCTGCGCGCATGACTCCGCTCCCTAGCCGATCAACTCACGCTCGCCCACCAGCATCTTCAGTTGTTTGATGTCCTCCACTAGCTTGTCGCGATTTAAGCTCTGGAAGCGTTTGGGCAGCATCTCCCTGCTGGTGCACTCCAGCACCGCCACCAGGTTCTGCAGCTCAATCTCGTAGGGGTATGCAGGCGGCACAAAGTCGCGGATGGTCTGTTCCAGGTCATCCCTGGTGATAAACACATGGTCGTGCATGGCCGAGAGGAACTTGGCCCGGATAAGGATGGACTCCAGGTCGGCCCCGGAAAAATCAAAATGATACCTTCGAAACAGCTCGATGATGTTCACCCGCTGGATACGCAGGTTGAGTTTGCGAATGAGCGTTTCGAACAGGTGCTTCTTCTCCTCGATGGTCTCGGGGTAGAACAGGGCCAGGTGCTCCTCGGCCCTGCCCTGGCGCTTCAGGTCGATGGGCAGGATGTCCGGGCGGCAGGTGATCAGAAACCAGATGATCTTGCCCCTGTATTCCGTGTTGCCCATAAAAGAGGTGATCTGGGCGAAAATCCGGTTGCTGGTGCCCGAATCCCCCTCCTGGTTCCTGTTGCCCAGGAAAGCGTCGGCCTCGTCGATCATCACACCCACCGGCGCCATGGCCTTGCAGATATTCAGCACCTTCTCCAGGTTGGCCTCGGTGACCCCCTGCCACTTGGAGCGGAAATTGCGGAATTTCACGATGGGGATGCCGATCTCCCCGGCAAAGGCGGTTACCATGAAGGACTTACCCGTACCCACCGGGCCCGAGATCAGGTACCCCATGGGCATCACGTCCAGCCTGCCCTGGCGGATGGCCCGGGCCGCGTTCTTGAACCGTTTTTTTACGAAATCGTGCCCGGAGACCATGGTCAGATCATGCTCGCATTCGATAAACTCCAAGAGCCCGATGGCCTCGGCCTCGATGATCTCCTTTTTCTTCTTGCGCAGGTAGTCCATGCTTAGGGTCCGCCCTTCCTGGAAGGACTCGGCCACAAGCTGGTTCAGGTTTATCAGGTTCAGGCCGCTGGTGATCTTGGCCACCTCGGCCACGGTAAGCTCGTCTTCCAGCAGGATCTTCTCCTCCCTGTTCAGGAACCCCAGAAAGCTTTCCCGCACCTTTTCGTCGGGAATGGGGATGTTCACCTTGATTGAGGAGGGAGAACGCACCAGCCGGGGGCTGATATCCGCCAGGTTCTCGGTCAGTAAAATGACGGACACGTCGCCCTGGGTAAAGATCGGATCGTTGGCCCAGCGGTTCAGGGTAACCAGGCAGTAGCGGTCCTCCTCCGTGTAGCGGGACATATCCGTATGCGGTACGATGGTCTCCGCGTAATCGATGATCAACACGATCCGCTTCTTATACGGGATGTTTTGCAGGAAATAACGCTCCAGGCTGCGGAAGGCCTTATAGGGATCCGTGGTCAGGATCTCCTGGTCCGTAAGCTCGGGTTCCTGCTCGTGCATCATGCGCAGGAAATCGGACTGCATGTCGCGCGTACAAAAACTCACGCCCGAAGAGCGGTCGTAAAACGCTATTATGTCCCGGTTACCGAACAGCACGTCCGCCACATAATCCTGGATTTTGACAAAGTTGAATTCGCCTTCCTTCATTTTATGGGGCAGGAAATCCCTGATATTTCCGTGAATAATGTAGAGGTTGGCGGTCTGTGAGCAGTATTTGTAGGAAAGCTCCTGCGCCCAGTAGGGTAAAATCTTAATAAAAGGAAGATTTTTAAGGATGAGTTGTTCTGCCATGATCCCCTCCCAGGGCTTTTAGCGGATTATAAAGCATATTTATCAATACGTCAACAAAAAAAACCGCTTGGACATCCCGCGTGGTTAATGTTATATTGTCACCCGGTAACCATGAGCAGTACGCAGAAAAAAAAACCGGTAAAAACAGCTGCAAAAAAATCCCGAAAAGCCAAGGCCGCGGACCGTTTTGAGTTGCTCCACCTGGCGCCGCTAAAAAAAGGGGGCTTTCCCGCCTTCTGCCTGCTGAAGTTCGCGCAGGTCAGCGCCGCGCTCATTGTGCTCTTTCACGCGGCCGTGCTCACCCTCGCGCTTTGCGCAAGCCTGGTGTATACGGTTATTAATCCCCCGCTTACCTCCATCTCACTGTACCGGACGGCCAACGACCTGTACCTGCCCCGGAAAGCGGAGTTTATCCCATTGGGCAAAATTCCCGATTACGTCCAGAACATGTTTATCAAGCTCGAGGACGCGCACTTCTACAAGCACCACGGGATAGACCTCGGGGCCATGAAGCACGCCTATGAGGTGAACAAAAAATACGGACAGATTATCCTGGGAGGCAGCACCATTACCCAGCAGCTGGCGCGCACCCTGTTTCTGGTTCCCGACCGGACCTACGTGCGTAAATACGCGGAAATTCTCATGGCCCTGAGTATGGAACTGGTGTTAAGCAAGAAACGCATTCTGGAGCTTTACCTGAACAACATCGAATGGGGCAAGGGCGTGTACGGCCTGGGCGCGGCCGCCTATTACCATTTCAACAAGCCGTACTACAAGCTGGACTACGATCACATCTGCAGGCTGGCGGCGATCATCGTCAATCCCCTGCTTTACAATGTCAAAAACCTCTGGGGCAACCCGGTGCTCCGCTTCCGTTACGCCATCATCTACAACCGGTTCTTACCATAACGCGGCCGCTTGCATTGAGGCGGCATCGGGCGCGGTCGGGAAAAACCCCGGCCGGAAGCCGGCGCGCCTTTATGACCCGGCCGCCTGCACTGAAGATGGTCCGTTCCGCTGCGGCCGGCGTGCCGCTATTTCCATTCCGCCCGCAGCTTCTGCGCTTCCAGAAGGTCCTTTTTTTGAAAATAATTTTTGGAGGAAATCTTGCCGATCTCACTTATCACCCACTGCACGATCTCACGGGCTTCCATGCGGTCGGACATGGGTTTAAGGTTTACCCGGCACTCGTAGAACGAGTTTTTTTCCAGGGGATTTAATTTGGCCGTGTAGTCGCGCTGTTTGTTCGATTTCTCGTTAAACCGCTTGTTCGTATCCCAGTTACGGTTCCAGAGCGCCGCGGCCAGGGCGGTATAGTACCCGTACTGGGGGACGGACTGCGTACCGTCCGCCAGGTCTTTTTCCAGGAGGCTTACCGCCTTTCTGCCGAAGGAAACGGCATAGTCCACGTTCCCGAAAGACAAAGGCCATCCGGGCAGGGCCGTATAGAGTTTACACAACACAAAATAACTGTCCGCGTGATTCGGGTCTCTGATCAGCGCCTGCTCAAGGTGGTCTTTCATGGGACCGGCGTTCCCCAGGCCTTCTATTATGCCTTTTGTATTGCCCCAGCTTCCGATATTGGCCCCTTTCCAGAAATACCCCTCCGGGTTTTGCGGATCGTCTTCAATGGCCATATCCGCATACTGCTCACCCTGCTTGTAATATTCCAGGACGTCGTCCTTGTTCATCCCCTTGCTTTTATAGTCTTCAGCCATGTTCAGATAGGCGCGCGACATGCGCCAGTACAACTCGGCCCGCTGTTTACGGTCCGTGGTTTTGGCAACCTCGGACTGCAGGAGGTTCTTCTCTCCGACAAACTCACCGTTTTCATCCATAAGGTCGGTCTGTCTGCATACCTGTTTTACGTCAGCGAAAACCAAACAGAACGCCGAAAATGCGATAATACCGATAATTCCTATAATTAGTTTTTTCATATACTCACTCCTGCGGCTAATTCAATTCTTCAGGCATCCCGTATACACGATGGCCGTCAAACTCCCCAAAATGATAGCATATCGTGGCCTTCAGTCAAGGGAGCAAAAAAATAAAATACGCCGCAAGCTTAACGAATCGGAAGGATTATGGTATAAACACAGGAAAAGGAGTGATTATTGTCCAGACTGCAGATTTACACGGACGGCGGCTGCTCGGGTAATCCCGGTCCCGGGGCCTGGGCCGCCATTCTTCTGTATGACAACACAAAAACCGAACTCTGGGGCAGCAGGCGGAACACCACCAACAACCGCATGGAGCTGTGCGCGGTGATAGGCGCCCTGCAAAAACTCGGCTCCGCCGGCAACAAATTATATTCACAAATCGATATCTACACGGACTCCCAGTATGTACAAAAAGGCATCTCCGAATGGATACACTCCTGGCTGAAAAAAGGCTGGCGCAACGCGGCGGGCCAACCCGTTAAAAACCGGGACCTCTGGCAGGAGTTGTTGGGATTGATCAGGGACCTGCCCGTAAGCTGGCATTGGGTAAAGGGCCACGCGGATAATGAGTATAACAACGCCTGCGATAAACGGGTACGGGAAGAGATAAAAAAACTAAAAAAGTAAGGAGAAAAATCAAATGCAAAGAACATTGGGACGAAGCAACATCAAGGTATCGGCCCTGGGAATGGGCTGCTGGACCATCGGCGGGCCGTGGAAGCTGACGGGAGGCCAGGCCGGCTGGAGCACAGTGGATGATAATGAATCACTCCGGTCCCTTAACAAAGCCCTGGAGCTGGGTGTCACCTATTTTGATACGGCCGCCAACTACGGCTGCGGACACAGCGAGCGGCTTTTGGGACAGGCGTTCAAAGGCAGGCGGGACAAGGTGGTGATCACCACCAAATTCGGATATGCCGTGGACGAGGCCGCCAGGGAGGTAACACTATACGGCCCCAGCGAGGAGCTAAGCGACGTGTCCCCGCATGTACGGGCCGACCTGGAACAAAGCCTCAGACGCCTGCAGACCGATTACATCGACGTGTACCTGCTCCACGTCTGGGGTTTGGAGATCGGGCGCGCCCTGGAGGTGAGAGAGGTGCTGGAAGACCTGGTGCGGGAGGGCAAGATCCGCGCCTACGGCTGGAGCACGGACCGCACAGACGCGATAAAAACCTTTGCCGCGGTGCCGGGCTGCAGCGTGGTTGAACAGCAGTTGAACGTGCTGGACGGCAACATGGAGCTTTTGACCCTGTGTGAGGAGCTGAACCTGGCCAGCGTCAACCGGGCGCCCCTGGGAATGGGGATGTTGACCGGCAAATACACCCCGGCTTCCACCTTTGCCGACGACGACGTGCGCGCGCACGCCCGCTGGTTTGCGGGACTTACGGACGGCAAACCCAACCGGGAATGGATCGACGCGCTTAAGGCGATCAGGGAGGTACTGACAAACGGGGGGCGGACACTGGCCCAGGGCGCGCTTGCCTGGATCTGGGCGATAAGCGAAAAAACCGTGCCCATCCCCGGCTTCAGAACGGTGAAGCAGGTCGAGGAGAACAGCCGGGCCATGGAGTTCGGCCCCCTGACAAAGGAGCAGCTCGCGCAGATTGACGGGATACTGCGGCGGAAGGCGTGAAGTTTTTAGGCCTTCATATTCACGTCGGCCTTGTCCGGACCGCTTGCTTCGGTCCGGGCGGCGGATTCCGACGGGCCCGCAAACTGTTACAGAAATAGATACCGGTAAAGCATCTCGATGAATTCTTTCATCAACCGCTCATGATCAAGCGCAGGTTTATCGAAGACCAGAAAGTGTACAAAATCTTCGACCATTCTGGTGATCAAAACCGAGGATGTTTTTATATCCGTGACCCTTAATCTATCCTTGTAGTGAGATAGAATTTCTCCGCTCATTTTGACACCGGAATCGAAATAAAGCCCAAGATTTTTTTTAAGCCCGTGATCCGTAATCATCAATGCGGATATTTCCCTGTGGAAATCCGGAAAGATCTTATGGGCTTTAAGGGCGTTTTTAACCATATCAATCAGTACGGATCTGGGGTCCGAACCGCCGTAATCCGCTTTGGCATGAAAATCCGTAATTGCATCAAAGATCCGCCTGTTGTAATAGTCGAAGGCCGCATACAAAACATCCCGTTTGTCTTTGAAATACGCGTAAAAGCTGCCTGTGGCCACGCCCGCCTGCCTGGCTATCTCTTTGGAATTGGCGGCATAAAATCCCTTTTTTGAAAAAAGTGTTATGGCGGCAAGGATTATTTTTTGTTTTGTCTGCGCGGCCCTCTTCTGCTTGGGCACCCTGGTATTATTTGCCATGGTAACTCATATATATTTTAAAGGTTTTGTTTCTCATTTGTCAAGGAGAATAATGAACTTTTGTTCATAAAATACTTGACATTTGCCGCCCAAACAAATATATTAATAAAGTGAACTTTAGTTCATATAATAAATATTTGCATAAAGGATATATTATGAAGAAAAAATCCCTTTTTTCAAGGTACCTGCTTTTTAATCCCTTTATAAAAGGATGTATCGAGTGGGCGATTCTGGCGGCATGCGGATTATGCTGCATGTTGACCAATTTCGGTATTATAGCGTTATTCCCGGTTATGCAGATTACAGGCGGCGTTGTCATAATTGCATCATTATTATTTCATCTTGCCTGCGAGATTACCCATAAACAGGCGCACAGTGACTCGAAGAATATCACGAAAATCGTGACCACCGGCATATACTCCGTAATCAGGCACCCCCTCTACCTGAGTCTGATATTTATAAACATCGGTATTTCATTAGCTTTCGGAAGCTGGGTGGTAATTATCTTGGCGGTGGTGCTCTCGATTTCCCCGGTTGCCACTATTTTTAGTGAAGAAGAGTATCTTCTGGCAAAGTTTCCGCAGAAATACGGCATGTATATGAAACAGACCAGGTGGAGATTGCTGCCAGGCATATTTTGAGGTTTTTAGCGGCCGGAATAAAGCTGAAAACCAGTTATAGACACAGATATGGGGATACACTTTCCTTATGTCCGTATTCCTTTGTATTAGTATTTAGCAATTTTCCTGTTGCCCCTAGATAAAAGTCTATAAAATCAATATCAATTCCTATTATATTCCATAATAATTCATCATTTATCGTAAGGGCATTTAAAATAAGAGTTTTAGATGACTAAATTGTTGTATAATCGTCATTACCTTCACTGACGGCTTGAACATAGCCGTCAGATATAAATGACAATCCGCTTTGGAGGAAGGGCAGCCAATTCAATTCGATAGATGCCCTTCCGTCTAAAAAGCCGTCTGTATTGGGGGAAATCGACAGATCGATCGTTGAAAACTTATTCTCATCATCCGAATTATCGGAAAAAGCAAATTGGGGAAGGAGGAATATTGTTATGATAAAAATTGATTTAATACGAATGATAGTATTTCTACCTCTTCCAATATTGAAATAATCCAAAACCTGTTAAAAATCAACACAATCAACTACAGAGAAACCACCTTCTGTTTGGTCATAATGGGCTATATACGCTGTCTTACCGTCCGAAGAGAACTTGATATCACCCAATCCTAGATTCAGCCCTGATAGGCTAGTCGCAACTGTAAGACTTGGCAAATTTAAAACAGAAATCGAACAGTTGTCTCCATAAAGCACAAACAAGTACTTACCATCTGGATGCAGTGCAATACACCATGGAGCATACGGTAGGGATATTTCGCTGGTCTTGGTAAAACTAACTTCATCTACCACATATAATTTATTATCACTTTTATCTGCTATGTACAAATTACTACCTAAACGTACAACTCCTGCCAGATTTTTTACCTGGCCGGCACCAGTTGTCAATTCGCATGTACCAATAATTGTGAATGAAATTATTGATATTTTGCTAAGGGATGGACCCATTGTCATACTGCTCGAGCAACTCACATACATATAATTACCGTCTGAAGAAAAAGCAACTGGTCCACCCGAAACATGCCGCTCCATAGATAGAGTATTAATTAATGAAAAATTGCCGCCTAAAATATCCACCAGGGCGAGTGTAGTAGAAATAGATGGATCAACCCCGCTCGAATCATTGTAATTAACGATCAATTTGGTTCCGTCTGGATTTATCCATAACCCAGTTGCCCATGATCCAAGTGTAATTATCGTTTCTGTATAGTTATTCAATGTATCAAATCTATTAATTGAACCATTGTAATAGCATGGTCCGAATACGTATCTGCCATCAGGCGATACGACGACTCCAAAAACACATCTACCGACGCTGATCGCTCTTAAGAGAGAATAGTCAGATGTTGAGTATACACCAATGGGGTCACTCCCGCTATCCGTCCAATGAGCAGCGTATAGCTCTGTACCAACGGGAGATAAGGCCACACCATGCACAGCATGATTGCCGGGTTTTCCTTCAATTCCTGGTATGAACTGTTTGAATTCTAAGACTGGAGGAGTTTCATCGTCTATGATTGTCACCGCAGCAGAATCAGGGCTGCCTAAATTCGCCCCACCGCTGGGGTCGCTGAGGTTCACCGTGAACGTCTCGTCCCCCTCTGAGTCACTGTCATCGGTTATATTGACACTGAAGCTCTTAGTGCTTGTGTCCCCATCATTCCAACTTAGAGTGCCGGATTTCGAAGTATAATCATCACCGGCAATGGCCGTTCCATCACTCGTGGCGTAGCTGACGCCCACTGCCCCATTACTTCCACCTGTGCGAATAACGGAAACAGTTACACTCCCTCCATTTTCGTTCACATCGTAAGTCGTACTGCTGAACTGTAATGTACTGGTAGTTGAGAAGCTTGCTCTAATAGTATGGTCAGCATGAACATTGTCAAAGGGGTAGCTTGAAATTGCGCCTTTATTTACACCATCGACAAGTACACTTTCGATATTGTAGCCCGAATCCGGTATAATAGTGAAAGTCTGACTGTCACCATCTTCAACAGTCACATCTCCATTCGGTAAAATGCTGCCGCCTATACCGGCTGTAGCTGTAATAGTGTATTTTGTTGGGGGATGAGGAGGAGTACAGCCAATAATAATAAAAACGCTGATAAATACTAAAATAAGAAATTGATATTTTTTCATAAGGCCCTCCTATGCTTAACTTTGGTACTGCACGGATGCGGCGTCTTTATTAGTCATCTTAGCCATAACAGAATGGAACAGATATATTCTCTCACAGTGAATTATAGTCGCTTAAAAGCTATTTGTCAAGTTCTTTGTGACATTGTATCACTATAAGCGAGGGATAAAAAAATAATGCTTGATAAAAAACCCGAAATGGACGGAGCCGAATATATCCAGAAGATCGTGGGCGGAAGCATTCGGGAAGCCCGCATCGCCATGAATATCACCCAGGTCCGATTGGCCGAAAAATGTAAATTATCTCCTTCTTTTATTACGGAGATAGAGAACGGGCGCAAATATCCGAGCGTTTATACCTTATATCAATTCAGGCTGTCCAATATATTTTTGTTTTTACGTACGCTTTTTCTGCAAATTGATGGATTATAATATTTTGAAAGTTATGGAGTGCAAAAACCTAGTTATTGGACAGCCTGAATTACCTTCCTTTTGCAGGAATAGCATTTAACGTTACGAGCGTAGGCTACGTTTTTGGCACGGCGGCGCGAAGCTAAAAATGTCGCCGAAGCCAAGCAAGCTATTGCGAGCGCCGCGCCTACACTCTGTTGTGCATCGTCGCCCAGCCCCCATTGTGTTCAATGCAGCCGGAACCAGAAACTCCAACTATCTATTGCCTCACTTTATGCATCGCATCATGATGGAACATGGGCCGGGGGGTATCCGCAGGGCCGCTTCTTGTCATTTCTTGAGTTGATTTTCGATGTACTGACCGATTTTTTTTATAAGCACAGCGGCTGATTGAATATTCTTTGCTACTTCATCATTTGTAAAAGTGTTGAAAATTGAATAATCAGCATTTTACCTGTTTTCAAAGGCTTCCTTATAAACCCGATAATCTTCCGGTGAAAAACGTTCTTCTTCATGGATAAATTTCTTATTAAACCAGCCGATGAGCTGATAATGTTTTGAGGTGGAATAACCATGTAAATATGCCAAAGCAGTTACGGGATAAAAAATCGCATAGTAAACACGGTTGATGGCATTTTCTAACCGATCATGCTCAATACTGATTCTGGCATCTTTTAAAGCTTCGTCCGCCTTCTTTAAATACTGAATGATAAATTCGGCTTTATCCTTTTGCATAAAAAACGCCCTTTTGGGTGACTTGTTCATAAAAAAAAGGATTGGAATGAAATTGGTTCTCATCAAAAATTTTTATATCAATAAATACGTCGTTTAAGTATTCAAATTCAGAAAGAATCCTGTAGATTTCATTCTTCTTTTTCTCATTTACGACATCAAAAAGCGCGACGACATCATAATCACTTTCAGCCGTATTGGCGCCGCTAAAACGGGACCCGTAAAAGTAAAGACCGTGAAAATCTTCAAATTCTTTTGAAATAATGTCATCCAGTTGTTTTATGATTTTATTCATAAATAAATTATAAAGATTAATTTAGAGTAACGCAAGCAGCATCATGGATATACAACAAGTTGTCGATTTGACTTTGTTCGCAAACTGTCACGGCCCTTCCCACTCCTTCATGGTTCTTGCTGGATTATAGTACAGTTTGTATTTTTAACTGAACAATTCGTACCAATCACAATACAATTCGTATTAGTTATGGTACAGTCTGTATCCTTCGGCGTTACTGAAGTATTTTGGGGAGTGACGAATGTGTCCGAATCCAAATCTCCGCAATCACCATCGGGTGTAAGCTTAAGAACCCAGCAATCAGAATTACCGGCGCCAAATGAGCGTGTACGGCCGGTCAAAATATACCCTCCATTTGATTTCTGTTGAATGGAATACGCATAATCACCACCGCTTCCGCCATACGTCTTTTGCCATATCACATTTCCACTGCTATCAAGCTTTAATATCCAGCAGTCAACAGCACCGGCACCGAATGACTCGGTATAGCCAGCAACAATATACCCTCCATCCGACGTCTTATCAATGGAATATCCGTTATCGTCATTACCCCCGCCATACGTCTTTTGCCAGGCCATATTTCCATCGCTATTAAGTTTTA
>CAZWYY010000005.1:0-90855 GCA_964638895.1 uncultured Spirochaetaceae bacterium | reverse complement strand
GCCGACCAGGTCTGCCAGTCATTACCATGCGGAGTACCGTCCTGGGCTTTGATCCATTCGTTAAAACCATACTTTTCTTTGGTTGTTTTAGATAATTTAACTAAATCGGTCAGTACATAAAGCTTTTCTAAAGCCGGCTTATATTTTTCGGCGGCAACCAACGCGGCGATGTAAAATCCGCAGATAAACGGCCAGATACCGCCATTATGGTATTCACCGGGTTTGTTGAAAGATGTATAGCGTGGACGCCAGTCCGGATCTTCCGGCGTGATGTAAGGAAAAAAGTTGGGAGGCATGCCAACGGCCAGTTCCCCCTGTCCCTGCATTGTTTTACACTCATTTTCAATCCAGGCGATGATTTTTTCCGCTCTGTCCGGAGAAGCAATACCGGTAAGAACGGCAAGGCTGTTACCCAGCAAATCAAACCTTTCACTGTTGTATATTTTATATGACCAGAGAGCATAGTATGGTTTATGCTTTAGCTTAAATCCCTCGATCCTGGCGCGGGTTTTATCCTCTTCTTTTATGGATAAGTGAAACATCATTTTTTTCAGAGATTCCGCTTTATCGTGTAACCCGTACAAACGCAGATAACTATAAACAAGAGTGTTTACATATAAGCCGAAGCCAAGCACCCATTGTTCATCACGCCAATCACTGGTTGGTAATTGTCCCACAAGTAAGCGGTCCGAAGGTGATTGATATTCCATCCAGGTCAGGGCCTTGTTGACTGCTTTCGCTAAAAAGTTTTTTTTGCCGGAAAGCTTTCTATAGACGGCGACAGCCATTAAAAACAAAGGCGTGGTATCGCTGGCACCCCTTTCTTCAGCATCATGTGCCAAAGACGGAATATGTCCCAATCTGCTTTGATTGTCCGCCAGGCTTTTAAAGGTTTTTTCCCAGGCATTTATCAATTCCTTGTTGTTACAATGCGCGATTCCCAGCATGGATAGCATAAGATCGCGGGTATATGGTTCCGGATATCCCCAGCCGGCGGTACGCGGTAACCCTTTATGCGGCCCAGTTTTATTATGAAGCAGAACCTTTACGGCGGCATCCTTGGCTTGTGTTATATCATCGTTTATCATTTATTATGTTATCCCAAATTTATGTCGAACAATTTTAACAAAATTTTTGGCTACAACCCGGTAATCATATTTTTCCACGACCCGTTTACGGGCGGCAACCCCAAGTTTCTCACGCAACTGGGGGTTATTCATTAAACTCAGCAGGTGGTCGGCTATATCATAAATACTGGCCCTGTAATCTACGATTCTTGGTGAAGGAAATACTACTTTTTGCTGTGAGTCAAATCCGGCGTGTTTACCCACCGAAGCCTCTTTAATGTAAATTTCCGAGGCAACATCGGCAAGCAGCGCGGTTTCCCCATGAACAAGTGTATCCAGCATGGCCATGGCTTTTATGCCGATAACCGGTTTTTCACATGCGCCGGCTTCCACCTGGATCATCCCGAACCCTTCTATGCGGGAGGGCGCGGCGTAAATATCACAGGCATTCAGCAAATAGGGCATAAAGTTTCGTGAAGCGATTGTTGTATTGTACGTAACACTACGCTGTATGCCCAACTGTTGGGCTAACTTAAGATCATCCGGATTTTGTTTTTCAGTCCGCGAAGAGGGATATACTTTGCAGATATATTTCCAGGATGGGGCCTCTTGATTGATCATGGCCAGGGCCTGCATAACTTCCTGGGCGCCTTTGGAAGCGGCATCACCGCCGGCGGTCAAAATCATGATTTCGTTTTCAGCTACCCCGATCGCATCGCGGAGCGCGGAGATTTTAGGATCATTTTTTTCCTTCGGCGAAAAAGCATCCGTGTCTATCCCTACCGGTAAAATATCTATTTCCGGTTTATCGATACCATCCCGCCGGTAAATTTCCTTTACCCAGTTTGAAGTAACCAGAATTAAAGGCAGCGAATTTAAAATTTCCTGATAATTGGCAATATACCCGTCAGCAACCAACCACGGCAATGCTTTCACACCATGCTGCTGAGGATGAAGGACCAATTCAGGTACATTACCCCAGAACCCTATACCAACCGCCAGATCGGGTTTAAACCAATGATAGTACCACTCTTTTTCCTGGGTAGATGTATGATTAACAGGGAATACATCTACACCTATTTCCTTCAATCCTCTATATAACAGATCCCCTTGCGTGGATAATCCGGTGGGAGACGCAGGATAATTATACATTACCAATACTTTCATATCTTAACCTCCTTGGAATCATCAAAACACCAAAATGCCTCTTCCACAGGTGTTGTGCGGGCCTCAAAACTGTCTTTGGCAAATCCGTATATTTCTGTAATAATATAATACTTTGCCTGCCATATTTTCCGGGGAATTTTGATAATTTTATGCGCATTGCTGTCGGCTTTTGGCAGGTAAGCCTTATTACCATCTTCATAGGCAAATAACCATAATTCTTTGGAACATAATTTTTTATACCGCCATAAATTAATAACTTCTTTACCTATTTCTTCGTGTCTAAGATGTCTGGTATATTCCCCGTGAGGATTATGGCTGATAATCAGATCAAATTCCATATCAGGCAATAATGAAAAGATCGTCTGTTTGATCTGCCGTGTATTCAATGGCGTTTGTTCCGGACTATCGTCCAGCATACCCATTTTACCGGCAGCCTTAATGTGTTTCATAACCTGATAAAACCTGGGGCCCCGGTCCGGATCATCACCCCTGCACAGGGTTGCAATATGCCACTTGTAATCCGGATTCATCATTATCAAACCACCGGCCCAGAGTATTTCATCATCAGGATGAGCAACTATAACGGCGGCATTTTTCTCTCCGTTCACGGATATTACCTATATTTAATGCTTTGAATTCATCAGTTCTTCCATTAATTCATGCATCGGTACTGTGGCTATGGTAGCGGAAGTATCGGATATCCCATACGGCAGAATTAATTCGTCGTTATGCATAATCGAGCCGCAGGAGTAGACAACATTAGGCACATATCCTTCCCGTTCTTCCTCGTTTGGAACTAACAGGGGATCTTTTAAATAACCTAAAACCTTGGTCGGATCATTCAAATCCAGCAGAACTGCGCCGATACAATACTTTCGCATGGGGCCCACCCCATGGGTCAGCATAAGCCAGCCCTTTTCTGTTTCAATAGGCGATCCGCAGTTGCCGGTTTGAATGTAACCCCAGGGCTGAATCGGGCTTTTAATTTCATAGGCATTCTGCCACAGGTTGATATTATCAGAATACATAATATAATTATTCACACCGTCATAACGTGAAAACATCACATATTTTCCATTAATTTTTCGAGGGAAAAGCGCCATGCCTTTGTTTTGAGCATAGGGTCCGTTTAACGGCATTACCTTAAAATTTACAAAATCCTTGGTTCGAATTAATTTTGGAAGGATTGTATACCCGTCATACGCTGTATAGGTACCATAGTAAATAGTACCGCCGTCATCATTGGTAAATTTAACAAATCTGGCGTCTTCGATTCCATTTCTTTCCCGGTAAGAGATGGGGAATATAACGCGCTCTGAAATTGCGGTGTCCAGTGAAAACTCAATTTCATAATGTGAACTGGCCAACCAGTTTATGGAATCAATTACCCCTTTTCCAAAAATAGTTAAATCCGGATTTTTTAAGGCTTTATCAATACTATCCTGTAGTTCTCCATATACAAAAGATTCATCCAGCCTGTTCATTATCATTGCAATGGCATTATTTATAATTTGTTCCGTTTCTTCTTTGACCTTGCCGACCGCGTCCTTGTAAAGATTCATCTCATCAAGCTGCTTTAAAAAAATTTCTTTTTTATATACATAGCGTTTAATAACCTCCGGAACATCAACCAGCCGGCTGGTTGATTTAAGCTTTAAATTATTATCTTTATCAATTATGCCTTCCCTAAACACAATTGATGATATATGGCCTTCGCCGGTGGCGCGGAAACTTAATATTACTCTTTTTTGGCCCTTTTCAAGCAGCCCGGTTTGGTTGGTATCTTCAACAATCGATGGATTAAAAAACGCGGCCGATTCTATAGAGTATTCCATGGTAAAGAATGAACCGATTAAAAGTTTTCGCATTCTTTGTTCCGGTGATGCCGCACTTTTTAGTTCTTGGAGATTGCTGCGGATTTTTTGATAATCCTCCAGTAAATGCGGCGCGTTTGCTTTAAAATCCATATCATCTAAAATTTGTACGATTTGATTAAAATTCATCTCAAAGATTTTGGAGATATTGCGATGGCGCTTTGAAAAATCCCTTAAGACATTACTAAGGGTAATATTAACCTCATCGTCGGACAGATCCAGTATCTTTTGAATGATCTTTAAGGCCCTTGGCTCTTCGCCCGGCAGGTGCAGCCTGCATATTACTCTTTCAGGATTTGGTTTAAAACTGACATCTTTTCTGTTAATCGTAACAGGCATATACTCATGTTCTCCAACTACACTAATTTAATAGGTTTTCAGTAAGCAATAAGAATATCAGGATTTTAATGCAATGACTATAGTCAATTTAATAAGTTCAATTTCATAAACAGTATATTTATTTGAGATTATCAAGTATAGTGTAGCTTTTCCCCGGTTCGGGCATGCGTCTGACCGGCTGAATACTTTTTAAGCGATTATTTTGTAATTGAAAGCATGATATATGTTTTTCCTTAGTTCTCATCACCCAGCTGCGAATATAATCATTCAATTTATTATCTTTTTTTGTTTCCGTGATTTATGAAATATTGAACGGACAAAAGAATCCGGGCGCCAATTCCCTGAACAGCTCCTATGTTGTGGGGTTCGGCAATAATTACCCCAAGTTCCCGCGTCAGCGGGCCGCCTTAATAAAACACGCCCGCTATGAATATAACTCTTTATATTTCTCCGCCACCTGCGCCACCCACTGTGCTTCATTGTGGGTAAGGAATTTATCTATTAAAATGGTTTTTGCTCCGGCCTCAAGCTCAATTCCATATGAAACAGACTGCCCCAGGCCGGTGTTTCTTGCCTGGGGGTTCGTACGAACTTCCTTTATTCCTATTTTCTGTACTTGGTCAAGTGGAATCGTAACCGTAGGACGCAGTACACCCCTTTTTATGTGTACGGACTCCGGCGTCAATTTGACACTGGCCGTGGAGAACCCGTTGATTGTCTTACCGATAAGAAAAAATCCCACAAGCCAGAAGGGGATGGAAAAAAGGCCGAAAAATACGCTGAATACGCCGGGTATTTGGAACACAAGCATGGTCCACAGGGCGATGAAGGAAAACCAGAATACGGAAAAGATGCCGAGGGGCAGGGACTTGATTATTTTTGCCGGAATGGTCACGGTGCACATTTCATCCGCGCATTGGAACCGTATCTTCGATTTAAACGGCGGAAGCAGGTTATGCAGGTCGATGACGGCGGAATACCCTCCGGAATCCAGCGCCGCGCCCCGCTTCAGCCGGGCGAGTAAAGACAGCGCGCTTTTGGCGTCGGGAAGACGTTTCGCCGTGTCCGGCTCCACCAGCCGGTCCAGGAACGAAAGGTAGCGGAGAGACACGCTTACAAACTTCTTATACATTATTTTCATGTTTTTCAGGGGAAAATCCTGGGGTTCAGTGTGTGAAAGCAGGTAAATCAAGGTCATGCCCAGGGCGTACAGATCGGACGCGGGAGAGGCCCTGCCCATCAACTGTTCCATGGGCATGTACCCGTAGGTACCCACCACTGTCGTGCCGTCGGAACCTGCTCCTGTTATTGCGCCGCGCGCCGCGCCGAAATCCACAAGGTAGACCTCGTTTTTATGGTCGACAATAATATTTTTGGGATTGATATCCCGATGGACGACGGGCGGCCTTAGCGCTTGCAGGTACGCGAGAATGGATAGCAGTTTTTCCGCGATCTCAAATACCTGTTCCTCGGTAAAACGCCTGCCGTCCTTGACCTGCCCCGCCAGGTTGTCTCCTTCTATGTATTCCTGCACCAGGTAGTACTCAGTATCGCCGTTTTTATTTCGGGTAAAATAATCCAGGTAATCCGGAATGAAGGGGTGGTTTATGTTTTTCAGGGTACGGGCCTCGCGCTCAAACAGCTCCACGGCCTTCCACTCATTCACGGACTTCAGGCAGAGCAGTTTGACAACCACCTGTTTCCCGGACTTTTGGTCAAGAGCCAGGTATGTCTTCCCCATCCCGCCCTCACCCAGTTGTTTTTTTATCTCGTACCTTTTATTGATTACGTCGGCCATGTTACATCTTTTCCAGAAATGGGATGGCCAGGAGCTCAAAGCCGTTTTGCATTACTCTAAGTACGGCCCTCGCCAGGGCGATCCTGGTTTCCACCAGGTTCGCGTCCTTGTTATGCAGCACGGGGTTTTCATGGTAATAGTGCGAAAAAAGCTTGGCCAACTCGTACAGGAAATTGGCAACCAGTCCGGGATTCAACTCGGCCCCTGCCTGCTCAACCACAAGCGGATACTCCGCCAGGCTTTTGATAATCTCCCATTCCTCGGCCACAACAAGCAGTTCGGTCTTTACCGCCCCGCCGCGGAACGCGGCTTTGCGCTCCTCGAATTTACGCAGGATGCTTGAGATGCGGGCGCAGCTGTACTGCAGGTAGGGGCCGGTGTTTCCCGTAAATGACAGCGATTCCGCGGGATTAAAGACCATATCCTTGTGGGGTGAGGTCTGCAGCAGGTAGTAATGCAGCGCGGCAAGGCTGATGCTGCGGGCCGTAAGCCGGATATCCCCTATCTCCTCTTCACGCTCCCTCTGCTTTATCTCTTCCAGGGCCAGTTCCTCAAGCTCGGCCAGCAGGTCGTCGGCGTCCACAACCGTTCCCTCCCTGGATTTCATCTTTCCCTCTGGCAGGTTGACCATTCCGTACGAAAGGTGGTAGAGCTGCGCCGCCCATTTGTAACCGAGTAACTCAAGCACCTTGAACAGTACCCGGAAATGGTAGTTCTGTTCAGAGGCCACCACATAGATCATGCGGTCAAAGGGCCAGTCTTCGTAGCGGGCCAGGGCCGTGCCGATATCCTGGGTCAGGTAAAGCGAGGTGCCGTCACTGCGCAGCAGCACCTTCTGGTCGAGGTCGAACTCCTCCAAATCAACCCAGATGGAACCGTCATCCTTTTTATAGAAAATACCCTGCTCAAAACCACGCAGCACCTCCCGCCTGCCCCTGCCGAAGGTTTGGCTTTCGTAGTATACCTTGTCAAAGCCGATACCCGTGGCCCGGTAGGTCTGGGTTATGCCCTCTATGGCCCAACGGTTCATTTTCTCCCACAGCTCCAGTACGTTCTTGTCCCCGTTTTCCCAGGCCTGGAGCATACGCCTGGCCTTCTCATCCGCCGCAGGGTCTTGCTTGACCCATTGATTGAAGCGCACATAATACCCGCCCACAAAGTGATCGCCTTTGCAATTTTGGGATTCGGGGGTGGTGTCGCCGCCGAACTCCTGATAGGCCAGCATTGACTTACAGATATGAATACCGCGGTCGTTTATCAGGTTTACCTTGAACACGCCGGCGCCGCAGGTTTTAAAAATCCGGGAAAGGCTCTCACCCAAGACGTCATTGCGCAGGTGGCCCAGATGCAGGGGTTTGTTCGTATTGGGGCAGGAAAACTCAAGCAGGATCCGCTTTCCGGAAAGACTTTTATTCCTGCCGTAAGCCGCGCCCGCGCGCTCCGTTTCCTCCAGCACCTCCCTGCTTACCCGGTTCCGGTCTAGGCGCACGTTCAGGTACGGGCCGGAAACGGTCACTTCGGTGTTTTGTGATTCAATGCCGCGCGCCACGTACTCCGCGAGGCGTTGCGGTGATTCCCTGAATACCTTCGCGTAGGGGAACATGGGAAATGCCAGGTCTCCCAGTTCGGAACTGGGCGGACGTTCACAGATAACCTGTTCCGGGGTAACGGCCCCGTTTTCCAGGCCTTTGTCGCGGGCATACCCATCAAGCGCCCGAAAAACAATCTCCTGCCATCTCTTTCTGTACTGCTGCATTCAATCTCCTTGTAAGCCGTTGTTTAAATTACCGCATAACACCAACATGCGTGTAAAGTCCTTCGGACCCTGGCCGCGATACGATCCAAGCCTCGCGTCACAGGCCGTACACTCCTCCATGAGTAGTATGTTTTTAACGCCCCATTGTTCACATATGTTTATATTTGCGCGGCAGAGATCAAGGAAATATCCGCCGGCGCGCCGTGTTACCGTATTTTCACCGAATCTCTCGGCAAACTCATGCGCCCGCGCGCGCGAAACCTTATAACAGCACGAACGGATCGCCGGGCCCATGCATACTTGCAGCCTCGCGGGATCACGGTGCAGCGTCCGGGTGAATATGCGCAGGGCATTCTCCAGTATCCCCGTACCCTTCCAGCCGGAATGAACCAGGCCGAACGCCTCTCCGCGCGTGTCATATATCAGAATCGGCACACAGTCCGCGACCGTCACCCCGATAATATGCCGGTCTTCGGCGGTTACCCAGCCGTCCGCAGTTTTCCCGTCAAACTCGACGGGAAAGCTCCCTGGCCCAAGCGGAATCACCTCCCGTGTGTGGCCCTGGTTCATGGTATACACCTCCCGTCCCTCGATTCCAAGTTCGCGGTAAAAAGCGCTTCGGTTGGACAGGGTGTCTTTGAGTTCATATCCCATGTCCCCGGCGGTGCGTAGGGAGAGAAACGCGCGCAGGGAGAATGACACGCGGTCCCGCCCCGGCAGGGGAATTTCCGCGTACCGCCTGTTTTCATCCGTTTTCAGCCTGGAGTATGTTATCATTGCGGGCCCGATCTTGCATTTAAACAGACTATCGTGTATAAGTCAATCCGTCCGACCCGGGCGACGACACAGGCAATAAAAAAGTGCCCGCAAAACGCTTGACGCGTTCCCCGCCTACATACTACCCTATGAGTTGTCCATGGATGCCGATATCATTAATACGCTTATTCGTTTTACCGAAGCCTCGCAAAGCCCGTTCGTAGACTACCCGAAATTCCTGAACTCGCTTACCCTATTTGCCCGGAACAAAAATCCGGCCTTACTGCATAAAATAAACGACCATCAGATCGAGATAATTCCTTCACTGGTGGAATGGGAATACAACGGCGAATGCACGCTTATACGCAAGGAAGGCGTGCTTACCGGCATTATTGTGCACAAGGTAGTTGAAGATAAGATTAAACATTATTATTACCTGATAGAGAATGATCCGCACCTGGCCTTCCCCACCGAGGAAAGCTTCTCTTTTCCCATTCCACCCAAAATTATGGAAAGCATAGATATCAACACCGGTTTTGTGAACCTCCTGGGTTCGCAGGATACCTTCAAAAAGCCTATTATAAAAATCGGTTTCCCGTATAACGTGAACAGCCTCATTGTTCCAACGGAATACATAGGAAGTAAACTGATAGAGTGCTGTGTGTATAAAATCCAGGGGTATCTCCAAGAGAGAATGAACGTGGGGTATATGACCAGCAGGCTCGAGGTTGTGCTTTCCGGTACCTTAAGCGCCATTAAGAACATGCTTAATGATATCGTCACCAAACCCAAGAAGGCGTTGGCCCACCTCTATGATGTCGATGATTTCGGTTTTAAATTCTGGTCACAGCTTTCCAGCGTCATCATACAGGACTTTAAAGAAAGAAAAGGCACACTCAAGGATGAGCAGGGGTACTGCCAGGCGGGGTATATCATCGGACTCTATATCGGGTATCAAAAGGCCGTTATTCAAAAAAAATACCAGAAAAGCCTTGATCTGAAGCAGCTTGAGGTATTGATAAAGAAACCGCCGTACGCCTTTACCCTGAATGATCTTTATGACCTGAAGGACAGCAAGGGTGTACGGTTTTCCGAAAAATATTCCAGGGAGTTTATTCATGACTTTATCTTCAAATCGACCAAGGTCGGAGAGTCCAAGGAGTTGCCGTATCTGATCCGCCTGAAGGCGGGTGATGAAATCGAGTATTTTATCCAGAAAGATCTTATCATACCGCTTTTTTTAAGCAGGCTAACGGACTGTGCGCGTACCATCAGGCTGGACCTTACCGAAGAATGGCAGTCTTTGCTGAAGAATAATATAAAAATACCCAGCATGAAGGATGACCTGGATTTTGACGAAAACCTGAAAAGACGCATAAGGCACAACCATAAGCTGCTGTTCGCTTTGTCAAACCCCCATCTTTTGTATATCAGCAAGCTTGAAACTAATATTTCGCAGAACAATCTCCTGGCCATCGATCGCTGTTTTTCAAAGGGAAACAAGCTGAAGTCCATGTCCGAGCTTTTAAACCTGAACAGGTCCGGACTCCTTCATGACGTCAAGACCGTGCTGCCCGCGTGGTGCACCATGCCCGTACTCAGACAGTTTTATTTTTTATTCAGGTGGCTGTTCGGCCATGGAAGACAGAAACGCAAACAAACCCTCAACACGCTTTGGGAAACCATCAAATATGAGTTTAAGAGGGGCATTGAGCGGGAGTACGCCGAACTTATCGCCGAACACGATCACGGACCGGCTCCTTCCGTGGAGATTCACAAGGCCGAGACGGCAACAAAACAAACTGATAAATCTCAACGCTATAAACAAACACTGCAAAAGATCAGGGAGCAGATGATAGGCAAGAATACCAACATGGAGGCCAGACTCAACGAACTTGCGGAAAAATGGATCCCACTGTATGATCCCGCCGCGCGCAGGGACCTAGTGGAGGATGTCAATTCGCTCATCAGGGATTTTCTGCGCAGCATCAAACGCACCTTTAAAATACGTCCGCCTACTCTTGACCAGATCCGTTCCCTGGCCGGCGATCTTGCCATGAATAAAAACCTGAAAGATATCAGACGCAAAGAATCTCTGCGCAGTTATATCGAAATCTATATGGTAAAGGTTCTGGAGGAGCGGTTCATGTATCAACTGCATTAACATGAAACCTGTTATATTGTTTTGTTTTATTGCCGTAGGTGTCTATTCCTGTGCTTCATCGGCCGACACCGTCTCCTCACCGGCGGCAGTGACGGAAAAAGAGGCGGTGGAAGCCGTTTTGGAAATATTGCCTGTTTCCCCATATAACACGGGCTTCTTTTTTGAGACCGATCCTCCTTACGCCAAGGTGTATATTAATAACGAGTTCTATGATAATACTCCTTTACGCAGTAAGGAGCTCAATTACGGAACCTATTATATTACGGTAAAAAAACAGGGCTACTACCCGTTTTCGGCCTGGATTACCTATTCCGAAACAAAACGCTTTTACCGCCTGACCTTAAAGCCCCTTTTTGGAACTCTCGCCCTGAAGGTTACGCCTTCCGACGCGCTTACCACCCTGGGCGGAAAACTCATTCTACCGGGAGAGACCAAGATTGCCGCCGGTTCATACATTCTTACCGTGCGCGCCTTCGGTTATAATGATGTCAGCCGGGAAGTTACGATTTATCCGGACCAGGCAACATCGCTGGTAATCGACCTGGAACCGGCCGACCAGAGCATTTCACTGCTCTCCGCCCAAAAAGGTATTTTCAACCCCCATAATCCCGGCGTGCTGGGAGCGGCGCGCCTGTCCTTTATGGTAAGCAGGGAGGGCGGCGGCCGGGCCGTGATCCTTGACTCGCAGGGACGGCCTGTTTATTCTCATACATTTCCGCCGTTCACCGGGTGGTCCCAGTCGTTTGCCTGGAACGGCAGGGATGAAAACGGGAACATAGCGCCGGACGGATTGTATACTGTGGAGGTAACCGTTACCTCGGACCGGGGAAACGAAACCGTACGCGCACGCACCACGGTAACCCTGGATTCAACCTATCGGGTAAATTACAGGAACCTTTGGAGCGGTTCAAGCGGCCTTTTATTCGCCCCTACCATGGAGCTGTTATCAGCCGGCAGTGTGCAGCTGCAAACCATCTTCGGCGCGCGGTTCGCTCCTGCCGCGGCTGATCCGGGTTTAGCGGCGCCGGCGGTTCTGGGGACACGGATCGGCCTCCCGTCGGACTCCGAGCTTAACGGCAGCGTAAAACTTCTGATAAAGGATTTCGAGCTTAACCCGCCTTTTGCCGTGTGCCTGTCATATAAAAAGGGACTTGTACACACGGCGGGATCTCCGGAGATGTACGCCGGAGTTCTGGCAAAGGTAACCTATCAGCACGGGTATTCCCAGGATCCGTTCGCGGATTACAGCGGCGGCGCGTTGGGCATACCCTTTCAGTTGAAGCTGGGAGATTTTTCATTCGTATTATGCCCTGAGGTTGTTTTTTCCTGGCAGAGCGTGTCTTATTCCTCATCCTCCGGTGAAAACTACGGATTTTATACCTGGCTTTACGGTCGTGCGGGTATTTTTTACGACACAACCTCCCTGTTGTGCGGTTTGTCCTTCAGTATGCGAACAATTCCTTTTTCAGAGGGGTTGGCGCCGGCGCTGCCGATACAGGCCGCCTTTGAAATTAATGCCCTTATTCCCAACTCACCGGTATTTGTGTCCGGCTTTGCGGGTACTGAATTTACGGATGTTATCTCTTACCGCCTGGTATGCGGATTTGGGTTGGGCATGTTATGGTAGTCGCCCTCTTATCTGGCCGTAAACATGATGAGTAAAATCAGGACGATAATCGCCGCAATCAAAAAAACCACGGCGGCCTTGTACAACCAAAGCGGCAGATGAACGGAACTCTGACTCCGGCGTACTTTTTCAAACCAGGGCCTCTGCCTGCCGCGCGGTCCTTCGGCTTTTTCTTTAATTTTTATTTTCATCCTTCTGCTCATATAGCCGCATGAAGGACAGCCGTTTCTAAACTCACGGGGCATGGCTTCGTATTTACAAAGGGGACACATTACGGCGAAAAATATCTGTCTGCAATTGGGGCAACGCTCCACATTGATCGGCACCTGTTCACCGCAGTTTTCACAAAAAAATCTGATCTGCATCCGCTAGAGGCTCCTATTTTATTTTCAAATCCCGCCTGGTCACTATGTCTTTGCCGTATAGAGTGGTAAAAAAGAACTCTTCATATACCTTTAAGCGGCTGTCATAATAGCTGCCGGTAAGATCAAACGAATAATCCGCAATAATCTCATCCACCGGCACGGGAAGCTTGCTTATTTCCAGCCTGGCCTCCAAAAAGAAGCTTGAGTCCATAAGCTCGCCGATGACCTGATAGCTCTTCCGGTCCTTTTGCCACAGTATCACCTTGCCGGTTGCCGCCATATCGTCCACGACAAACTCAATAGTATAGTTGTTCCGCTCCTGACTGGAGCGTGATTTGAATAAGTAGAGGTAATAAGACAGGCCGGCGGTCATGCGCGAATAACTTGAGAAATAGATATAGAGGTATTCGCCGTCACGATACAACTTCACCTGGTTTATGGCCGTTCCTCCCCTGCCCCAAAAGAGTGAGTTGGCTGTGGGCAGATAGTTTGAACCCGCAAGGCTTTGTTTTTTAAAATATTGTGGGATGAAAGCCGGAGTGAATACCGCGGCGGGCGGGATGACCTTCCAGTCATCGTAATTATTGTCGATTACAATCTTTCCCGGCTCCACGGGTACGGGGTGTTCTTCCTCTCCCTGTCCCCGCACCGCCACCTGGTAGGTTTCATTGGCCAGATCAAACTCCACTATTTCATCATCATTAACCAGAAATCTTTTACTTAATACCGGCACCTGCTCCTTATCCGCAATGCCCCAGAACCCAAGCAGGTAATGGGTGCCGGCCTTTACCCCCTCTACCTTGCGCGTGGACTGCGGACCTATGGCATAGAAGGCCACCTTTTCCGAGGTTACATACTCTTTTGCGTCCTTGGTAAAATCATCCATACCCTGAGGATCGATGCAATAATAAAACCAGTAACTTCTGCGGTTTACCAGCACAACGGTGCCGTTTTCTGCGAAAAGAGAGAGACAGAACATACAAAAAAACAATACAATTAAGATTCGTTTTATCATTTTCACCACCTGTTCCTATCTTCGGTATTAATACATGCTTCCTTCACTTTTGAAAAACCGCCTGCAAAGCAGGTGGTTTTTTTTATTTCTTACGTACGGCCAGGATCGTCAGGTCATCGTACTGTTCATCCTCCTTCATATGCGTGTAATACGCGTAATCCGGGTCGTCGGTTTTGTCAAGTTTATGCTTAAAATAATACTTGTACTGTACAAAATACTTCTGTAAAAATTCATCGATCTTCTTATCTATATGCACAATATCGTCCTTTTTAGCAGTCGGATCGGGATATAATCTGAACACCTTTTCCACCGCCACCAGGGCCAGAACGGCCTCATCCACGGTTCCTGTGCATTTCTTGAAATCGAAGGTCAGCTCCTCGTCCGCCACCGGGTTATGATATTTATAAAGGCCGTATGTTTTACGTTTGAACACGGATTCGATGATCTCTTCGATTCTTTTCATTCCAAGTTCTTCGTTATCGGTTCCCTTTATATGCGTTCCTCCGTGGCTTTCACCGTTTTTTAAGGATTCTTCCGCGCAAACCGCAGGTTTAAAATCATCTCCGCGTAATTTTCGCTTGGCCTCATCAAGACCGTCGGTAAACAGAAACAGGGTGTCGTTCTTTTTCAGCTTGTACGGAACCTGTTTAAACCCTGACTGGCTTTCCACCAGCATGGAGGGAAATACGCCCGCGGCCGGCGCGTCGGGCAGCTTGAACTGAACAACCCTGCCGGCCGTGAAATCGTAGATCTGCATAAGATTATCGCCGGCATTGCAGAAATAACACGTACCGGTCCGGCTGTTGATGACACAGAGGGTAAGCGCGGCAAACCTCCCCTTAAACCCCCTTTCCTCAAGCATATCATTGATACGATAAACAAGTTTGGTAATATTCACTCCGGGGTCCTTCAGGGTCCACTCCCTAAAAAAGGTCAGGAAGATCGTGGCCACCTCGACCATGATCAGGGCGGCGGGAACCCCCTTGCCGGCCACATCACACTTGATCAGGGCGTAATGCGCCTCATCGAGTTTTTTAAAATCGAAATAGTCCCCCGATACGCCCTTGGCGCCTTCATAGTAGCCGAACAACTCAATAAAATTGTTCGTGTCATACCCGGTGGTTCTCTTTTTCCCCTGGGTATCCACCTCCAGCGGGATAAACATCTTCTGAACCTCTTTGCCCAGGGTCAGTTCCTTATTGGCGACAGCGGCCTTGACTAACCCTTGCGTCATCTGGTTAACGGTATCGGCCAGTTCCCTGATTTCATCGTGGGTTCTTATATCTATAATATGATCCTTCAGCTTTTCCTTGTCCGCCGTATCCCTGATCACGGCCACACCGCTGCTCAATTTACGGATGGGGATGATGGTGATCGATGCCATAATCAAAGCGCCGCTCACCCCCAGAATAATCGCGACTAGAGTGATAATCCCTATGCGCACAAGCAGGTTGTTGCGGGCCGCATTGATTTCGGCAAAAATCTTTTCCATGGAAATACCGATGCGTACGATGCCCCATACGTAGTTGTCGTAGCCGTGGTTCTTATCGATATACACCAAAAGCTTATAGAACGTATATGACTCTACGGAGAGATCGAGATTGTGCGCGTTGTATTCCGGGTAACTCCCCACCTTTTCACCGATGTCCTTCAGTTCCGTGTCACGCTGGGTGATGAGCTTTTTCTGCTGGTTGTTCAACTCCTCAAGCTTTGCCATGGACGCCTGGTCCGTGTGGTTTATCAGGGCGTTAAACTTACTGGTAAGATCGTCTATCTGGCTGTTAAGACCGCTGATGCGTTCCTGAATGGTCTTGTTAATATCACGGCGCAGCTTTTCCACTGTGGGGGTTATGGGGTCCTGGATCTCCGACTTTATCAGTTGTAACGGTCCGTCGGGTTTCAGTCTCTGCTCAATGTCGGGGTCCTTAAACGCCCATACGTGTTCTATACTGGAGAGATCAAGTTTTCCCCGTTCGGTGTCGATCGCCCCTGTTGTGGGATTTATATATTGTGGTCCCGTGATGATGGCGAACTCCAGCTCATCCATCTCAACCAGCTGGATAATCTCTCCCAGGGGTAGGGTCTGGCGGTCGATCAGATAGGTTTCGGCCCCATTGGCCGTGAACCGCAGGTCGGAGGAAACCTTTTCAAACAGCTTGGTGGCAAGCGTTCTCTGCTGTGTATCGATCATATAAAAGCTTATGGGAATGGAAACCATGAGAATAATCAAGATAACCAGAACAGTGGTTAAAAGGGTGTATTTGACCCGCAGGCCCATACCCTTCATATGTAAAAGCTTTAGTTTTTTTGTCTTTTCCATAGACACCTCTTCCCCCTGTATAATAGCCAGGGCCTCCAGCCGTATGTATTTTGCTTCGTTTGCCAACACAATAACTTTTCTGAATATCAGGTAAAACACCACGGCCAAAAGCAGGATAAAAAGCCACATGATAACCTCGTTGAGTGAAAGAAAAAAGAGGACCGGCACCCGCCCCTTAAAGTTCTGTGCGTACAGTGCGTCATAGGCGCCGAACTTTACCGTTCCTCCGGATTCCACCTGCAGTTGGCGTGTATCGGTAAAGTACAGCCCGCGTACCGGATGCACCAGTCCAATGCGATAAAGACCCTCGTCCACATTATCCAGCGGCAGTCTATCGATTACCCTGTCGTCCGATATTTCATACTGTGAATCCCGCAAGCGGAATGTATAATCGTAGGGCGCAACGCCGTCCCTGTCCAAAATTACCTCTGTCACACGGCCTCCCACCGTAAACCCCCTGCCGTATATGGTCAAAAAACTTCTGTTCCGGTTGTCCCTGGTTGAAGCCGTACCGGTGATATAGGTGACCGCTACATATTTATTCAGTCTGAACGTAATGGTGACGGGGTGTCCCTCATTGCCCACCTTGTCCAGGGCGGATACCGCCAGCGCCCAGATTCCGTTTTCCAGATTATGAAAAGAAACCTTTTGCTCGGTGGTCAGCACCACGCGGGGCGGGGCGGACAAGACCGTCGTGCCGTACCCCCCCGCCGTAACGTCAGGATTCAACAATGACAGCTTATAGGTGTACCCGGCCAGGTCCGGCTCATCCGGCCCCCGCCATTCCACGGTAACGGAGTTGGACGATAAAAAACCCCCTTCGTCGGTCTCCGGCCGGATAAAGCTTACCGCAGCGGGCGGGGTTGTATCCCTGGTGTAGCTTACGGTCTGTACCGTGGAATAATTCCCGGCGTTATCCTTGGCCACAAGATGAAAATACCAGGTTCCCTCGGAGGTCAGGTTGAACGACTCCGCGTTTACATTCTTTAATACCCGGGTGCCCTGGTCCGGTGAGAAATCCTTTTGTTTATTGAACGCATAGACAAATCCCTCGATCCCGGATGAGTCGGCCGGCACGGTCCAGCTTACCTGCAGTGTTGAGAGCCTGCCGTACCCGTTTGCGCTGAAGTTGCGGGCGAAAATCCTGGGAGGGGCCACCGAGTGATCCGGTTCCAGGAGGTAGAGCCTTGAGGTCGAGGTGCCGATGTTCTCCCAGAATATTTCCAGCACCGCATTGATGAATACGGGTCTTCCAAAGCGGGATTTTCCCGGGATGGGACTCAAATCACGCGTATTCCAAGTGATTCCCTCACGTGAGGCAAAAAAGATATGTTCCGTTCCCCTGCTGTCATCGAACCATAGCAGGTAAGGCCGATCCTTGTATACGATTATCTGCGGATAATAAGAATTGGAACTCCCCCGTGTCACTTTTTCCGCCGGTTCGGTGATGTTCCCGGAGTCATCTATCTCCATATAGTAAATCTGGGGGGCCCGTCCGATGCGGTTTCTCTCCCAGGTAACAAGCAGACGGTCATGGTAGGGCGTGATGAACGGCCGTTGGTTGTATATCTGGCTGGGCAGCACCTCTTCCCCGTTCATGGTCTCCGGAAAATCCGTAAGTCGCTTGGCCCTGCCCCAGGAAAAGCCCCCGTTGCCGCTTTCCTTTAAATACAGTTGGAAATCGTCGGCCTTACCCTCAAGCCTCGACTGAAAGATTACGTAATCTCTGCCGTTGTAACTTGTATGGTACGACACCGAATGCAGACCCAGCCCCTCGCTCTTCTCCACCAGCGCCTTTAATTCGGGCCAGCTTCTGCCGGAGTCCGATACAGTGTAATAAATACCCAGCTTCTCCGCTAACTCAGAGGTGACGAACAGCAGGTAATCGCCGCGGGAGGTGATAAATATTTTCGGCACTACTATCGTGTCCCTGGCCTTGATCAGCGCCAGCTTTTCAAAGGTTTTGCCGATGTCCGTGGAACGGTAAATGGTCACCTCTTTTTCGGCCGTGGCCACGGCGATAATAATGGCGCCGTGCCTGTTTACCAGAACCGAAAACAGCGGTGTCTGTTTCCCCTTGTAATGCAACGGCGTAAGGAAGTGCGGATGCGAACTCCAGTTCCTCCCGTCCGCCGTGGCCAACAGAGAGAGGTACACCGTACCTTCATCCTGGCTTTCGGGAACAAACTCATGCCAGATCACCACCCCCACGTTTTCGTAGGCGGCCGCGTCAATAAACTTAATATTTCCCTGGGCCTTTATCGTCGGGTTCTCCCAATAGAAGGTTTGCGCGTACAGGGGAGAGGAAAATAATAGACATAAGCAGATGGTCAGGATCCGATTCTTGATTTTATTTTCTCCTCCAATTCCACAACCTTGGAATTCCGGGCCTGCTGGGGAAAATCCCTTTTAATCTGGCTTAACAACTGCCTTGCGCGCAGGTATTCCTTATTGTTATAACTTACTACGGCCGAGTTGTACAATTCCTGGGCCTCAACCGGCAGGATGGAGCTGGGCGGCGCGACGATCTCATTAATCCGGTCCTTTAATACGGCGGCGGTCCTGTTAAAGGGATTCAGCCGCAGGGCGTCATTCAAATATCCGATGGCGGTTTGATACTCCTTGTTGGCGGAGCTCTCCCTGGCCAGGCGCACCAGTTCCGCGGAGCGTGCCTGATCCGCCTGGCTCGGCTGTCTGGCCCTGATGCCGACAAGCTCCTCGGCCCGCCGTACCTTGGCATTGATTCCCGGATAACGCGGATCGATCTCCTGGATATCTTGGTAGATGGCGTATGCTTCCAGGTAGTTTCTTTTATTCAGAAGCTGATCCGCGTTATTCACCTGCACCTGCAGGTATGCGTTGAAGTCCGCCTTACTGCGCGTGGCCTGCTCAATCTTATAAAGCAGAACACGGCTGTCGCGGTGGTAGGGGTAGGAACGTTTTATCAAGGCGATCTTGTCGCGTGCGCTCTGGAACAGGCGATCCGCCTGCTCTTTATTCCCCTTTTTAAGTTCGGCCACACCGTCGGCGTAATCCTTGTTTGCCAGGTTGAAAAGCTGGGTCATCTCCGCGTAATTGACCTCTTCCTCCTTTATCTCCCTGCTTGAGCGCGCGGAAAGCGCACTGCGTACAATATCCAACCAGATTATAATCTCCTGGTCCGGTTCCGCCGGGTTAATCTCATTGCTCAAATCCTGGGCCTTAAGCAGCTGGTTTTCCGCGTCCTCAAACAGTAACTGGCTGTAATCCTGTTGGGCGTTGTTGATAAGGTTGCGGACCTGTATAATGGATTGGTTCTTCCATTTCTCCATTATTTGCTTGTCAAAAGCCGTAAACTCCTCATCAACCATCTTGTGCAGGTCGGGGTTCTCTTCGTATTCCAGGGCTTTGGTCAGCTCCTCGCTCGCGGTCTTCAGCTGTGCCTTGGCCTGGGCAAAACGGTTGCGTTCGAATGAATCATGGGCGTTCTTATACTCGACCAGCCCCTTTTCCCTGTGCTGCCCGGCTTCGTAGCTTTGTGCGCGTACGGTTGCAATATCATCCTGCATGCCGTTTTTCAGGCTCTCGGCGTTTCGCCTGATGTCACGGGCGGCTGAAATAATATCCTGTACCGCCCGGTCCTCTGAAATATAGGACTCCGCCCCGCTCCATTTCACGATAAAGCCGTCAATATCCCGGATAAGGCCGGTAAGGGTGTTGCCTGTTTCTTCCAACCGATGCAGTGCCTCCGTGGGCTGTTTCTTTTGCCGGAGCTCGTCCGCTTTTTTAACGTCTTTTCGGCTCTGTTCAAAGGTAGCCGCATACAGGTCAACCTGCGCCTGAAGCATGACGCGGACGGCGTTTTTTTCCAGATCCCGGTAGGCGGTGGAGACACTTTCCACCCTTGAAAGCATATCCCTGGCCGAATAATCGGCATCATGGATTTCAAACCCGTTTTTGCTTATGGTGTCCAGGTAGGCAACCTGGTTCCGCCAGGAAACGGCCATCTGCTGAATATCCACCACCGTCCGCCTTATTTCGTTTCTGTATTCATCCAGTTCCTGATCGGTCTTGGGAGGCTGCTTTACATATTTGTCCTTTTGGCTGTAAAAGGTAATCAGTTTGATATAGGAACGGGCCTCTTTAGCCCGTTCCTGGGCCTGGATAAAGGCCGGGGCGTGGGATTTTAATCTTTCCCATTCGGCGGTATTCAACGTGCGATTGTCCCTGTTGAGCACGGAGAACATCCACTGGGAGGAAAATTTTATCTGCCAGAAATACAGGTTATACACACGGGTGAACGCCTTAGAGGCCGAATCATACTCCTTGTTCAATAACTGATTCTTGGCGCTGAAATATACCGGTTCGGCTATCCGGTTTATGCCGGTTTCAATCGTCTGTACGTATTCCTCCCATTGGCGCTGCACGGCGTAGAGCATGCCCTCGGTATGGTCCGTATAGTCTCTGCCATGCG
Source organism: uncultured Spirochaetaceae bacterium (assembly GCA_964638895.1). Lineage (GTDB taxonomy): Bacteria > Spirochaetota > Spirochaetia > SZUA-6 > RPPD01 > JAFGGG01. The sequence goes on along the minus strand of CAZWYY010000005.1, from coordinate 70,154 downwards.
CAACCCGGTAGATGTAATACAAATGAAAATCCCCTTTGGGCTTGTTGTACCGTTTCTTTATCCCTTCATTAATCTGTCTTATGTCTTTAGCCGCCCGTTCAATTTCAAAGTAAACACCAAGCAAGCCGTTGACCGTGGAACGCAGATCCGCTGCGCCCGCGGAAAGCCTTTCCGTAGAGAATGTAGTCAACTGACCGTTAAAATCGTTCACGGTCTGCTCTATTTTGGGCAGCAGGCCGTCGAACAGCTCTATAAATTTATTAATAGACTCAGTGATATCCCGGATACTGTTCTTGATGACCGCTGTGTACTCCTTATCATCATAAAAATCCTGTTTATGCAGTTCAAAGACCCGGGTATATATCTCCAGCGCCTTCTTATAATTACCCGCCTTGAGCGAGAGCTCCGCCGTATCCATGATATCGAAATACTTCTTTAGGTTGATCGCCACCCAGGCGTTCTCCCGGGCCTGGGATAGGATTGTGCTGCCCAGGGCCGAAGGCGAGCTGTCAAGGGCCTCGAGTTCCGCGATCTTATCGTAAATCGCCTTTTCATCCCCCTGTTCCAGCAGATCCATAAACTCCTTAAGCTTTGTATTGTATTCGGCGCGCATTGAGCGTATTTTATCCAACAGAAACCGGGTGGTATTGCTCTGGCTGGGATTTGTTTTCATTATTTCAATCAGCAGTTTTTCGGCATCGCTCAATTTCTTCTGGTCCAGCAGTTTTTCAACCTGGGCTATGCGTTCATCTTCCTGCTCTCCCAGGGCAAATACACATGGATAGAGTGTGAAAAACAGCCAAAAAGCCGTGAGTACTACTTTGATCTTGAACATACCCGTCTATTAACTATAAGCCCGCGTTTACTCCTTACCTTATAATGGTATAAATATACTGTCTTTTTATTTTATTTTCGACACAAGCATGCCCAAACCTTTCAGCATAACAACATTTTATTATTTATTTTTAAATATACCCGATTATTAAGATGGTTCACAATGTGATAGTTTTCTACGGATTTTTATTGTATAATATATTATATAGATGCACTACGGCATAGGTTTTATTATTTTCATGCTTCTCGTACCCATCACGCTGCAGGCGGATTTTAATGATTTTTACTATGACTGGAGCTCATTTTTCTCGTCATTGCTTGATGAAAACGCGGGGCTTACCCTGTTCCCTTCGCTTTTTATCCCCATGGGAGGCCGCTATGAGGGCATGGGAACGGCCTTTACCGCGGTTTCCAATGACAGCTCGTTTTTGGAATCCAATCCCGCGGGCAGCGCGCAGCTTGCCTATACCGAGGTCTCGCTTTTTCATCATAACTGGATCATGGACTCGAACATTGAGGGCGTGGTGTATGCTACTCGCTTTGGTGATTTCGGTCTGGCGGGCGGGGCGAAAATGCTGTATGTGCCGTTCAATGAAAAGGACGAATGGGGACGCGCCGGGGGAAATGGCTACTATATGGAAGCTACCGCCATGGCCAATGCATCGTATAACTTTTTGTCCAGCTACTATTTTGACGGGATTTCCGTGGGCGCCACCCTCAAGGGCGCGCTGATGTACATACCGGCAAGCATATATCCCAACCAGTCCGTAATAACGGCGATGATGGACGTGGGGGTTTTGACCAGGTTTAATTTTTTGAAACTTGACAATTCCCATGCCAACAACTTTTCGGTGGGGCTTACCCTGCGAAACCTGAGTCCGTTTGATACCGGAGACCCCCTTCCCCTGACCGCTTCGGCAGGTATCGCTTATGCGCCCGTCCATGACCTGCTGTTTTCTTTTGATTTCAATTACCCGATCAGTCTTAACCCGGAAAATTATCCGGCTGAAAACTGGTATGTCTCCGGCGGGTTTTCCGTGGCCGTCGCCTCCTTCATCTCGATTCAGGGGGGTGTGCGGCTTAAGGCCGCCAATCCCCAAATGAGCCTGGGCGCGGAGATAGATTTAAAAACCGTGACCTTTGTGGTCAATTACAACCTTGACCTGGCCAGCGGTATTGATCCGCTGGACAAGTTCAGCATTCAAGCCAAGTTCAATTTAGGAGATCAGGGCCGCGCCGAAAACCTGGCCAAGGCCGAGGAGCTTTACCTGCAGGGGTTGAGCGCCTATACGGAAGGCGACTATTATAAGGCCATCCGCCTGTGGGAACAGGCCCTGGAGCGCGACCAAAAATATACGCCCGCCGCCGAATACATTGCCATCACCAAAGAGACCCTGGGTTTACAGAAAGAGCTTGAACAGATTCAGATCCTCCCCGAGGAAGGCCCCTCAGAGTAAAAACGTCAATTTTTCTTTTATAAAGGCGGACTTGTCCTTAAGGCCTATGTTCCCTGTTTTCATAAAGAGGTACTGCGGCTTTTTTGAATCCAGGTACACCAGACCCCCGCTCTCCTGAAGCAGGCGCAGAACCTTTTGGGTGGAAATATGTGAAAGCCGTGAAAAGCATACCTCGGCCCTGCCTTGTTTTTCCCTGATCGAGGTGATAAAAAGTTTGGAACAGATAATTCGTATTTCCGCCACCGACAGGATGCTGTAAACCTCGTCCGGCAGGGGGCCGAACCTATCCTCCAGTTCCTGATACACCCTCCCCAGATCCTCTTCGATATTAATCGAGGCTATTCTTTTATACACCTCCATTTTTTCCATCATGTCGGATATGTAGCGGTCGGGTATGTAGCCCGAGTATTCAAGCTCCAGGTAAAGCTCAGGCGGAGGCTCATAGGCGGTATTCTGATCCTGCCGCGCGATCGCCTCATCAAGCAGTTTGATATACATATCAAAACCCACGGCCAGAATATCGCCGTGCTGCTCCCTGCCCAACAGGTTGCCCGCTCCGCGCAGCTCCAAGTCCTTAAGCGCTATTTTGAAACCTGACCCCAGCTCCGTATAGTTGGAAATAATTTTCAGGCGACGCATGGCCAGCTCCGAGAGGGCGCGCCGTTCAGGATAAAGCAGGTACGCGTACGCCGGCACATCCGAGCGCCCCACCCGTCCGCGCAATTGGTAAAGCTGGGACAGCCCCATCATGTCCGCCCGATCAATGATGATGGTATTCACATTCGGGATATCAATGCCGTTTTCAATTATCGTTGTGGAAAGCAACAGGTCATAATTTTTATGTATAAAATCATGCATAATATCTTCCAGCTCGTGTGATTCCATTCTGCCGTGCGCAACCGCTATGCGCAAGTCAGGCAGCAGACCAAGGAGCAGCTCCCTGATACGCGCGATTGTCCGCACCCGGTTATGCAGGAAAAAAACCTGGCCCCCGCGCCGCATCTCCCTTCGGATGGTGTCTTTGATTACGGTTTCGTTGAACTCAAGCACAAAGGTCTCTATAGGAAGCCGGTTCAAGGGTGGCGTGTTAATCAGCGACATGTCCTTGATTTTCGTCAGGGACATGTACAGAGTGCGGGGGATGGGTGTGGCCGTAAGGATCAGGCAGTCCACATTTGTTTTCAACTCTTTGATTCTCTCCTTGTCCTTTACTCCGAATCGCTGCTCCTCATCTATGATTAAAAGACCCAGATTTTTAAACCGTACGTCCTTTTGCAGTATCCTGTGCGTGCCGATGGTGATGTCGGTGCTTCCCAGGCCGATGCTCCCCACGATCTTCTTTTGCGCGGCTTTTTCCACAAAGCGTGAAAGCATATTTATCTGAACCGGAAAACCCTTAAAGCGTTCCGTGAATGTCTCCAGATGCTGTTCGGCCAGGATGGTGGTGGGGGCAAGCAGGGCCACCTGCCTGCCGCTCATCACGGCCTTGAACGCGGCCCTGAGCGCGATCTCGGTTTTACCGTACCCCACGTCCCCGCAGATCAGCCTTTCCATGGGGTACGGACTTTCCATATCTCGTTTCACATCCGCGATGCATTTCAGCTGGTCCGGGGTCTCCTCGAACTCGAACCCGGCTTCGAACTCCTCCTGCCACTCACTGTCCGCCTGGAAGCTGATTCCCTGCGCCTCCTTACGCGTGGAGTAGAGTTGCAGCAGGCTCCCGGCCAGGTCCTCAACCGAATTTTTCACCTTCTGTTTGCGTCCAGACCAGGCCTTGCCGCTTAATTTGTCAAGTTTGGGAGTTCGACCGCCGGCCGCGATATATTTCTGAATAAGATTGACCTGTTCTGTGGGGATGAACACAAACTCCTTGTCCGCGTACTCAAGCCTGATATAGTCTCTTTCAAAACCCCTGACCTTTATTCTTTCGATCCCCATGTACAGCCCGATTCCGTGCTGAAAGTGCACAATATGGTCGCCCTGCTCCAGCTCGACAAAAGAATCTATGGGTTCGGTTTTATAGCGCGCCAGCATGGCTGCTATGCGTTTTTTCCTTCTGAATATCTCGTTTTCCCTGATGACCATGATCTTTAATTCCGGAAGGCAAAACCCGGAGGAAATGGGTTCAGGGATAATCTGAAGCGCATAACCTTTTAAAAGGTGGCCGAGCCGCTCGGCCTGCGCCTGGTTTCCGGCAAAAACAAAGATTTCATAGCTTGCCTCAAGCAGCGCGTCGAGTTCCTGCTTCAGGTACGCGATATTGCCGAAAAAGGAGCGCGGCGGGTCCGATGGGAGTGTAATTGATGTGATTTCGGATTGCCCGGCAAATTGCGCCGAAAAATCCACATAATGCGCGCGGCCTTCCTTAAGCCGCGCGAATTCATTCAACAGCATCTCCGGCCGGACCGCAGCCTTTTGTTGCGAGTGTGCGCGCATATACAGTTCCCCGTATTCTTTGGACAGTATTTTTGAACCGTTCTCCAACGCGTCCTTGTCCTGAAATACAAGGAGGCAGTTACGGCGGCAGTATTCCAGCGGTGTCACGGTCGCCTGGAAAAACAGTGGTATGAGGTATTCCATCCCGCACAACTCGGGGGCCGTGCGGATATTATCAAGCAGCGCATCGATCTGTTCGGGGTAATACCCGTTTTTTTCCAGGTTTCGCCTCAGAACACGTATGTTTTCGGCATTGACGACAAGCTCCCGCAAAGGAGAGATCACGGCGCTTTCGGTCCCGGAGGCCGAGAGCTGCGTCAAGGCATCAAAGAAACGCAGGGAAGCTATGCGCTCAAAATCCATAACAACACGCAGGGCGTATTCGAACCCAGGAACGAATATGTCTATCACCTCACCGCGGACCGCGTACTCGGTTTTGACGCTTACCTTGGGCACCCTGGAATACCCCATGTTTTCCAGGCGCTCCAGCAGGTTTTGACGCCGGATTTCCTGGCCGGTCCTAAGTATTATCGTGTTGGAGGTAATCGCTTCGGGCGGAGGAAGCGGGGTTAAAAACGCTTTAAGCGGCATGACCACAAGCAGCGGTTCGGGGCGCATAAGCCGGGTCAATACCCTTACCCGCTGGGCGAATACCTCCGTGGTGGCCGAGATCTCCGTGTAGGGCATGGTGTTCCACCCGGGGAAAAGCATTACATCCTCTCCCAGAAGCAGGGAAATATCCCGGCAGACCTCGCGGGCCCGGTCCTCATTCACCGTCACGATCACCATGGTACGCCCGCAGGATGAAAATATCCGCGCATTCAGCAACGAAAAAAATCCGTCAGTTACCCCCCGCACGGCTATTGGCAGCGCGGATTCGCTGATATGGGTGATTATTTTTTTAAACGGCGCATACGTTTTTAATTGTAAATTCAGTTTATTTATGAATAATTTAATCATATATACGTTCCGAGAATTAAAAAAAAGCGAGGAGTTAGGACATTGAGATATATACTGTTTTGCATTTTCGTGTTATCTTCCATATTCTCTTTTGCCCAGGAGTCACAGGACATTAAGTTTGAAATACGTTTCTATGATCAAAAGATATATTTTCTGGGCGATGACATCAAGGTCAAAATTACGCTCACCAACACAGGCAGCGGCACGTATAATTTTAAGGTAGCGGATGACAAGGTATTTAATATCGATTTTGAAGTACGAACCACCAAAAATATCGCCAGTCCCCATGCGGAAAACTTTATCAGCCAAACGACAACAGATCAATATATATTTTACCGGGATATCAGCCTTGAGCCCGACGAGGAATACAGCATTGTCGAGAACCTGACCGATTATATCAAACTGGAAAAACCCGGGCTCTATATCGTACGCTGTTACTTTTATCCCACCCTGCGTAGGGGGAACATGCCTTCCATGCTTAGCTCGAATAAACTCACTCTTAACGTCAGGCCGCCAGTGAACATGCCGGAAATGCGCACGGTTATCGAGGCCGAAACCGTGAAGGCGCTTAAACGCGAATCCATCTCACCGGATAAGGTGGTGGCGTACACGATAAACGCCCGTCAACAGGCCTCCCAGACCGGGGAATGGGAAAGGTTTTTTCTCTACCTTGATCTGGAGGGACTGTATATGCAATACGAACCGCGGAAAAAGGAGTATATGAACAGTTCCGAAGAGCAGCGCAGGATGCTGCTTGCGCGTTACAGGGAAGATCTGAAAAAGGAGCGCGTGGACCAGGACATCCTTCTCATTCCCACATCCACGGACATAGTGGAAACCTGGTATACGGGTAATGAGGCCCAGGTCAAAGTGGACGAGTATTTCGATTACCCTGATTTTACCGATAAAAGGCGTTATATCTATTACCTGCACAAAGAAAACCAGGCCTGGCTGATATATAAATATGCTGTTGTAAACAGGCCCAAGGTACCAAAACAGTGAAGGCTGTTTTGGTCTCAAAAGACCCTAAACCGTTTAACACGATCCGTTACCATTTTACACCCCTTGCCTTCGATATCCGCCTGATAAGTGATCCCTGCCTGCTTGTGGAAACCGTGAAGCAGGAACCATATGACCTGATCATTTTCAACACCCTTGATTTTCCGCGACACTGGAAGCCGGTCATAAAACTTGTCAGGGAGTATTACAGTAAGGAACAAACCGTGTTTATCCTGCTGGCAAGCGGGTCGTTCAGCCTGGAAGAGGCGGCCAAGGCCCTTTTTTTGGGGGTGAACGGACTGGTGAACATAAACCTAGCCGATAAACAGGAGATAGTGCGCCTGGAGGAAATATTCAAACGCTATCATATAGTAAGTGAAAAAAGACGGTTCAACCGCATAGTTCCGGACACCAATGACGTGTTCCACCTGCTGTTCACTCTTCCCGGGGGGTTTGTGCTTGTACCGGGCATGATCATGGACATTTCAATCCAGGGCGCCATGTTTAAACCATTTACCCAACGCGCGCTTGTGCGCCTGAAAAAAGGAAGCATTATAAACCAATGCTCACTGAAACTGGGCGACAACATCATTTCGCTGGCGTGCAGAATCACGAGGGTCAGCGATACGGTGGGGCTTGAGTTTACCTCCTTCAATGAGGACGCCCATCACCAACTTTTCAAATACCTTATGGAGCGCTCCGAGCGTAAACTCAAATCCTTGTAATGCCTGCGATTTAAAATTTGTTCGCAGCGCGGCCGCGGTGTGCACTACGGCCTTTTTCAGTTGACGCTTATTTTTTCAAGCAGCAGATCGGCGGCTTTTTTAAATGCGGTGACCGCCGGACGCCTGTTGAAACCGATTATGATGCTCAGTCCGCTGTTGATGGTTTCATAAATGAAATTGGAAAAAAGCTTAAGGTAGGCCGCCTTGTTCACCCGGTTCTCCCTGTCCCTGAGCATCAGGTTCCCCAGGTTGAAGGTGGTTATTACCGTGGTGATCTGCCTGTTCAGCACAGGGTACAGTATCTTGATAAGCTTAAAATAACGCGCTCTGTACTCCTCGTTTCTTTCAATCAGGTTCCGTATCTGCTCCCTCCTGTTTCTGACAAGCTTCCCCTTTGTATTCTTCTTTTGGGGGATAAAATCGTTTATTACCTTGAGAATTGTTTCGGACTGCAGCAGCTTATACAGCGAAAAATAAAAGGTATACAAACCCGCCGAGTTCACCATCTGCTCACTTAGGCTCGGTTTTACCGCGCTTATGTACAATAAAAGCTTGCCTATTTGCCTGTCTACGGCCTTATACAAATTGGAATCGGCCGGGATCGAAAAAGCCGAAAAAGATTCCCTGTTCGCATCAAGCATTCTCTCCAGGTAGTCTATGAGTTTCAACAGCAATTGTTGCAGCCTGTCGTTTTGCAGGGTATGCAAAAAGCCTTTTAGTTCCGCCTGCTCCCCGGCGCTAAAAACACTCGTAATGTTTATATCCGGCCTTAATCTGCCGAGTATCCTTTTCAGATACCCGCCCAGATCGTCAAGGTAGCGGTCGATATTTTCGATGGTTTTACTGTGAATGAGGAAATACTTGATAAGCTGGAAAAGCCTGTCCGAGATACGAAGCTGCCTGCGCAGATCTTCGATCCTCTGTTCCTGCATAAAGCAGGCCAGGTCAAGCAGGCACCGTTGAATATTAATAAAGGCGGAGGGGTTTGTCTGTAACAGGTCCAGGGCCGCGTCATGCGGAATGAAGGCCAAGTTGTTGATATTGGTTTTGGCGCGCGGATCAAGCTTTACTTCCTTGGACACATTTTTATTGTAGTTTCCGATTACATCCACCGGGTCAAAATCCGAATCCGGAATACGCGTGTATTTATTGTGCCAGAGATGAATTCTCAGTTTGGGTTCTACCTCCAGCACGCTTCTGATATACCCGCCCGCTGAAACATGCGCGGCCGGTTCCGCGTTGGTTACCAGCACCAGGTTGTCGGTGTAGCGCAGGAATACGAGGTTGTCCTCATATCGGACTCCCGCCGGCAGGTCATAGATTATAACGTCATAGTTCCTGTTAAGCTCGCCTATATACCTTTCGTAGAGTGTCTCCAACAGCTTCCTGCTCTGTCCCCGCTTCAGTTTGGCCAGGGGGAAGATGATATCAAAATTATTAAAAACCCTTAATATGGAGGATTCCAGCGAATCGTTTTTATTGTCTGTCATCTCTTTTTTCAAGATACTCTCCGCCTCATTGATATCCAGCATGGTGGTGATATCGGAAAGCGGATCAAGGTCTATCAAACCCACCTTCATGTTTTTTTTGGCATAGTACAGGGCCAAGTTAATCGAGGTGGTGGTCTTGCCTACCCCCCCCTTGCCCGAACTGATCGCGATTGTTTTTCGAGAAAGATTTTTAAGCAGTTTTTTTGAGCGCACCTTTTACCCTCCCCATGTATATGCATTCTATACATTTTTATTGTTTTTTTAAATAGTGTTTTACAATTTCATTACATTGCAGTATTGCCTATTACCCGTGCGATTAAGTACAATATAGTATGAAATTAAATAAACGAATTAATATAATCACGGGGGATATTACCGCCTGCAAGGTGGGCGCGATTGTAAACGCCGCCAACTCTTCTCTATTAGGCGGCGGAGGGGTGGACGGCGCCATTCATAGGGCCGCCGGACCCGCACTCATGGCCGAGTGCAGGAAAATCAGGGCCGAGATGTTGCCGGACGGCCTGCCGACCGGACGGGCCGTGCTTACGGGAGCCGGAAGGCTTGGCTGCGACTATGTCATCCATACGGTGGGCCCGGTCTGGAGAAGCTCCGCCGCGGCCGAACTTGACCGCCTGCTTGCGGACTGCTACCGCAACAGTCTGGCGTTGACCGCCGAACACGGCATACGCTCGGTGGCTTTTCCGGCCATTTCCACCGGCGTGTACGGATATCCCAAAGACAGGGCTGCACGGATCGCCTATGGCGCTGTGAATGAGTATCTTGAAACGCACGAGCTGCCCCAAACCGTATCTTTTGTTTTTTTTACCCATGGTGATCGGGAACTGTTTTTGGAAAGCATTAAAAAACAATGATCCCTCCCGCCTCACTGAACCATAAGGAGATCGACCGTATTCTGGCCGAGATCGGACTGCCCGGCTGTAAAATCCGGGAAATATACCAACCGCGCCCGGAATACCTGATCCTGGAGCTTTACAGCGGGAAAGAACGTTTTAAACTCTTAATGGTATTCAAACCCGGATACTGCCGCCTGCACCGCCTCAGCCGTCCGCTTGCCGCAGGCGGAAAACCCCAGCGTTTTGTAAGCTTCCTGCGCGCTCATATCAGGAACGGCTTTATCCGGGAGGCCGCACAGGTTGACGGTGAACGTATCGTCAGGATCAGTGTCGCCTCGGGAACGCATACCGTAATCCTTTGGGCCAGGTTCTGGTCGGCCGCCCCCAACCTCATCGCGACCGATGAGCATGGAATCATTCTCGACGCCCTTTTCCGTAGGCCGGCACGCGGTGAAATATCGGGCGGTAATTTTTCCCTGCAGACCGTTATAAAAAGAAAAGCCCCGCGGAAAAATACGGAGTACCGCGTCCGCGAACTGCCCGGTACGGGAGATTTTAATACAAAGGTCGAGGAGTATTTTTTTGCACAGGAGCAGGATGAACACCTTATCAGATTAAAGGATTCCGTTATAAACGAACTTGCACAGTCGGAAAACCGGCTGCTTTTAAAATTAGAAAACATAAAAGCCCAAACCGAACGTATCGGCGGTTATGAACGCTATAAAGAATACGGAGACATTATTATGGGGCTGTTCCACACCCTGCATAAGGGGGACAAATGGTGTACGGCATCGGATTTTTACCATGGGAACTCCCCTTTGGAAATAAGCCTGGATGTAAACCTTACCCCCGCGGAAAACGCCGAAAAATATTACCGTATCTATAAAAGAAATAAACAAGAACATCTTCGTCTGCAAAGCGAGCGTGAGCGCAGCCTTGCCCAACTGGAACATATCCGTAAGCAGCAGGAGTCCGTTTCATCCTGTACCGATGTTGTGTGGTTGGGTGAAATACTAAAAAAACGCAGGCCCGGAGCGCCGCCCAAAAGAAACGAATCCGTGCCCGGTATGCGTTACCTGTCAAATGGATTCACCGTGATCGTGGGCAGGAATTCACGGGAGAATGAGTATCTGCTGCGTCATACCATGCGCGGGAACGACTACTGGCTGCATTCCCGGGATTACCCCGGTTCGTACGTGTTTATTAAAAGCATTCGCGGGAAAAGCGTTCCATTGGATACCCTGCTTGATGCCGGAAACCTGGCTCTTGCCGCAAGCAAGGCAAAAAAATCAAACCGGGGCAACGTATATTACACCCAGGTGAAATATCTAAAAAAGGTGAAGGGCGGTAAACCGGGCTTGGTGATTCCCACACATGAAAAAAACCTGTTTGTTACATTAGATGCCGTTCGCCTCAAGCGTTTAAAAGATTCATCTTAATATTGAAAATTCAGCGACAAACCACTAAGCTATTCATTGGGGGCATATCTTCATGGTTAAAATACGGGAGCCTATCGTGGAGGGTATTTTTTATCCATCGGATAAAAAGCACGCCAGGCAGCTGATAGAAAAACTCCTCAATCAAGCCGGAGCCGACCGGGGTGACGCGTCTGCCATCATGGTCCCGCACGCCGGGTACCGTTATGCCGGGCCTATTGCCGCCAGCTCTTTTCTGGCCGCCGCAGGCAGAGCGGTCAAACATATCGTTATCCTGGCGCCGGCACACCGCGATCCCCAGGAAGAGATCTATCTTCCGGAATCCGAGAGTTTCCGGACCCCGTTCGGCCTCATGCATGTAGACCATGCTTTGCTGGATGAACTGGTTGAATGCGGTACCCTGTTTTTTAAAAACGACATTCCGCACTTGGAAGAACACTGCATAGAGGTTCAGCTTCCGTTTGTGCAGTACTTATTTCCCAATGCCACGATTATCCCCATTCTGCTGGGAAAAGTGAGCGCCGGAACCGTAAAGCTTCTCTCCAACGCCCTCCAGGTTGTGTTTACGGAACGGTACGGGGAGACCCTGTTTATTATTTCTGCCAATCTTACCTCGTATATCAAGGGAACGGATGCCAGGCAGGAGGCCGATACCCTGCTTAAGCTTATCGTGAAGGGCGATCCCGGCGGAATTCTGGACGCATATGCCAAAAGAAAAATCAGCTCCTGCGGCGCCGGTTGTATCGCCACCCTCCTTTCCTTTAAAAATATTAATTGGATTACGGAGGTCATTTCCCACGGATGCTCGGCGGATACCAATTTTAATTACAATGAGCTGGTTCATTATGCGGCCGTTTCATTTCATAAAAAAGAGGAAAAATAGTATGGAATTTAATTTAAGTACGGAAGATAAACTGCTACTGTTGGAAACCGCGCGCCTGTCAATCGGGGCCAGATTGACGCGCACGCCGGTACAGTATGTCGAACCCGGCGAACACCTTTCCGTTCCCTGCGGCGCGTTTGTAAGCCTGCACATAAACGGAAAGCTTCGCGGGTGTATCGGCTACATTCAGGGAATCAAACCGTTATACGAGACGGTAAAGGAAATGGCCCAGTCGGCCGCGTTCAGCGACCCCAGGTTCCCTCCCCTTTCCCCGTCCGAACTGGAACAGATCGAGATTGAGATCTCGGTCCTTTCCCCGCTAAAAAGAATTGATGATATCAATGAGATCGAAGTAGGAACCCACGGAATCCTGGTCCGTCGCGGGCTTTATTCGGGACTGCTTCTGCCCCAGGTCGCCACCCAGTACGGCTGGAACCGTGAGGAGTTTCTGTTTCATACCTGCCAGAAAGCGGGCCTGCCCGGCAACTGCTGGAAACTCAACGATATCCAGATTGAAATCTTTTCCGCTGTTGTGTTCAGTGAGAAGGAACTCGGGCTTTCACCCCGGACCTAAGCACGGAGTAACGTATCCTGCCGCCCGGCCCCTATGATGTTGATTTATTTTTTATGCTGTGCTTATATTAGAACAACACAGGGAGTCCAGGTATTCCGGGCGGCCTGCCGAGAAACGGCTATATATGATTGAAGATACGATTTTAAAAATACAGCTTACAACAGCGCTTTCGCAGCTTGAGTTCACGGCATTTGATTTTGAAACCACCGGCCTGTATCCTGACAATGATCAGATTATTGAGATCGGGGCGGTGAGGTTCTCGTTACAAAAAGAGGGATCGCGCTTTTCCACCTTGATCAAGCCGACCGTTCCCGTTCCCCCGGCCGCAACCAAGATCAACGGCATCAGTGATGATATGCTAACGGACAAACCCTCCATAGGCGATGTGCTGCCGCATTTCACACGTTTTATCTCGGAGTCAGTGCTGGTGGCCCACAACTCGGGTTTCGACAGCGGGTTCCTTGCATACTGGCTTAATGCCTGTTCCCTGCCTGCGGCCAACAACCATACCATAGACACCATGGAGCTGGCAAAACAAACCGTACCGCAGGCCGGGAAGTTCAGCCTGGGGTACCTGTGCCGTGTTCTGGAACTGTCCGTTTCTTCATCCCACCGCGCCCTGGATGACGCGCAGGCATGCCGCGAGCTTTTTCTTTACTGCGTGACCATGCTCCCCCTTAAGGGAGATGTACTATTGAAGGATCTGTATAAATAGAAGTCAGCGGAATATAATGTCAACAATCCTGTTTATATATTCCAAGACGAGTTCTCTTTTCTTGGCATCGGTCAAACCCAAGGTTCCGGCCTGTCCGGGGGCTGCCGTCCCACCCGTGCCGGCGGGAGGCGCTGTGCCTTCGGCGATTATGCGTTGAATATCCTGGTCGGTCAATACCGTTCCCTGGGGCTGTAAAAAGCTTCTGAAGGCCAGCCGCACGTCGGCAACCTTGGTATAGGATATTTTACGCTGCTCGTCCAGGTCCTTCGGACTCACCCAGCCGGAAAGAGTGATGCTGTCGCCCTTGCCCTCAAACTGGATGGTTCGCGTACCCTGGATAAAGGCGTTTCCATTGGCGTCAATCTGTGTTATTCGGGTAACAAGGTCGGTTTTCAGGCTGTAACTCTCCCCGCCCTGCACCGCCCTGTCGCCGCGCGCCAGGGCGCGGGGCAGAAAGGAGAACAGGTCGCCGTATTCGCCGCCGCTGAACTCCAGGGTGACGGTTTTTGAATCCTTGCTGGAAGAGTTGAACTGCAGCTGCATGTTCGCGTCTATTTCAACCATCACGATATCGCCAACGGCCAATGCCGAACTGCCGGCGATATAGCCGGGAAACGTATCATCCCAGAGGCTTTCGGCGAACATCACCGAACAACACAAGACAAGGAGATAACCTAAGGTTATTGATTTTAACATAACGAACTCCTACTATAATTATCAGTAGGACTGCCGGGAATATTTACCCTATTTCTTCTTGTGACGGTTTTTTCTGAGTTTTTTCTTCCGTTTGTGCGTAGCAATCTTGTGTCTTTTTCTCTTCCTACCGCAAGGCACCTGGTATCACCCCTTTCTAAGGTTATGCAATTTCCACTCATCACTCTATCTTAAAATAAACACACCGGCCGCAAGAGTCAAACAGTGTGAATGTTAAGCAATGGGAGTGCACTATTATGCGTATAAATTGAATTATAGTCAAGGGGTGCGGTTTATGGGACCACGGAACAGGTTTTTCAACCGTCCCGTAGAAACTCATGTATGCTTTGTTCGATTGCCGTGAAATCATCGGCCTGTATCCACCGCACGCCGGGCAGGCTTTTAAAAAACGTCATCTGCCTTTTGGCGTACTTTCTGGAATTGTGTTTTATCTCTTCCTTAACCTGTTCCAGGATGGTGCAGTTTTTTTGCATCCGGAAAAACTCGCGGTATCCGATACCCCGCATACCGGGGTCGGACTCCGTATAACTCCGCCTTATAAGGTCCCGGATTTCGGCAAGCAGCCCTCGCTCGAACATCCGCTCCACCCTGGTATTAATCCGCATATCAAGTTCCTTTTTTTCCCTGAAAAGCCCCAAAAGCAACATGCGATAATCCGTTCTCAGGGAGTCCGGCACCGTGTATGCGGAAAGGGGCCTGCCTGAGGTATGTATGACCTCCAATGCCCGCAGGATACGGTAGCGGTCATTTGGGTTTATTCTCGCGGTGCTTTCCGGATCAACACGTGATAGCTCGGCGAAAAGCGTGCCGTTATCCGTATTCATGTATTGCTGCTTTATGCGCGCGCGGGCGGCGGATTTACCCCGGGGAGAAGCGGGCAGGCCGTAAACAAAACAGCGTATATAATAAGCGGTACCCCCGCAGATTACCGGCAGGTTATTGCGGTTATAAATTGCGGGAATAAGCCGCTGTGCCCGTTTCACAAAGTCCCCGGCATTAAACTGGTATGAGGGATCCGCTACATCAAGCAGATGATGTGGAATTTCCGTACGCAGTGACAACGACGGTTTCGCGGTTCCCACATCCATAAATTTGTACACCTGCATCGAATCCGCGCTTATAATCTCAAGATTGTATCCTTGTAACGCCTGAATGACCTGTGTTTTGCCCACGGCGGTAGGGCCGAATAAAATGACAACGGACTGTTTTGTATTATTCTTCCAGCTTATACAGAATTTCATTGTTTAAAATTTGTTTTAAGGAAACCGAAACAAATTTCTTTTGATACTGCTCCAAATCCTCTTCTTCGGTACTGCTGAGCTGGGCAACGCGGTGAATGGCTGCGCAGGCCAGCAGATACATATTCCCCGTGTCTTTAATCAGTAAATCCAATGGTAAAATCATTTCCTGTCTCTTCCTCCTGTAAAACCGGTGGCACTATACCATAGTTTCATGTATGTGTAAAGTATTGATTTCGATACTCAAGCAATTTATCTTAAAAATCCGCGTTCACGTACATACCGTATGATGGTCTCGGTTACATAGTGCTGATCTCCCTGTTCCGTATCCACAACAATATCGGCGAAGTCATAGATGTCATTATCAATACCGTAAAGACGGTAAAACCGGTTATGGTCCTTGCGGTCGCGCTCGTCCGTTTCCCTGGAGGCCATGGTAACGTCCTTGTTCTCCCGCCGTGCTATACGTCCCGCGCGCACACTCAATGACGCCTCAAGATACACCTTGATCTGGGCGCGTTTCAGCAGCCAGATGGCCAAGCGTGAGCCTAGTACGCAGTTCCCGTCATGCGCAAGCTCAACCTGCTTTTTGTCAAGGTACAGGTCATAATGAGAATCGGTCTCCGCTTTTTCCATGATCTCTTCAAAGGTGTACCCGCATTCACGCGCGATACTGTGAAAGGTGTAGTTAATGTGGCGCAGGCCAAGTTTCTCGGCCACCAGGTTTGAGACCGAGGTATTACCGCAGCCGCTTTTACCGGATATGGCCACCGTCAATCTATTCGACATTTCGAAGCTGCTCCCTGATCCTTTCTATAAGTTCCTTGACGGCAATCGCCGCATTGTTCATCTCGATCAACAGGCTTTTAGCGCTTATGGTGTTTATCTCCCGGTTCAGTTCCTGGCAGATGAAATCAAGCTTTTTGCCCGGAAGCTCATCCTCGCTCATGCTTTTTTGAAAGCTTTCCAGGTGGGTTTTCATTCTTACCACCTCTTCGTTGATATCGAACCGGATTACCAGCGCCGCGATCTCGGCCAGCACGCGGGAATCATCGATGTCCTTTCCCAGCAGTTCGTCGAATTTCTGCCTTACCGTCAGGCGGATTTTTTTTTCAATTTCAGGCACCAGAGATTCTATAAGATCCGCCTGTTGTCCGATCTTTTGTATCATCTCCCTGATATCAAGCTCCAGTTTCTCTCCCTCAACCCGGCGCGAGTCGACAAGTTTGTCCAGCGCCGCGTTCAGCACCGGCCCGAGCGCCTTCCAGAATTTTTCCAGGTCGAATGAACGGTAGGTTTTGAGTATTCCCTCGATTCTAAGCAGATGGGACAGATGCAGTTCATCGTGCAGCCCGGCCAGGGTATTAAGCTCATGCAGCGCCCGCACGTGCGCTTCCAGGCTTTTTTTATCTATGACAATCTCAAGTTCCTCGTTAAAATTTTTTATTTTAAAGTAAATCTCCACCCTGCCCCTTTTTATACGCTTTACGGTCTCCTGCCGTATTCTTTCCTCAAGCTGGCTTAAGAACGGCGGCAGGGCCAGGTTTAAATCCAGAAACCTGTTGTTGTATGATTTCGCCTCAATGCTTATATTATAATCCTCGTTATTATATTCGCTGTAACCGAAACCGGTCATACTGTTCATAGGGGTCCTCCTCCGGATTCCGCCTGCCTTGAGAAGTGGGTAAAAAGCTCCCTGCCGATAGTCCAGTTGTTGCCCGCGCCCATGGTGATGAACAGATCGCCGTCTTTAAGACTATCTTTCAAATAGGGCAGTGCGTCCGTTGCCTCCTCAAAATATTTAACTGTGTTATGGTGCCGTTTTACTTCTGCAAAAAGATCATGTCCTGATATTTCTCCGGTGTCTTTTTCACGCGCCGAGGCGTATATTTTATGCAGAACCACCTCATCCGCGTGGGCAAAGCAGGTTCCGAACTCCGGCAAAAGCGCTTTTGTGCGCGAGTAGGTGTGTGACATAAAATCCGCCACGACCCGCCTGTGGGGATAATACGCTTTCAGGCCCGCGAGTGTGGTGCGTACGGCCGTGGGATGATGCGCGTAATCATCCATAAACAGGATTCCCGCGGCCTGACCTATGATCTCGCTCCTGCGCTTACTGCCCTTAAACTCCAAGAGCCCCTGTTTAACGGCCCGCACCAGTGAACCGGTTACCGTAATGGTTTCTTTTTTTACTATCCGCAGGGCCAGGGCGATTGCGGCCGCCGCGTCATACACGGTATGTTCCCCCGGAATATGGATTTCAAAATCACCCCGGAAGCCGTCCAGGCGGAAAAGCGTTTTTCCGGGCTTTATTCTGATGCGTGAAACGCGAAAAGGCCCCTGCGCGCCAGACCCGTAGGGAATGCAATCGATGTCCGGGCGCTTTTTTCGTATCAGCTCCACGGCCCTGCTCGCACCGGAATCATCATAATGATATATCAGCTCCCCGCCCTCCGGGAGCAGACCGGCATATGAAACAAAGGCTTCGATAATGTCGTCCAGGTCCTTGAAATAATCAAGGTGATCCGGTTCGATACTGGTGATAATTATGCGGGAGGGCCTGAACGTGAGAAAATTCCGGCGGTACTCGCAGGTTTCCGCCACAAAATACTTACGGCCGCCCGTATAGGTGGAGGCGTAATCCAGGGAAGGAACCTGTGAGCCTACCAGCACGGTCACCGGTAGTTTCAGCTGTTTGAGAACCGTTCCCGCGATAGCGGTGGTGGTGGTTTTCCCGTGAACGCCGGCGATACCGCTGGCGTCCGTTTCGGCGGACAAGGCGCCCAAAGCCTCGGGGTAGGAAACAACCGGTATGTTCAAACGGGATGCGGCCAGCAGCTCCGGATTTGTGTCCGCGGAGTAGGCCGCGGAATGAACCACCAGGTCCAGTCCTTCCGTTATATGCGATTCAAGGAACTCCTCGTTATACGGCACGCCGAGTTTTTTTAGGATAGCGTCCGTATAAAACACTTCTGACGTGTCCGAACCGCTTACGCGTGCCCCGCGGGAAACCAGAATCTCGGTAAGGGCGGTCATGCCTACGCCCTTAATGCCGACCATATGAATACGCATATTCGTATACTGCATGGTAAGATTATAGTACATATCGTCGGACTTTTTGCAAGAGCGTATACGGAATAAACCTTTGTTACGAAAAAATCAGGATGTTTTTTAGCCTTTAATGCTTTCCAGTTTTTTCTCGTCCGCCTGGATCTGCCGTTTTTTCAGCCTGAAGGCCAGTTTTTCATTCCGGATGTCCACGATTATATGATCGCCGCTTTTGAACTTCCCTTTCAGAATCTCCAGTGAAAGCGGGTCCTCAACATCCTTCTGCAGGGTTCTGCGCAGGGGCCGTGCGCCGTATTTTTCATCGTAGCCCTTGGTGATCAGATAATCCTTGGCTTTTTTTCTGAACTCAAGCGCAATGTGCATCTCCAGTACGCGTTCTTCTATTTCCGCAATCATGATATCGAGGATTTTCTGCAGATGCTCCCTTTTCAGGCTGTGAAACACCACAATCTCATCTATGCGGTTCAAGAACTCGGGATTAAAGGCCTTTTTCAGCTCGCTCATGGCGGACGACTTTATATCTCTGTAGTTCATGATGCCGTCCTCATTGCGGAAGCCCAATGCCGTGTCCCTGTTGATGTCGCGCGCGCCCACGTTCGAGGTCATGATCAGCACGGTGTTGCGGAAGGAAACAATATGGCCCAGGTTGTCCTGCAACTGCCCCTCTTCCAGGATCTGCAGTAACAGATTGAAGACGTCGGGATGGGCCTTCTCGATCTCGTCAAGCAGGATAACGCTGTAGGGCCTTCTGCGTATTTTCTCGGTTAAAAGCCCGCCTTCTTCATATCCGATGTATCCCGGGGGCGCACCCACAAGCCTGGACACGTTATGCTTCTCCATAAAATCGGACATGTCGATCCGCACCAATGCATCCTGATCGCCGAACAAAAACTCCGCCAAGGTCTTTGCCAGCAGGGTTTTTCCTACTCCCGTGGGTCCCAAAAAAATAAACGATCCCAGCGGCCTTCTCGGTGAGCTTAATCCCGTACGGGACCTGCGGATGGCCGAGGCCACCACATTGATCGCCTCGTCCTGGGAGATGATCTTTCTGTGCAACTCCTCTTCGATATTGAGCAGACGCTCGGACTCCTTCTGTACGATGCGCGACAAGGGGATATCCGTCATGGTGGCCAGAATATGCTGTACGTCCTCGTCGGTCACCAGGTTCTCTTCGGTTTTAATATCGGTTTCCCAGTTGTCTTTGAGCTCGCCCACCTTTTCCTTGAGTTTTAACACCGTATCCCGGACCGAGGCCGCCTTTTCGTAGTTCTGGGTGTTGACCAGGTTTATCTTATCTATGGTCAGGCGCTCGATCTCACGCTCAAGATCGATAAGCTCCTTTGGTTTCACGTTGTTTTTAATGCGTTTGCGCGCCCCGGCCTCATCAATGAGATCGATGGCCTTGTCCGGCAGGTGCCTTTCGTTGACGTACCGGGCCGAGAGTACGGCCGCGGCATCCAGGGCTTCTTCAGTGTATTGTACCTTGTGGTACTCCTCGTAGCGGCATTTGATCCCTTTAAGAATCTCTATGGTTTCTTCCACACTGGGTTCGCGCACAAAAATCGTCTGGAATCTCCGCTCCAGGGCCGCGTCCTTCTCGATGTATTTCTTATACTCGTTCAGGGTGGTGGCCCCGATGCACTGCAGCTCACCGCGTGACAAGGCTGGTTTGAGCATATTGGAAGCGTCTATGGCGCCCTCCGCGCCGCCCGCGCCGATGATGGTATGAAGCTCATCGATAAAAAGGATGATGTTCTCAGCGGTGATTATTTCTTTCATAACGCGCTTTAAGCGTTCCTCGAACTCCCCCCTGTATTTGGTCCCGGCCACAAGCGATGCCAGGTCCAGAATCAGGACGCGTTTGCCCAACAGTACCTCAGGCGCCGTGCTGTCTATAATGCGCTGGGCCAGGCCTTCCACGATCGCCGTCTTGCCCACCCCCGGATCGCCGATAAGCACGGGGTTGTTCTTGGTGCGGCGCGCCAGAATCTGAATAACCCGTTCTATTTCCTTTATCCTGCCTATTACAGGATCAAGCTTCCCGTCCTTGGCCAGGGTGGTGAGGTCCCTTGAGAACTCATCAAGTGTGGGTGTGTTTTTTTTATAAAACGAAAGCGATTTTTTTTTGTACAGCTCCCGATCGCCCACTTCTCCCACACCGCTCATGCGCAGGATTACCTCGCGCAGCAGCTCGGCGTCTATATTCAGCTTGGAGAGGTAACGCGACGTGATGCTGCCCGGTTCCTTGGCCGCGGCGATAAGCAGGTGCTCGGTGCCGATATACTCATGGCCCATGGTTTTGGCTTCCTCGGCCGAAACCTCAAGCAGCCGCTTACCCCTTTTGGAGGGGCTTACGGCCCCGATGATTATTCCGCCCTTCTTTTTGGGCAGGCTGCGCTCGATCTCCTCCTGCATGTCGGTAATGTCAACCTTGATCCGCTGCAACGCCTTGACGGCCACACCGTCGCCGTCCCGCAGCAGGGCCAGTACAACGTGTTCAGGCAGCAGCTGATCGGCGTTAAAGCGTCTGGCCTCTTCCTGGGCTAAGATTGTCAGTACCTTTCTGGCGCGTTCGGTCAATCCTTTAAACATTATTCCCCTCCGCTTATTTCTATGGTAGACAGAGTCTCTCTGATAAGTTTCGCCCTTGTATAGTCTACAAGCATGTTATCAATCTCTTCGTCATCTCCAAGCATATTTATAATATGGTACTTTTGGATGGTAAAAATCAACCCCGTGATGATATGCAGATCTATGCCTTTAAGCAGATTCAACGCCAGTCCCATTCTTACCGTGGAAAGCAAGCCGATAGCCTCTTTGGCCGCAAGGCTGCGACAGTAAAGCAGAATGCCCAGCGCCCTGAATATTTTATCAAGCACGGTGACACGCTCCTTCTTCAGCATCTCCTCTCTTGCCTTTCTTTCATAATTTACTAATTGAAGCGCGATATCTTCAAGGTTTTCCAGGATTTCTTTTTCACTTACCCCCACCGAAACCTGGTTGGAAATCTGGTATATGTCTCCTAACGAATCCTGGCCGTCGCTGAAGAACCCCTTTATGGAAACCCCCAGCTGCACGATTGTTTTAATGGCCTTTGAAATCAGTGATGTAGACACCAGGGCCGGTAGATGCAGCATAAGTGAGGCCCTCATGCCGGTGCCGATATTGGTTAAGGCCGAGCTCAGATACCCCCATTCCAGGGATACCGCGTAATTGAGATTTGCCTCCAGTCCCACGTCTATGGTATCCACGCTTTTATACGCATCCTGCAGTGAAAGGCCGCAGGAAAAGGCCGCCAGTTTAAGATGATCCGTTTCATTAATCATACCACATGTTGCGTCAAGTGTCCCCAGAATCACAACCTTGTTGTTGGCTATTGAAAACTCCTGGGTAATCAGGTTCTTTTCCAAAAGCAGCTTCCTGGCCAGGGGTTTCAAGGAATCCAGGTAATAAATTTGAAAATCATTTTTATCCTGCAGGCGCGAGACGGCGTTTACAATCAGATCCTTTACCTTTTCTTCCTCGTTAAAAGAAAGAAGTCCCGGAAAACAGAAACCCGCCAGGTTGCGCGACAGCCTGACCCGGCTGGAAAGGACCACGTCATCATTCGGCCCCTGCCTGTCGAACCACGTCCCCGCTGTACTGATGTCTGGCCGGGTCATGTTACTTTTCCCCCACCTTTTCCTGCATGATCTTGATCTTGTCCCTGATAACCGCGGCCTCCTCATAATCTTCACGCTCCAGCGCCTCCTCCAGCCGCATCTTCAGACTCTGGATATCATCCACATACATTTTATAAGCCTGCAATTTTAACGGGTACTTCCCCTTATGAGAAATACTGCCGAACATTTTGTGCATCAGCACCCGTATCTGTTTGGAAAATACGTTAAAACATTCGGTACAGCCCAATCGCCCGGTTTTCTTGAATTTTTCAAAGGTGTACTTGCATTTTGGGCATACGGTTTTCACTTGGCTTTTTTTCAGGTTGGATTTGAGATCCATCAGGTTGTTGAGCAACTCCCCTATGGAAAACTCCTTATTCTCCATACTCGTGTTGATGCCCCGTACCGCGGCGCAGCTCTGACAGAGATGAAGCTCAATTTCTTCCTTACCCACTATCTGCTTGATGTGAAAAACAGCGTCCCTTATACAACAAATCTCACAGGTCATTTTACTCTTCCTGCTTTAAGTATATGAAATTTTGGATAAAAATATAATAAAATATTTACACAATATAACTATTTAATCGGGAAAACGGCAACAATATCCGGTTAATGTTTGCGGATCACTTCCAGGGGCTTGATCCTGCCGGCCATGCGCGCCGGAAGGTAAGCAAAACAGACCGATAAAAACAAAGCCGTAAACCCGATGATCATCATATATCGGAACTCCAGACGAATGGGTATTTTTTCCAGATAAAATTCGGGGTTCAGTAGATATATGTAATCCATATGCTGAGGTCCGATAACCGGTTCAAGCATTTTACTTCCGAACGATATAAAAATATTTATCACCACCTCGATTCCCTGTATGACCTCATTGATATTGACCGCAATTAGCAGACCCAGGAAGGTGCCGCACACCGTGCCGACAAACCCGCTTAAAAAGCCGATAATAATGAAAGAAAGCGTTATGGTTCCCGGACCCGCACCCATGCTTTTCAAGATGCCGATCTCTTGTACCTTGTCCATAACAACCATCACCATGGAGGATGAGATATTCACCGCGGCAACCAGCACGATAAGCATCATGATAAACAACAACAGCCACTTGGTGGTTTCATATGCCTTGTAATGATTTTCCCTCATTTCATACCAGGAGTTTACGGAGCCTATGTCAAAGTTATCGGTAATACTTTCCCTTATTCTCTCTTCCGTGGCCGAAACATCCTTGTACGGATCGGATACCTTTATCTTGAGAAATTCATCGGACTGGTTAAACGCCAGCATGCGCCTGCCCGTGGCGAACGAGATAAACACGGAGGCCTTGTCCAGCTCCTGGTAGCCTACGGAATATATACCCGTGATGGTAAGCCTGTTGGGCCGCGGGGTTATCCGGGTTGTGCCTCCGACGGTTTCATAGGCATAGGTGAGTATTTTAAGCGTATCCCCCACCTTGAGCCGCAACTCGTCGGCTAAAGACCCGCCGATGACAACCGATCTCGGCTTGTCCAGGGCAAAGGAGCCCACAACCAGACTCACATACCGCCTGAAGCCCGGATCGCTGGCGTAGAGGTCCGCGGGCACGGCCCGTACATTGACGATATTTTTTTTGCCGCCCGAAAAAATCAAACCCAACCCCTGCCGTTCGACGATTACACCGGTTACCTCCGGGACGGTCCTGATTTCCTGAATAATATTTTGCAGCCGCTCCGGGTCCAGGTTATAAAACAATCTCGCCTGAAAATGAAAGGTATCAAACTCTAGAAAGCGCGAGGTAATCCCCTCGATCATCCCTGAGGCCGCCTCCAGCACGACGATAACCGGAATCAGACTCAGGGCGATACCCAAAATCGAGCTCAGCATATGGTGGCGGAACTCATTGCTCCCTTTATTTCTGCTTCTGAAGATGTTCATGGCAAAAAGCAATGCTGTTTTAATACTCATTTGTCCTTGAGCACCCCGTGTTCCAGCAGATAGCTTTTGTTTCCCATCCTGATAATCCCGGTGTCATGGGTTACCATGACCATGGTTTTATTATAACGGCCCACAAGCTCAAAAAGCAGTTTCAGCACAATATCGGAATTTTTCTCATCCAGGTTTCCCGTGGGCTCATCCGCCAATATCAGTTCTGGGCTGTTGATTAATGCGCGGGCCACGGCAACGCGCTGCCTTTCTCCGCCCGACAACTGTGAGGGATAATGGTCCTTTCTTTGGGCAAGCCCCACGTCATTCAACAGTTTCAGCGCTTTGTCCCGCGCATCACCAAGCCGGTCATTGGCGATAACACATGGCAGCATGACATTTTCCAGGGCCGTAAAGTCTTTTAGCAGGTAATGAAACTGAAAAATGAAACCGATTACCTTGTTCCGATAGCCGGTAAGTTCGTATTCGTCAAGCGATGTAATAGCAATACCGTTTACCACAATTTTCCCGGCGCTTACTTCGTCCAGGCCCCCGATCATGTTAAGCAGGGTACTCTTTCCCGAACCACTCTCTCCGGTGATGAGCACGGTCTGGCCCCGGTCAACCGTAAGGTCAATCGACTGCAACACCTCGAGATCCTCTGCGCCGGTGTGATAGATTTTTTTAACCGTTGTCATGTCAATCAAACTCATAGTCTTACTCATACCTCAATACCTTAATGGGTTTAATACGCGCCACATTCCGCGAGGCCAGGAAGGCCGCTCCCACCGAGGAGGCGAGAGCAAAAAGAAAAATCAGCATTGATTCGGGGAACAATACCCTGCTCGGTACCTCCTTAAGGTAGAACACCGCGGGCGAAAAGGGGGAGGTAACCCGGCCCAGGGATATGGGGCCGGTGAAAGGCGCGCAGATATATTCCAGGCCCGCGATACAGGCGTTGATGACCGCCACACTCAGGTCGAAAATTTCATTAATATGGTCGGCCACAAGCAACCCCAGGATCAAGCCGGTCAGGCCGCCGATCAAGCCTATGAGGAAGCCCTCAAAAATAAAGATATATTGTATCTCCCCGGGAGAGGAGCCGATGGCCTTGAGGATGCCTATCTCCTCCCTGCGCTCATACACCATTCGCCTTAATGAGTTGAGAATATTGAATCCCACCACAATAAAGATCAGGCCCACAAGCACCATCATCATGATCTTTTCCATAAGAAGGGCACCGAAAAAACCTTTATTAAAATCCCGCCAAGTCTGCACCCGGTAAGGGGCCGTGCCGATTATCGCTTCAATCCGTTGTTTTACCGCTGTATCCGCAAAACGGTCTTTAAGCTTGATACCGTAATTCAGGTCAAGCCGGCCCTGTTTCAGGGCATATGGGAAAAATCTTCCGGCGGTCTGCAGGGAAACAAAAAGCAGGTTTTTATCGATTTCGTTATACCCGCTTTTAAATATTCCGCTTACCTTAAACCGCCGTTCCTGTGTCTCTGAATCCGCCAGAGACAGGTTCGAAACAGAGGTAAGCGTGATATAATCGTCTTCCTGCACACGTAATTGGTTCGCCAGCACCGTTCCGATCACCACGGAAAACGGCTCGGAAATGTTAAACCGCGCCGATGCCTCGGCGTCATTCAGGGTCGTCTGGCCGAATATCCTGCTTTTAAAACCCCGGTCCTCTTGCAGGATATCAACCGGAACCCCGCGCAGCACACCGCCCTGCAGCTGATGGGTATACCCCTCGATAAGCACCTGGTCTTCCGCGAACGGCACCACGCTCTGGACATCCGGGAGTTTTCTTATAGTATCAACAACCTCCCGCGGCAGGGGGCTGCCGTTTTGCGGAGAAACCTGGATATGATACGAGCTGATCTCTAGAATGTTGTTGATATAATTGAGCTGGAATCCGTTCATCACGGCCAGTACGGCCGTAAGGGTCATAACACCGACGGTTACCCCCAGAATGGAAAGCAGTGAAGAGGCAAACCCCTTACTCTTTCTCCTGGCTTTGAAATAGCGGAGGGAAGTAAAGAAGATGTATCTCAGTTTCACTGGTTCTCCTTAAACGTACGCGTTTTTTCCACCTTGCCGTCCACGATAAACTCTTCTTTCACCTTTTTATCGTTTTTATAGTATACGCGCAGGAACACCTCGTTGTCCCGGTAGATTTCCTCATAATAACCGCCCTCTCCCGTATAATACGTTGTTTTTTCAAGGTACCCCCTGCGCCGGTACTCTTCCTTCACCAGCGTATCCGCGACGTTATAAACGTATCTCCACTCCTCTATTCCAAGCGGACCTTTGACCCGTTTTATACTAAGCCGGCCCTTGCCGTCATACTCATAACTGACCTTGACAGTTGTGCCGCTTTGCCCGCCGCTTTGCTCGCTTAAAAGCACACCGTGCTCATCATAGGTGCGTACGGTTGTGGTCGACTTCAGATGGTCGGTCTCCTCCTCCCGCATTATTGTACCGGTCTCTGAGTTATACACGACCACCCGTGATTTTTCAAGGGTGTCGTCCCGCCACTGTTCCCAGCTTATCACCCTGCCCCTGCTGTCAAAACGAGTAATGAACATGTTGGGATCAAGGTATTCGCGCTGTTCCACAAGCATACCGCTGCCGTACTCAAAACGCGAAAGACGCATGTTGCCGTCGGCCCAGACCCGGACGACACTGCGCAGCCTTCCGGACCTGCTGAGCGAATAATAATCCGTGTACACGGGCTGGTCCTGTTTGTCAAAGGTCCGGACCCTGGCCAGCCCCTTTTTGGAATAGGTGTATATTTTTTTCTCCGACAACTCATTACCGGCGTAAAGATACTCCTCGGCCACAGCCCCGTCTTTGTTATACAAAAGCACGGAAACCAGCGACTCCCCTTCGTACTCCGTCTCCTTTAGTTTATGCAGCCTGTTGTCATAGACAGTTTCCCAGCGTTTTATCTCAACCTGGTTCTTAAAAAGCCTTTTGATATGTGTGTTGCCCTTGGTCTCCAGGGTGACAACGTATTCAAACTCGTCGATCCTGTACCAGGCTATCTTCTCCAGGGTAATACCGATATCATCGGATCTGAAATATTCAACCTCCGCATAGGCGGCAAAGGTCAATAAAAGGCCTAAAAAAACCAAAACACGCCTTTTCATCAACCACCCAGAAGCGTGTCTGTATAGTCATCCGCATTAAAGGGAAGCAGGTCTTTCGGCCTTTCACCGGTACCCATAAACGAAAAACCGAGTCCCAACTGCTTGCATAAGGCTACCACCATACCGCCTTTGGCCGCGGAATCATATTTGGCCAGCATTACGCTGTCAAGGGACAGGGCCTGGTTGAAAACCTCGGCCTGGCGCAGGGCGTTCTGCCCGGTGGTGGCGTCTATAATCAGCAGTTTATGGTAACGGTTGTACGCGAGTTTTGCCGAGATGACCTTATCGATCTTAACAAGCTCGCGGACGAGGTTCTCTTTATTGTGCATTCTGCCCGAGGTATCGATAAGCAGCACCCCCGCCTTTCGGGCCAGGGCGCTGTCTATGGAATCGAACACCACCGCACCCGGGTCCGCACCGGGCGCCTGGTGAATCACCTTCACATGAAGCCGTTCACCCCACAGCTTCAACTGATCGATCGCCGCCGCGCGGAAGGTATCGGCGGCCGAAAACATCACCTCGGGGGAACCCGCACGCCCCTGCAGGTAATGGGCCAGCTTGGCAATAGAGGTTGTCTTACCCACACCGTTAACACCCAATACAAGGAAAATATTGAGTTTCCCGGGTTCATACCCCACGTGAACGGTTTTGATAAGCGTCCGCAATATTTTTTTAAGCTCTAGGACAAACTCATCCGCCGTTTTTAACTTTTCCTGTGTTATGGCCAAACGCAGTTCATCGCTCAACTCCATGGCAACCTGGGGACCTACATCCGCCTGCAGGAGGATTTCTTCCAGCTCCTCAAAAAATCCTTGGTCCCGTTTTCCCAGCCCCAGAAGCTCCTTCAGGCGTTTTCCCAAATTCATTTTGTGCAACATCAGTACCCCTTTTAACGGCATAATCATCCCTGCGGCCTGTCGCCGGCACGGATGTAGATAATCAGATCATAAATGGTTGTGGCAAACAGTACGCAGTTTATAAACACACCCCAGCGGTAGGTGTAGAAAAAAAACCGGCCTTTATCCGGAAAACCCGCATTGTCGTAATCATACGACAGGCCGTAGCTGAACAATGTAAATGGAACGGAGATCAGAAAAGCGCCAAATGAATTATAAAAATTGAGCGCCATTTTCTCCTGGTACTCTGTTTTGTCAATATAACTCCGCACAAGCCCGATTTCAATGGTTCCGGGGCTCTGGGGCCCGATTCTGGTAAAATAATCCCCGTAATCCTCTTTTTTTATCAGCAGTTTACTTATGACAAAGGGCTTTTCAATAATAAGCGGTGTTTTCCCTATCCACAATGAATCGATATATACATTCGCCAACGGGGGGTATGATTGAATGAACAGGTCCTCATGTACGCTTTCCGTAAGTGTAACCTCGCAGGAAGCCGACTCAAAGGGTGCAAGCTCCACCTCCCTGGTTTCCGATATATACCCCGGGGATGATATGTCGATCGTAACCGGACCGGGCTCCATAAATTTTAGGTCTACCGTGCCCAGACCCTTGAAATCATCATTAATTTTAATATATGCGTTTTGTGGGGTGACGGTTACCAGCAAGGCGGCCCACTCCCGTCCCAGAAGCACGGTGATGAGTTGTTTCTCGGCATCATCAAAATATTTGTAGAGGTCTTCCCTGCTTCCGCCCTCTTTATAGGTAAAGATGTTCTTCTGCAGTACCCGATCGAATACGTAGATCTCAAGGTAGAGAAAGCCCTGTACCTCCTCCAACCGTCCCCAGATCAACACATGCACTCCCTTTTCCTCCGCGTAGCGGAGTGCCGAGAATTGGGGAGGATCAAAAAGCCTTCCCTCGTTATCCTTATAGAGAATTGGTTTCGTGTCCGGAAATACGATAGCCGAGGGGTCAAGATTACGCAAATAGGTTATACGCTCTTTTTTTTCTTCAATTTGTTTTTCAAAGCCCGCCACAGCCTTTTCTCTCTCATACGTCTTCTCCCGCTTGAACAACTCCTGGTCCCTCTGTTTTTGCAGGGATATCAGCTCCTGAATCGAGGCGGTCAACTCGTTTCTGATAACGAACCTGCGGTATTCCGTGATCTCCTCCGGCTTGAAGGTGTGTGTCCGTACAGACTGTATTTTCTCCTTAAAAATCAACGGAATGCTGTGTACAAGGTATATATTTTCCATGGACAGATGCACGCCCTCCAGGGCTGTAAATCCCACGATCCAGTTCGCGTCCTTATCCGCCGGCAGTGTTTGTGTCTCCTCACAGTTTACGCGGATAAGGCTGAGCACAAAAAAAATGCTTACGGCAATACCACACTTTTTCATGTTATACCAGTATATAGTAAAAACATCTGTTTTGTCGATCAAGGCCCGATTATTGTTTTATGTACTTCAAATATTCTTCGATAAAAAGATCGATTCTGCCGTCCATCACCGCCTGAATATTCCCGGTTTCATATTTGGTCCTGTGATCTTTTACCATGGTATATGGTTGGAACACGTAGGAGCGTATCTGGTTACCCCATGAAATATCTTTTTTTTGGTCCTCAAGCTTCCGCCTCTCTTCTTCTTTTTTTCTTTCGTAATATTCGTACAGGCGCGACCGCAACACCTTTAAGGCCGTGGCCTTGTTTTTATGCTGGCTGCGTTCATTTTGGCACTGCACCACGATCCCCGTGGGCAGGTGCGTGATCCTCACCGCTGAATCGGTCTTGTTTACATGCTGACCGCCCGCCCCCCCGGCCCGGTAGGTATCAACCCGCATATCTTCGGGTTTGATGTCTATCTCGATATCGTCTTCGATTACCGGCGAACAATAGACCGAGGCGAAAGAGGTATGCCGTCTTTTATTGGAATCAAAGGGTGATATGCGAACCAGGCGGTGTATGCCCGTTTCGGATTTAAGGTATCCGTATGCGTACTCCCCCTCGATCTGCAGGGTAACGGATTTTATCCCGCCCTCGGCCTCGAGTATGTCTATGATGCTTGTCTCATAATGATGCGTTTCAGCCCAGCGCGAGTACATGCGCAGCAGCATGCTCACCCAGTCGCAGGCCTCGGTTCCGCCGGCCCCCGAATGAATAGTGAGAAAGGCCGCCGCATTGTCATACTGCCCGCTCAAGAATTCTATCGTCCGCAGCGCGCTGAAACGTTCTTCTGCGTCCTCAAGATCTTTTCCTATCTCGCTGAGCAAAGAATCGTCATTCTCAGCCGCGGCAAGATCCATCAACTCGGCGTAATCGTTTACGTCCTTGCGCAACGCCTGCCACTGTTCAATGCGGGTTTTCAGCGTTTTCAACTCCGCCAGTACCTCCCCCGCCTGCTTCCGATCATTCCAGAAGGCGGGGTCCGTGGTTTTACTTTCCAGATCTTTTATGCGGGTTTCAAGCCTGTCCGCGTCAAAGACGCCTCCAGGTTTCTTGGATTTCTTTTTGCAGCAGCGCCAGACGCTGCTCCAGATCTTCGTTCATTTTCAAGCTCCGTTTATTTATGTTATTTGGCCGTTTTTTCTACCTTGACCATAAGCTTTCGCCATTTTTTCTGTTTCAAAGAGGTGATCGCCAGCGTGTTTTCCACGGGATACTGGTATATACGGATAATATCATAATAATCCGTATACCGATCAAGATCTTTTTTCAAGCGGGTCACGTATTCCTCATTAATGGCCGTATGCTCGTACACCGTGTTTTGTATTTTCTGAAACCCGTATTGAGAGAGAAGCACCCCGATGGATTTCTGATGTTCGCTGCTCGATAGATCGCAGCACACGGCCACAAACATTGAAAAACGATTCTAACCCGATTGGCAAACTGTGTCAAACCCCCTCATCAGATGTTTTTTTATTAGAAAATTCCATATGAAATGCGTATAATATTAATATCTAGTAGAAATGAAAGACAGGTATTATTTTTCATATACCAAATGGCACCGGAGACCGAAAATGGAATAGAACTATGGGTAAAATAAGCGGCCTTTTTAAAAAGGCATTACAGTTCAGACGGGATAACGCAATAACGCCGGGTCCATCTCCCCAAACCATGCTCTTTGACGATGAATCGGGTATCTCCAAGGATGACCAGAAGGAGATCATCCAGGAGATCGATAAGATCGCATCCAAGAGCAAGATCAAAGTTACACCCGAGCTGTTTCATATCAAGGCCCTAAAACAGGGGTTCGGCCTGCCCATCCTGGTGAACGCCGTGGCCACGGTTCTGTTGAGTATCAGCATCCTCGGCCTGGTGATGCTGTTCAAGGGGGAGCGCGAACAGATTATCAGTGCCGGTAACGTGGAGGCGGTAAAGGGCACCAGCATCATCGATGAGATCAAACGCGAGGCCGAGGAAAAATTGAAGCAAAAAAACAATGAAATCCTGAAAATTCAGGACAACCTTTCCACGGTAAGCACCCAGCTTGATGACCTTAAATCAAACATGGAAGAACGTATAACCCAGCGGGAAAAAGAGCTGCGCGCCGCACTCAATGATGAGTTGGAGTCCGAGAAAGAGCGCCTGCGCCAGGCAGGATACTCGGGAACGGATCTGGATACCCAGCTCAAGGCCTTTGCCGCAAAAAAAGAGGCTGAAAACCAGGCGCTTTTAGCAGAAACCAAAAAAGAGGAGGAGGCCAAAATCGCCGCGCTGGAACAGTCCAGGATGGAGTACGCAACGCGCCTGGAACAGGCCCAGAACGATCTGAAAGCCACGGAGGAAGAGCTTAAGTCCAAACAAAGCGCGGTGGAGCGGGAGGTAGCCCTTTTAAAGGAACAGAAAGAAAATTTCGACATTATCAACAACCAGATCCTGGGATACTACCGTTCTATAAAAACCAAAATGGAAAACAACAGGCTTGACGGCGCTAAAACACAACTTACGGCCCTGCGTTCCTACCTGGATGATCCCAATGTTTTGAACCAGCCCGATATCCTGGCACGCCGGCAGGTGGAGCTTTTTATTATCGATTCCTTAGAACGCCTGATTGTAAAGGAACAACAGAAAGACAGCGTGGATACCAAGTCCCTGATCGCCTCGGCGGACCTGATCGGCGAAATACGCGTGTCCGTACTGGAGGCGGACAAGGCTTACAAGGCGGGGAATAAGACGAAGGCCGACGAATATTACCTCAACGCTTTAAGCCTCATACCCGAGGTATACCGCAGCCATACCTATTTTACGGGAAAAATGGAAGAGGCCGAGGCATACCGGGCGTCCCAGGTGGACAAATACCTGGCCGAGGCTAACTCCAGATTCGTCAACAAAGACTACTCCCGTGCGTTGGAAAATTACACCAAAGCTATTGAATTCCTGCCCGGCGACCAGAACACACAGCGCATTATTACCAATATCGCCTATGCCGGCTATTACCTGGAACAGGACAGGTCCCGGCAGACCAGCTCCTCACAGGCGCAAACCAGGCTGAACCAGGCCAAAAAACTTACGGACCAAAAAAAATATACCGAAGCCATAAATGCGCTGCTTTCACTGGTGCGGGACTATCCCTGGAGTACGCAGATCGACGAGGCGCTGACGCTTATCGCCAGTGCCGTCCAGCTTAAGGACAAAGAGGTAAAAACCGACGTAGCCGCTATCGGCGCCCCTACCGATGCCAACCGGACAACCATCACGCAATATGAGCAGGAGATCTCTTCCCTTAAAACCTCGTTGAGTGAGAAGGATCAGGAGATCGCAATGCTCAAAGAAAAAGCAAACCTGCGTGAAGATACCACAATAATCGAGGAAAAAGACCTTTCCATGTTAAAAACAATGGCCGCGGATCTGCGCAATGCCCAAGCCAGCTATTATGCCTACAAACAGGCCGAGGACAGGACCATTAAAAACGGCACAACCAAGGAATATGTTGAGGGCAAGTCCTATCTTGATGAGTTTTTGGCCTCCGAAACCGTGGACCATATTTTCCCGGACATTATGGCGCGTATTAAACGCTATGACCGGGCCTTTGAGCAGATGGGCAGGGATTCGGCCCTGAAATACGCAACCGACATCATCGACCGGCTTACCGGCTTTAAAACAAGCAACGAACAGCTTTCTTTCATCGAACAGAAAATCAAGGAATCCTCCCGCGATCCGTACATGGTCAGACTTTTAAACAGCCTTAAGGGACTGATCGAATAATCTTAAAAGCTGAAAACACATGCGTTTTTTATTCCCACCAGGCACCGACCCAGAACAGGTTTTTTGTGGAGGGGTCGAACACATAGTAGTTGGAATAGAACCTGCTATAGGCCACCACCTTGTCGTCGAACTGCCTGCCGTTCGTGTGATTCATATCATCGAAATACATATTTAATAATGCATCTATATGTATATTGTAAAGGTTCACTTCTCCGCCGTCGTGTTCCAGGATCACTCCCCTGCCCCCGAAAACAATATGCACACTGCCGGCTTTTATTTTTCCGAAATGATATGTTTGACAATTATCCAATATCGGCGAAATCGCAGTATTAGGAAATTCAGCCGCCGGCATGCTCGTAGCCGCCGGTATGCCGATAGCCATACCTTCATTATCCGCTCGCCTGCGTAAAAACAGAATAATCAGATCGTCTGTTGTATCCCCGGGGTTTCCGTTATCGATATAACAGCCGTTTTCCAGTATATACTCTTCTCCGGTGCTGCTGATTTGAAATGAACCGTCTCCGATATTATTTGCGCTTAAATTCATATCATCGTTATGTCCGTATGACTGAACATCATTTCCCGAGGTCATCACGGAAAGCAGGTAAAAAATAGATGGCCCACTGGCATAATTAAAAATCATAAGATCATCCCTTTGATCCGGCGAGATATTTGCGGTTGTTTCCGTATACCACGTAAATGTACCGGTATTTAACTCAACATTCAGTGATCCCGCCAATGCGCGCTGTCCACCGAGAAATCCGGTATGAAGTGAACCAAGGTTGAGGTCCAGATATTGTGTAACGTAGTTTAGGTCACTGTCGAACACTACAACCTTGCGGTTCGTTTCATCAGGTTTATAGAGTACAAACACATATTCCTCCGCCATATTGTTCTGCATGACGAACATATCGTAGTTGGCGGGGTGGGAATTCGTGAAATATTTACCTATATTCGCCGCCTTTCGCGCGGTGGTCAGGTAGTCGGGAAAGGGGGAGGTTATGAAAAAATCACAACTCCATATGCCCAGCAAAAATAAAACTGAAATCAATAAAATAATTGTCCTTACCATCGTGTTATCACCCCCAATGTA
Organism: uncultured Spirochaetaceae bacterium; assembly: GCA_964638895.1. Lineage (GTDB taxonomy): Bacteria > Spirochaetota > Spirochaetia > SZUA-6 > RPPD01 > JAFGGG01. The sequence goes on along the minus strand of CAZWYY010000005.1, from coordinate 35,853 downwards.
AACAATGGAAGCCCGTCCGCGAGACTGATGAGATCCGCGCCCAACAGGTTGCGCCCCAGGCCCAGGGCGATCTTATATTCAATACGCAGGAACAACACGTAATCGTTCACTTCGTACTCCAGGTGCAGATTGGCCGGATTTATATAGAAATCCGTGAACAATGGTGAATCTTGCGCATCGAGCAGGGAAAAAATCACGCCCAGACCATAGGAGTAGCTTATGGTGAAAGGAAACCCCTCGGCGAAGCGGTATTTGATGAGCACAAATCCTCGTATGTCATCATGGAATACGGGGCGCATATCCTTTGTCGTGCTTGCCTGTAAGAAAAAGTAGTTTTCCACGCCCCAATAAACATAACGTTCATTCACGTTTCCCATATATCCCACGCCCAGCCCGATAAACTGGCCGGTGGTCCATGTAAAAAACAGCCCGGAGCCATAAATTCGTTCCATGGGCGCGAGGGTGATTTCATTTTTCTCCTGCGCCAGGGTGAGTGTTTCCGAAGAGTCGTAATTGCCCGTTTTCTTTTTTTCTATCTCAATGACCGAACCAATCGCCAGCGGCATATACGGCAGAATGAGCTGGCCGTTTTTTATCACACCCAGTTTTTCCTTGCCTTTAAGCCAGATTTCCGCCCCTTCATCCTTTGAGTAGAGTATTATTTCCTTTACATACCGCGTCGCTTCCGCAGACCCGCCCCCTCCACCGGCGATCTCCGTACTTTTCCCCTGCCCGGCTTTATTAATAAACATCCCAACGGCCGTGTTCAACCTGTTATACACCGCCAGTCCGGCGGCATCCTGTGTGGAATACGAAATGATCAGTCCGCCGTTTCTGTTCCAGAAATACACGCTTAACTCAACCCTCTGTGCCTGCTGGACATAGCGCACCAGGCAGAAGTACGAACTCAACTGGGAAGCGGCCTGCCGCTTCATACTATTCACCACGTCGGCGGGAGGCATACCCTGTGCCGGCAGCTCACGGCCCGGAAAAATAAGGGAAAACTCTCCTCCTGGAACCGTTCCGTATCCCTTGCTCTCCAGTTCTGTTGTTATGTTTCTGGCCAACACCGACCGGTAAGTGTTGTTGTCCGCTTCGGACTGCATACGTACGTCCGAAAAAACGGAAACCCGATAAGGCACGGGCGCCTGTGCCAGGAGGATTCCATTCGGGATAAGCATGAGACATGTCATCATGCAGCCGAAGACCATTATTTTTTTTCGCATAAACACCATTATCGTATACTAATCTCTATATAGTTAATTTTAGCATAAATGCCTAAAAAAACAAATTAATTAGGGCCGGGCCGAGCCCGACGGGCATCCGGGAATCTATTTTATATCCATAACCCGTATCCCGTTCCACGATCCGGCGGGCGGATTTTCCAGCAGCTCGCTGCAGCGTTTATAGAGGAGTTCGGACGCATAATCTTCCTTGATCATGGAGCCGACTCTTTTAAACAGCTCCGCGGCCTGTTTAAACTCACGGTTGTAGAAATGGGTAAAAGCGACATCGTTGATCTCCCAGGCCTCTTTTTCCTCCGGTGTCAGTGCGCTTTTGGCCGAAAATATCTTCACCCCTTCCTTTTTGCCCTTTACCGCTACCGTATCAAGCAGGCGAAACGGAAGCTTGTCCTTGGCCTTGCGTACTATGCTTTCCGATACGATGATCTCCTGTTTGTAATACTTGGTAAGGCCCTCCAGGCGCGAGGCCAGATTCACCATGTCCCCTATCACCGTATACTCCATCTTTTTTTCCGTGCCTATATTTCCGACGGTTACCACACCATAGTTCAGGCCAATGCCGATGTGGAAAGACGGTTTACCGGCGGCCGCCTGTTCTTTATTAAAATCCTTCAACCCCTCCGTCATCTCAAGCGCGGCCAGCAGGGCCTGGTAGGCGTCATCTTCGTGTTTTACCGGCGCGCCGAAAAAGGCCATGATCGCGTCTCCGATATATTTATCCACAATGCCTTTTCGCTTCATAATGATATCCACCATCACCGAAAAATAGCGGTTTAATGAGTTGACCATCTCATCGGGCAACATGGATTCGGCTATGGAGGTGAAACCACGTATATCGGAAAACAACACGGCCAGCACCCGGTTGTCGCCTACAAGCATGGATTCGGGGTGTTCGTAAAAGCGGTCTATCAGCTCCTGCGGCACGTATTTCTGGAAGATATTGCGGACCCTCGATTCTTTTTTCTGGGCGAGCACGGCCTGAAAGGCATAAGTTTTAATCTGATTATAGGCCTTTTCCAGCTCCTGCACCATAATATTAAAGGTGTGGGCCAACTGGCCGGTTTCATCATGAAACTCAACCGGCACCCTTTTATCCAGATTGCCCGAGCTGATGATGTCACGCATGGTGTCCCGTAAGCCGATCAATGGTTTGATAAGATAATTTATGATTAAAAAAAGAATTACAAAGGCCAGGGCACAGGAAGATACCAAAAGGATTCCGGTCTGCCAGGTAATCCTATCCACATCCTGGTAGAATATTTTCTTTTCCTGGGAAACCATAAAATACCATTTGAAGGGCTCAAAATAAAATCCCATACCCACCCTGTCCACGCCTCCCAGGCTGAACTCCTGCAGGTCTTTGGATTTTGATGAAAACAGGTCTTGTAGATATTTTTTCTCATTACCCAGCAGCGTGATCTTGCTGCTTTGCATGGTTATATTTACATTTTCATCAAAGGCGAAGATCAGTTCAGTTTTGCTTTTAATCATATTGATGGCAAACAAGGTGATGCCGGCCTTGGTAACGTCTATATACTCCGGATTCTTTTTGTAATCAAGATCCTCCACGTATGACCACTGTTTATCCGCTTCCTTTTGCAACACCTCGACCTTGTTTACCAATAACTCAAGGGCTATTTTGGTGATGCCCGACGTTGCGGAAAGGTATGCCCATAGCCCTGATATACCCAGAGTAACAAACAGAATGGGAAGAACAACCGCAATAATCTTGGTACGGATTTTCATACTTATATCTTAGCGTATCGCCCGGTATTATGCAATTTCAAAACAAGATATTCAATGCCACACACGCTATATTTAATATAACGGTCTTTTCGGCATTGGTGCTTTAGCATGATTAATACATCTTTTTGCTATGGACACACCTTGAATTTACCGATTACAATAAAAACGGGATGAAAAAGATTTTTCTGATGATATTTTTACTGACCGCTTCCATGCTTTTCTGCCAGCAGGAAAAAAATACGGTGTTCGCTCCCTTTGTCTCCCGTTTGAAGGCCGTAGCGGAAGGCACGCAGATCATCCTTACCTGGAAAAACTCCCATGACATACAAGGCAAAAAACTGATTTATCGCTATACCAAAGAGATCACCGATGCCGATTATAAGCAGGCCGAACTTATTGCCACTGTGGGACAGGACGTTGAATCGTATACCGATTCTCCAAAGGAGATAGACGCCGAATATTACTATGCCGTGCTGATACAGGATAAAAACGGTCAGGTATATACGATCTTTATCCCTTACCGCAACAAAACAACAATCGCGACTGTCATTTCACTTACCGGGTCCGAGCAGAAGAACGCGGCCATTGTCACCAATTTAAAGGCCGCGGTAAATCATAATAAGGTAATCCTCACGTTTACCAGTTCAAAATCCGGGCGCAGCCTGATAATCTACCGCAGCACCCAGCCTATTTATTCGGCTGCGGATATCTTAAAGGCCTCATTCTCCCAGACCATGAACTCAGGGGTTACCTCTTTTACGGACGTCCCTATAGCCGGGGTTGATTATTATTATGCCCTGCTTGACGCCGATCTGGTAAAAACCGGCGCGGTTACCCTGACATTGGGTCAAAATAGTTTAAAGGAACCGGTTCAAATTCCCATTTCATCCTCAACACTCGGGATTCCCCAGTCATATAAAAGATCCTTTCCCCTGCCCACGTTAAACATACTCTGGGGCATTGAAACAGGCGTTGAACTGGAAACCCCCAAACCGCTGCTGCTTCCCAATAAAAAAGCACTCAAGCCCTCAACAGAATCCGCAGTACATGTACTGACCACGGCAATGGATAAATTCCCCACCGCGGAACCGACTACTGAGATCCTTTCCGTGGATAAGACGGAAAACGCGAGCGGCGAGGCCAACACCCTGAAATCAATCATCAACACATCTCTTGTCTCCGGACATTATGAGGAAAGCGAGCTGCAGTTAAAGGGATTCTTAAGTATCCGTCACACACCCGAGCTTGAGTGCCGCGCGCATTACTACCTGGCGCAGGCATATTATTTCCAGAAGCAATACCGCAGGGCGTTTCTAGAGTTTTTGCTGGCCCAGGATTTTTATTACACCGACGTGCAGCCCTGGCTGGATATCTGTTTTAAAAAGATCAACTCAAGCAGTTTTTGATTTACTTACGCTCAACACCAGATCGGAACTCCATTCCTCTCCGGGTTCAATGCAAACGGGCCAGATGGTAAGGAAACAGGAAGATTGGTAAAATTTGGTGCACTTCTTTTTTTCGCGGTATACGGTTTCCACCGGCAGACTCCAGAGGGTAAAATCCTTGTCCGCGTTAAAGGTAAGCGCAACGCCGTTTGACTTGTCTTCGATGGCAACCTGCTTTATCATACCGATCTCACACTTCTTTTCATAGATCCTTTTTGAGCTTTTTCCCCGCGGGATACTGATCTGTACGTTTCGTTTGTCCGACAGGGCAAAGGACAGGTTGCTCTCAACGGCAAACATGGTTTCCAGGGGCGCGGCTGAAGCATTTGTTATGGAATAACTGACCTGGATGGAATTTTTCTTGATCCAGTATTTCTTTTGCAGGTATACCTGCCGGCTCCTGCCGCCTGTCTTTACCGTGCCTTCCCTTCTGAGAATGACTATATTTTTTTCCCGGTCCAAGTCAACCAGATCATACTTATGATTAATAAAATTTCCCAACTCCTGGAACCGCATGGAATCAAAATCATCGATCGTTGTTTTGGATTCGATGAAGTGATCCATAAAGGCGTTACGGGAATACCAGTCCCTGGCGTATCTCCAGTCCTGTGGTGTATGATATAACTCCCTTGTTCTGGCCACGGTGTCCAGATAGTTCCAATATGCGGGAATATAGTCAAGCTCGAAAACCGCGCCGCTTCGCCTATGAATATACACGTTCATAACCGTTCCCTGATACAAAAACTCGTTTTCGCCGTCCATATCAAAATCCGTAGAAATAATCGAGGTGAGAAATATCCCCGCCGTCCTTGTGCCTTTTTCCGCGGTGATCAGGTTCCGGTACACCGCCTTGCGTAGCCGGTGCGAGTAGATACCCATGAATTTCCCGGGCCAGTACGCGTAATTACACTGTGCCTTCCAAAGCTCCTCTTTTGATGCCTTTTTCTTGTATTTATCACCCCTCACCTGGTTGACCAGGATGTGCGTATACAGCATCTTGCTGTACATTAGATTGCTCTCGGGATACATGGAAAAAAAGTGCTTAAACCCCTTGGCCTGATAATATGAGGATTTAAACAGCCCTGTGGTATTTCCCCTGTTTAAGATCCACTTCTGTACAAGCTGGCTTGAGTAATGGGGGAGATATATCTTTTTACTCCCCTCTTGCCGGAAAAGATAATTTTTCGGATGAATCGGTGAAATGGATTGTTTATATTCACGCAGCAGTACCAGGAATTTTCGTAACCATTCCTCGGAATTGTTACCCTTCCAATTCTCCCCATCGCCAAAGAAGCAGATTACACGGCTGCCGTTTCCGTCCGCTTTATCTTTAATATATCGTATAACCTCCCTGGGTTTGCTTTTAAAAGCCATGGATGAAAGTTCCCGGCAGATGGGTATCACATTGATCATTTTACCCTGGTCCTCGGCCAGATAACTGTGGTACATACTCTCAGTGTCGAGCCCGGCGGTCTTTAGCAGCGTATCGTCTAAAAATAGGTATTCCATGCCGCAATTGGCAAGTATCTGCGCCAGGCCCGGTTCCCATTCCTGTTCGGTAAGCCAGAACCCGCGGGGACGACTGCCGAAATTGGCCCGAATATAGGTGGTCAACAGCTCAATCTGCCCCAGCTTATCCGAGGTGGGTATCATGGACAGAATAGGATCAAAATACCCGCCGCCGATAAGCTCAAGCTGTTTGTTTTTCAGCATTTCGCGAAGAAGCACAAAATACTCGGGATGCTTGTTTTCCAGCCACTCGAATAAGATTCCGGAATAATGTAGGGTAACGAGGATCTCTTCATATTCATGCAAAACACTTAAAAAAGGTTTATAGGATTTCTGATATGTATCCTCAAATTCCGCATCCGCACAGCCTATGGGTTTGTGATTATGTATCCCGAATATCAGATTAATGGACTTCATTTTTTACAAGTTATTTGTTCTGTATAATACATTTGGTGGGACAGGCCAGGGCCGCCTGTTCCCGTTCTCCTGTTTGTTTGAAATCTATACGCGCCAGAAAATTTTCGACGACAAAACCGCCCTCCGGTGATTTTTTTTCACATAATTTACAGGCTATACATCCCACCTTACAGTATTTTCTCACAGCCGGCCCTTTGTCCGTGGAATTGCAGGCCACAAAATAATCCGCGTCATAAGGCAGCCACCGCATTACACCGGTCGGACATGCCTCCACACATTTTCCGCAGCTTATGCATTTGTCCTTGTCCACCCACACCAGACCGATATCGTCATAGTCGATAGCGTTAACCGGGCATACCCTGATACAGCTGCCCTTTCCCAGACAGCCGTATTTGCAAATCTTGTTTCCCCCATATAAAAGGTAAAGCGCCCCGCAGTCCTCGATTCCTTTATAATTGAAAGCTTCCGCAGCGATACCCCTGCCGCCGCGGCAGTGAACCTGGGTAACCATTTTTACCTTGCCGCCCAGGTCAACCTCAACCCCCAGGATCTGCGCAAGACGCGCCGCCACCTGGTCTCCTCCCGGCGTACAGAGGGTGAGTGCGGTCTCCCCGCCTATAATCTCTCCGGCATAAGAGGCGCAGCCGGCAAAGCCGCAGGCGCCGCAGTTAAGACCTGGCAGGGCATGCTCAAGTTTCTCTAAAAGATCGTCTTTTTTAACGGCCAGGACCCTGGAGGCGATCGACAGCCCCACCCCGAACAGAATGCCCAGGACCGAGACCGAGGCAAACGCACTCAAAATACGTATAATATCCATATCGAAAATATACCCCTCTATCCGATTAAATTCTTCAGCAAGCCCATATCAAAGGCCATAAAGGCCATGGCCATAAGGCCGGCGGTGACGAAGGCTATGGGCACACCGCGGAAGGGTTTGGGCACCCATTCCGTATCCAGCCGCTCGCGAATCGAAGACATAAGCAGAATGGCCAGCAGAAAACCTACACCCGCGGCGAAGCCGGCCACGAAGCTTTCCAAAGCCCCGTAATTTTTCCTTACAGCGATCAGCGCGATTCCCAGGACCGCGCAGTTGGTGGTAATCAGCGGCAGATAGATGCCCAGGGCCTTGTATAACACCGGGGACATCTTTTGAATCACCATCTCCACAAGTTGCACCAGGGTGGCGATAACCAGCACAAAGGTGATTGTCTGTAAAAAGTCCAGGTTCAGGGGTATGAGCGCCAGGTTGTAGATGATCCATGTAGCCAGTGAGGCGAAAGACATGACAAAGATAACGGCGAATCCCATACCCACGGCCGAGTCTATTCTGCGTGAAACCCCGATGAACGGGCAAAGCCCCAGGAACTGGGTGAAAATAAAGTTGTTGATGAATACAAAGGTGATAATAATGCCCACATAGCTCATTTTATTGCTCCCTTGTTGCGGCTTTCAAACCAGTTGAATAATGCTTTTAGCAGACCGACCACCAGCAGGGCCCCGGCCGGATAGCCGATCATGCGTATGGGTGAGTCACTGAGGTAGGGAATATTTATCTCCCCGTTGAACCCGATGGCATGTATGGCAAAAAGGGTGATTTTACCTGAACCCACGACCTCCCTGATGAGGGCGATAAGGGTAAGCGCCAGGGTAAAGCCCACACCCATACCCAGGGCGTCCATGACCGAACTCTTCAGGTTATTTTTACTGGCAAACGCCTCGGCCCTGCCCAGGATGATGCAGTTTACCACGATAAGCTGTACGAACACACCCAGGCTCTTGGAGAGAGACGGAGCGTAGGCCCTCATGGCCAGGTCGACAATGGTGACGAAGGACGCGATAATAATAATATAACAGGGGATACGAACCTTCTCCGGAATAAAATCCTTTAAAAGCGAAACAAACATGTTCGAGCCGAGCAGCACAAAAATAACGGCCACGCCCATGCCGAGTGCGTTTACCACCTGTGTGGAGACGGCCAGTGTGGGGCAGAGCCCCAGCAAAATAATAAATACGGGATTTTCCTTAAAAATACCATTAGTAAATTGCTTAAGCATCATTTCCCCTCGATTTTTTTTACAAAATCCGAACCCGAGCGCAGCGCATCGGCAATACCCATAAAGGTGATGGAGGCCCCGGTTACGGCGTCGATTTCTTTCTGGTCGCCCAGCATATTCTTGATAACGGGCACCGGCTTGTCGCCGCCGGTTCCGATAAACTTATCCATGTACCCTTCGGTTTCGGCCTTTTTGCCCAGCCCGGGTGTCTCGCTGTTGTCAAGCAGTCTGACATCCCGTATGGAACCGTCAGTGTTGTACCCCGCGATTATGGTCATTGCGCCGCCGTACCCGTTTCCGTTTATTTTAAGGGCGTATCCGCTTACGGATTGGTTCTGTATAACAGGGAAATAAGATTCAACCGGACCTTTGTTTTTATACCCGATCACCTTTAAAAGCGCCCCGAGTTTTTCACGGTCGTCAAGGCTGAGGTCCTTTTTTAAATTATACGTGTCGTTGTTGCCGTCGAAATCATAGCCGTAGGCCAGAAACTGCTTTTGTTCCGTTGTCCTGCATTTTTTCAGGAGGTCATCCTCAAAATCCTTGCTTGAAAGCGAAAAAGGAACCGCCGGAATCTCCCGCCATTCCTCCTGGGTAAACATGGCTTTCAGGGCCTGCTCCTGTTCTTTTGTCTGGTTTTTCTTGATTTCCGGTTCGGTTACCTCGTTGATCAACCCCAATATTACGGCCGCAACCGCGCAGATGACAAACAGCTTAAGGCCGGGGATCAGATATTCAAGCATTTTCCGCATGTGTGTATTCCTTTTTCTTTATACCAAAAATAACGGGTTTTGTATATCGATCTATCAGGGGAACGGTGATGTTCATGATAATGATGGAAAGCGAAACCCCTTCCGGCAGTGATCCGAAAAAGCGGATGAGAAAGGTAAGTATTCCCGCACCCAGGCCGAAGATGATCATCCCCCTGCGGGTAAGCGGTGAGGTCACCATATCGGTGGCCATATAAAAAGCGCCCAGAATGATGCCCCCCGTAAACAGGTGAAACAGCACATCCCCGGTAAAGGGTCCCTGGGCAAAGCGCAGGCCGCCGAACACCCAGACCAAAAGTGAAAAGCCCGCGAGGTATGAAACCGGTATTTCCCATCTGATGATCTTTTTATAAAACAGGTATATGGTTCCCAGAAGAAGCAGCAGCACCGACACCTCACCGATGCACCCGCCCACGTTGCCCACAAACAGATCGAAATATCCCTTGTGAATAGACAGGCCGAAGGTATTGTTCAGCCATCCGGTAACAGCCTGATCGAACCCGGAAACCGGGTACCCTATGGATGAAAGGTAATGCATGGGGCCTTTCAGCTGATGCAGTTTTTGTACCAGGCCCTCCGGGGAATTGGAGAAGGTAACGGCAACCCCCTGCAGCCCCGATTTTACCGCGCCCAGGGGGGTGGCACCGCTCACCGCGTCGGGGAGGGTGTTGGGCGTCAACCACGTGCTTAGGGGCCCGGAAAAGGAAAACATGACGAATACTCTTCCGGCCAGGGCCGGGTTCATCCAGTTGCTTCCCAGGCCGCCGAAGGCATGTTTCACGATTGCCATGGCAAACACGGAGGCGATGATCGGGATATACAGGGGAAGTTGGGGCGGGAGGTTGAAGCCGATAAGCAGGCCGGTTAAAAAGGCACTCCCGTCCGTAATGGTCTGTTTTTTGCCGGTAAGCCGGGTGATGATAAATTCGGTAGCCACGCTTGAAACAATGGAAACAGCCAGCACAACCAACGAACCCAGACCAAAAATATATACGCCCCAAATCGCCGCCGGCAGCAGGCAGAGTGAAACAATCCACATTATATGGGGTGTGCGCGAGCCTTCGCGCAGATGCGGCGACATCGAAGTTATGTAGCCTTGATGTTTTTCCATATTTTTTCCTTTATTTGCCTTTCATTTTGGAGACCATATGTTTACCGAGTTTAAAGCCCTGTACAAGCGGTATTTCCGAAGGACACACATATGCGCAGCATCCGCATTCCTTGCAGTCCATAAGACCCCTTTCCAGGGCCTCACGGTACTCACCGTGCTCAATGAACTTATAGAGTACCGTGGGGGTAAGGCTCCACGGACAGACATCCACACAGCGGCCGCACCGTATGCAGGGAAGGTTACGGAACACCGTGGTGCGTGCGCCTGTCAGGGCGATGATTCCGGATACACCCTTGGTGACGGGCATCTTTAGATCGGTGAGGGCAAACCCCATCATGGGTCCGCCTACAACCAATTTAACGGGGGGTTCCGAAAACCCTCCGCATTCTTCAATAAGATCAGCCACACTTGTTCCGATACGTACCTTCAGGTTTTTAGGTCGGGCGATCGCCGGTCCGGTTACGGTGATCACCCTTTCAATCAACGGCTTGCCGTAGAGGACGGCCTCAAAGACGGCAAAGACGGTGCCCACATTGGAAACAACCACACCTATGTCCAGGGGCAGGCCGCCGCTGGGAACCTCCCTGTTTACCAGGGCCTTGATTAACATTTTTTCGTCACCCTGCGGATATTTTACCCTGAGCGGTACCACCTTATATTCAATCGATTTTTCCCTCAGCTTATCTTCCATAACCCTGACGGCATCCTCTTTATTGGCTTCTATGCCGATTATAACCTGTGCCGCCGAAACGATCCTTTGCACGATCTCGATGCCTTCGATAATCTCATCTGTTTTTTCCAGCATAAGCCTGTGATCCGCGGTAAGGAAGGGTTCGCATTCCACGCCGTTGATCACCAGGTATTCGATCGGGCTGTCTTCTTTTACGGCGTATTTTACATGTGTGGGAAAGGTGGCTCCGCCAAGGCCCACAATTCCCATCTCGGCCACGATCTCATTCAACTGCCGTTGGTCCAGATCTCTCCACGGTCTTTGTTTTTTGTTTTTTCCCGAACGGTCGAACTCACCCTGAAGCTCAATCACCACCGCCGTGGTTTTTACCCCGTTGGGAAGGAACATCTCTTTTCGCTCCTTCACCACACCCGGAATGGAAGAATGAATATTTGCGGAAACAAATCCCTGTGATCTGCCGATCAGCATGCCTTCCTTTATCTCATCACCCGGAGACACAATGCATTCGGCCGGTTTCCCGATATGCTGACTCATGGGAATACAGGCCACGGCGGGTACGGGGGCGTTCCTTATCTGCTCATCACGGCTTAGACCCTTGTAACCGGCAGGATGTACGCCCCCCTTGGGGAATGTCTTCAGTTCTTCCATTAATACTCCTTGTCTTTTACCGTTAACGGAATTTTAATTCCATACAATTTCCGGGGTGTAAAAAAATAATTAAATAGTAACAAAGGACATAAAAAAATACACCATAACAAAATTATTGTCCAGAGTTGACGCGGATCAAATCCAAGTATTTTGGGTGTTTGCAGGGTCACGCCCACCAGGCCCCCCTGCTCCAGCAGTATTTTTTCCATGCTGCTGTCCGGTATTCCGGCCAGCACGGCGTCGCACCATCCGTCATCAAACTTTTTCAATACATGTTCGGTTTTTTTTATTCTACCAGGCGTTCCCGTTTTTTCAAAGGTCGAAAGGGTTATCTTTTCGTCATCAAACGGAAGGGCGTATAAGGGCGTGCCGTACTCAAGCTCCTGTTGAAATGCGATATGTTTCACATAATCCGTCAGATCCGGTAGCATGTTTCCGAGTTTTACGCTGTCCGCCTCCCGCATGTTTTTCAGATTAATAGCCGAATGATCCAGGCCGACCGGGGTGGGCAGCGCCAGGTGTACGTGGTGTCCGGACATTAAAAACAACAGCGGAGCGGCTAAAAAAAGGCAGCAGAGGGCAATCACCAGAGGCGTACGCCCGGGTAGGCGGTGCCATTTACTTCTGAAACCGCGGACTATGGGTACGTGTTGAAACAACTCGTGGACGTACGTTCGCCGCCGAGCCAGGCGTCTTCGTATATATACGATCGCCGCATACGTACCCAATAGCAGCAGATCGGTTACCGCGGCCAAAAAGATATCCCCTACCGGTTCCGCGCCGTATATCCTGATAAACAGGTATACGAAAACTAAAGCCCCCCAGAGTATGCCTTGCAACAAAAATTTCCTGTTATCCTTATCCACCCATCTGTAAGTGATATACTGTTCACATACGGGTATATACTCAAGCACTAAAAAAGACCAGTAAAAACAAAGCGCAAGGTACAACAGAAAGTATGCGATATTTCCCAACACCGGGGAAAACAGCCAGGGGAGAATCCCGCCCAGAACCAGCAGTTTATATCCCATGCGTCCGCCCAACAAAAGCAGCATGAAAATAAACATCATATTGAATATCGTGAATACCACCGTAAACGGCCGCGCGCTGTTTTCGTTCAAATACCATTCGGTTCCGGAATTTTTAAAGAGACGCGAAAACAGGGCCGAGAGGGGTCCGGCGCCCAGACGGGTACGTACATATATTATCCGCCATTCATCGGGTCCCTTGTTTTGAATGAAATACGCGGCAAGCCCTTTCAGATAGGGATCCAGCCTTGGATCATCCGGGTCAAAGCGTGTCTTAAGTTTTGCAAGAGGAACTGTTTCCAAACTGTCAAACCCGGTATAGCTTACCTGCGCGGTCTCATAGGAAATAACACGTTCAATATTCTCCTGTTCCTGTAAATCCTTGATCAGACCCGGAAGCCCCGGGGTGTACCTGACGACAAGAGTAAAATAACCTGAAAAAAGCGGCTGTGACTCAAATGAAGGCAGGGGAACAAGACGGGTGAGGTCCAATATAAAAAAAAATAAACTTAAGAAGGCGGTTATCAGAAGTTCTTTTTTATGCACATTAACAAAAGCAGGTATTCTCATTTTTTTTAAAGTGTACAAAACGCAATCGCTATAAAGAAACCAAGCAGCCCGCCTATGAACACCTCACTTATACTGTGTCCGTGGATTTCTTTTACAGGTTTGATATCGATCTCCCGTTCCTGTTTTAAATAACCCAACAGAGCATTGATGGTTTTGGCCTGAAATCCGGCCGCGCGCCGTACACCCAGGGCGTCACGGATTACCAGCATGGCGTAAAAGAAGGTAACGATAAAAATCGGATCCCCGGGACCCAGAATAAAACCGGTTGAGGTGGCGATCGCCGCAACCACGGAAGAATGGCTGCTGGGCATCCCACCGGTTGACCAAAAAAACCTGGTCAGGATCTGCAAGGCCGTACGCGGTCTGTTTTTAAAGATCGCGATAATCGACTTAAGCAACTGGGCGATGAACCAGCTGAAGAGCGCCGATAGAAATATCCGATTTGTAAGGAGAACTTCTATAATATCCATTATTTCCTCGCTAAAATGATTGTTCAGTTTCCCCCCAGAACAAATATTTGTCAATATGCACAATATATTAATTTAATTGACAGGCGGTTATCGGCCCTATAGAATTAGTGTGATCTATGGAATATACGCATATGCAGTCAAAAAGTGACGGTGAGCATCTGGCCAGGTCCATTCTGCACACCTATCGGAACTTTTTTTACTGGGTGGTACGTCCGCCCTTCCCTTTCAGGGAGATCGCCTTGCAGTTCGTACGCACGATGCTCGAAGCGTTCATTACCATTTCGGTGGGTTCCGTGGTCATGGGAATGTTTATCGCCTGGATCGGCGGCTGGTACGGCTCTCTCTACGGCGCGTTGAGTTATATCGGTCCGGCCGCGACCTTCGGCATTATTCATGAGTTTACCATCATGCTGGTGGGCATGCTCTATGCCTGCCGTATCGGAACCGCCTTTACCGTGGAGATCGGCTCTATGGCCATGAGCGGCCAACTGGACGCCCAGCGCATGATGGCCGTGGAGCCCGTGCAGTATATTGTTATTCCGCGTGTCATCGCCTCCGTATTTACCATCTTGTTTTTACTGGGTATCTCCCACGGGGTGGCGATCCTTTCAACCATGGTCTTCCTGCAGCTCTGGTTCGGTATTTCACACGAGGTTATACTGGAAAACGCCTTTGTATTTTTAAAATCGCCCGTGCTTAACCAGTCGTTCATCCGTGTGGCCATTATGGGTTTTTTCGTGTCGCTTAACGCCTGCGCCCTGGGCTATTATTTTTCCGGCGGCGCCATTGAGCTGGGGAGGACGGCGACCAAATCCATTGTAATTAATTTTATTGTGGTATTGGTAATCGACCTACTCACGGGAATGTTTATGGCGATATTTTTATAGGAGATGTCGGAAAGTATGATCGAGGCCAACAATCTGTATGTTTCTTTCGGCAGTAATCACGTACTCCGCGGCCTGTCGGTGCACATCGGTGACAACGAAACCTTTGTGATCGCGGGCAGAAGCGGCATCGGCAAAACCGTGCTCCTACGTTGCCTGGCCGGACTGCTCAAACCGGACAGCGGCAATATATACATCGACGGCGAAGAGGTAACAAACGCCACAAAGGAAACACTTCTTCGTATCCGAAAAAAAATCGGCATGCTCCTCCAGCAGGGGGCGCTGTTTGATTCCATGAACGTATATGAAAACGTGGCCTTTCCCCTTCTCTACCATAAAACGTTTTCCAAGGCGGAAATAGATAAAAAGGTCGATAAATATCTTGAGGTGGTGGAAATGGACATGTACCGGGACTTGTATCCCAAGGAGCTTTCCGGGGGTATGAAAAGAAAGGTGGCCCTGGCCCGAGCCATGATCCTGGAACCCAACTATTTGTTTTATGATGAGCCCACGTCCGGGCTTGATCCTTCCAGCGCGGGTATTGTAGAATCAATGATCATCAAACTAAAGAAAGAGATACATATAACCTCTTTGATCGTCACACATGACATTGAGCTGACACGGTACGTGGGAGACAAAATCGCGCTGATGGCGGAGGGTAAGATCACCACAATCGAAAGCGGTGAAGAGATCGCAGCCAAAAAATCGGTTATTTATGAGCATTTTATCAAGATGCGAGAAAGGATGCACGAAGTCAATGGCACTTAAATTGAGATCGGTAATCAGGGTGATAATTATCTGTCTGCTTTCCTTAACCGCGGTTGTGTTCCTGTACCTGCTGGTAAACAATTTTCAGTTTCAGCGCGGGACCACATTCTACATACATTTTGACCACATCGGCTCGCTTATGCAGGGCGCCTGGATCCGTAAGGCTGGGGTGAAAATCGGTTCGATTACCGATATTGAGATTAATAAGACCGACCAGAGAACGGTTATCGTCACCTTCAACCTGTTTCCCGGACAAAAGCTGCATATTGACTCCCATTTTGCCATCATGTCAGCCAGCATGATCGGTGACCAGTATGTGGAGGTACTGCCCGGTTCGGAGACCTCCTCATACGCCGAGGCGGGCCACGTCTTCGAAGGCGAATCCACCAGTAACGTGGATACGCTTCTCTTAAAAAGCGGCCAGGTGATAAACGATTTTACGGTTGCGGTAACCGTGCTGGCCGACATCCTGAAGGATAAACAGAACGATATTAAGAGCATTATCGATAACATCAATGAGGCAAGCGGAACCCTTAACAGGGTGATCAAAAACGCGGAGCACTCACTCCTTACCCTTCCCAAATCCATCAATGATTTTTCCAAGGCCGTGGACACCATCTCCGCCTACGTGGAGCAGATCAACAGGTCCGACACGGTCTTCAGCCTGCTGAAGGACAACAAGGTATCCAGGGACCTGAAAAATCTCATCGGCAATATGAATGAAATTTCGAAAAATCTGCTGAAGGTCTCCGAGGATATGAAAGAGATCGTCGGTGAGATAATGCCCCCGGCCGAACAGCAGTGAAAAAACAACAAACCCGTATTACCCTGACGGCGCAGCAGGACGACGACCGGAAGCGTTTCGATAAGGTGGTGCGCAAACTCCTGCCGGGCCTGAGTTTGAGTATGGTATATGCCCTAATACGCAAAGGCGTGCTGCGGCTGAATACCCATAAGGCCAGGCCATCCGATCCTGTGTCCGCCGGCGACAGCATCAGTGTGCCGGCCGGCATGCGGTCTTCCCTGGCCGGTGATCTCCCGGCCGAACCGGACGAATCGGGGCCGTCTGTTGCGGGCGCAAGCGGTACGGCCGGGCATAGATTTCCTGCGCCCGATGTTGATCTGGTGAACAGGCTAAAGGTCTTTGAAAACAAGGATGTACTTGTTCTCAACAAACCGCGCGGCTGCCTTGTGCACGGTGCGAACTCCCTCGTATACTCCGTAGAATCCTACTGGCGGGCATGGCACCGCCACAGCCGCGCCTTAAGTTTCAGGCCGGGGCCGGTACACCGCCTGGACAGGAATACCAGCGGGCTGCAGATCTTCAGCCTTTCTCTGGCCGGCGCCAGGGTTCTCACCGCGCTGTTCAAATCCTCCAGTGTACATAAAATCTATATCGCGCTGGTGGAAGGAATTATAACCGCGTCCGACGTCTGGGTTGATTGGCTTGTCAGGGACACCACAAACCGGCGCTCAACCGCCGCCGGGCGGGAGACCGGCCGGAAAGCGGTAACCGAAATCATTCCCGTGGGGACCGCTCAAAATAAAAGCTGCCTCCTCTGTCTGCCCCGTACGGGTCGCACCCATCAAATACGGGCGCAGGCCGCTTTGCACGGGCATCCGCTTGCGGGGGATAAAAAATACGGCTCCGGCTGCCGCATGCCCTTTTATGTGCTCCACGCGGCGGGCATCCGTATCGCGGAGGAACACAACAGCCTGCGTTTGCCGGTGTTGACCGCGCGGATGCCCGAATCATCCGCGGATCTTGTGCGCCGGCAGCTGTACCGGGAGGTTCTTACACAGGCATATGCCGCGGTACGAACCTTACTCGAAAAACATGTACACGGCATGGGCTTGACGCGGGAATGAATTCGCTACTATCTTTGAAGCGTTAGATATGAATATATTCAGCGGTATTTATTACCATATAATCTGGCTTATCAAGGGAATCCAGGTGTTCGCGCTTATCGGACGCAGCGGAACGGGCAAAAGCTTCCGGGCAATGCTTCTGGCGCAGAAATACAATATAAACGTGATTATCGACGACGGTCTGCTGATCAAGGGCCAAAAAATACTTGCCGGAAAATCCGCAAAAAGGGAAAAAGCCTATTTAACCGCCATCAAGACCGCGTTGTTCAATGACGAAAAACACGCCACTGAGGTACAGCGGACCTTGAAAAAGCAGGATTTCAAGCGAATCCTGATTATCGGCACCTCGATCGGCATGGTGAAAAAGATAACCCATAATCTCGGCCTGCCTATGCCTTCCCGCATTATAAACATAAAGGATATCGCCACCGAAGAGGAAATTCAGCTTGCCATCAAGACACGTAAACTGGAAGGGAAGCACATCATTCCCGTGCCGGCCATCGAGGTAAAACGCAATTACCCCTCTATGATTTATGAAACAATAAAGATATTCCTTAAGAAAAGCGTATTCAGACCCAAAAAACTAAATATCTTTGAAAAAACCGTTGTTCGCCCCGAGTTCAGCAAGCGCGGCAAAATGAACATCTCTGAGACCGCTCTCAGCCAGATGGTACTGCACTGTGTGAATGAGTTTGACGCGGAGCTATCCGTTGAAAAGGTGGTGTTGAAAAAAGAGCTGGAGGGGTACGCCATGGAGGTTTTTATCGGCGTGCCCTTCGGCAAAACACTCGCCGAGTTTGTGCCCCGGCTGCAGACCTACATCCTGGACAACATTGAAGGATACACGGGCATGATTTTAAAGGAAGTAAACATAACCATCTCCCATATCGGGCCTAAACAAAAAAATCCTTCCAAAAAAAAAATTAATTGACACTTTCGATGCTTACGTTTATCATCTTTAATGAGGAGAAATGCTTATGAAGAATTTAGTAGTTTTAACCGTTTTTGTATTGGGAGGGGTATTTTTTTCATGCTGGGCCTTTGCAGACGGCTCCTCGGGAAACACAATCGAGCTGAGTGAGGCATCACACGATTCATATGACAGCGGCACCGACGTGATCGCCGACGCCGGTTCCACAGACACCACCGACAAGGACACTACCGAAAGCACGGAACCCCCGGCCACAACCACCGATAAAACAACACCGCCCGCGACAACTGAGAAAACACCCCCCGCTACCACCGAGAAAACAACTCCCGAGACAACGACGACCGAAACCACCGAATCTCCCGAAACCACAACGGAGAAGACCGCCGCCGCAGGTGTAACTGCGCAGTTCACCTCCGAACATTACCGCGTATACTCGGATGAGAGCCAAGAGCAGGCCGAGTTCATTGCGCAGAAGGCCGAGGCCTGCCTGGCGTTGTTCAATTCGATCTTTCATTTCGACCTGACAAAGCTGAGCGTAAAACCGAAGATAAAAATCTTCGGCACTAAGGCCGCGTTCGACAACTACATTAAAAGGTTCGTCCCGGAAAAGAAGAATGATTTTGTCTATATCAATTACTCGGACCTGGCGAAGTGTGAACTGGTGGGGTTTGAAAAAAGCAGCGAATCCGAGTTTGATCAGGCGATGCTGCACCAGGGTTTCGTCCAATTTATCAAGGCGTATGTCACCAACCCGCCCCTCTGGCTGCAGGAAGGCATGGCCGCCTATTTCGAACAGGCGGAATACAAACAAGATCTGAAGTCGTTCACGCCGGCCGGTGAGCTTGTCTGGTTGGAAACACTGAAGCGGATAATTAAGAATGAGGACTCATCCGCATTCCTGCCCTTCGATCAGTTCCTTACCATGGATAAAACCATGGCGTTGGCCAAGATAAGCACCTTTTATCCCGAGGCATGGGGGCTGGTCTATTTTCTACTGAAAAGTCCGAACCGGGACATCAACCGCATCCTTTGGGATTCCGTCAGCGTGCTTAACCCCGCGGATTCCGTATTGGACAACTCAAAACGGGTTGAGGAGAAGGCATTCGGCTGGATGGGTACGGCCAAGGTTGAGGAGGAATATAAAAACTTCATCCTTTCCATGAAGACCTTCCCGGACCTGGTTACCGAGGGCGTTAATTACTACAGCAACAATGAGCTGGACAAAGCCAAAAAATCCTTTTCAGATGCCCTGGAGCGCGATACCACCAATTACATCCCCTACTATTACCTCGGACTCATCAACTATTCCCAGAAGGATTACCTGACGGCCGAAACCTATTACAACAAGGCCCTGGAGTTGGGAGCGCCCAACGCCCTTATCGCGTACGCACTGGGGGTGAACGCCTTTGCCGACAACAACTATGAGGTGGCGGTTTCCCATCTGAAAGAAGCGGAGAAACTTGATCCGGATAATTACAAAGAAAAAGTGGATGAGCTTTTAACGAGAATTGAAAACGCATCCACGTTATAATGTAATCTTCTCTTGATCTTCATTTCTATAGCGATTATAAAAGACCTGCACAGGCACCTGTTACCACACAGGTGCCTGTGTGTAATTGGATTGAAAGGATACGCGCATGGCTGAGATAATAGAGCCCAGAGTACTTAAGGGCTTTAGAGACTTTACCCCCCGTGTCCAGGCGGTTCGGAACGGCCTGATTCGCAGGCTGGAACGTGTGTTTGAGCTTGGGGGGTTTGTACCCATTGACACTCCGGTGCTTGAGTACGCCGAAATCCTTCTCGGAAAATCAGGCGGGGAAACCGAGAAACAGGTATACCGTTTTTTCGACCAGGGCAACAGGGACATCGCCCTGCGCTACGATCTCACCGTACCTTTCGCCCGTTTTATGGCCCAGCACATGCATGAAGTTACCCTGCCCTTCAGGCGCTATCATATCGCCAAGGTGTGGCGCGGTGAAAAACCGCATAAAGGCCGTTATCGCGAATTCATGCAGTGCGATTTCGACCTGGTGGGAACCGAATCGGCCTCAGCGGACTTTGAAATTTTATTGACCATTTACCGCAGCATGAGGGCCTTGGCGCTTGACGGATTCGCCATACATATTTCCCACCGCGGTATATTACGCAGCTATCTGGACAACATGGGGTATGGTGAAAGGGCGGCGGATATTCTACGTACCATAGATAAACTTCAAAAACTCGGCCGCGGCGAGGTGGAGGAACAGTTGCACGGGTTTATGCCCGGAACTGATGTAAAGGCGGTTTTGGAGCTGATCGCGCCCGAAAACTCGGCCGAGCGTACTTTGAACAAACTCAAGGCGCAGCTTGGCAATGATTCACCGCACGTACGGCGGGTAATCGATATTTTGGGCTATGCGGCGGACCTTGGAATCGGATCTTTCTTTAAGCCGAATCTTTCCATTACCCGCGGCCTGGACTACTATACCGGCCTGGTGTTCGAGACCTTCCTGAATGATCTTCCGAATATCGGCTCGGTTTGCTCGGGAGGCAGATACGACAATCTTGTTTCCCTGTTCTCCACGCAAACCTTGAGCGGTGTGGGCGCGTCCATCGGCCTTGACCGCCTGCTGGCCGCGCTTGAGGAACTGAAGCTCTTACCCGAACCGGGTGTCTCCGCCGGTCTGCTGATTTTATGCATCGACGAGGAGCTCACCGGTTACTACCATAAACTCGCCGAAGAGTTCAGGGACAACGGAATAATAACCGAGGTGTTCCCTGAGAAAAAAAAGCTGGCGCTTCAGTTTCAAGCAGCCTCCAAAAAAGGAATTCCCTTTGCCCTGATCTGCGGGGGTGATGAAAAGAGCAAAGGCAAAATCAGCATAAAAGACGTCGAAAGCAGGGAAAGTTCTCTTGAAATAACGGTTGCAGAAGCGATATTATTAATTAGAAATAAAATCGGCCGTTAGACGGCCTGCAAGAAGGAGGATTTTCGGTATGTCATTCTTTTTGCGCAGTCCGGCGTTCAGTGAAAAGGGACGAATTCCGGTACAGTTCACCGGCCTGGGAAGCGATATTTCTCCGGAGCTTATCTGGGGAGATGTTCCTTCCGGAACTAAAAGCCTGGCGCTTATTTGTGAGGACCCTGACGCCCCCATGGGAACATGGGCCCATTGGGTCATCTATAACATCCCAGCCACAGAGAAAGGTCTGAAGCAGGACATCCCCGCATCACCGAAACTCGACAACGGCGTGTTACAGGGCCGCAATGATTTCAATAGGATCGGGTACGGCGGTCCCGCGCCGCCGCCCGGCGGCGTTCACCGCTATTTTTTCCGGCTGTACGCGCTGGATACTTTGCTTACCATCGGTGCGGGGATCGGCAAACGGGACCTGCTCCGGCTGATTCAGGGGCATACCCTGGAAAAAGCGGAGTATTACGGTACGTTTTCCCGCTGATGTCCACGCCCATGAGTGAAGGTGACCTGATAACCCATAAAGCCGGCGGTGTGCATGTAAAGGTCAAGGTTATTACCGGAAGCGCCGTCACGCGGTTTGCGGGGATCAAGAACAATGAACTTGTCATAAAACTGAACGCCCGGCCGGAGAAGGGAAAGGCCAACAGCGCGCTTATAGGCTTTCTATCCAAATTACTCGGCGTGGCCAAGACCGAGATTGAAATTACAAGCGGAAATCTGTCTCGGCATAAAATCATCTCCCTGCCTGCGTCCTGTTACCCCATGCTTACGAATCTTGTACGGCGGTAAGTTGCACGAAAAAAAACGCGTACAACCTTTCCGGAAGTACGTTCCCCGGCTAAATTTAAAATTACGGTTGACAAAGCCATAGCCAGCTTATATAGTAGCAAAAAACCCCCGGCACAAAGCTTTTAGAAAAGGAGTCAGGTATGAATGTCACAACCGAAACCATCTGTAATATCGTTCTCTGTGGTCACGGCAGTACGGGAAAGACGACGTTAACGGAAACGATTCTTTTCAACGGCGGTGCCATTCCCAAACCCGAAAGTGTTGAAACCGGCAAGACGGTGAGTGATTCCACCGAAGAGGAAATAAATCGAAAGATTTCCATACATACCTCACTTTCAGATATCATGTGGAACGGGCATAAAATAAATATCCTTGATACGCCCGGCGTATCGGATTTCGTGGGCGAGGTGGTCTTGGCCCTGCGCGCAGCCGAACTTGCCGTAATACTGGTGGGCGCCGACGTAGGCGTCCAGATAGAAACCGTAAAACTATGGAGAAGGTT
Organism: uncultured Spirochaetaceae bacterium; assembly: GCA_964638895.1. GTDB lineage: Bacteria > Spirochaetota > Spirochaetia > SZUA-6 > RPPD01 > JAFGGG01. Next base: position 13,450 of record CAZWYY010000005.1, on the reverse strand, counting down.
AAACAAGACCAACTTCCCGCGTATCGTATTCATAAACAAAATGGGTAAGGAGCATGCGGATTTTACAAAGACGCTTGATGACCTGAAGGCCAAGTTCAATGCGAGCTTTATTCCCGTCACCATCCCCATCGGCAAAGGCAACGGTTTTCAGGGCGTGATAAACCTGATTGATATGAAGGCCTACCTGAAAAGCGAAGGGAAAAAACCCGCCCCTACGGATATCCCCGATGAGCTCAAGGCCGAAGCGGAAAAATACCATGAGGCCATGGTGGAAACCGCGGCCGAAGGCGACGACAAACTCATCGAAAAATTCTTTGAGCAGGGTTCCTTAAGTGAAGATGAAATACGCGACGGTCTGGCCAAGGGCATCAAGAACGCCAAGATAGTACCGGTGCTCTGCGGTTCCGCCCTGGACAACAAGGGCGTTTTCTCGCTCCTGGATGTTATTGTGCACGTGGGCCCGTCGCCCGCGGGAGAGACGGCCGCCATGGACGCCGCGGGAAATGAGATAGTACGTCCTATTAAAAGCAGTGAGCCTTTTGCGGCCTTTGTGTTCAAAACGAGCATCGACCAGTTTTCCGGTAAGCTTTCATACATAAAGGTTCTTTCCGGAACACTTAAGCCTGATTCCGAGGTAATTAACAGCCGGGATGAGCATAAGGAAAAGAATTCAAAAATATACACCTGCATCGGGAAAAAACTGGTTGAGACTCAGGAGCTTACGGCCGGAGACATAGGCGTGCTTACCAAGATGAACAGCGTCGCGACCAACGATACGGTCTGTTCGGCTGATTCGCTTATAAAGTTCAAGCCTCTGGACCTGCCCCAGCCCGTCCACGCGGTGGCTATCTCCGCCACCTCCAAAAAGGACGAAGACAAGCTGAATCAGCTGCTGTTGCGCACCGCGGAAGAGGATCTTACCTTTTTGCTTACCTATAATAAGGAAACCAAGGAGACTGTGGTCTCCAGTATGGGCGAGCTGCACCTTTCCATTATTCTCGATCGGATAAAGGAAAAGCAAAAAATAGAGATGGAAACCCATGTTCCAAAAATCGCCTACCGCGAGACGCTGCAGTCCAAGTCCGGCGCGGAATACACGCACAAAAAACAGACCGGCGGACACGGCCAGTACGCCAAGGTGGTGCTGGAGATCGCTCCCCTGCCCAGGGGCGAGCAGCTCAAGTTCGTAAACGCCATCTTCGGCGGCGCCATTCCCAAGGGGTATATTCCCGGCGTTGAGAAGGGTGTAATCGAGGGCATGGAGCACGGTATCCTGGCCGGATACCCTGTTGTTGATCTTGAAGCCAAGGTAATCGACGGCAAGGAACACCCTGTGGACTCATCCGAAATGGCCTTCAAACTGGCGTCGCGCGGCGCGCTCAGGGCCGCCTTGGAAAAGGCCAATCCCGTGCTGCTGGAACCCGTCATGAATCTGTCTGTTTTTGTGGAGGATTCATACCTTGGGGATATCCTTTCGGACATCAGTTCAAGAAGGGGCCGCGTGCTGGGACAGGAACCCATCGGCGGGGGTATCCAGGAGGTGAAGGCCCAGGTTCCCCAGGCCGAACTTCTGCGCTATTCCATCGACCTGAAGTCCATCACCTCCGGCACGGCCTCGTTCGAGATGGAGTTCTCGCATTACAGCCCCATTACCGGGAAGATCGCGGATGATGTAATCAAGGCCTCGCACGCCATGCACCAGGAAGAAGCCGAGAAGTAAACCACGATCGGCACTATGAAAAGACGACCGGCAGAATATAGGGCAGGCCGCTTACGGGGTGGGCGGCCATTTCCACCTTGATCCCGTATACTTTTTGAATGTTTTCGGCTGATAATACGTGGCCGACCCCTCCCTGGGCAAAAATCTCTCCGCCGGACAACAGGATTACATTATCGCTCGCTTGGGCCGCGCTGTTCAGATCATGGAGCGCGGCAATGATCGTTATTTTTTTCTCCCGCTGCAGGTCTTTCAATAGACTCAGGATCTGTGTCTGGTGTTTCAGGTCCAGGTGGGAGATCGGCTCATCAAGTAACAACAGTTCGGGTTGCTGTGCCAAGGCCCTGGCCAGCACCACCATCTGTGCTTCGCCGGAGCTTAAGCCCCCGAATATTCTGTCCTTCAGATAAGAGGTATGGGTAAGCTCCAGCGCCTCGGCTGCTATGCGGCGGTCATGTTCCGAGACGAACGAAAAGCGGTCAAGATGCGGGTAACGGCCCATCAGCACCATCTCAAATACCGTAAAATTCAGTCCGGCCGCAAGGTCCTGTTTCACGAACCCTATCATGCGGCCAAGCTCCTTTTGGGAAATGGCGGAAAGCTCCCTGCCCTCGATGTTTATCGTACCGGACGCAGGCCTAAGCCACCTGGTCAGAAGCCGGAGGAGTGTTGTCTTGCCCGAACCGTTGGGACCCACAAGCGAGGTGAAGCTTCCTGTATTAATCGCCGCTGTGATGCGGCGGAAAATCCTGTTGCCGGGATAACTGAAGCTTAAGTTTTTTATATGCACATGGATTTCGTTCTTCTCCATATTCACAGATACTCTCTTTTATTTTTTAAAAGCAGGTATATAAAAAACGGCGCCCCGCAAAGCGCGGTGATCACGCCAACCGGAAGCTCACCGCTGGGCAGAATCATGCGCGCCAGCAGATCGGCTGCCAGCAGGAAAATCCCGCCGCACAAAGCGGAATAGGGAAACACCAGCTTATGATCCGGGCCCGTAACCAACCTAACCGCATGCGGTACGATCAGGCCTACAAACCAGATGATACCGCTTACGGACACGGCCATGGCCCCCACGAACGAGGCCAGGACAAGCATAATCAGCTTTACTCTTTCCACCGGAACGCCCAGGGTATGGGCTGTTTCCTCACCGGAAAGCATCACGTTCAGGTCCCGGGCGAATATGAACATGCCGGTAAACCCCACAGCCAGGGACAGGGCGAATATTCCCGTCTCCTCCCATGTTGTATATTCAAAACTGCCCATGGTCCAGGAGATGATCTGCCCCATTTTTTGCCTGTTCAGGGCCATGACAAGGGAAAAACACGCGGTAAGAAAGGCGCTTACCGCGATACCGGCTAGTACCAGGTGAAGGGTGGAGGCCCTGCCCCCTCCCGAGGCCAACCGGTACACAACCAGCACCGTGGCCAATGCAGCAAAAAAGGCGAACATCCCGGTTCCGCTTATGCCTAAAAAATATGATACACCCAGCACAATGGCGATCGCAGCGCCCAAGGCCGCGCCCGCTGAGACACCCACAAAATAGGGATCGGCCAGCGGGTTTTTGAACAGGCCCTGAAAGGCGGCCCCGGCGCAGGCCAGCCCCGCCCCCACCAGCAGCGAAAGCACGGCCCGCGGCAGGCGATTTAAAAGAACGCCGCTTAAGGCGATATCCGGATACGATCCGGGACCGATCAACCCGCCTATGCCAGGGATGTGCTTGACAAGCACCATTAGTACGTCGGTAAAAGCAATACCTACCCTGCCCAGGGCGCAGGCCGCGACGATCCCGGCCAGCATACATAAAATTAAAAGTGAAATGAGTATAATATGAAAAAGCGGCCTACTTTTCATGAGTCTGTCCAGCATGCACGGTAAACGCCTCCGGGTGCAGGGTTCGGGCCAAGAGCTCCAAACCCTGGGTGATACGCGGTCCGGGCCTGGTTATTAGGCTGTCGTCAAGCACAACAACCCTGCCCCGCCTTACCGCGCGCAGCCTATCATACAAAGGCAGGCTTGACAGCTTTTGAACGTCACCTGCCGATCCGCCGGCGATGATCACTTCCGGATCTGCGGCCAAAAGCAGTTCGATATCCATGTTTACCCATGGCCCGGGCAGGGTGTGAGCGATATTGTATCCGCCGGCCAGTGTAACGAGCTCATCGACAAAACTGCCCGGCCCCACGGTCCAGTTTCCCTGTTCACCGAAGGAGATCATATAATAACATGAAACCGTCTTTAATCCTTCCACCCGTTCATGGATGGAATTTATTTCTTCCCGTATCCGGGTCACAAGCCGTGCGGCTCTGTCGGGAACCCCCAATATGTCGCCCAATTCCCTGATACTTTTGAAGATACCGTCAAGCGTAAAGGCCTCGGACACCATCACGGTCAGCCCCGCGCTTTCCAGAAGATGTACGGCCTTGTCCGGAATCGCGTTTCCGGCCAGAATAATATCCGGATTACAAGACAGAATAAGCTCAATATCCGGTGCGTTGAAATCTCCCACCTTTTTAATTGACTTTGCCCCGGGAGGATAATCACCCTGGTTGGTGACGCCGACCAGTGAACCGCCCCTGCCCAAAGCAAAAACAATCTCGGTATTGCTGGGCGCCAGGGACACGATCCGCTGCGGCACGGAACGCAGGTACAGCTCGCGCCCGCGTATATCGACAAACCGGCGTCCGACAGGTATGGGCCCCTGTTCCCGCGCACAGCTCGCGGCCGTGGCTGCCAACCAGAGAAGAAAAAGCATATAGATACACATCCGATATGTTTTCATGACGATTCAGGCTATTATACTAACAAGATTAATATTTTGCTGCAAGAAAGTCCGCCGCCTGCAAAAATAAAATCTTGACAATTATTCCAGATAAAATTACACTTGGCGCACATACCATAAAAAAATAGTGAAAAATAATGTATTACATGTTATAGTGTGTGGGGAGAAGCCAGTATGAGTATCATTGGGGTTATCAATTCTGATAAACAGATAGGAAGCTTGATCGAACCTGAACTGAAAAAGATAAATCTCTCCGGTGATGTAGCCACGTTTCATGCCGACACCCATGAGATTCTCGAATACCTGAACTTCGATATGCCGGAAGTTGTGATCGTGAACCTTTCGGATGCAAATATCAACACCGATTATATTTTAAAACAGATCGTATCCGACACATGGCTGCATAACTTCGGCATTGTGGGGATCTTTGATAAAAAAGTCCAGGATGAAAAAAAGCTCATGCAGAAACTGAACAAGATAAACCTGCTTAACCTGTTCGAATACTCGAAGATCAATTCAAACCTGTCCAAATCCATCAATATAATCCTGGCCAACCGCCAGATCATCTTTCAACGTGAGCTTTCAGACAAGCTCGTGGAAAAACTGTCCGGCTCTTTTGAGATAGATAACGATATCATGGCAGTGCCCAGTTATACCAACCTGATAGCCATCACGCTGGCCAACCAGGGGTACGTGGACGATGAAATGAAGATCAATACCAACATCTCACTTTCGGAACTGATTATCAACGGCATTGAACACGGCAACTGCAAAATCACCTACAGGGAGAAGGCCGAGTATATTCAAAACGGCGGATCGATCTATGAACTCATCGCGGAAAAATGCAAGAATCCTGAGATCGCCAAAAAGCGCGTGGTCCTGGAATATGAAATACACCCCGATCATTCGGTGTTCAAAATCCGCGACGAGGGGGACGGCTTCGACGTAAAGCGCTACCATGAATGGATCCAGAAAAAGAACCCCTACTCCCTGCTGGGGAGGGGGATTCTCATGGCCCGGGGTTTTAGTAAAAAACTTGCCTATAACAACAAGGGCAATGAGGCCACCCTGATTATCGAACACCGGGACGTGCCCGTTCAGTCGCCCGCCGGTTTTTCCGACCAGCACGCGCTTCACTTCAACAGGTCGGATATTGTTTTTCGTGAAGGCGAAGAAAGTAACTTTATCTATTATATTTTAAGCGGAAGATACGGCGTATACCACCAGAACAAGAAGATCGGCTATATCACACCGGCGGATATTTTTATGGGCGAAATGTCTTTTTTGCTTAACAATCAGCGCAGCGCCACGGTAAAAGCCGAGAAGGAAGGCAAGCTTTTAAAGATTTCCAAAAAGCAATTTATTTCGGTAATTAAAAAATACCCGCACTATGGCATCTTCCTTTCACGCCTCATCGCCAGAAAACTGGCCAGAACCAATACCGCTACCGCCCATATGATGTCGCAAATGACCAAATACGATAAAGGTATCTGACCCGGCGATCTCGCGTGCGCCCGCCGGAAATTTAAGATTCCGGCTTTTTTTAAAAATACTATACATATTTGAAGCAATTTATGCGATTCCTTGGTTATATAGTAGTTGCAGGCACGTGCTGCACACCGACAACAACTATATTTTTTTAGGAGGAAAAAAATGAACAATCTTAACTCAATCCTTTTAGAGGGAAATCTTGTACGCAACCCGGAACTTACCTATACGCCGAAGGGCACTCCGGTATGCAAGTTCAGTATCGCGTCAAACAGGTTTTTTAAGCAGGACGATGAGTTTCAAAAGGAGGTCTCATTTTTTAATGTCACCACCTGGTCCAAGGTCGCCGAAACCTGCGGGGAAAAACTGACAAAAGGCAGGGGCGTGCGCATCGCGGGCAGGCTGAAACAGGACCGCTGGGCCGACCAAGAGGGAAAACCCAGATCCAGGGTGCACATCGTCGCAAATTATGTTGAGCTTAAGCCCGAGTTCAACAAGCAAAAAGAAAAAAAGGAAGAGCTCGTGCCTGTAGAGGCCTAGTTCGCCGGAAAGGACTGTCCGCCCCCAAGGCGGGCAGTCCGGTTTTAAGAGTTATAGATATGTGAGGGGAGAGGTAATCTTTCCCGCCAGCGCCGCGGCCGCGGCCGTGGCCGGTGAGGCCAGATAAATTTCCACTCGATCGTCACCCATTCTGCCCAAAAAATTCCTGTTATTGGTGCTTACAATGCGTTCGCCGTTGGTGAGAATGCCATTGCTGCGCCCGGCGCAGAGTCCGCAGGAAGGGTGGTTGATAATGGCGCCCGCCTCCGCAAGGGCCTGAATATAGCCGAGGCGCACTGCCTGCATGTAAATGCTTCTGCTGGCCGGCACCACGATAAAGCGCACATCGGGGTGGATCTTCTTACCCCCGATAATCTCCGCGGCGACCTTTAGGTCTTCAAGCCTGCCGTTGGTGCAAGAGCCCAGGAACACCTGGTCTATCTGCACACCTTCCAGGTCTTCCACGGGCTTGACGTTATCCACGTTGTACGGGCAGGCGGCCAGCGGCTTTAAGTCCCGTGCGTTTATCTCCACCACCCGGTCGTACGCCGCGCCCTCATCGCTTTTAAGACCGTCGATATTCGCCCCGTCACATCGTTCCCTGAGATAATCGAGGGTTTTTTCATCGGGCTCGATCAGCCCGGCCTTGGCCCCGGCCTCCACACTCATATTGGACAGGGTAAAGCGCTGGTCCTGGGACATATCCCTGACGCATGAGCCGCCGAACTCCAGAACCTTGTAAGACGAGCCGTCCGCGCCCAGCCTCTGCATGACACAAAGAATTACGTCCTTTGCGTACACTCCCCGGGGCAGTTCCCCGTCTATTTCCAGCCGGATGGTGGGGGCTGCCTTTAACCAGATTTTTCCCGTTCCCAGAACGGCCGCCATCTCCGTATACCCGATCCCCGTGGCCAGGGCGCCCAGGGCCCCGTAGGTGACGGTATGCGAATCGGTTCCCAGTACGATATCGCCCGATTTCACATACCCGTGTTCGGGCATGAGCTGGTGGCATACGCCGTCCGCGCGGTGTACATGCGTGATGCCGTGGGCACGGGCGAACTCGTCACCGATTTTGTGGTGGCGTGAGTCGGAAATAAAACTGGTGGGTACAAGGTGATCATACACTAGCACAATCTTATCCGGGTCCCATACGCGAGAGAATCCCATTTCGTTGAATTTGCCAAAACAAAACGGGGTAAAGAAATCATGTATCATCACGCGGTCCACCGCGGTCTCAACGATGTCTCCGCTTTGCAGGCCGCGTTCTTCCGTGTGACGAATCAGTATTTTCTGGGACAGCGTGTGTTTCATGAGGCGGCTCTATTGAGTTTCTTATAATAGTTGACAAGCCCACCCGCTTCTAGCATGGCCGCGAGGCGGTCCGGTATGGCCGCAAAACCGTACCTCCCGCCATCCGGGGTCAGGATTTTGTTGTACTCCATGTCCACGGTGATGATATCGCCTTCCTTGACGCCCGCGGCGATTCCCGGAACCTCAAGCACAAGCAGGCCGTTGGTCAGCGCGTTGCGGTAAAAAATCCGCGCGAACGATTCGGCAATGACGCAGGCAAAACCCAGCTCCCGGATTATCTCCGGGGCCTGTTCACGTGACGAACCGCAGCCGAAGTTTTTACCCGCCACGAGTATATCGCCCCTGCGCACCGTGGCTGCCAGCTCCGGCCGCAGCGGTGAAAACGCATATGAGCACATCCGCCTTACCGTGGGCAGGGTCATGTACTGTGTGGGAATGATGATATCGGTGTCAATGTTTTCGGGTAACACTATTGCCCTTCCCTTCATATCAATGCCTCTTGTACATAGGCGCGCGGGTCGGTGATCCTGCCCTCCAGGCATGATACGGCCACGGTGGCGGCCGAAGCCAGGTACACGCTCGAGTCCGGACTGCCCGCCCTGCCTTTAAAGTTCCTGGTGCCCGTGGATATCATTGTTTCACCGGGTCCGAGCACCCCCTGGCACGCTCCCCAGCAGACACTGCAGTTGGGGTTCAATACCATGGCGCCCGCCTCCATAAAAATCTCCACCAGCCCCTCGCGCAGAGCCTCAAGCTGCACGGCGCGCGAGGCGGGGGTGATAAGCAGCTTTGTACCGGGATGGATTTTTCGTCCCTGAAGCAAAGCCGCGGCCGTACGCAGTTCTTCTATCCTGCCGTTGCTGCATGAACCGATGAACCCCTGGTCTATCCTGATGTTCCGCTGCTTTAGCTCCGTTGCCGCCGTCCTGTTGTGTACAAAATGCGGCTGCGCCACCACGGGCTCAATGTCGCCCAGATTATAGGAATAGACATGCTCGTACGTACAATCCGGATCGCTTTGCAGGTACGCATCCTCCGCTGCGCTTCCCCGTCTGCCCTCCAAGTATGCCTTTACCGTTTGGTCCGGCTCTATAATGCTGTTCTTGGCGCCGGCCTCGGCCGCCATGTTACAGAGCACCATGCGGTCGTCGATCGTCAGGCCAGCCGCGGCCGGACCACCGAACTCCATGGCCTTGTACACCGCCCCATCCGAGCCTATATCCCCTATTATCGTAAGGATGAGATCGCGCGCATAAACGCCTTTCTTGAATCGCCCCGTAAGATCAAAACGCAGCGTATGGGGTACCATAAGCCAGATCCTGCCCGTCACCATGGCCGCAGTGAAGTCCGTGGAGCCCACCCCCGCCCCGAACGCGCCTAGGGCGCCCATGGTCGGGGTGTGCGAATCGGCCGCAATCACCACCTGACCGGGGCTGACATAATTCTCCACCATCAGCTGGTGGCACACGCCGTCGCCGTCGTGCAGCGGACAGCCGTGCTCCCGGGCGAAGCTGCGCATGATGTTCTGCACACGAGTAGTGTTGGTGCTCTCGGAAGGCACATTATGGTCGATAATAAAGACCGTCTTCTCGGGGCAAAACACCCTGCCCCGCTTTACACGGTTGTGAAACAGGTCCACACTCACGTGTGTGGTCGCGTCATTGGTCATCAGCCAGTCAATTCCGGCCTCGATGATCTGACCGGGCCTGATCGTGCCGTTTCCCGACGCGCGTGCCAGTATCTTTTCGGTTATCGTCATTCCCATGTGCTTTACTCCCCGTCTCCCCTTTTTTCGTTGATATAAGCCAAGAGGCCTCCGCTTTTTATGATGTTCATGAGATGGGGCGGGAATTCCGGGAAATCATAGCGTTCCCGGCCCAACTCAACGCGCCCGCGCTCCAGGTCCACCGCCGCCTCATCACCGTCCCGCACGTGATCCGGCAGGTTTTCCAGTATGACAACGGGCAGGCCGATATTGATACAGTTGCGAAAAAATATCCTGCCGAACGAACGCGCAATAATTACGTCAACGCCGCGCATTTTTAATACCATTGCGGCCTGTTCACGTGAGGAGCCGCAGCCGAAATTTTTGCCGGCTACGATGATCTGCCCGGGCCGGGCGTTCCGCGTGAACTCGGGCCGCAGGCTTTCAAATACATGGTCAAGCATCAGCCGCGGATCATCCACCAGCAGGTATTGGGAGGCGATAATCTGGTCCGTATCCACGTTATCACCGAACCTCCAGATTTTTGAACGTATCATTGACCTTCTCCTACATCTCCTTGAAATACATCTTTGGGGGCGTTATCACCCACACCGACTTCAAAACCGCCTTATCGGTATTGGTCAGCACATGGGGAATGTCCGAGGCAAAGGAGACGCTGTCTCCGGCCGACAAGGAATAGGTTCGTTCCCCGTACTCAAAATCACCGCGGCCCTCCAGGATGATACCCAGCTCCTGGCCGCTGTGCCCGTACTCCCGGCTTCCCTTGCGGCCCCCGGGCGTTATCTCGATATAATAGGCTTCCAGTTCATGTCCGCCGTTACCGCCCGTGGTGTGTGAAAGTTGTTCATAGACAATGCCGGGCATGCTTATTTTTTTTCTTTGGTCCGGACGAATAAGCTGAACCGAACGGGGTTTCTTGAAATCAGCAAAAATATAATCGAAATCAATATCCAGGTATTCGACGATTTTCAGTAGGGTATCAATGGAAGGCGAGATCTTGTTGGTTTCAATCTGGGAAATGAGGCTTTCAGAGACCCCCACGTGCTCCGCCACGTTTTTCATGGTCAGGCCCTTTTTTTCCCGAATACCCCGCAGCTTGTCCCCAAAAACATATTCCATCTGTTGCCTTTATAATCTTTATTTAAGTTACTTTAGTATAACTTAAGTCAAAAACAAAATAAAGTCAAGGTTTTTTTCCTCCTGCGGATACATTATTTGACTCCGGCCGGTTGATATAGGTACTTTTTAATCAGCAGCAATAAGGGGGATACGAACATGGAAAAAAGTTATGAACAAAAAGTACGAAGCGATTTGAGCGACGCGCTGGAGGGCAGGCACTCCAGGGACAGCCTGCGTGAGGCGGTAAAGGATGTTCCGTTTAATGTTATGAACAGGCGGGCAGTGAATGTCCCTTACAGTTTATGGGATATGCTTGAGCATATCCGGATAACCCAATGGGATATTCTGCAGTATATTATAAACCCCGACCATGAATCACCCTCCTGGCCTTCCGGATACTGGCCGCTTAAGGGCAATACGGCCACGGCGGAAAAGTGGAAACAGAGCACGGCCGCGTATCTTAAGGATCTTGACCGGCTTAAGGCCATGATCACCGACCAGACAACCGATATATTCGCCCCCATCGCACATATGAAGGGCAATTCCATCTTTCAAAAGGCCATGCTGGTGGTGAATCACACCGCCTATCATACGGGAGAGTTCATCCTGTGCAGGCAGGTTCTGGGCTACTGGCGCAGCATGCTTGAAGGCAGGGAATAGAACCCTATCTTTACACTGCAGGGCCGGCACAGACTGCCGTCAGGTCAACAACGCCGGTCCGTTCTCCAAATCCGTAAGCAGGAATTGGATAAGGGTATCCAGCGCGTAACACCTTCGTTCAGCCAAGCGCTACCTGACCGCGGACAGGTTTTGTCTTACCTGCGCATGATAAAACTCCCTGCCGGATATAATCTATAAAAACATTTTTATCCATTGGCAAAAAAAGAGGGGGGAAAATCCCCCCCTATCACGATACCTGCAACAAGTTAACGGTACTGTTACTCCTCACTTACAATTTCTATTTTGATACCCTGCTCCGCGGTATAGTCTTCTTTGGGCGGAATAACAACCCGCAGCACCCCGTTTTTGAAAACAGCCTTCACCTTGTCCCGGTCGAACTTGTTCTCCGGCACATAGTACTTCTGATCGGTGATGTCCTTGAACTTGAGTCTGCGCTTGAAATAGCGAACATTCTGCGGCTCTTCCTCGGCATCGGTCTTGGCCTGGAGGATCATATAATCCCCCATGAACTGCAGGTCGATGTTTTTTTCCTCAAACCCGGCCATGGCAAATTCGAAGATCAGTTTTTTATCCTCCGTAAGGTACACGTTGCACGGTGGATACGGGTAGAGCGGATAGAAATCAACATTTTCATCCCAGTGAAACCTGTGCTCCCTCCCCGGGCCCCAGCAGGAAAACCCTTCCTTGAAGCCCTGTTTAAAATCGCGGGCGGCATTGAACATGTCGTCAAAGATCCTGCCCATGTCAAACACAAAACCTTCTTTCATCTAACACCTCCTAAAAGCGTGTTTTAAGCCCCTTTTATAAGGCGGCTTTTATACTCTTCTATTAATATACAAGCAAATAGCATACCAAGACCATAAATTATTATAATTTGTAATTTATGTCAGGATAAGGAATTAACGGAACGGCCCTCAGCCGTCTTTTCGCGAAAGGTACGTTGTGAGTCAAAACGAAACACTTTTTTAACTATCCCGTAATTTTTGGAGCCTTATTTTCCGGCAAAAACCGCCGTTTCCGATGTCTTACGTTATCTTTTTCCGCAGTTTTTTAGGCGATAATTTATGAAGATCGCTACCCTCTTCCAATGACTGCTGTTTGCTCTTTTTATGAAACATGAACAAAAGAATCACGCCGCATACAATCATCAGAAAACTGAAGATCTGGCTCATGGAAAAGTTAAAGAAGGATTTGAACACATCGATATTCGTATTCGCGGGGTCAAGGATGATGGTGTATTGTTTCAGAAGGGGTATACGCAAATAATCGATAATAAAACGTACCAGACCATACCCCAGAATGTATACCGCCACAATAAATCCCTTAAACGGCCGCCTTTTTCTGAACACAAACCAGAGGATGAGCCATAGAAATATACCCTCAAAAAACCATTCGTAGATCTGGGTGGGATGCCGGGGCAAATTGATCATATCGCCTTTGCCGCTTAAAGAAATGCCCGCCTGCGCGGCAAATTCCCTGACCCATCTCTGACCCGTGGAAAATTTCGTGGCGTCCGGGAAATACATGCCCCAGGGCAGGCTGGTAATCTTGCCGAACAGCTCCCCATTGATGAAATTCCCCACCCGACCGAAGGAATAGGCGATGGGAAGGCCGGCCATCAACATGTCTCCCCATTCCAACAGGTCGATCTTTTTTCGCCGTGCGTAGATGGTCATAGCCACAATCGCACCCAGGAGACCTCCGTAATAATTCATTCCCGAAAGTCCTACCAGCTTACAGGAATCGCTGAAAGGCCAGAAGATCAACCAGGGTTCGCTCCAATACCTGCCGGAGGGGTCGAAAAACAGGGCGGCGAATATGCGGGCGCCCAAAATAAGACCCACAATGCCCCAGAAAAAGAAACTTAATACCGTATCCTTATCCAGGGTTATCCCGCGTTTCCGCACTTGGTAGATGAACAGAAGGTAGGTGATGACAAAACCCACAATGTACATCAGACTGTACCAGCGAAGTGAAAACCCGAATATATTTATAATTTCCGGCCTCAGCCAGTCGGGGAATTGAATAAAATTGAGCATAGCAGCCTCCTCTGTGCCTTAGTAATTAATACCGTTATTCCTTT
>CAZWYY010000004.1:0-91962 GCA_964638895.1 uncultured Spirochaetaceae bacterium | reverse complement strand
CCATTGCTACCTGCAAGAGAATAAGGTGAAAAAAAGAATATTTGTTGTGCTATTTGTTATACATCTGGGCGCGGGCATGCTATATGCCGAGGATATACCGGGTCCGGTGGCTGCGGAAATTGGTTTAAAGACGGATACGGATTATGAAATCTCACAGAACATTACGGGCCAGGAGTATATTTCGCTTTACCTGGAAGCCGACAATCGGTTTTTAAATGCAATTCAAATAGAAATTACGCTTTCAAATGACTTGAAGGAGTATGCTGACAAGTGTACGTTTATGATCTACAAACAGGCAAAAAAAATATTAAAAAACAATACCGTTATCTATCAATGTACACCGCTTATGGGTATGGCATTGCCATATAAGAATAAAGTATATTTCCAGATACCAATCTCCGGGAAAAGACCTTCCCGGGCCGATGATAATGAAGCTTCCTTCTTCACCACCGACCCGGTTTCATTTTATGATTTCCCCATCCTTGTGGGTATTATTCCCAGGGATGAAGAGACGGCGGCGCATATCCGAAACCAAAGTTTCTACCTGGCGATCAAACCGGTAATAGAGGCCATGGGAGTATTACAGGTATCGGTGAATACCCCACAAAACCAGGTTTTTGCTTATGAGGTCTTAATTGACGGGAAACGCATACGTAATCATCAGGGGGAGATTATCTTAGACTCAGGCATTCATACCATACTCATCAGTTCTGATACCTGCAAGGAAATAAACGGAACCTTCGCTATTCTTTCCGGAAAAACCACCCGCCTGGAATTTGCCTTAGAGTTTAAAACTACATATATTATAGTTGATGCACCAAAGGACGCAATGTTATATCTTGACGGAAAGCGGATATGGTATACCAGAAACAGAAAAATAGCCATAAAAGAGGGTGAACATATAATCGATATGAAAATAGATACTTTAAGTATAACAAAAAAATTTGTAGCTGAAAGCGGGAAGATATATACAATTTCCTTACTTTTTAATATAATTATTAAGGAAAATTAAAAGTTTTTTTAATTGTGTCGATAATAAGTGTGTCGGTGCATAATATAGTTCCCCTCCCAGTTTACTATATTTACCGACACTAAAACCAAGGGGCTGGTTACACGTTAACCGGCCTCTTTTTTAATATCGTCATGGTCTTAAAATGAGTGTCGCCGATATTGGCGGTTTTATCTTGACAAAGCCCGGACGGCTTACTATTGTAAATACATGCAAATCGCCAAGAAAAGAACAATCGTACTTAACATATTATTAGGCGTCACCATTGTAGCGGCTATACTCATGGGTATAACCCTGGGTGCGGGAATTGCCGATGTCATAAACAGCCAGCCGGAAATCGGCAGCAAGCAGATGGCCGAGGTTTCGAAAATATATGATATCAACGGAAACCTCATCACGGAACTCTTTTCCGAGGAGAAACGCAATTGGGTAAGCTATAATGAAATGCCAAAATGCCTTATTCAGGCCTTGATCACCAAGGAAGACCGTGAATTCTACGAGCACAACGGGTTCAGCCTATGGAACACCATAAGGGCGTTTTGGAACAATATTACCGGTGGTTATTTTTCAGGAGGCAGTACCCTCACCCAGCAGATCGCCGGATTTTTATACACAAACCGTACTGAAAAAACCATGTTCCGCAAGATTGCCGAACTCTGGTTTGCCCTGCAGTTGGAGAAAAAGCTCTCCAAAGAAGAGATCCTGGAGCTTTACCTGAATAAAATGTATTTCGGCCACGGCTGCTACGGTGTTGAGGCCGCCTCGGAATATTATTTCAATCATTCGGTAAAGGAGATAACCCCGGCTGAAGCGGTCATTCTTGTAGATACGCTTTCCAATGCCGCGTTGAACTCACCTTTTAAAGACCCGGAAAGGGCAAGAAAGATGCAGAACAATACGCTGAACGATATGGTGAGCCTGGGATATCTTACACAGCAGGAGGCGGATGACTCATTCACCCAGTACTGGCGGAATTTTGATATTACACGCGCGGGCATCAGCGCATTTTTGGCCAGGGAAGACAAGGCTCCGTATTTTTCTTCCTATGTCCAGCAGGAGTTGGAAGAGATACTCATGGGTGATATGAACATTTACCAGGACGGGCTTGAGATTTACACTACCCTTAACCTTGAATACCAGGCGGTTGCCCAGAGACTCATGGAAAAGGCCATAGACGACTTTAATGCGGAGTTTAAAGACCTTTCGCAATCGAAAATGGAATATGCGGATGAAATCTACCTGCCCATCATAGATATGCTTTCTTTAACGACAAATATGCCTCATCTGCATGTCAAAGAAAAAAGGCATATGCAGGACGTTATTAATTATTATGACGATGAGGTAGACCCCACAATAAGCCTGGTAACCTCGATGTTTGGACTTGCGGACGCCAAAAACATATCAAAGAAGGCCCATAAAAGGGAGATCGAACGACTGAAGAGAAGCAATGTTCAGGGGGCTTTGGTGAGTATCGACGTTTCAACCGGCCACATCCTGGCTATGGTGGGAGGAAGGGAGTTTACACCTGATAGTTCGGTGAATTACGCCACGCAGTCGGCCGTACAACCCGGTTCTTCCTTCAAGCCGCTGTTCTATTCGGCGGGTATTGAAAAGCAGGTGTTGACCGAAGCCACAATGCTGAAAAATAAAAAGGTTGTTTTTTTCACGCCGACCGGTCCTTATATTCCCAAGAATTACGGCGGCAGTTACGGGGAGGATGTCACCGTGCGGGAAGCAATTGCCCGTTCGCTTAACCTTCCCGCAATCAATGCCATGGAAATAGTAGGTTTTGATTCGGCCATAAGCATGGCAAGCTCGCTGCTCGGAATAACCGATCCGGAAGAGATAGACAGGGTATTCCCCAGGGTGTATCCCCTGGCCCTAGGTATCATTTCCACTTCCCCCTTGCGCATGGCCAGGGCGTTTGCCACCTTTCCCAATAAGGGCAGGGCCGTGGAACCGATTGCCATTCGCTTTATAAAAGACCGTAAGGGCAAAATAATATTTGAACCGGAAAAGGAAGCACTCGCCCGCCAGCAGAAGGCAGGAGACGCCTTACAGCTTATGAGTCCGCAGACGGCGTATATCATGGTTGATATCCTGA
The DNA here is from genome assembly GCA_964638895.1 of uncultured Spirochaetaceae bacterium. Taxonomy (GTDB): domain Bacteria; phylum Spirochaetota; class Spirochaetia; order SZUA-6; family RPPD01; genus JAFGGG01. The sequence goes on along the minus strand of CAZWYY010000004.1, from coordinate 88,849 downwards.
AAACAACCGTGAGCAGCGGTACCATAAGCCTGGCCAACCGTGAATACCTTTCCCATTCACCCCACACATTCGCGGGTAAAACCGGTACCACTCAAAACTGGCATGATGCGTGGACCATAGGCTTTTCACCGCAGATCACGACTGCCGTCTGGTTCGGATTCGATACCGGCGGGCATTCCCTGGGAACCCTCAATACGGGGGCATCGGTAGCCGCGCCGGTGTGGGCGCAGTTTATGGCGGAGATTCATAAAAATTTGCCGGTAAAATACTTTGAGCGTCCCCCGGGACTAATTAATGTTTCCATATGCAAGGCATCGGGAAAACTTCCATCCAAGTTCTGTCCGTCCGAGGATATTTGGGATGACTTGTTTATCATAGGAACACAGCCGACAACCGAGTGCGATGTACACAAATTCAGGCTTGATCAAGCACTGGCAACGGTGGACAAGCTGCGATCTGATTTTAGCCTGCATGAACAATTGGATCCTTCGGATGTATTGAACGATCTAATTCCGGAAGACTATCCGCCGGACTCTCCTCCACCTTCTTTAGACAATGTAAATATTGACGACCTGTCGCCGGATGGTCATAAACCCGATTCCGATAAACCAAAGCCTCACGCCGAGGCCATACCTCCAGCCACGGATGATGAAGGAAACTATCTCCTGTCTGATGACTAAAAGCATCCTCTCCGTGAAAGAATAGGAGCCGCCAGCATGAGAATCGATATTGATAAGGTCATAATAAAAAAAAGGGTACGGGGTGAACTTCGTGAAATATCCGCCCTTATGGAAAGCATACGCACCTATGGCCAGCTTACACCGATCATTATCAACAGGAGTAATGAGCTAATTGCCGGAAATCGGCGGCTTGAGGCCGCAAAACGGCTGGGGTGGAATTCGATCGACGCCATCGTCATAGATAAAGAGGATGAGATCGAGATGCTTGAACTGGAGCTGGAAGAGAATATACAGAGAAATGACCTGACCAGGGATGAGATATCCGCGGGTTTTTCACGCCTGGAAAAATTACGAAATCCCGGTTTACTCAGAAGGATTCTTAATTTTTTTAAACGCCTGCTGGCAAGAATTTTCGGCAGAAAGAGGTGAAATGAAAAAAACAGTATGTATTTTGTACGGCGGCAGGTCGGGTGAACATGAGGTATCAAAACAATCGGCGGCAAGCGTTGTCAATAATATAAATAAGGGAAAATATGCGATTATTGCCATAGGCATTAAGAAAGACGGAAGTTGGCACCTGCAAAACAATCCGGTTGTTGAAAAAGATCCGCAGAGGGGCGAATGTTTGTCGATCATCGATAATGACACCCCCGTAAACGTCATCCCCGAAAAAGGCATGTTTTATAATTCCGAAAATCTGGGAATTGATGTTGTGTTTCCCGTATTGCACGGAACATTCGGAGAGGACGGAACCATGCAGGGGTTTTTGGAAATAACCGATCTTCCCTATGTGGGGGCGGGCGTATTGGGCAGTGCGCTTGCCATGGACAAGGAAAAGGTTAAAATACACTGGCAGGCCTGCGGTTTGCCGGTGACCGATTTCATCTGCCTGCGCCGAAACGAATTAAACGGATTCAGAGACGAACCATCCGGGCTGACGAGCATGCTGTTGGAAAAACATCTGACTTATCCGCTTTTTGTCAAGCCGGCGGCACTCGGTTCTTCCGTGGGTGTTAAAAAGGTTGAACGGGAGGATGATCTCATACCTTCGCTTGAACATGCGTTTCAGTTTGACAGAAAGGTTATTGTTGAGCAGGGCGTAAACGCAAGGGAGATTGAATGCGCCGTGGTCGGTAATGAAAATCCCAGAGCTTTCCCACCCGGCGAGGTCATACCACACCACTCCTTTTACAGTTATGAGGCCAAATATCTTGACCCCAGCGGCGCAACCCTGCGGATTCCGGCGCAGATACCCGATGAAATCAGGGAAAAGGCGATTAACATGGCCGTATCCGCCTATAAGACGGCCGAGGTAAGCGGTCTGGCCCGGGTGGATCTTTTCTATGAAGAACACTCGGCCAAACTCTATATAAATGAAATAAATACGATTCCCGGTTTCACCCGGATTAGTATGTTCCCGCGCATGTGCGCCGCAGCGGGGCTGGCCTACGGGGATTTAATTGATCTCTTGATCGATCTGGCGTTGGAACGCTCCCTGCAAAAGAAGGGGCTTTCGTATTCCCTAAAAACTGAGTTTAAGGGTGATAACCGTTAATTCACTGTTGCGAAGTTGATTGACAATCGAGTCAAGGCGAACATTCACCTTATCGCAGGCCTCGCTTAAATATGATAAATAATACAAACCAAGTTCGGAGTTTACCTGCTGCTCCGGAATGCTTTTATAGAAATCCGTGAGGCTTTTTTCCTTTAGATCGATTACTTTTTTGGTTTCAATACTTTGTTTCAGTTCCCTATACTCAGATTCCCTGTTGAAGATGGTAATTTGCAGCCTGTTCATTGTGCCGATGGAGCCGCTTTTACCACCGATCTGCCAGGAGATATAGATACTCTCGTTAAGCCGTTCGATTTCATGCATAATCCTGTTGCGGAGATCGATGTTATGCAGAATTTCCTTGCTGTCAATGGTGCCTTTATAATTTTTTTTAATATATCCCTGCAGGTTGGCGTTTTCCGCGTTTATGGCCAGCTCCATGATCATAAGTGACAAATACTCGGCGATTTTGGATTTTTCAAGGTATTCTTTTAATAAATCGCGTATCTGGGAAATGAGTACGAAATATTCCTGTGAGCTTTTGAATTTTGTGAGGATAAACCAGCTGAAGGGCCGCAGGTTATTAATGTATTTATCGAGAATATAGAATTTAATGGTTTTTTCTTCGGGCAGCAGGTTCGGATCGAGTTTGATGCTTTCATTAATAGTAGATAAAATGTCCTGCTTGACTTGGTTGATGATACCCGGTTCTTTGGTAATGATGCTTTCCAGGTAATTGTCGTTTATCTTTGTCCGTTCATCGATTATATAGTTGGGTTTGATACGGTTCCATTTTTTAATAAGATCGGAGTTAATGACCTTTTTAAAGACCGCGTCGTCTAATTGTTTGTAAAGGATACCAAATACAACCAGCTTGGAGAGATCCATTATTTCATGGCGCTTGGAAACGAATTCACTCCTGGAGATCTCAAGTTTTGAGATATAGTTGACCAAGATCATGCGCTGGATGGATTGGGGAGAAAAAATATCAAGGGAAATTCCGTATTCTTCCATGTTATCGGCCATTTTGAAGCGCGTAAGTTTTTTATTATGTTTGATGAAGAAATTTATGCCTTCACTGGTGAGGATTATCTTGAGTGGGAGGCTCAGAAAGGATTTTTTCTCTTGTAAAGCCATGTTATTCAACCAACGCCCTCATGTATGTTTAGTTCCATATTAACGCAATTATACACCAAATATCAATACTTAATCCACCCTTACTTACCAATGGTCAAAGGCGAAAATGCGCTTAAAGGTTTTTCGCAGTGTGGGCTCGGGTTCCCGATTTATGTGCCCTATCAGTAACAATAAGACTACCCGCATGGCAAAGGGAATGGTGAGCATTTCCTTTATTTCCTGCTCATCGAAGGTGGAGATACAGCATGTACCCAATCCCTCGTGAACCGCCTGAATCATCATAAAAGAAAGGGCGAATGTCAAATCGATCGGATAGGAAAGCTGGCCGTTAGGCATGCGATAATCAATATTGGTGGTACATGCCATGATAATAACCGGCGCCCTACCCACGTGCTCCTGACCGAACGACGCGTCCTGGATGCGTTTTCGCAGCTCCTCCTTCTGAATTACAATAAATCTCCATTCCTGCCTGTTTTTTGCTGAAGGGGCACGCAGTCCGGCCTCTAAAATACGTTTCAGTGCTTCCTTATCTACAGGTTGGCTTTTGAAATTTCTAATACTTTTTCTGTTCACGATTTCCGGAAGTATCTCCATGTATATACCTCTCTTAATAAGGATTTAAGCTTCTTGACGATCCCGGCAAGTTCACCTATGCTATAGCAATGAAATTTAAACCGCAACTCCTTATATGCCTATTATTAGTATCGGTAACATCTGTATTTTCTCAAACCAGCTTTTTTGAACTTAAAGACGATATTATAAGAGATTTAAAAATAATGCAATCAATTTATCCCAGAAATGAAGGGTCAAGGCAGGAAAAGGACTTATTTACGTTGCTGGAAAAAAGACTGGATGACCTGCATCTGGCTTATACCTCTCACGATTTTCAAAGATCGGAGCATCATCATTCCTTTTCACGATACCTTGATGTAACCGTACGCGGCATAAAAAAGGATACGATTATTATATGTGTGCCTGTCGATAACAGCCCGCAATCCACGAACGTGACGGACGGTTCCGTTAACATCGCCCTAGCCCTGGCCTTTTTAAAGTATCTAAGCGAAACACAGCCGCCGGTTACGGTTAAGGTGTTGTTTTTAGGGGCTGAGTACGGTAAAGAAGAGTATTACCCCATGAGCTCCCGCCTTTTTTTGAACAGTTTTTTCCCGGAATATAATGTACTGGTTGTTTATTTGAATTTTAAAAAAGTTCCAGGGACGGTCATCATAAAATGCGGCGCCAATGGTATTGTAGCGCCCTACTGGCTGATCACAAAATGCTCCGAGGCCTTAAACACGGCGAATGTCTCCTTTCTGGTTCAAGGGAACCAGAATCAGGCCTTTCGCACTGGATTAAGTGACGAACGAACTATGATCGCCCCATATCTACATGGTGGATACCCCGCCGTATGCCTTGAGGGAGAATCCGAGCCGCTTGGCGCAGCCCAAACCTCCGATTGGCTTGTATCGATCAATTTTTTTTTGCGGGATTTTTTAACCTCAGTGGGGAAAGGGATTCCCGGAAAGCAGGAATGGGATTACCATTATTTATTTTTTCAAATTTTTGATATTTCTTTTATCCTCAGCGAAAAAAACCTGATTGTAATAATTATTATAATCATATCCGTTATGATAGCATACGCTTTTCTCCGCCCAAATAAATTAAAAAAATATATATTGACGTTAAAGAATAATCTTTGGAACATACCGGTTTTTTTTGGGCTGGTATTGATAATCCTCTTTATCTCCACCCTCTTACTCAATATCCTGCTGGTAATAAAAGGCTTCCCGGATTTATGGACCTTTATACCTGCGGTTTTTTTTATTACAAAGATTATGTTATGTTTGTTGTTCAGTACGCTTGCTTACATGTTTTTAAAGCGGTACGGGTTTTCCAAAAACGGCAGTTTTTATACCACTGCCTCCCTGCTGTTCCTGATCCTGACCGTGTTTATAATAGCGTTGATTAACATTTCATTTACCTATTATTTTTTATGGGCATTATTTTTCATATTCCTTTTCAGTATCTCAAAACGACGGGTCATTAAGATTATTTTGTTGTTGCTTTCACAAATATGGATTGTGAGAGCGGTTGTCGATTTCTTCAGCTTGCCGGAACTGCAAATCTGCAAGGCTTTCATATTCTCCCCAATTATAGGCAACCTGCTTTTTACCATAGTGATTATACCGTTTATTTTACTGCTGATTCGCATACGCTTTCTTTTTCGCTATTCAAAGAAAAAAACCGGCCACAGCACATCCCTGATTTTGGGCATAAATCTATTGGTGGCGGTGCTTATCCTGACCGGCTATATTATTCTTTATACTCCTTTTAACGGCGGAAATCCTCAGTTTGTAACCGCGGAAAGACAGATTGACTATGATAAAAAAATCAACAGTTTGATTTTATCAAGCGGGGCTCCTTTGGGAAAATTCCAGGTAACATACGGCCGGCGGGAATATTTTATAGATACCCTTGCAAGGGAAATCGACATACCCCTGACCGTGTATCCTGAGTTGTTATCTTATAACCTGGAAAGCGTGGGTTTTTTAAACCGGAAGAATATAACGGTTGTGCTTAAACCTCAGGGAGATCCGCTGAAAATCGAGGTGAAAGTAAGCTCTGAGAAAGAGTTTGTGCTTTATGACGCAAATTTTCCTTATTCAAGGGAAAGAAGCGGCACGGAATATACCGTGTACATAGGCAAAAATCCGCCTAATCCCCTTAAACTGGAACTTACCCTGCCTAAGGACGGTGTGTTTACCATTATACTTACCATTTCCTACGACAAGCCCCCTCTTACCCTTTCAATACACGATTCGGATTTGGCCTTACACTCAACGCTTGTACTTAACAAAAGTATAGATATAAAGACATAGTTTTGGTATACTAAACGTAGGATGGATCAACAAAAGATTTTTTTTCATGCCGATATTGACGCATTTTTTGCCGCGGTTGAGCAGGCTGATGATCCCGGATTAAAGGGAAAACCGGTTATTATCGGCGCGCTGCCGGGAAAACGAGGCGTTGTATCCGCGTGTTCGTACGAAGCCCGCGTCCTGGGCGTGAAATCCGCCATGCCCATATCCAGGGCGTACAAGAAATGTCCGCATGGGGTGTATCTTCCCGTACGCATGGAAAGATATACGAAGATGTCCGGTGTTGTGATGGATATATTACGGACCTTTACACCGGGACTTCAGCAAATATCAATCGACGAGGCGTTTCTTGATATGACCGGTACGGAAAAACTTTTCGGCCCGCCCCTGGATACCGCCCGAAACATGAAAAACCTTGTCAAGCAGCGAACCGGTTTGACCATCTCGGTCGGGATTGCCGGCAACAAATATTTGGCCAAAATCGCCTCGGATTTTCGTAAACCCGACGGATTATGCCGGATAGAGCACGGAAATGAAGAAAATTTTATGAGGCAGCTTCCCTTGAAGGCATTGTGGGGACTGGGTGAAAAAACCCTGGCACGCCTCCTGGACTATAATATAACCACAATAGGTATGCTGCAATCATTATCCATGCATACGCTTACCTCCATGTGTGGGAGGGCCCTGGGTAATTTTTTGTTTAACGCCTGCCGAGGAGTTGATCCGGGCATATTCAGGGAACAGACCAAAAGCCGTTCGGTAAGCAGTGAGGTTACCTTTGACCTTGACCGTAAGGATGTGGAGGGCCTGAAACGAACGGTTTTGCACCTTGCCCAGGAAGTGATGTTCAGGCTGATCCATCATAATTATAAGGCTAAGACGGTATCGCTTAAGATCCGTTTTGCCGATTTTGTCACCACGACGGCGCAGGCAACCCTGAAGCACTGGATCGGTTCTTCCGAAGAGTTGTATAATGTGGCCTGCACCCTGCTGAAAAAGAAATGGAATGAGAAGCAGCCGGTGCGTTTATTGGGCATTAGTGTTTCCAATATTGAAGAGGGAGATTTATGCCAGCCGGGCCTGTTTGAAAATGAGGAAAATAAAAAAACCAGGGTGGAACAGGCGGTTTATAACATAAAACGCAGGTTGGGTAAGATTACCCTGACAAAGGCGAATCTGCTTGCACAACATAAAAAAAAATAACGGTTCTATTTAAGATGCAGATCAAGCTGGGGAAAGGGGATGGCGATATCTTGTTCCTTGAAATCCTTCCATATCTGAAGGTTTGTCCAGGATTGGCCTTCGATCTTGTGGATGGGGTTTTTAATCCAGGTCCATAACTCCATCTGGATTCCTGAATCCTGAAATTCCCGGATAAATGTCCTGGGGTCTTTTCCCTCAACGGTAAAGGGGTTACGCTTGGCGATTGCCTTAAGAATGTCCCCGGCCCGTTCAAGGTCAGAGTTGTATGAGACCTGCACCCGGTTGATGATGATTATCTCCGGGGTTTTGTATGAATAGTTGTGAATCTGGTGGTCAACCAGATCGGAGTTGGGCACGATCAGTGTCTCGTTGGTAAGGGTATTGATTACCGTTGAGCGCAGGCGGATCTTCAGGATGTCGCCTTCTATTTCGCCCACGATCACCCTGTCTCCCTCCTGAAGCGGCCTTTCAACCATAATAACGATACCGGCAAAGAAGTTCGCCACAAGGTTCTGCAGCCCGAAACCGATTCCTATACCCATAACACCGATTACAACGGCCAGGGCCGAGAGATCAATCCCGATAAAAGAAAGCCCTACAAGCACGCTGATTACGAACACCAGGTAGCGAAACAGGCTCGATACGCCGAATTTGGCGGATTTATCGATTGCCAGTTTCTTAAGCAACCGGTGATCGATGAGATTTTTCAATCTCTTGGAAATAAGGTGGGCGATATAGAAGATCGGAATCACCAACAGCAGGGTTATGATTGAAATCTGGGTTGAACCCGCGGTTAAAAAGGGTTTTTGGAAAACCGAAAGAATATCATTAATATATTGAGGGATCTGGAAATTAAAATAAATCCCAATAATCAAAAAGCATGAGATTATCAGAATAAAGCGTGAGGTATTTATAAGGTATCGCCTGACCGTAAGAACCGTTTTTTCACGCAGATGCAGGCGCTTTACGATGATCCTGATAGTTATAAACCGCATCAACCAGATGACAAGGAGTACTCCCAATATGGGCAAGATGATCTTTAAAAACATATCAAAGGGGACTATGGTAATCTCACCGATTTTAAAAGAGAAACCTGTAATAGCCGAAAAAGCCTCCGCCATTACCCTAATCTTCGGCAGATAACATTATGAGAATTACGTTATGTTATAATGATATTATTCATGTAAAAGGGGGCACCAGGCCGGAATAACGGCCGGGTCCTCTAATTTGGCTCCGTAGACCGAGGGATGATAACAATAGGTATTGGAAATCTTCATAAAGAACCTGCATTCCTTGCAGGAGGTAAACTTAAGATTTGCCATTGGCACTCCTTCTGCATAAAAACGTTCCACGGTTTTTATTACTTTAAAAGTAGATAATTCCCCGTAATTTTGCAAGCATTTTTAAAGCGATTACACGAATATATCAGATTTAAGCTTGACCAAACCTTGAGATGAGAGTAATTTCTGGGAAAAAGGAGTATTGTATGAATGAGGAATTACATCAGCTTATCATTGAAAATGATAAAAAAATAGTGTTATTTGTAATGGACGGCTTGGGCGGACTACCTTTACAGGTGGGTGGAAAAACAGAGCTGGAAACCGCCGAAACGCCTCACCTGGACAACCTGGCGGCGGCCTCCGAATGCGGCCTGCATATCCCCATAGAGTACGGAATTACGCCGGGTTCAGCACCCGGGCACCTGGCGCTTTTCGGCTACGACCCGCTCGTCTACCCCATCGGCAGGGGCGTGGTTGCGGCCATGGGAATCGGTTTTCCCATGCAGGCCAAGGACGTGGCGGCCAGGCTGAACTTCGCTACCAGGGATGAAGAGGGCAATATCACTGACCGCAGGGCGGGACGGATCGCCACCGAACTCTGCGCCGAGCTGTGTGAGCTTGTAAGTAAACATGTTTCAATCCCTGGAGTCCAGGTGTTTGTCAAGCCGGTGAAGGATTACAGGGGCGTTGTTGTCTTCCGCGGACAGGGCCTGTCCGATCATGTCAGGGACACCGATCCGCAGCAAACCGGGGTTAAACCGTTTGATCCGCAGGCAACGTCGGAACAGGGTAAAAAAACCGCCGAGGTTACCTTTGAGTTCGTAAAACAGGCGTATGCCGTTTTGAAGGACAAGCATCCCGCCAACGCAATCCTGATGCGCGGTTTTGCCGAGCTTCCCCACATTCCGTCCATGAACAGCCTGTTTAAATTGAACCCGCTGTCCCTGGCCGTGTATCCCGATTATAAAGGGGTAAGCCGGTTGGTCGGAATGACCGTGAAGGAAGATTTAAAGGACCTGGCCGAGCAAATGAAGGTGCTTAGAGGTTCTTGGGGAGATAATACTTTTTTCTTTGTTCACCATAAATATACGGACTCCAAAGGCGAAGACGGCAACTTTGACGCCAAGGTGGCGGAGATTGAAAAGGTGGACAAGGTCATTCCGGAGATACTATCACTTAAGCCCGATGTGATGATTGTAACCGGAGATCATTCCACACCGGCCAAAATGAAATCACATTCATCACATCCGATCCCCTTTCTGATTCACGCGGGAAATATACGCTCCGGAAAAAGCCGCGAGTTCGGTGAAAGTGCCTGTGCCTCCGGGGTTTGGGGAACAATCAAGACCACTCATCTGATCTGGTTGGCCCTGGGGTACGCGGATAAAATAAAGAAATTCGGGGCATGATTCGCTGCAACACGGTATCTGCGGCGCGTTCGGGAAGAGTTATTTCTCTTTTATGAGGAAACTTTCCAAATATCCCAGGCCTTTCAAGGTCTCAATCATGTTTTGTCCCTGTTCGTACGTGTAATCGTCTTCCACCACCACACGGTAAAAGACCCGGTCTTTAATCAGTTTTTGGCTGATCCGTGAGGCTATGCCCTTGGATTTCAGTTCGCTTTGCCTCTGCCTGGCATTGTCAAGCACACTGAAACTGCCCACACATACGCTGTACAGGTTTTTTACCTGTGTGCCGCTTACATCTTCGTGATTCTTTACGCAAGGCCCGGGGGATTCCGTGTGTACTTCGGCATCCGGCTGTTTATGCGCCAGAAACCTGTAGGGCAGCGGATAAAAATCAATTAACGGGGCAGGATCAGCCGTGGGCGTGAGTAAAACAATCGCCAGTTCATGTTCGGGGGAGCGGGCATACCGTGTTTCCAATTCGCTGAAAGCGGACTGCGCGTCTGTGGTATCGCCCTTTTCAAGATATAATTCGATTAATTCCAGGAGACTCTGGGAAATAATCGGAGAGTTTTTGAACTTAGCCGTTAATTTCTGCAATAACAGTATGGCTTTTTCTTTTTGTTGTGAAATGATATAGATTTTTGTCATTAAAAAAACCACTTCAGCATAAACGTCATTATCCCTGAGAACGGACCTTACGTTAAATAACCAGTCCTCGGCCTGGGTATAAAGTCCCTGCGCCAAGAGCAGTTTCGCGGGATCAAGCAGGGCCCTGTCATTCTCCCACATATGTATATCACCGTACGCGGACCTGTAATACGACAAGGCGCTGTCAAAATCGCCCAACAGCTCATAGAGCAGGGCCATCCTCTGTTCAAGCAGGTGTTTTTGCCGGTCGTCCTTAAAGTTTCCGAGGTACGACTCATAAACCGAGAGAATGGTAAACGGATCCTCTTCGATATCGGAGAAATGAAGCAGAACCATAAAAAAATCGGGATGATTTTTATTGAGCTTAAACCATTCCTGGTACAACAAGGAGGCCTGCGCATATTTCCCCTCTTTTTCCAACTCCTTGGCGTCCTGCAGAGCCGCGGATGATGAATCGGCAAAGGCATTCGCGCATAATAAAAGAAATAATAGGATTATGGGAACGAGCTTATTTTTTTTTATTTCTTTTTCCTTTTTCATCCTCCGGAGTCGGCTCCTGGATCGCGGTTTTTTCCCGAAGTTTTTGTTTTTTATCTTTTTTGGCGCTTTTACGCAGCTTGCTGAATACGGATATGGGAAGCGTCACCAAAGCCCCGACAAGGAAAGATACGATTACAATCAGGAATGCCGGGACGTTCTCAAAGGTATAGAACCCCAGCGAGACGTTCGTCCGGTAATCCAGATTAAGTCCGATAAAAACCACAAACAAGATAAGAATAATTAATCCTACGATAAATTTCCAAGGCATGTGTCCCCTCCTTTTTATCATGTGCAAAGCGCGGCCTGAAAGGTATTGCCCCGCAATGCCGTGAGTCTGGCGCGAACAAAGCTTCCCATAAGCGGGGCCTCGCCCGGAAATACCGCCATGTCGTCGTGTTCCGTACGGGCAAGCAGTGCATGCGCGTTTTGTTTGGATATATTTTCAACCAGAACCTTGACTTCAGTGTTCAGTCTTTTTTGCTTTGTTTTACGTGAGATTGACGTCTGCAGTTCGATTATACCCTGCAGTCGCTCTATTTTAAGTTCATGCGGCACGTTATCCTCCAGGGCCGCCGCCGCCGTACCTTCGCGCGGATTATAATAATAGGTAAAGGCGTCATCGAATTCTACCTGTTGCATAAGCTTATAGGTCATATCAAAATCCTCTTGAGTTTCACCGGGGAACCCAATTAGAATATCGGTTGTTATTGAAATATCACTAACAGCATTTTTTATGGAATTGATAAGGTCCAGGTAATACTCACGCGTGTACCCGCGTCTCATACGCGCTAGAACAGCATTCGAACCGTGCTGAACAGGCAGGTGGATGTGCCTGCACAGGCGATGATCGGCGGCCATAAGTTCAATGAGCCGTTTTGAAATATCCTTGGGATGTGAGGTAAGGAAACGAACCCATTGTATATTGCGTATCTTCTTTAAAATTGTGTGCAGGATATCGGGAAACAACACGGCCGTTCCATTGGAAGCGTAGTTGTATGAGTTGACATTTTGGCCCAGGAGGGTTATTTCCTTAATGCCCCGCCCGTCCAGTTCGGTGATCTCACGGACAATAGAGGCCGGTTCCCTGGATACCTCCCTTCCGCGCACATAGGGCACAATGCAGTAGCTGCAGAAATTATTGCACCCGTGCATTACGGGCACCAGGGATTTAAATCCGGCAAGCGTATGGATATGGGAAAAACTATAGGGGGATTCCGCAGTTAAGCAGAGGGAATCGCCGTTCCGCCTTACCTTTTGTATGGCCCTGAGTATCTCCTGTTTGTGAAAGCTGCCGGTGACTATGTCTATTTCCGGGCAATGCTGCTGCAGGTGGTTTTGCAAACGCTGGCTCATACACCCCATGACCACAAAAATAAAGCGCCGCAGGGTTTTCTGCTTTTTATAAAACCCAATTCTGCCCCAGATCCTGTTTTCAGCGGTTTTGCGCACAGAGCATGTATTTAAGATAATAATATCCGCTTCCGTATGATCCGAAGCCGGATATGTGTCATGCTTTTGCAGGGTAACCTGAAGCGCATCGGATTCCGCTTTGTTCATTTGGCAGCCGTATGTTTCAAGCCAGTAGGTAATCATAATACAATTTTAACCGGATTATCGGCTATACAGCGCATTCGTAGAGTACGCCTTATAGTTTTCATCGTATTATATATTTCTAAACTTTCTTTCAAACAAGATCAATTTAGATTAAGTGCGTGCCTTCATATTCTTAAAAAATTTGAACAATGAAAAACCGCCTGCCGCGATGAGGCCGAAACCGGCAACCCAACCGGCAAAACTGAGTATGGGACCTACAACGGGGACGGCGAATGCCAACGCCGTTGCCAGTGTAAATATACCCGCACCCAAAGCTACCGCACCCGCTTTGCGCTGGGTCTTTGAAGAGCTTAGAACCAGACCTGATAAAAGGAGTACTCCCGAGGCAATATATCCCACAGGTCCTGCAATAATCGGCAATAAGATAAGCAGTGCAATACCGGCGCCGACCCCTCCCACGCCCTTCATCAACTGATTGGACATCTCGTTTCTCGAGACAATTTCACCCATCAAATACCTCCGTAATCTTTTGTTGATAACATGTATATCATAAGTGTAACAATAATGACGGCTCTCTGTCCACTATAGATTGACAAGAAAATAACAAAAACGTAAAGTGAGAACATGCAGGTGATTGTCAGGAATATAGTTATCGTTATTTCCATTTCCTTTGTAATGGTAGGTGGAGTGCTGCTGCTGTATTATCTGAATCTGATTCCCCTTGATTGGCAGGAGTTTGCGGTTAATCTCTGGCCCGTGTCGCTCATCGTTGTCGGTCTTATATTTGTAAGGGATTCGATCATCAAAAACAAATACCTGAAGCGCTATGAGATTAAAAAAAAATCACTCAGTCTGACCCCCAGCAAAAGCGGGCAGGCTTCGGTGTTTGACGTGTTTTTCTCTTACGGCCGGTTGAACATCAGGGATACGGCACAGAACACTCCGCAGTTGGTATATGAGCAGCTTGGTCCCATGCCCGAGCCTGAGGTTACACACCAGGTAATCGGGAAAAATTCGATTATCCGCATAAAAAAAAGAAAACCCTATTTTTCAACCCATTTTCAGATTAAAACAAAGTGGATCCTCGAACTCATGGCGGCAGCGCCGCAGCAGCTTAATATTCACCTTCATGATGCGGATCTGCTGGCAGACCTGCGCAGGCTTGTCATCGAAAGGTTTACCTTGAAAGCGGACAGCGGAGTGCACACCATATATTTCGGCAAAACCGCAAAGAATACACTGGCGCAGGTCTATTCATCCAGTTCCCTACTTTCCATCATCATTCCGTCGGAAACATTTTTGATCTTAAGGCTTTTAAACCCATTCTGCAAGGTTGAGTATCCCCAGGGTGATTTTATAAAAAAAGATGACGGAACCATTATATCCGATCTGTTTGGAAAAAATTATGATGTTATTGAAGTGACGGTAGACGGGGCCCTGAAACAGCTTACAATCGACATACAAGAGCCCGCGCCCGTTTAAGAATCAGGAAAGATTATCCGGCAGGGTAACCGTATCTCCCGTGTGAATATTAAGGCTTTCGAACGTTCCGCGGGGAAGCTCCAGCGCATAACGCGCCTGTGCCTTGGAATACACGGGGGTTTCATCCAGGGGCTTTAAATCCACAATCTGGAGAATTTTACCGTCGGATGATATATAAGCCAGGCTCAGGGGGATGTATGTATTTTTCATATAAAAACTTAAGTACTGCTCCGCCGGAAATACAAAAAGCATACCGTGATTCTCTTTCAGTTCCTTCCTGAACATCAGGCCCTTTGTACGCTGCTCATGTGTTGATGCCACTTCAACCATAAAGATATGTTTATTTATGGAAATCGTTACCATAGGCAGTGTGTCATCAGACCCACAGTTTGAGAGGAGTACGCTAAGAACAAGGCAGATGCATAATTTATTGCTCATAATTCGGTATGTATAATGACATAATGATTGACGCCGGTCAAGCCTTGCAGGCGTTAAAACTCATTCATAAAATCCTTAAGGCTTTTGCTTGCGGATTGTTGGGCCATTTTGCCCTGTTCTTTAAGCGTGTTGAATACGCTACTGTCGACATATTTTACCACAACCGGACGCTCCAGCGAAAGCTCGACATTCTGTTTTTCCCAGATGACGTTCTCCGGGGAAAAGGTTCGATACTCACCGTACTTTTTATACAAAGTGGTAAATAAGGTATAAAAATCAATTTTATTCTCGTTAAGCTCAATAATCATTATATAGAGCCTGTTCTCATGGAATTGAAAATAGGCTTGTTTCACAAAGGAATTACCGCTGCATTCGATAAGATGCTGTTGTTTTTCGGGAAGTATAAACACGTCGGCATCTCCCGTATAATTAAAATAGGGATCCTGTGAAAGAATTTGCTTGACCTTGTCAAGCGACATCCCCAATTCAATTCCTCTGAATGCCTTGACATTCCCCGTGGTTCCGGGAGTAATCTCGGAAGGCGCTGGCTCTTCGGTATCCATACGTGACTGGCCAGTCAAAGGGAGAACCGAGACAAAACATATTATAAAAAGCGGCAGTATTTTTTTCATAAACAGCCCGTTTCATTTGGAAAGGGCGATACTTAAAGCGGTGGTCAGCTTTAGGATATCCTGGTTGCCTTTACGAACGCGTTGACAAAGCGTAATCGCCATTTCCTTTATTATTTTATACCCCAGTTCGGGATTTTTATCGCATAAGACCTCAAAATCATGTCTTTTTATCTCAAAAAGCAGGCAGTCCGCAGAAGCGGTTATGGTGGCACTGCGTGTATCGTTTTCAAACATGGCCATATCGCCAAAAAAAGATACATGGTTAGAATTTAGTTTAACCATGGATTTTTCAACCAGACTGAATCCTTTTTTTCCGATTTTTAATGTGAGATTTTTGGTAACATCAACAACGCCGTTGGCAAATAAAAACATGGAATCCCCAATGTCACCCTCTTTCATTATAACGGATCCAACGCCGAATTCCACAGGGTGCACTATGTTCCACAACTCATCTATTTCTTCCTGTGTGAGATTTTTAAGCAGGTCGATGTTTCTTAAAAGCTTTTTTCCCCTGCCGCCCTTATTACTGGACCTCATAAATTGTGTGACTCCTTCATCAATCGATCAGGCGGTTGCACATATGGCAAAGGCCCAATCAGTATCTTTTATAATATAATCATCACCCGGATTGATTTTGATCTTCATCTCCTCTTTTTCTTCCTCAAGCAGATCAATTTCAGCTTCCTGAAACTTCCTTTTTATAAAGGCGTCGATACCGGAGGAATCGTCGGAGAGGATATCGTCAAGCGTGATTTTTTTCTCTTCGGAAAGTATGCCGATCAGGATTCCTCTCTTGGATTTTGTGAAATATTCGGACAGCTCGGCGAATGACCTGCCGATATAGGAGGAAGGAATTTGGATTTGCATTACCGAGTTTTTGCCTTTCAGCGACAGCAGCTCCTTTACCAGCAACGGAATACCGGAGGATATGGTGGAGGAAGCCAGCATAAATCCGTTGAACTCGCCGTTGATTATGATATCATCCACATTGGCCCTGCGCAGATGCTGTTCGTTGGAGGCGTTTGCCAGTTCGGCACAGGTGAAGATATCATTATTCAATGATTTTATCGCGAGCACGGCGATGATTGTCCGTTCGTCTATATTCGCAATCGTGGATTTTCCCGTTGTGTCCAATAATATCAGGGCGGCCTTGGCGTAATTAATAGAGGCGCGTTTAAGTACATTTTCGTTCGTATAATCTCCCCTGACAAACCGCAAGTCCACATTCGGGTATTTGGCCTTTACGGACTGAAACTGTTCAGGATCCATTTCATTAATCAGAACTACGCTTTGTTTAAGAGCGCCCTTTAACGCCAAAAGGCTTACGATAATATTTTCAGCGTTCTGATTCCAGCCGCAGATTACGATATGATTTTTAACATTTACGTCTTCCAAACCTTTTCCCTCCCTGATTTTTCTGTCGACAAAAATACTTGCTATGGTACCGGACAGTAGTGAAGTTATTATTACGCCCATAAACATTAATATCGTGGCAAAAACCTTGGCCAACGGGTATTTTGGTACTCGGTCGCCGTACCCCACACTGGTGATCGTTACCACCGTCCACCATAACGAATCAAAAATATCGTCGAACGCGTTGCTATGGGAAAGCATCTCGGAAAAAAATACCAGTACCGCGCCCGTAATGATTATAATGGCCACATAGAAGAGCAATCGCGGAAGATTCTCTTTTTTTAATGTGGAATACCATGTAGCGAGTCTCCTGAAAAATCCGGATTTTCCCGGCTGTTTTTCTTCTCCGGTTTGAATTTTCTTCATTACTATATATATCGGAATTTATATTAAAAAAAAGTATTCCTAAACGGTACTTTTTAACATGTATATTTTTATATCAGACCCAGATCCTTAAGTTCATTGATTAATTTCTGTTTGTCTATGGGTTTTACGATATAAGCAACCGCCCCGCCCTTATAAAGGGCCGTCATGACATTTTTTGAATCCTCAAGAACGGTTGTCATAATTACTTTGACCTCTTTGTCAGAGTTAATACCCTTTTCGGTTTCATATATCCGTATATTCCGTAACGCTTCATGGCCGTTGACCTTTGGCATCATAATGTCCATGAAAATAAGATCATAGGGAGATTGTTCTTTCCAGGCCAGCTTAAAGGCATCCAGTGCCTCTTCACCATCCACGGCAAGATCGCATTCTCCGTATGGTGACAGAATATTCTGCAGAAGCTTTCTGCTTCCAAGGTCATCTTCGACAATTAATATACGCATATGGTACCTCCCTATTTTTGTTTGGCCGTTAAACCGTCCAGTGCGTCTCCTATCTGCGTTATATGAGGTTTAAGCAGCTCAAGAACAACCATGGCTTTGTCCATGGTTTTTTTTCTGGACGCCATTTTTATTCTCAGCGCGTCGTCATGCAGCAGTTCGGCGCCGATTGTACCGGCCAGGTCACTCAACTTTGAACTGAGCAGTTCAAGCTGATACTTATCGGCCTGTGTCGCGGCTTTTTCAATATTCATATAGATGGTATCAAGATCGGATTTTAAATTATTTGAAAATTCAGCCGGGTTGATCTCATTTCTTTTGCAGCGCAGCAAAATCTGTTTGGTATTGATTAATTCGTGTTTTACTTTCAAACCGGTCGTATGTCCGGCGCCGGTTTTAGTAGAATTCCGGTATTTTTTTTCCACGGCGGTAATCAGCTTGTCAAAATCAAACGGTTTTGTCACATAACCGTTCATACCGGCCTGGAAACATTTATTTTTGATATCTTTTCCCGCATGGGCCGTTATGGCGATAATCGGAACGGTATATAAATACGAATTCGGCCCGGTCGCGCGAATAATTTTAGTTGCGTCAAAGCCGTCAAGCACCGGCATCTTCAAATCCATTAAAATAAGATCAAATTTAATTTTATGAAGCATTTCCAAAGCATCCTGACCATTAGGCACGCAAAATACCGCATGACCTCTTTTTTCCAGAAGATCGCAGATTATTTTATGCGTGTTTTTATCGTCTTCAACAACAAGCACGCTTTTACTTGTTGCCTCGAACCTGTTTATTTCTTTCTCATGGTTCTCATCAGCGCTAACGGGCATATGCTCCTGTTTGGTCTGAAAATTAACGGTAAAATGAAATACACTTCCTTTCTCCAGTTCGGTCTCGATCCAGATTGAACCGCCCATCAAAGATACCAGACGCTTGGTAATAGCCAGTCCCAGCCCGGTTCCGCCGTATTTCCTGGTCATGGAACCGTCTATCTGGCGAAAGCTTTCGAAGATGGTTTCGATCTTATCATGAGGGATCCCGATACCCGTGTCTTTGACGGAACAATGAAGGGTGATCTTTTCTGCTGAAGCGGCCTCCACGCAGATACCCGCGTCTATGCGGCCGAATTCGGTAAATTTTATGGCATTGCCGATAAGATTGGTAAGAATTTGTTTAAATTTATAGGAGTCACCCCATAATTCCTGTGGAACATTCTTGTCTATCGATACCTTAAGCCCAAGGTTTTTTTGTCTGGCCTGTATGGTAAGCAGGTCGCTTACATCCTTCATTATATCATGAATACTGAAATTTGTTTCTTCAAGCTCAACTTTTCCCACCTCAAGTTTGGAAAAATCAAGTATATTATTTAATACATGCAGAAACGAATGTGACGCCTGTTTGACTATGGTCAGATATTCTTTTTGTTCACGTGAAAGCTCCGTGCCGAGTGTCAGCTCCGTCATACCGATAATACTGTTTAACGGGGTACGCAGTTCATGACTCATATTAGTCAGAAATTCCGTTTTGGCCCGGTTCGCGTTTTCAGCCATGATTTTTGCTTTTCTTAAGTTATTCTCAAAATATTTCTTCTGCGTAATATCGTTTACGGTAAAAACCCAGCCGGTAATATTAAACTTCTCGTCAATTAACGGCGCAACCGTAAACTCGGCCGGAAAACGCTGCTGGTTGTTCCGGAGCATAACGGTCTCGATACCCTGGTAAAAAAGTTTGTTTTTTATCACTTTATCCAGCGGTATGCGGGCACCGGTATTTTTAACGGAAACGGAAAACAACATTCCAATAGGTTTTTCCGCCAGTTCATCCCTGGTAAAGTCGAAGATTGTGTTCGCCGCCCTATTACAGTCCATGATTCTAAAATCGGTTGAAGTAATGAGTACCGCGGTTTGAATGGATTGAATCGTTCGCTCAAGGATGTTGGCGGTTTTCCAGATTTTACTTTCTATGCTTCGTTTTTCCGATAAATCCCGCAGAATAAATACATACGAAGGGGCATCATCATCATCCCTGATGTTTTCAACTATCAGGTCAATGGGAATTTGTTTGCGCTGTATTTTTAACGATAATGTGCCTGAGAAGGTATCTATAATATCCTCAAAAGAAAGCTCTTTATCCGTTTCCTCATTTATAATTTTAACCAGACTGGTAATCGGTTTTCCCTGTACATCGTCTTCTTTTAAGGAAAGAATATGTAAGGCCACATTATTGATAAACTGGATATTTAACAACCGATCGGTTTTTATAATGCCCAACCCTATTTTGGTCAGGGTGGAGGATAAAAGTTGTTCCCGTTCCAGAAGCTTGCGGTT
This sequence comes from uncultured Spirochaetaceae bacterium, assembly GCA_964638895.1. GTDB lineage: Bacteria > Spirochaetota > Spirochaetia > SZUA-6 > RPPD01 > JAFGGG01. The sequence goes on along the minus strand of CAZWYY010000004.1, from coordinate 68,845 downwards.
CATATGGTATTTATACAGGGCAAGCTCGATATTTGTTTTCACCTCCGTATCATTGAAGGGTTTGATGATATAACCGGAAGGCTGGGTCAGTTTAGCCCTCTCTACGGTTCTGGCGTCCGCGTATGCGGTAAGGTAGATAAGCGGGACATCGGACATCTTTCGTATTTCCATTGCGGTATTAATTCCATCCAGTTCGCCGGTCAGGTTGATGTCCATGAGAACAAGATCGGGAATTTCCCGTCTGTAGAGGTCAAGCGCCTGCTTGCCGGAATGGGCCACAACAGAGGTATAAAGCCCGATTTGATCTATCATGTTCTTTATATCTCTTGAGATGATATCCTCGTCTTCTACAATCAATATTTTTTTCATTTGCAGGGGCGGTTTAAATTGTAATTTATTATGAAGCCCGAATTCAACTTTTTTGTGAAAAATATTCTTATTTTTATTTTAAATGAAGAAATTGGTTTTTATAATCGCCGGCAGATATACAATCCCTTCAAGAAACCCCTTTTTCCGGCGTTGGGCCAGTATTTTTACCAGCACAATCTTGTTTTTCTGATCGAATTCCCAGCCGCGAATGTAGACGGAATCATACTCCGAAAGGCCTATCTCTTCGGCCACTGAACCCTCAAGTACGCGCTCCACCTGGTAATGCGTCTCCCATAAATAGGTGCCGATCTTTTCCAGTTTTATTCCGTACAGGGGGTAAAGCAGGTTAACCTTCAGATCGCGATCCATGGCGGCTTCCAGGGGAATATACGGACGTTTCTGGAGGCATACGGGGATTTCATGCACGGTATCGTTTCTGATAAGGGTAAGGGTTACCAGTGCGGGTTGTTCATAGTTTAAAAACAGGCTTTGAATATTGACTATTTTTTTATATTCACGGCCGTTCACTTTATTGATTATGTCCCCTAACCTGATTCCGGCCTCAAAAGCCGGGCTACCGGGCATGACGTAGATGACCTCCAGTCCCTGTGGGGTCTCCTTAAGGGCAATTCCCGTCCAGAGGTGGAACACCTGGTCACCTGAAAATAATCCGTTGAGCGCCTTGTTTATCCATTTTGAAGGAAGGGCAAAGTTCAACCCTTCAAACTCCTCCAAGCCGGCAAATACCAGGCCGACAAGCCTTCCATCCTCGCCGATAACAGGCCCCCCGCTGTTGCCGAAATTAACCGGTGCGTCAATCTGAATCGCGTCTCCCAACTGGAGAATTCTCCTCCCAGTGGTTGAAATAATGCCGGCGGTTACGGTATTTTCCAAACCAACGGGAGAGCCGATAACGGTAATTTTCTGGCCGGCACTCATATCTTCATCATCAATAGTGGAAAAAACATATGAAGGGGTAATTTCGGCCTTTAAAAGAGCAAGGTCGAACAGCTTGTCATAGGACACGACCTTTACGGGGATTTTTTGGTCCTGGTTTTCGGAGAGCAGAATATAACATCGTGAATATCCCTCATACTCCGGATCCACCTCACTTGATATAACATGATAATTGGTAAGGATATACCCCCGCTTATCAATGAAAAAACCGCTGCCGATAATAATATCCGGCCTGCCCACGCCTTTCTCCAGCTTCACACCCCTGTTGACCCAGATGGTAACCGTACCTCCCACCATTGTCGATATGGGCGTCACCTTTTTTAATTTTTCAATGTATGTGGCCGGTACGGAAAAATGCCTGTTTCGCATGGCATTGATTATCTTTCGTAAGGCTAAACTATTCCCGCTGTTTTGGGCCAACTGCAGCAAATTGCGAAAATCCTTTACTCCCAGCGCCGGATGGTTCAGTACGGCCAGATACTGCAGTAGGGCAAGCTGCTCATTTCCCTTTTTCAGTGAGTTTTCAGCCAGTTTCAACCTCAGGTCGGCCTCTGACCAGTCGGTGATGAGGTTTGTTTCTGAAATATTTCTCAGCGAAAGGAAATAACTCAGCGCGAACGAAAAATCCTGGTTTTGAACAGCTTGGTAAAATTTTGTCTTGATCCCGTCAAGCGCGCTTTGCTTCAATGACGCGATATCCTGTGCGGAGACCTCGTGGGACTCGCGTTCAAGACGTGAAAGATATTGAACCGCCTCAAGGTAGGATTCCTTGTTGATGAGTTCCTTGACATCGGCAATGAATACTTTTTCCAAAGGTATGGTTTGGGTCGGTGTCGCTTCGAATGTGTTGCATCCGAAATATATAAAAATAATGATTACACAAGCAATAATTAACCTTTTCACATGCCGCTCCGTATTATTCTTATTGCACGTTGATTGTCAGATCAAAAACGCCGTTTAACTTTGTGGAATACTGCCGTATTGTTCTGCCCTTGGCATCGGTATATTCGATGACATCGTATGTGCCGTCGCTGTTTAAATCCCACATTTTACGCTCTCCGCTTATATAGCTTTGAATGTAATCCGGGTTACCGTCCCCATCACCGTCATAGGTAAGCGCCGTTAGTTTTCCCTGGGTGTATTTTTCCATTATCTCAAACACGCCGTCGCCGTCAAGATCCTGCATTCCGGAGATCCGTATACCCTTATTATATATAACAATATGGTCCATCTGAAGGTTACCGTCGGTGTCTTCGATTAATTTGATTTTTTGACCGTTTTCAAACTCCCACTTTCGAAGCGGTTTTCCTGATGTAGGCGAGAGCTCCGTGGCCGAAAAAGAGGCCGCCATGACGGCTTTTTCGGCCGGAAACCATAAGGGCGTTCTGGTTTTGAGACGCATTATGGTTTTACTTCTGTCCTTTGGAAGGTTCACCGGTATTAGGGAGACGGCCGCAGGCACAAGATCATAGCAGACGGATGTCTGGCCGCCGGAAAAACAAGCCTGCTTGAGGTAAGGATAGATATTGTACCTGTATTCAATCCTTTGCCCAGCCGGATCGTATATTGTTACCGACGCGGGGATCTGATTAACCAGGTCCATCCGTATCTCAAACCGACCATCCTGGTTTTTATCCAAGATCCATTGGGAAAGCAGGCCGCGCGTATACGTATATTTTTCCTCGTAGTACCCGTCCCTGTCCGCGTCGATTATCTTCACCCCGTCCGCCTCACCGATGCGTTCTTTAGCATATTTTACAAGCTCCTGTTCGGCGGCCAAAAGCGTATAAAACTCAGCAAGTAAATCCAAATGTCCGGGGCCGCCCGCGGTAATAAAAAAATCTATGTACTTTCGCGGATTATCGGGTTTAAGCGCCAAGACCTCCAGCGCGATCTCCGGCCGCGTCCCGTTTAACGCCATATAGGTATCGATTAATTCTTTTTTTGAGGAATGTTTTCGCTCCAACACCGCCTGGTAGTAGAGTATGGCCGGTTGATTTTTAAACTCCCCCACCCCTTTTTCCATTACGGAGCGCGCCTCGGCAAAAGAGCGTATATCCATTAAAAAATCGATATAGGCCGTATATAATTCAATATACCCGGGGTATACGCGCAGCGCATTGCGAAAAACAGTCTGCGCCGTGCGTATCCGCCCAAGTCCGCGTAAGGCCTGCGCTCGTATAAGCTCAAGCTGTACATCCGCGCTGAATTTGTCTTTTATGGCCCCTAATGTTTCCAGAGCGGATGTGTACCTTCTGATGCGCAGGTAAAGCCCGGCCAGCCGCTTCTGTGCGCTGGAAGCGGGAACCGAGACCCAGGAGGAGGCTTTCAGGGCCTTTGTATAGTATTCCAGGCTTAATGGCGTGGATTCCTGGTCTTTTTCATATATCCTGGCCAGCAGATAAAGCGCGTCTGAAAAATCCGGATAGAATTCCAGCGCACCCAGTAATAGCGCGCGGGAAGTGTCAAAGGAGCCCTGTTCAAAAAGCCGATCAGCCTGTGTGTAATACTGGAAGGCAATTTCTTTGTCCTGGGCGTGCGCCAAAGAGAAGGTAAAGCATAGAAAAAGACCAGCAATAACAATTAACCTGTACATGGCGTATTCGTTTATGCCTTAATCGCCTTGATTCTTTTCTTTTTTTTCGTCTCCGCATTCATCTTTTCCTGCGGCGGGAAGTTTAAGAGTTCGCGTATTTCTTCATTACTCAGTGTTTCTTTTACCACAAGGGTTTCGGCAAGGAGTTTAAGCTTTGCTTTGTTCTCACTCAGGATTTTTTTTGCCTTGGCCAGGCTGGATTCGATGATCATCTTGATTTCACGGTCGATTTTCTTGGCCGTTTCTTCGGAGTAATCTTTATGGCGGGCGATTTCTTTGCCAATGAAAATCGGTTCTTCCTTTTGTCCGAGTGCTATGGGACCCAGCTCGTCACTCATGCCCCATTCACAGACCATCCGGCGGGCAATGCCGGTTGCCTGCTCAATATCGGCCTGCGCGCCCGTGGTGTTTTCGTTATAGATGATATCCTCAGCCGCATATCCGCCCATGGAAATAATAATTCTGTCAATAAGCCAGCCCCTGCTCTTGCTGTAGACATCATTCTCCGGCAGGGAAAGCGCAACCCCCAAAGCCATGCCGTGGGGGACGACCGTTACCTTGTGCAGCGGATCGGCATTGGGCAGGAAATAATGCAGCAGCGCGTGCCCGGCCTCGTGGTAGGCGACCATCTCCTTTTCACTTGGAGGTATGACCTTTGATTTTCGGGCGATACCCATAAGGATCTTGTCCCTTGCCTCTTCAAAATCTTCCATTTCAACGTAGGATTTATTCTTACGCGCGGCAAACAGCGCGGCCTCGTTTACCAGGTTGGCCAGGTCGGCGCCGGAGGTTCCGGGTGTGGCCCTTGCCACTTTATTAAAGTCGATGTCTTTACTGATGGATATTTTACGGCTATGTATTTTTACTATTTCTTCCCGTTCTTTGATATCGGGCATATCAACCACCACCTGGCGGTCGAACCTCCCCGGACGCAGCAGGGCCGGATCAAGAACATCCGGGCGGTTGGTAGCGGCCAGGATGATAACACCGGATTTGGTGTCGAATCCGTCCATCTCAACCAGCATCTGGTTAAGGGTCTGCTCCCTTTCGTCATGGCCGCCGCCGTAGCCCGCGCCGCGCGTTCTGCCCACGGCGTCCAGCTCGTCTATAAAGAGAATGCAGGGCGCGCTCTTTCTGCCCTGGTCAAACAGGTCCCTTACCCGGCTGGCGCCCACGCCCACGAACATCTCCACGAAATCGGAGCCTGACATATGAAAGAAAGGCACATCCGCCTCGCCGGCAATCGCCTTTGCCAGAAGGGTTTTCCCCGTGCCGGGCATGCCCACAAGCAGAACACCCTTTGGGATTTTGGCTCCTATCTTGGCGAATTTCTGCGGATTTTTCAGAAACTCAACAACCTCTTCCAACTCGAACTTGGCCTCATCCTGGCCCGCGACATCGGTAAACGTGATTTTTTCACCGTTATCAAGATAGCGTTTTGCCCTGCTTTTCCCGAAAGAAAGGGCCTTGCTCCCGGTTCCCTGTATCTGGCGGAACATGAACCAGAGGAAAAAAACCATGATGCCCCAGGGTAAAAGTTGCAGGATAATGGCAAAAGGCGAACTGGAGGAGCGTTTGCCAACATGTGTCTTAACGTTTTTATCAAGCAGGGGGATCAATGTATCGTCCCAATAGGTGATGGTCGTTGAATAACGGTTATGCTCCTTGTCCTCAAAGGTGATGTATTTGTCGTCGACAATCTCCACGTATGTAACATCACCTTGTTCCACCTTGGCTTTGAACCATGAATAGGGTTTTTCCTCGATGAAACTGTTATCATTGAGGATAGAAAACATTAAAATAAATACCGCAACACCAAGGATAATAAAGAGCATAATGCGGTTGTTGAAGTTGAATTTCGGTATCTGTGGACCCTGATTGCCGTTTTTCTGTTCGTTATTCTTATCGTTCATATTCACATTATTGCTCCGCTTGATGTATTATACAATGTAACACATTCTTATGTAAATTATCTTTAATTGCAACACCTTTTCTAAAGAAGTTTTTCAGTCCAAAGACGGTTCCCAGTACGGCGATGATCCCTTTTTCATCAGCCAGTATCGGAATCACGTTCCTTTCCGCCGGCGGGATCTTCCATTCATTAAATAATTTCTTTAGTTTTTTATGTCCCCACCCAAAATCTATCCTGTCACCATCTCTGCGCGTCCGTAATATCACTGGCCAACTGATTTTGTCCGCGGCTAAAGAAAACGCCGTGTTCTTCTTTTCCTGCGTGGTAAAAACGCAAATGAACCTTGTTTTCTTCCCATTGATAGTATAGATAGTGTCGGGCTTTACATCTATAACATAATCTTTTTTTTCAGGTACGACAACATCTCTTTCTAAAAAAAGCCGGTCTCCCTTCCGGTATACAACAAGGCCGAACCCGCGTACAAGTACCTTTGGTTTGGGAGCGGGCCCCGTTGTTAACAGTGGCCTTAAAAACCTATAGGGTACCCTGGTTTTTGATACCGGCTTGTTGGGCCCCACAAACCTGTTGATCAGACTGTAGAGTACGTAAAGACGCAGGGCAGGCGCCAGGTTGAAAAAACCGTCGGCCTCCGTACTGCACCCGTTTTCGGACCAGCGCCACGCCTGTTGTTCTTCCGCCGCATGCCGGATGAACTCATTGGTGTATGTGCTTTTTTCCTGAAAAACGGCTAAGGCTCTTCTGTAACCGGGGAATATGCCGCTGATGACGGGGATGAGTTCATGCCGCACCCTGTTGCGCAGGAACCGCGGGCTTCTATTTGTGGAATCCTCGAAATAATCCGCGCCTATTGCGGCCAGATACGCCAGAATACTCCGGCGTGTACAAGCCAGTAATGGCCGTATGATACGGTCCCGTTTTGCGCCGATGCCGCTTAACCCCTGCGGGCCCGATCCCTGAAAAACACGCATAATCAATGTCTCTACCTGGTCATCCGCCGTATGTCCCAGGGCCAGGTAGTCCCATTGTTTTTCTGCCAATACCCCGGAAAAAAATCTATATCGCTCACGGCGCGCCAGATCTTCCAGGCTGCGCTTCAGGGCACGCGCCCTTGCCGCCAGATGTCCCTCCGCCAGGTCATGCCTGACACATTCCACACCGCAGGCGGAGGCCGTACTCGTAATAAAATCGGTCTCCAGCTTAAGTTCGGATTTTTTACGCAGACCGTGATTCAGGTAGGCACAGCACAGGGAAAACTTCCATTCGCCCTTTAAGGTGATAAGGCTTCGCAGTAGCGCGGTGGAATCAGGACCGCCGGAAAATCCGATAACGATACGGCTGCCCCTTGGTATTTCCCAATCACGCAAAAACCTGCGTACCGCGTCGATTACCGATTGTTCAGGATTTTTGGTTAAGGACATTCATCACCTTCTGGGGAGGTTCACGAAGGAGAAGCAGGATGGCGTCCGCTGTTTTTTGTATAGCCTCCCGGATCAATGGCAACTCCTCCGGCGACGGATCGCTCAACACATAGTTTATAACCTGTGATTTGTACCTGGGCCGCCCGATACCGATAGCTATGCATAAGATGGCGGCTGATTTGACATGCGCAAACACGGATTCCAGTCCGTTATGCCCTGCCGTTGAGTGTTGATTTTTCAGTTTGCAGCTGCCCGGCGGAAGGTCCAGGTTGTCGTACACCACAACAAGGTTCTGCAGGGTTGCACCGGTTTTTTTAAGTACGGACCGTATAATCTCCCCGGATTTATTCATAAAGGTAAGGGGTTTCACCAGGAAAATCTCTTTGCCCTTGTGCCTGCCCTTACCCAAAAGATACCGGCTGTGAAAAAACGGCTTGGTAACTTTAATATTCAGGGCCTGCGCCACCTCATCAACCGCGCGAAAACCCACATTATGCCTGTTGGAATAATACGAACGACCCGGATTACCCAGCCCAATGACAACAAGTGGCAGTGATTACTCCTCCGCCTTTTCCTCGGTTTTTTCCGCTTCGGCTTCAGCCCCTTCGGCTGCTTCCTCGGCAGCGACCTCTTCCGTTACTTCTTCCTCAACCAGCGCCTTCACCTCGACCAGACACACCACCTGGTCGGGTGAATTAAGAATTTTCACCCCTTGCATGGCCGGTATGTCCTTTACGTGTATGGACTGGTGGGCCTGCAGGTCGGTTACATCGATCTGGATGGTTTCGGGAAGATCCTGCGGCAGACACTCAATCTCCACCTCATGCAGAAGGTGCTCAAGAAGGCCTCCCTCTTTCACGCCGATTGCCGTGCCGTGCAGGTGAATGGGCACATGAGTACGCAATAACTTGCCCTTTTCGATTTCAAAAAAGTCTATATGCGTGATTTTACCCTTTACTATATCCTCCTGGAAGTCCTTAATCAGGACGTCGTATTTTTTACCGCCCATTTCCAGGTTAATGATCACGTTTTCCGGCATGTCCTTGAATTTTCCCACAAATTCATGTTCATCAAGTGAGATGCTTACCGGTTTATTGTGACCATAAATAACCGCGGGTATCTGTCCTGTACGGCGCAGGCCGCGGTTTATACTCTTGCCCTTGGCGATACGCTCAGAGACCGTAAGTGTTTTCTTATCCATGTTGCAAAGCTCCTTGTTAAACTTGGTTACAAGCTGGGACGGCAGGATTCGAACCTGCGAATACCGGTACCAAAAACCGGGGGCTTACCGCTTGCCGACGTCCCAGAATAATTTTTTAAAGTCGTATTATATAAAAAAGTATGTACTTAATCAATATGGAGTGGGATTATCTTACTGGGGGCGCTGAGGGGTAAGGCCTTAATCACCTTCGTGTAGGTGCCTGTCAACCGCTGCTTCACTTTGGGACTTGAAGCGGTCAGTGGCCGTACGGCAAAAAAAGCGGACCCGCTTCCGGATAACCCCACATACTCATCACCTGCGGCTTTCAGGTCACACAGCAGGGAATCCATCTCAGGATACCGGTGAAGAATTACGGGCAGAAAGGAATTAAAAAAAGGCCATCGGTTGGGGGGGGTTGAGGTATACAGCGAAATCAGCTCGGCGGGTGATACGCTTCTATATGGTGCGGGTGAAGGCCACCCGTCAAACCAGGCATACGCTTCTGTTGTATTGATACTAAAACCCGGAACAACCACAAGGTATTCCAGATCAAGGCGCGGACGTACGGGGAAAATAGATTCTCCCCTTCCCGTAACAATCGCGCATGCGCAGTTCAAAAAGAAACCGACATCGCTCCCCAGGTCACGGCCCAACCGGGCCAGTTCTTCGTCGGAGAGGGGGGTATCATATACATCATTCAAGGCGCGCAGCACGGCGGCCGCATCACTCGAGCCGCCGCCCAGACCGGCGCCGACTGGGATATTTTTACGTGCGCGTATCCGCACCCCCGCGGTTATGCCCACAGCTTGTTTGAAGGCCGCTGCGGCTTTGTATGCCAGATTCCGTTCCCTGGGAATGCGTCCGAAACCCTCCGTCTCTATGGCATGTTTTCCAGACTCACAAGAGACAGTCAGTTCATCATACAATGAGATCATCTGAAACAAGGAGATCAACTCATGATACCCGTCCGCACGTATTCCCGTGATATCAAGGTGCAGATTGAGTTTAGCGGGTGCCAAAACACTGACCGTGGTTTTTTCCCTACTCAACATAGTGGCAGCCGCGTGAGGTTTTATTGGTAAGCGCCGCCCGGACAATAAGTGAGGCGGTGAGTACACTGTTACGCAGCTCAATAATACTGCGCGTAATTTTTGCCTGGCGATAAAATTGTTCAATCCTGTGGCTTAGGTAGTTCAGGTCGGACAAGGCCCGGGCCAGTCGTTTTCTGTTGCGCACGATACCGGCGTAATTCCACATGGTGTTGCGGATATTGAGGATGTCCTGGTGAATGAGTACGGGATCAAACTCCTCTTCCGGTACGGGAAACATCCAATCGGGGATTTTTTCTTTAAGACCACGGGGAATAGGTTGGGGATGGGCGGAAATATCAAGGCCCGCTTTATACCCAAAGAACAGTCCCTCCAATAGGGAAACGGACGCCAGCCTGTTGGCGCCGTGAACACCGATGCAGGCGTTCTCACCCACCGCGTAAAGTCCCGGAATGGCCGACCTGCCGGCAAGGTCAACCTTGATCCCGCCGCAAAAATAGTGCGCCGCGGGCACAACCGGAATGGGCTCCCGGGCAATATTGATACCCACCTGTTTACACTGGGCGTAAATGCCGGGAAAACGCTTTTTTATATTCAGGTCTTTGATCAGGCGGGTATCCAGCAGTACGTAATCGCTGCCCGTAGCCTCCATTTCCAGGAAAATCGCCCGTGAGACCTCGTCCCTTGGGGCCAGGTCCTTGAGTTTCGGACTGTATCTGGGCAGAAAATACTCGCCGTGTGTATTCATCAGGCGGGCGCCCTCACCCCTGACGGATTCTGAAATCAAAAACCTCTTCACGTCACGGTGATACAGAATGGTGGGGTGAAACTGCACGTACTCCGCGTTTATAATCTCGGCGCCGCTGCGATAGGCCATGGCCACACCGTCACCGGTGGCGCTTGTGGTATTGGAAGTATGCAGAAAAAGGTTTCCCACTCCGCCGGTGGCAAGAACCACGGCCGGAGCAAAGAAAATATGGACTCGATTGGCCACAGAATCATATACATATGCGCCGATGACCTGTGTACGCTGATAGCGTTCCTGGCAGTCAAGGGAGTTGTGACTATTGGTGATGAGATCTATCACGCAGTGATTGGGAAAAAAAATGATGTTTTTAAATGTAGCTGCATGCTTTATAAGTTCAGCCTCCACCGCCTGCCCGGTAGTATCCTTGACATGGATGATTCGCCGTAATGAATGAGCGGCCTCCTGCGTGAAATCAAGGGAGCCGTCTTTGTTTTTGCAGAAAGGAACCTTTAGCTCCCTGATTAAAAAATCCCTGACCAACGCCGGGCTTTCGGTGGCCAGAAGCTCCACCGCCTTTTTATAGTTGATATGATCTCCGGCCTCAAGGATATCCTTTTGTAAGAGGTCCGGTGAGTCGTTCTCACCGGAATAGACGATTCCTCCCTGTGCGTAGTGGGTGTTGCATTCATTTAATTTGCTTTCCTTGGACAGTACGGCCACCGAAAGGCCGTGCTTGGCTGCGGTAATGGCTGTGGTCAGCCCGCTGATACCGCTGCCGATAATGAGTACCTGGAATTCCTTTATGTGACTGCCGCTCATGACGCCGGCTCCTTACCCGTGGTGATGTCTATCATATTCCGCAGCGCCTTGCGGGCGCTATTGCTTACCGACAGCGGCAGGTCGAGCTCATGCGCGGGTATACCGGCTTCTATCTCCTCCAGGGTACGGCAAAGATCCGGCAGGCCGGTTTTGGCCATATTGGCGCATAGTGATTTTCTTAAGGGGAAGACGGAGATATCACCGCGTAGATTGGCAAGACGGTGTACGAAATGGAATTCCGTTCCGATAAAAATAACATCCCCTGCTTCGGCCTGTTTCACTCTTTCCGCTATTTGTGATGTGGAGCCGCTGAAATCCGCGGCCGCCGTCACCTCGGGAATACATTCGGGGTGTACGAATATTTTGGCATGCGGGTAATGTGTCCTGGCCTTTATAAGATCATATTCTGTAAAGCGTGTATGTACATGGCAATAACCATCCCAGACGATAAAGCGTGCGCCGGCGGGAGGGGGCAAGGCCGCCTGTGCCGAATCATACCTGTGGATTTCGGTTTGGGCCAGTCCGAGCGCCAGGGCCGTGTTAATCCCTAAATTCGTATCCGGTAAAAACAGAATTTTCTTACCGCGCGCAAGATAATAGCCGCAGACCACAGCCGCATTGGAAGATGTGCATGCCGAGCCGCCGTGCTCTCCCACAAGGGCTTTTACCCGCGCGGGTGAGTTCACATACACAATAGGTACCAGCGAATCACCCATACTCTTCCGCAGGTTTGAGACATGAGTGTGGTAGAGGTCGCTGCTTATCATATCCGCCATGGGACACCCCGCCTCGTGTACGGGCAGGTAAACATGCTGTTCGGGTCCGGCCAGAATGCATACGCTCTCAGCCATGAAAAACACACCGCAGAGTACGATGTATCTCGCTTCGGTTTGTGACGCATGTACGGCAAGCTTATAGGAGTCCCCCACGATATCGGCGTGGGCGGTAACCTCATCTTTCTGATAGAAATGCGCCATTATCAGCAGGTTAGCCCCTAGTTTTTTTTTAATGCGGGTCAGTGTATCTAATATCTTCATGGTTTGCGTTTGGTAGTACCTTTTACCTCAACCTGCAGTGAAAAATCAATACTCGGTACGGAATGGGTGAGCATGCCGACGGAGATATAAGTCACACCCAGTGAGCTTATTCTATTAATCTTTTCCATATCCACGTTACCGGATGCTTCAAACCGGACACCGCCCGTCCCAAGCTTAAGCGCATTTGCCATGTCGGTATAATCCATATTGTCAAGCATGATAATATCAACACCGGCGGCCAGGGCTTCCCTTACCTCGTCCAAACTGCGGCATTCCACCTCGATTTTAAAACGGGAGTCCCATTTTCTACGGGCCCTCCTCACCGCTTCTGAAACCCCGCCCACGGCATCGATGTGATTGTCTTTAATCAACACCATATCATACAGCCCCATACGATGATTGGCACCGCCGCCGATTTTTACTGCGTATTTTGACAGGGCCCTGAAGCCGGGAAGGGTTTTTCTGGTATCAAGAATTACGGCATTGCCGCCTTCCAGTGCTTTTTCTACGGAGGCGCGTGTTTGAGTGGCGATACCGGAAAGAAAACCGATAAAGTTCAAGGCCGTTCTCTCGGCACTCAATACCGACTGCGCTTTACCCTCAACCGACGCGAGGGTAAGGCCGGGGCTTATAATCTGGCCGTCATCGCAGTGGAATGCCACTTTTGTATGGTGATCCACATGGGTAAACACCCGTGAAAAAATATCTTTTCCGGCCAAAACACCACGGGTTTTCCCGATAAGACGGGCGCGGCAATATTCTCCGGTAAAAATAGCCTCACAGGTAATATCTCCGATTTGACCGAAATCTTCTCTGATTGCCAGGTCCAAAAGCGTATCCACATCATGGTTTTGCATACGCCTATGATAAATAAATGTATCACCATTGACAAGTGGTCTAGTGAAATAAGAAAATGCAAAAAAATAGCAAAAATAGTTGACAATTTAGTTCGCTACAGCTTAGATTGGAAGTGTATTGAACGGTTAGTATCAAGGATAAAATTCTTTTGGAGGGAAAAGAGATTGTCTATGATTTTTTCAACACATAATACCAACAATACGGATAAGCTAAACAATCTGTTCTTAATGAATCCGGATGACGATTATGACAATGAAGACTATTATGACGATAATTTCGACGAATACGAGGATGAATTTGAGGATGAATATGAGGAACTCGACGAGACCGACGACGATTATGACAGCAGCTACGAAGACACGGATGGTGATATCGAAGATGAAATAGATGATGATCTGGATGAGGATTTAGATGAGGATGAGATGGCCGATGATTACGAAGAAGACGATTATCTTGAGGATGAAGATTACGATATAGAAGACGATGATGTGGATTATGACGATTATCCTGAATGATATAGCACTGTGCCGTTGAACCAGAGTTTTTCCAATTCATAGAAGGCTCTTTGTTCGGGCCCCATCAGGTGAACAACAAAATTACCGAAATCAAGCAGCACCCACCCACTCTCAAATGCCGAACGTGTATTATGGATTGAAACAATGCCTTTGGCGTGTAACAACTCTTTTAACTCACGATAAAGGCTTGCCAGGTGCTTTCCGCTCCTTACGGTACAGATGACGAAATAATCCGTCCAGCTGCACACCTCCGCTACATAAAGCACAGTGGTATCTTCCGCCTTATGATCCTCCAACAGGTGGGCTACGTCAAAAACAACATTACGCGTGGACACGCTATTTGCAGTATCTGCCATCAAAATCCTTTCCCAGAATAATGGTTACATCTATGGAGTTGTCCGCGGCCCCTTCCGTCCTGGTAATGATATTTTTGCATTTGATCAGTTCGGCTACGCGGCTTGCGGTTTCCTTGTTGCCTTTGCGATCGATAACAACGGTGGACTCGATCTCTTGATTTTCCGCATTACCGAAAAACTCCACCTGGTAGCCGAACTTTCGGAAAAGTTTGGCGGTGTTGGAAGCCAGGTGATTGATTTCCGTGCCGTTTAAAATTTCCAGGTCAACGGTGAGATCTTCCTCCGTAATTACCTCGGCATTCGCCAGGATGTCCAAGGTATGCTGTATGGTAAATTTCAGGTACTCCCCTTCTTCCAGGGGAAAAAGCGCCGTATCGCCGTTGGGACCGGTTTGGGCGATTCCCCTGACACGCCTTGAGATAATATCCTGGGTACGTAGATTTCGCAATTCATCGATAAAGGAAAACAGCTCCTTGGAATTAATATTACTTTTGACGATTTTTTCAAAATAATGCTCCGGGTCCGTCTTCAGTAAAAAACCGTTGATGCTTTTATCGGCGATACGTTTGAGAAGCGATTTGAGGAACTCCTGTTTTCTTTGATCCTGTTCCGTATCGGATTCGTCGGGTTTTTTAATAAGCAGGTAATCCTTTACCCGGTCGCCGTCAAGCAACATACTGCCTTTTTTAAACAGTATATGCCTGCCCTCTATATCGCCTTCAATAGTTGTTTTGTTTTCTATAGTAATACCGCCCAATAAATCAATCAAATATTCTATATTCTCAAAATCGATATCAAAATAAAAGGGAATCCGCAGGTTGGTGATGTTTTCAATTATTTTTATCAATGGTGTTAAATCAGAGGGATCATATGCGGTTTCAATTTTCGCATAATGATTGGATGAATCCATTCTTGTCCATAAATTTCCGGGAAAAAAAATAATCGCGCCTTTATGGGTTACGGTATTATAGAGAAAAAGTTCCATCATCAGGGATTGCTTGTCATTGGAAAATGAAAAAAACATAACGATGTTTTTTTTGTTATGTATCTGTTCCTCAATATGGTTGGAAGCAAAGAAAAAATAGGCCGCAATAACGGAGGAGGCAATAAGCGCTATTATGGAAAACAACAGCAGCATGCTTTTGAATGAGGTATCAGATCTTTTCACTGGTGGTCACACCCTCCTTTAATTTGTTGTACAATGTTAACGACATGTCCGCTATCCAATAGTTATGTTCCCTTAAGTATTTAAAAATAAGCTCAAGCACGCGAATCATAATGACGTCAAGCGGCAGGTTCAACAGTCGTGCACGGGAGCCGTCTTCCAAAAACCCCCGCTTCGGCTCCAGGAAATCCGCCACAAAGATTATTTTAGCAAGCACGCCCATACCGGCCTTTCCGGTGACATGGTCGCGGACGGCCTCCAGAATTTCATAATCATCGATTCCAAATTTGTGCTTCAGTAAAAAGGCCCCGGCCCTGCCGTGCAGTATCAACGGATGTTGTTTTTCCTCAGCAGAAACAGGCACGCCGTCCTCTGCCGCGTATTTCAATATATCCTCAGAATCAAGCTCCCGTGCAATATCATGCCCCAAACCCGCAATAACACCTTTGAAAGGCTCTTTATTATAGTAAACACACAATCTTTTGGCAAGCTTGGCCGCCTCTAATGAGTGAATACGCCGCCGCGGAGAAAGATTCCGTAAGATGTAGCGTCTCAAACGGGTTTTAACCGCCAGCCTATGTATACAGCGCATGTTTCCTGATATAATCATACACCTTGTCCGGCAATAAAAAGCGAACCGGCTGATGAGACCCGATCCTCTGCCTTATTTCCGAGGCGGAGATGGGAAGGATTTTATTGTCCAGATACGTATGCGGATAACGGAACTCCTGCCTGGTCGTGTGCGTTCGCCTGGCGATAATAAGTTCCGTCTCTGCGGCAAGAAGGTCCGCGTTTTTCCACGAATAAAATTGGGTTAAAAGATCGTCACCGATGATCAACCCGATACCGGTATTCTTATTGTATTTTTTCTTTATCTCCATAACGGTTTCGATTGTATAGGATATCCCACCCCTTTTAAGTTCGCAATCGTCAACCGAAAACCCGCGGTAACCTGAGACGGCGAGTCTGACCATGGCATACCTGTGTCTGGGCAAAACAGTGTCGTCTATGGATTTAAAAGCGGGACGGAAAGCGGGGATGAACAGAATATTGTCGTACCCCAACCTGAGGCGCACCTCTTCGGCCAGGAAAAGATGACCGTAATGAATCGGATTGAATGTGCCGCCCATAATTGCTATTCGCATATTTAATCTCGTAACACCATATGCAATATGGTATTCCTTAATTCCATGATGCCCGATCCGTTTGCCGCCGAGATGCTCATCACCTTATACTCCGCAAAGGCTTGTTTTATATTTTCGGCAAGCCCCGGATCATGTGCAATATCGTTTTTTGTAAGCAGGATCAGGCTTGGTTTGTGTAGAAGGCCTTCATTGTATGTTTTCAGTTCATTTTGCAGTGTAGTAATATCTTTTCCCACGTCGGTCCCACTGATATCTATAAGATACATGAGCATTTTAGTTCTGGCTATGTGCTTTAAAAACCGTAATCCCAAACCCAGGCCATGAGATGCCCCATTAATGATTCCGGGTATATCGGCAATGATGACCTCGCTGTTCTTATGATTCATGACCCCGAGATTGGGGATTTTAGTGGTAAAAGGATACCCCGCTATTTTGGGATGCGCATTGGTGAGTACGGAAAGCAAGGTTGACTTTCCCGCATTGGGAAAACCGACCAGACCGATATCGGCTATGATATTCAACTCACACGATAATTGCCGGCGCACGCCGGGCAGACCGGGTTTCGCGTAGCGCGGTGTCTGATTGGTCGAGGTGGCGAAATGCCAGTTCCCCTTGCCCCCCTTGCCGCCCCGCAGAAACAACCAATCTCCTGTTCCCGCGGTAAAATCCTTTAGTAATTCATCGGTTTGGGCGTCTTTGATAAGGGTACCGGGAGGGACAGCGATATAGACGTCTTTTCCGCACCTGCCGCTTTTTCTCCCGGACATGCCGGCCCGGCCGTTTTCCGCGAAAAAAGTGCGTTGTTGTTTGAGATGGGCCAGTGTTTTCAGATTTTTTTTAAGAGTAAAAATTACATCCCCGCCCTTGCCGCCGTCACCGCCGTCGGGCCCGCCCTTGGGAACATACTTTTCCCTGCGGAATGAGACCGCGCCGTCTCCTCCGCCGCCCGAAGCCACCTCGATTGTTACCTCATCAACAAACGGAACGGACAAGGAATCCCTATTTGTTCGGGGCGATATTGATTATTTTTCTTCCGCGTCGTAAATCAAAGGATACAACACCGTCGACGCAGGCAAAGATGGTGTGATCTTTACCGCATCCGGCGTTGTCGCCGGGGAAAAATTTAGTGCCCCTCTGGCGGACAATTATGGTACCGGCATGTACCGTTTCACCGCCGAAACGCTTTATACCCAAACGTTGGGAATGAGAATCACGCCCGTTTTTTGAACTTCCGCCGCCTTTTTTATGTGCCATCGTCTCCCTCCGATTCAATTTCAATATAATCCGGATACTCGGATTTCAGATCCGCAATTCCGGTTACCAGGAACTCGGTTACACCCTTAAGCCATGCCCGCAGGTGTGCGGGATAGGCGGTAACCGTTCCCTCCATGATGCCTTCTTTCCCGGCATGCACTACGGTTCCCAGTGCCTTCTGCCCGGATAGAAGATGCAATGCGGTTCTTACCAGAGCGGTAACCGCCGCGCAGACTATGTCCTGACCCCTGCTTCCATAACCCGCGTGGCCGCTGACCTTGACACGGGTCAGACACCCTTCCGGATCAAGGGTAAAAAAAACACGGACCAACAGTTACTTACCGGAACCGATTATATCGGTGATACGGATGGTGGTAAACTGTGCCCTGTGCCCCTGTTTTTTATGATAATCTTTCCTGCGTTTATATTTGAATACAATAACCTTTTTATCTTTACCGTGCTCCTGGATATCGGCCTTGATCTTGGCGCCCTTCACATACGGGGTGCCGATTTTTATATCATCTTTATCCGCCAGCAGCAGAACCGAATCAAACTCTATCTTGTCTCCTTTGGCCTTTTCAATCTTATCAACATTCAGGGTTGTGCCTTTTTCAGCCTTATATTGTTTGCCGAGAATTTCAACTAGCGCGTACATTATTATAACCTCTCATGAAATAATTTTGGAGAGCAATCCTACCATAATCGCGAAACATAGTCAAGTTTTCAGTGTTTACTGAGATAAAAGAAGAAAAACCGCGGAATAGTCGCATGCACCCCGTTATTCCGACGAGTAATCAATCAGGGTCTCTATCCTGTGGCCGTTAAGAACATCTTTGTAATGTAAAAAAGGAAGGCCGATAACTGCAAAAATCGCCTCCACGGTGGCGCCTCCCTGATGAAGCAGCTCTGCGGCCGCTTTCAGCGTCCCGCCCGTGGCAATAAGATCGTCGATCAACAGGATGTTCATTCCGGGTTTGATATCGCTCTTATGCACCTCAATGGTATCCTCGCCGTATTCAAGGCTGAAACTCTTCTTGTAGGTCTCACCGGGCAGTTTGCCCTTTTTCCTGATCAAAATCAGGGGTAGTCCGCGTTGCAGGGCAATCGGCGCGGCAAAGACAAAACCCCTGGACTCGATTGCGGCTATGGCCTGAATATCCGAATCCTTGAACAGGTCAAGCGCCCGCCCAATACAGTATTGAAACGCTGCCGGATTGGTCAGCACACTCGTGATATCATAGAAAAGAATACCTTTTTTGGGAAAATCCGGTATCTTCCGGATTGCCTCATCCAAATTAAAATTTGTGGACACTCTTGAACTCCTTAAACTCATTCTCCAATTTTTTTATCCAGGCCGTAAGGGATCTGCTCCCGGCTTGGATTCCGTCCTCGACGGCAAGGGGTTCCTCGAAATACGTAATACCCGTATCCTTGAGGCTTTTTTCAAAGTCTTTAAGGGTGTTGCTGTCTTTAACCGTAACAAAACCTATAAATTTTCCTGAAAGGTTGACACCCGTAAATGTTCGCAAGAGCTCGGAAAAATCCTCATGAATAGACCGTTGGGAATCATCAAGCGACGCCAGAATAACAAGATCGGCAAGCGCGATATGGGAGATCAGCGCCTTGCCCGCGGGCATTACAGTAAGACTGATAAATTTTTTATTCACTACGGCTTCAATATTATTAATTACACCTTGCAAGGCTTTATCTTCAGGGGCATAAATAATAACACAATGATACATTATTTCTCCTTTACCGTGTATTATAGTGCGTTTTCTCAGAAGGATCAATAATTACAGTGATTTTAAATTTGTTCCTGTAAAAGGTTAGGAATGTGCACCGCTTTACCGATTCTTAGCTTTTATTATTTTTTTAAACATCGGTACCCTGGCGCTGGCCGAGAGTGTAAACGGGGACGGGGGGCCGTTTTTTAATTTATGAAACGCCAGCCCCGCCACCATGGCGGCGTTATCGGTGCATAACTTCAGGCCGGGAAAAACGGCCTCGAGATCCTTGTGGCCGGTAAGCAGTTTCCTCAGGTAGGCATTGGCGGCCACACCTCCGCCAAGCACCACACGTGGTATACCGGTATCGTGTGCCGCGCGTATTACCTTTTTTACCAGGATGTCAATCGCTGTTTTTTGAAAAGAGGCCGCAATGTTGCACGCCGATTTTTCATATTTCCTGTTCCAGAACAGGTCAAGCTGATTGGCCGCGGCGTTTTTTAATCCTGAATATGAGACATCGTATTCATGGTTTCCCTTGTGCAGGGAGGGGTGGGGAAAGGAAAAGGCGTGGGCGTCTCCGTCGGCCGCGAGTTTTTCTATGGCCACACCGCCGGGATATCCGAAATTATAATGTTTTGCCACCTTATCAAAGGCTTCGCCGCAGGCATCGTCGATGGTGGCGCCCATTACCTCGATGTGTTCCAGGTCGGTAACCCTGGCGATCAGCGTGTGGCCGCCGGAGACGATTACCCCGATATACGGAAATTCGATGGTGCGTTCCAGGTGCGGCGCATACAGGTGGGCCCGGATATGGTCAATGCCGATAAAGGGTAAACCCAGGGAGAAGGCCAATCCCTTGGCATAACTTAAGCCCACCAGAAGCGAGCCGATAAGCCCCGGTTTATGACTAACGGCAATGGCGGAAATCAGGCTGAAATCCATGCCGGCCCGCTCCATACACTCTTTTATCACAGCCGGTATCCATTCCACATGCTTGCGTGAAGCGATTTCCGGAACAACGCCGTAATACGGTTTATGGATGTCGATCTGGGAGGCTACAACATTGGACAGAATGTGTTTTCCGTCATTCACCACGGCCGCGGCGCACTCATCACACGATGTTTCTATTCCCAGGATATTCATGTCAGCGCTCCTTTAGAGATTGCAGCAGTTCAGAAACCGTTACCAACCTGAATCCCTGTTTTGCAAAAAGCGGGTACATTTCCAAAAGCACGTCTATAAGTTCGTCGTATACATGCCCAATGAGAACGGCGTATCCCCGTTTACGGGCAAGCTCCATACCCTTGGCCAATGCGTCCTTGATCTGGTTTTTGCCGCGTTCATTGTCCAGAAAAACATCACGCGCCAGTACGGGAAGATTGTAGTCCGGGGCAAGTTCTCCGCTAACGGAAGACGCAGTGGTTTTGCTGTCCAAAAAAAACAGGTTGTGCTCTTCACAATAGGCGAATATTGTATTCATAACGGCCCTATCCTGTGTTGCCAGGGAGCCCATGTGATTGTTAATCCCCGCCGCGTAAGGGACGGTGGCCAGGTCTTCCTCAAGGGTGGACAGTATCTGATCCTGATCCTGGTCGATGGTGATCACCCCGGGACCGGGGTCTTCCGAGCCCTCCGGCTGCATGGGAAGATGTAGTATGACCTCCTTACCGGCCGCGTGAGTAAGCTCGGCACAGCGCGTGCTGTAGATAACCTTGGGCAGTACCGCGACCGTCATTTTCCCCGGGAATTTCAACAAACGCTGTAATTTCGTCAGATTATATCCCGCGTCATCGACCACAATGGCGATTTTCCATCCCCCTACGGGCGTGGGTTGTGTTGTCGGACTCCCCGCAGAGGATGTGTCCGTTGCCGCAGGTGCGGCTCCGGTTGTTTTTTGCCCGGCGGCGGCATGCGATCCGCCTGTTGTATGCGGTGGCAACAGCATAAAAAGGATAACAACCAGGCAGCCTGCAATAATGACCAGTAATAACATGGTTTGCGTTATACGGCCTTTTCCAGAGCGGAGATTAAACACGCGGTGTTTTTTCATGTGTATGAATTTACTAAATTATTTTAATTAAAGCTATATTCTTTGAGTTCACGGGCAACCTTTTTTAGCTTTTTCAGGGCCTTCAACTCAATCTGGCGTACGGTCTCAGGTGAGATCCCCAGCTTTTCACCTATGCTTTTCAGGGTATATTTTCTGCCGCTCAGGAAGGAAAACCGGTAAAGCAATATCTGTTTTTCCTTTTCCATGAGGTTTTCTAAAAACTTCATGGTTTCTTCCTTCAGGCATTTTTTCATAAACTGTTTGTCGGGATTATAAGAGTAGTCTTCGTATAATTCATGCAGGGTAAGTGAGTCTTCGCAGTTTTCTTTGTCAAAGGAAACAACCGTACTCATGCAGTTCAGCAGTGAGGTGACCTCAGTAATCGCAATTTTCATCTCGGCGGCGATTTCTTCATTTGTCGGTTTGCGCATGAGTTTCTGGTATAATGAATTATATACCTTATTTATTTTCCTCAGTTTTTCTTCCTTGCGGTGGGGAAGTCTGATTGTTCTTCTTTTATTTGAGAGCGCCCGCATGATCGCCTGTTTTATCCACCATGACGCGTAGGTACTGAAACGTACATTCTTCTTATAATCATACTTTGATGCGGCCTTAATAAGGCCCATATTACCGTCCTGAATAAGATCCAGAAGGGAAATTTCCGGCATTTGGTAATCCATGGCGATTTTAACGACAAGCCTCAGGTTGGCGTTCACCAAAGTGTCAAGTGCTTCTTTATCGCCTTCCTGGATGCGTTTTGAAAGATCGATTTCTTCCTCGAATGTTAAAAGTTTGCTCTTTTTGATCTGTTCAAAATACGATTTAAGGCACTCTGAGTTCTCAATGTGCTTTCTTTTTTTTATCGCCATTGTCGACTCCTCATACCTAATATATAGCAAGAAATGTGCCAAAAATAATCTTTAAATACATAAATATAAGTATATATGTTATAATAAATTATATTTGAGGCAGTTTTGGCGGATAATATGGGGATATAATGGTATACTTTTTAATACAGTAATAAGTAAAAAGATTAATAGATTTCAACGCGGCGCGAGTTGTTTATATAACATTTCGGATAGGCCGAAATGTCCGTTATCGGCCATTTTCTTGGCATAATCGTCATATAACATATCTTCAAAAATGTCTTCGGTGAATCCTCCGTGAAAAAAGTCGCTTTTTTTTACTGTTTTGCGCATTACATCAAGCATTTGTTTTATGAAAATGGCCTCAAACTCCCTGCATACCTTAAACAACCGTGAGTTCCTGTTGATTTTATCGCCGCCGGAATTACCGGCCGCCTTCTGTGCCCTTTGTTTGAGGTTTTCCAAAATTCTATTGTTGAACTGAAGCTGGTATATGTTGTTAACCGTATCCGACATAAAGAACCGTCCCCTTTTTTTTAGTTTATAATCAACTCACCGTGCAGCGCGCCCGCGTTATTGACGGCCTTGAGTATCTCGATGATACTGTCCGTTTTTATTCCGATATCCTTCATTGTCTTTACAAAATCATCCACAGATGTTGTTTCAGGAAAAACGAAGCTCATTTTCTCATTTTGCCGGCTTATATTGGAGAACCCGCCCACCGTGACATCGACATTCTTATAGGAGACCGCAACCTTGGATATGCGCACATGCTCACCCATGATGATCACACCCGAGGCCGAGTCAATGACAACCTTGCCCGTGGTATCCGGGGTGACGGTCAGCGATTCAAGCTCTGCGATAAAGGCGATAATATCGTTTCTTTTATCCTCGGGAATGGTTATCCGTATAAGAGATGCATCAAGGGTGCTGATTTCTATATTCGCGTATTTTGCCTTTATGGCTCCGGTAATGGCGGATGCAGTAACAAAATCCGGGTTTCGCAGTACAATTGAAATGGTATTACCCTGTACGAACTCTGAGATTACCTCACGCTCTATAATCGCCCCTTCAAACACCTTGCCGACGGTTTTAACGCTGTCTCGCCCGGCGGCAACCTCAACCTTGCCCTGAGCTACGGCATACACGATATTATTGGCTCCCTTGAGCGGTGTCTGCAGGAGGATACCCTGTTCCAGGCTACGGGCATCCCCTATGCTTGAGATCGTGATGTTAATACGGTCCCCCAGCCTGACAAACGCGGGAATGGTGGCAACGACCATGACCACGGCGCAGTTCCTACTTCTGATATCATCCGGACTGATATCAAATCCAAAATGCGCAACCAGGTTGGAAATCGCGTTTTTCAACAACTTGGAATTGGATGAGTCCCCCCTGCCGGCGAGGCCGGTCACAAGCCCTATACCCAATAACTGGTTGTCGCGCACGCCGCTTAAGTAGGCGATATCCTTAATCCGTACCTCGGGAGCCGCAGTAAGCCGTGACACCAGCAAAAAAATAAATAATATAATAAAAAGATATCTATTCGAGTTCAACAACAACCCCCTTTTCATCTAAAACCGTACCCAAAAAGGTCTTATGGGTATCCGTGGCGGTTACCTGTATGCGATTTCCGATATATCCGGGCTGCCGGGCACGTCCTTTGGCGGTTATCCTGATACCGCCTCTGGTAAAAAGTATGTTTATACTGTCACCTGAGTTTATGACATACTGCATGGTAAGGTTCGACAGCGGAATCGGCATCCCGGCCGGTAGGCTGTCAATGGCCAGATAATGATCGGCGGGCATTCCCTCCAGCAGTACGTTATCACATATCTGTGAGACGTCTTTTTGCACAAACTCAAGACGGCCCGGATAAAGCCGTTCATGTTTTACAATCGAACGAACGGGCACAGCTACGGAAATATACCGATGCACATAAAACGCGACGGTGCATGAAAAAATACCTGCGGCGCGGGAACGAAAACCGGTGAGCTCGACCCTGCCGGCAATACATCCGTTTGAGGTGTCCTTATGCACGAAACCGAACTCAAGGTCCGGAAGCGGGGTAAGGAAATCGATAGACGGAAGAGTCAAAAACTCAAGCTCGATTCTGCCAGGCGTATCCGGGTCATTTTGCAGAAAAAATGAAATAAGTTTTTTAAAAAACCATAGACTGTCGGGAGGAATGGAGCGTGTAGGAATACAGACGCTTTTTTTTCCAATAATCACAAACTGACCGGTATAGTGCTTTTCAATCAGCCGCTGCAGGGTATATGCGGAAATTACCTGTATCCGATCCGGAGGAAACGGTAAAGGCAGGGAGAGTAGTTCCGCCTTTACGTTTCCGTCCGTATCATAAATCGTGGCGATGTCCCTTACATATAGGATATCGGCCCCGAATTGCACAAAGTCTTTAAGGTAAATATCAAGGGGAAAAAGCACGGCCTGGGCACAGCACAGGAAAAACAATAGACATATTACAAACCGCTTCCGTATCCCCATAGGCTTCTATCAGCGTTTGAGATTGCTGGCGGTGGCCAGCATGGAATCCGAGGTCTGGATAGTCTTTGAGTTCATTTCATACGCGCGCTGGGCCACAATCATATTCACCATCTCCTGAACGACATTTACATTGGACATTTCCAGTCTGCCCTGGATAACCTTGCCCATACCGTCAAACCCGGGACGTCCGCCTATCGCCTCACCGGAGGCGTTGGTCACGATCAGGAGGTTGTCTCCGATAGCCTGCAGTCCTGCCGGGTTTATAAATCTGAACAGCTCGATCTGGCCGATTTCAACGCGGTCATTTGTTCCGATGAACTCTATGGAAACCCGTCCGTCCGGGGAGATCTGCAGTGAGTTGGGTTTGGCATCCGCCGGGATTATTATTTCGGGCAGCACGCGGTAACCGTCGGAGGTGACAAGCTGTCCGTTCGAATCAATTTTAAACGATCCATCGCGGGTGTAGGCGTAAGAGCCGTCGTACTGGAGAATGCGGAAAAACCCGTCCCCTTCAATAGCCAAGTCGGCGGGGTTACCCGTATTCTGCAGGCTGCCCTGATCGAACAGTTTCTGAGAAGCGGCGGCGCGTACGCCGTGCCCCACCTGAATGTTGGTTGGAATGACCGTAAGTTCGGTTGCCGGAGTACCGGCCAGTTTGGTGGTTTGATAGATCAAATCCTCAAAATCCGGGCGGTTCTTTTTAAAGCCCGTTGTATTTACGTTCGCCAGGTTGTTGGCGATTGTATCGATATTAAACTGCTGGCCGATCATGCCGGCCGCGCCTGTCCACAATGATCTCATCATGGATGTTTACCTCCTAAACTCTTGCTGCCTCGTTGATAAGCTTGCCAAGCAGACTGTCCTGAGTCTGGATGAGCTTTTGGTTTGCCTCATAACTACGATTTACCTCTATCATCTCCACCATTTCACGCACGGAATTGACGTTGGAGCCCTCAATAAATCCATTGCGGATTTTAGGGCGACTGCCTTCGGGCACGATCTGCGCATCCCCTGAATTGGTGGTGGATTGCCAGTAGGAATCACCTTTTTTGTGCAGATAGCGCGGCTGCTCGAAATTAACAATTTTAAGCCTGTCCACCCGCTCAATATTATCCCATGAGTTCTCCGTCATGGAAACCATGCGCTCATCATCTCCGGCAAAGGTAGCGTTCTGATAGATTACGCCGTCTTCATCAATCACAAAATTATGTTCCTTTAATTTAATCGGACCGTTTTCACCCAGGACAAAATCGCCGCTCTTGGTTACCAGGTACCCTTCAGGGCTGATAAAAAAATCACCGTTTCTGGTATATCGTTCGCCGTCCTTTGTGTTTACGGAAAAGAAGCCGTCGCCCTGCAGGGCGAAATCAAGATCCCGGCCCGTGGGCTTCAGCGGTCCCTGCTCGAACACCGTAAATACCTCGTTCAACTCAACACCTGTGCCGAGTTTGCCGACTATGGGCGTGGTATCCACAGAGCCCATATTGAACGAATACACGCCGTCGTCATTCATCCGGCGCAGCAGAAGCTGGGGAAACGACTTAAAAACAGCCTCATCCCGCTTATAGCCGTTTAAATCCACATTGGCCAGATTGTTGGCAATGGCGTCAAGGCGTTGCATCTGAGCGATCATGCCGCTCGCGCCGGTAAAAAGCCCACGTATCAAAAGCAAGCCTCCTTACACATTAATACTGTACGCTTACATTATCGGAAGGCCGCGTCAAAGCTTGACGCGGGAATACGGCAATTTTAAATTTGTTCCGACGAACGGACTTACGCCCCGCAGCATTTTTTATATTTTTTCCCACTGCCGCAGGGACAGGGATCGTTACGTCCCACCTTGGGCTGTACGCGTTTCACCTGTACCGGCCGTTCCGCTACCTGTACGGCCGCCTGCGGCTGACGGTCGGAGACCATGCCGCCGAACTGGCCCAGTTGGCGGTGTTTGGCCTCACCCTGAACGCGCCGCCTTGCCTGTTCGGGTACGGTTTCCTTGGGACGGTGGGTTACGGACAGCACTTTTTTGGCGATTTCGGTGCGGATATTTATCAGCATCTGGTCGAAGATCTGAAAACCTTCCAGTTTATATTCCAAAAGCGGATTTTTCTGTCCATACGCACGCAGACTCACCGCCTCCTGCAGCGCGCCCAGGTTCTCAAGGTGGTCCTGCCATTTGGCGTCGATATAGCGCAGATAGCCGTAACGAAGGTAGTTGTTCAGGTAATCCCGGCCCAGCTCCTCCTGTATCTGCAAAAGGGATTTTTCAAACTCACCGATCAGATATTCAAGCAGTTCTTTGGCATTGAACTCCCGTAGGTTCTCAAGAGGCAGCTCAGTGGTATAGAAAAACTCTGTTTTCAGTTGGTTGAGCAGGTTCTGCAGCGAGGCGTCGGTCTTGTCCTTTTCATAGAAGTATTCGTCTATAAAATCGGACACGATCTCTCGGGCCGTGGCCAGGACACGTTTGTACAACTCCTTGTCTTGAAGGATTTCATCCCGTTTGCCGTACATATATTTTCGCTGCTCATTGAGTACGTCATCGTATTCAAGCAGATGCTTGCGGATCTCAAAGTTCCTGTCCTCGACCCGTTTCTGTGCCTTCTCGATCGCCTTGTTCAGCCAGGGATGAAAAATAGGTTCGCCTGGTTTCATGCCGATGCGTGTCATGAGGGATTTCAGGTTGTCACCACCGAAAAGACGCATAAGCACGTCATCAAGCGAGATATAAAACTGGGAGGCGCCCGGATCACCCTGCCTGCCGGACCTTCCGCGCAGCTGGTTGTCTATGCGGCGCGCCTCGTGACGCTCGGTACCCAGCACGAAAAGCCCCCCGATGCTTCTCACCTTCTCGTAGTAACCCTGCCATTTGTTGTATTCAGAGCGGTAGATCGCGTTGTATTTTTCGGAGTCCATATCGTCACCCATTTTCCTCTTGGCGTGGAACTCGGGATTGCCGCCGAGTTTGATGTCGGTCCCCCTGCCGGCCATATTGGTGGCGATGGTAACAGCGCCTTCGGAACCGGCATCGGCGATAATCAAAGCCTCCCGCGCGTGGTTCTTTGCGTTCAGCACCTCATGGCGGATGCCTCTAGCTACTAGGAGGCGGGATAACGTCTCCGATTTTTCAATGGAAACCGTACCCACCAGTACGGGCTGGCCCATCTTATACAGGTCCTGGATATGATCGCAGATGGCGTTGAACTTGTCCGATTCATTCAAAAAGATGACATCGTCGTGATCGTCGCGAATAACAGGCCGGTTAGTAGGTATGACCACCACATCCAGCTCGTATATCTTGGCGAACTCCTTGGCTTCGGTGTCCGCGGTTCCGGTCATGCCGCAGATTTTGTTGTACAGACGGAAGAAGTTTTGGAAGGTAATGGTGGCAAGCGTCCTGTTTCGCTGGGCTATTTTTATTTTTTCCTTGGCTTCGATGGCCTGGTGCAGACCGTCGGAATACCGCCGGCCGTGTAGGATTCTTCCCGTAAACTCGTCGACGATCTCCACCTTGCCGTCGTTTACCACGTAGTCCACATCCTTTTTAAAGAGATGGTGGGCCTTCATGGACTGGGTAAAATAATGTATGTATTCAAAGTTTTCATCCAAAAAAAGGGAGTCCTTAATAAGTCCGCGTTTTTTTAACACGGCTTCAACCGAATTCATACCCTGGTCCGTGAAGGTAACACGTTTGTTTTTTTCATCTATTTTAAAATCACCGGACGGATTCTCCGGGTACTCGTCGGTTGCCGGATCCTTTTCACACTCAACGAGTTCATTCACCAGCTTGTTGACCTCGTAATATTTATAGGTATCGTCCTCGGCCTGACCGGAAATAATGAGGGGTGTTCGTGATTCGTCGATAAGAATGGAGTCTATTTCATCAATAATACAGTAGTTCTGGCCGCGCTGGACCTTGTCCTCAAAACGCAGACACATATTGTCGCGTAGATAATCAAACCCGAACTCATTGTTGGTGCCGTAGGTAATGTCTTTTGCGTAGGCGTTTTTTCTTTCGGGAATCGACATATCGGGGAGTACCGCACCCACGGATACTCCGAGATAATCGTACACAGGGCCCATCCAGTGGGCGTCGCGATCGGCCAGGTAGTCATTGACCGTGGCGATGTGCACGCCCTGTCCGGTAAGTGAGTTTAAATAGGCGGCCGTGACGCTGGAAAGGGTTTTTCCTTCGCCGGTTTTCATTTCCATGATCTTACCCTGGTGCAGGGCAATCCCACCCAGAAGCTGCACGTCGAATATTCTTTCACCCAGCACGCGGCGCGCCGCCTCCCTCACCAGGGCAAACGCCTCGGGAATAAGATCGTCCAATTTTTCACCGCCGGCCAGTTGTTCCTTGAACCCGGCGGTTTTTTGTTTAAAATCAGCGGGGCCGAGTGTAAGCATTGAGGCTTCATATGAGCTAATTTTCCTGAGAAGCGGAACGAATGTTTTCAGATCTTTCTCGAACTTCGATCCCAGGAGTGCGTTTAATATTTTATCAATCATGAAACCAATGTATATATTTTTATGCTCCGGGTCAAGATTGGGCGCGCTGTCGAACTGATGCGGAAAGATTGACAAATAATACATGCCCATAGTACTATTAAGTTGCATTATGAACCCGAAAATATTCTGTGCCGGTATTGTCGTATTTCTTTTTGTGCTTTCCTGCGGTCCAGGTTACCATGTATCGACACTGCAGAGTGAGGAGCTTTTTACCATCCCGATCGGTAAAATGGAGGACCAGTTCGATTTTTTCATAAACAACAGGATACCCTGTGTCGGCAGCAACCTGATCTATCTGGACGACAAGCTGTTCTACATCGTAAACGGAAACTCGGCCAAGGTAATGCAGTATTCTCCCTTCGGCTACCTCATGCTTCTGCTGTATAATCCCAAGATTAATCCGACACCGATACTGTTGAAAAAGGATACACCGCACGCGGACAACAAGGTAGCGAACCGCAAGGCATGCGAATATCAGTTTATTGATCCCGGGGCCATTGCGGTTGACCGGGAGAAGAACATCTACATTCAGGACCGCGTCCCCGAAGCCCAGTACGTGAATGAAAACGGGGTAATGTATACCAATATAATCGAGGTGTTTTCCCAAAACGGAGAGATCAAAAGAACAAAGGAGAACCAGGAGTATACCATCGGCAGGGAAGGCATCGGTGGTACGCCCTTCCCTTACATCGAAAATATATACATAACAGCGGAAAATGAGCTGGTTGTTGTCTGCCGCGAAACCGGGGCCTGGCATATCTACTGGTTCGGCGCCGAACGCAGTCTCATGTACGAGGTTGAAATAGATGATCAGCATGTCCCGGTGCCCAAGAATTCATCTGATATTCCGACCCTGGAGAAGATAGTCCCTGACTACCATAAACAAAAGCTTTATCTTATGGTCTCGTATTCCCGGAGGGTCATTGATGAGTTCACCGGTACGGTGGCCACGGTGAAAAATGTCGAGTCAAGGGTCTTTATACTGAATCTTACCCAGGGAAAATACAGCGAAACATCCATCGCGGTTCCCAATGAGGAGCAGGAAGAACGCCTGTTTGAAGAAAAAAAGGAAACCGATATCACCTTGTACGAATTTTTGGGGGTCAGTGAATCGGGCTGTTTTTTCTTTGCCAAGCTGAAGGATCCTACAACCTATTATCTGCTTATCTTAAACCGACGCGGCGAGGTAATCAAGAAATCCAAATTCCAGATTGATGATACGGACCTGGCTTTTATCAATTTTAATCTTTCCAGACAGGGTATTCTTTCCGCCCTGATTGTTGAAAGCACCCAGGTAAGGGTTGTATGGTGGCGGAGTGATAAAATAATCGAGAATCAAAATGATGAAACTGGTTAGTTCCGGGGGAATGACACGGATCGATCGGATCACGCAGGAACGTTACGGTCTGCCGGCGCTGCTTTTAATGGAGAATGCCGGTATAAAACTTTACACCTATCTGAAAAATAATATATGGAACGGATTACCCCCACAAGGGCACTGTGTTTTTTTAGTCGGCAGGGGAAATAACGGCGGGGATGCCCTGGTTATGGCGCGCCAGTGTGTCTGTGACGGCTTCACGGACATCAGTCTCGTCCTGGCGGCGGGTATGCCGGATAAGGACAGCCCGGCCGGACTGCATCTTACTATCTGCCGGGAACTTGGGATCAAGGTAATCGATTATACGCAGGATAATACTACGGCCCGCAGACTCGTTTCCGGAAGCGATTGGATTATCGACGGTATTCTGGGTACGGGAATATCTGCGGAAGCGTGCGATCCGGTAAAAAGCCTGATATCACATGCCAATAAATCCAAAGGTCAAAGGATAGCCGTAGATATTCCTTCGGGGATCGGGGATTCATTTACCAAAGGCTTTACGGCCATACAGGCGCACCATACGCTTACCGTAGAACTTCCCAAAACCTGCCTGTACCTGCCGTACGCTCGTCCGCTGTGCGGACGGATCCACCGCATCAGTATCGGTTTTCCGCCGCAGCTTATACGGGAACAACCCATGAAAGGCGGATTGCTTGGGTACAAGGATTTTTTTACCCTGCTTCCCTCAGTGCCCGGTGAGGCGCACAAGACGAACAGGGGGCACTGTGCGGTTTTTGCAGGGTCCGTGGGTACCACCGGAGCGGCCTTTCTGTGCGCGAACGCCGCCGCACGGTCAAGAACCGGGCTTGTGACCTTGTTTGCCGATGAGAAAAGTTATCCCCTGTTGGCGCCTAAATTCAATTCGGTAATGATACGCCCGTACGACACTATCAAAGAATGTACAGGTGAATTGAAAAAGAAATACACAGGCCTGCTGATCGGTCCGGGTTGGGGTCTTGATGCGCAGAGGTATGATACGTTTGAGACCCTCATCTCGCTCCGTATGCCGGGGGTGATTGATGCGGACGGGATAACCCTGCTGGCCGGACTTATGCAAAAAAAGCGTGTTGTTTTTGAAGGCAACATGGTGCTTACGCCTCATCCGGGTGAGTGTATTCGCTTGTGCGGAGGAACCGTACCGGAACTGCTTAATCATCCTTTGGACTCACTCTCGGGGTTGTGCAAAAAACTGAATACACCGGTAATCCTAAAAGGCCACGTAACCTACCTCGCTTGTCCCGATGGTGACTATTATGTTCTGGACGGGATGAATCCCGCCATGGCTACCGGTGGTTCGGGGGACGTGCTGGCCGGGATTATCGCCGGTTTTCTGGCGGGTGGTATAAAGCCGATAACCGCGGCCAGACTGGGACTCTTGCTTCATTCCGCGGTTGGTGCGTATGCGTTTAAGCAAAAGGGGTGGTTTTTGGCAGAGGACATGCTTCCCCTTATATCCCTCGCGCTGCGTGTGACGGAGGAGAATCCGGTGTGGGAGTAAATAAAAACAACGAAAACCATGAGACCCTGCACATTAAAAAACACGGAAGCGGAGGGGAGGAAGTGCATTATTATTCAAGCCGCAAAGAGCGGCTTTCCATGCCGTCGGCATCAAAGCTTTATATAAAAACTCCCAAAAAGAGACGCCGCAGGACCTCCTCAATCATCATCATTCTGGATATCGTCATTATCGTGATTGCGTTTATTCTTTTTCGTCTTTTCCTGTTTGAACCGGCAAACCAGGAAACCCTGTCCGGATACCGATTTACCTTGCGGCAGATAATTACCACGGATTCGGTAATAGCCAGTATTACGGTCGAAAATACACGGCAAACCGCGCAATCACGCGAATTGCAGTCGCCGGAGACGCAGGCACAGGTGGTTTTTTTGGCGCAGCCGAAAAATACGGTACGCACCGCCGCCATAGAGCTGCCGGAAACACTGAACGGAATTCGTATCATCAGGGTACATTTCCCGCTCTTAAGAGAACAAAAAACCATCAGGGCGGAAATAACGCTCGGAAAAGAGTCGGCCGTACTTACCCTGCCAATAAAAAAATAAATCCAATTGACGATGGGAATGAAAAGATATATATTGTCTAATTAAAGGGGAGCGGTATATGCAGATTTATTTTCTATCGATAATCGTCAATATAATCATCAGTATGATCCTGATGTCCGAGGATTTTGGAGAGAAAATAAAATATTTTAAAAAGGTCGCGGACTCGTTTCAGGGACTCACAAAAAAATTATTACTTGCCCTGTCGGCCATGCTTATCGGTATAATCAAACTGGTGGCGCCGGTTGAGGGCCTCCCCGTTATAGGAGATTTTCTGCCCATGGTCGCCGGATTCGTGCTAGGCGGGGCATTGCTTGTGGCCTCCATAAAGGAGCGAAGTGATGTGGAAAATCAGGCTATTGATAAGCTGGAAAAAGTAATGCTGCATTATAGGGGGATTATCGGAGCGGGCGGGTTTATTATCTCGATAATGCATTTTCTCCTGCCCACACTTCCCATCCTCTGATAAGTTTTGACTATGCCTGCTTTGTTTTTTCCTGGTAATGGGCAAGAATAATACCGAACCCGTAAATCAGGGCTATATACACCACTATGGCGCCCAGTATGTAAAGCAGATCGCTCACCGCTTTTAGAAAATCCAGGCCGAATAATGATAAGATAAACGCGAGTATGGTTAGGCCATTGATCAAAAGGTACCCTATAACCCCGGCAAGGTAGGTCTGGGTGAATCCCGATGTATTTTTGAAGATAAGGTTGCCGATGCGCACGGCGATGGCGCTGAATCCCATGTACGCCCCCACAATCAGGATGAGAAACAGCAGGGGGATCAGAATTATGCCCACGGAAGCAACCACCAGCAGGAGTACCAGGATGGGGAGCAAAATAAAGGCGATAAAAACAATCAGAAGCGAGCGTTTCCAATAATAGGTAACACCGTTTACAAGCGCGTTCAGGTTATTTCTTCCCACAGTTGCGTATATAAACAGGAAAAGCAGGAAAATGATGGCGCTGAAGATGGAAAAATGCACGGGAAAAGATCTAATGGGATTCAAGGAGATGAGCAGTCCCAGGAGGGGGATATGGATATCGGGTATGGCCTGCTTTGTGCCTGCGACAAATACGGATGAATCGGCGAATACCGAACCTCCCAGAGCCACAACGTTCCCCGTTACTACGGTGTTTGAACGAAGAATAATATTGGCGTTAAAGGCCCATACGTCACCTTCCACCCTGCCCGCAACAATAATCTGGCCGCCCATACTGATGACATCACCCTTTTGGGTACCGGTAACCACTACCTGCTTGCCGTAATTAAGGCCCGCATAGGTAAGAAACGCCAGTCCGTTCATCGATAAAAAGACGCTGTCCTCGTCGGTTTTTACCACAAAGCGTACCGGAAAAATTCTAAGCGGTTGTTTTTCCCCTTTGGGAAACTCTATCAGATCAAACTGAATATGAACGGGACTCTTTACTTCACTCATGCGAAAACCGTCACTTGAAATCTCGGCATACGCGGTAACGAAGGTAAAAATCAAGATAAGAATTATGATGCTGATTACAAGTATTTTCATCCGTTTGTCCCCTTCAGTCTATTCATATTATATGTGCAGTTTACCAGGGCTGCAATTCATTTTTCTATTCATTTTATTTTATATATATAAACGGATTTACCGCCTGGCCGTTCTTAAAGACGCCAAAATGCAGGTGTGGGCCGGTTGTCAGGCCCGATGCACCCATAAGTCCGATTTTCTGTCCCTGTTTTACATATGCGCCTTTGGAAACAAGGATTTTACTCAGGTGCCCGTAGAGTGTGTGAAATCCGTCATCGTGTGAAATGATTATGAAATTTCCGTATACCGCGTCATAACCGGTTTTGGAAACTCTGCCTGTACGTGATGCAACCACGAGTGTGCCGATGTTGTTTGCCAGGTCCACGCCTCGGTGAAGTTCCCGCACACCCGTAAACGGACTGTTGCGCCAGCCGAAGCCCGAGGTCAGCCTGCCGCGTGTGGGATAAATAAAGAGTTTCCCCAAAACACTGTCGATGGTCTTTGCGCTTAAGACGGCGCCCGGTAAAAACAACCGCTGTCCCTTAATTAAAACGGAACTTTCAAGACGGTTCCAGTCAAGAAGATTGTTGAGCGAAACATTATAGTTCTGTGATATTCTGCTGAGTGAATCGCCGGTTTTTACGGTATATAGCAGGCCATTGTGGTTGGGGATGGTAAGCCTGGTTCCGATTGTTATAGCCCTGGCGTCCGTTATATTATTAAACCCGATAATTGTTCCCAGACTGAGGTTGAACCTTGAGGCGACTCCCGAAAGCGTGTCCCCGTTTTTAACCGTGTATACGGTTGTCTTTAAGGTTTTCAGCGCAGCAGGAACGCCTGAAGATGCGGGGGCCTGGGTATAATACGAGGCCAGTTCATCATGAAGCAGTCCGACGATCGATCTGCCCTGGTCTGGAAAAACAAACTCCTTTATTTCCCTGTTCTGTGAAAAAATCGGAAAACATACCACTAAGAGCGCCGTTACCAGGGCCAGGACCATACAAGACACAATAAGTTTTTTATTCCTTAGTAATGTCCGAAAAGTGGCGGGTCTTTGGGCAAAGGTTTTATGCGGTTTGTATCCCGGATGTACAATCAAAGTGAATGAAGGCGGTTTTTTCCTGCGAGAATTCCTTTTTGTTACCCTCTGGCTTAATGCGCTGGCCAACATATATAACCTCACACATCATATCGACATAAACACTCATGCATATTAATATAATATCAATGGGAGTAACCAAAAAAACCCGATCCCTGCTTGTTTTGATTGCCGGGCTTGCCTGTGTCCTATTTCTTATCAGAATCTTTTTTGTAGATATTCTGATTGTTGCCGGTCGTTCCATGGAACCGACACTTGCACCCGGCCGACTTCTGTTGATAAACAGGCTGTATTACGGGATATTCTCGCCTATCGGGGATCAATACCTCTTCGGGTGGCATAAACCGGCCCGAGGTGATATAGTACTCTTTTTAAATACATACGATGATACCTTAACGGTAAAACGCTGTCTGGCGATTCCCGGCGATCATCTGAAAATAGAGGACGGACGGCTATTGATTAATGGCAAAATATTACCGTTAAAATATTATCAGGAGATAAAATGGAGAAACTATAGTGAGGTCCCTCCGGGATATATTTTTGTTGTGGGTGATAATATTGACAATTCCGTAGACTCCCGGGAGTACGGTTTTATCCCTACACGTCAGGTATTGGGCTGTGCGATGTTCATACCGTAAGGAAGGTTTGTACCATGCTGGATAAGCAGGGAAGAAGGAGATTTTATCTTTATATACTGTTCATGGCGGGCATGATCATCGTTCTGGTTGTGAACATTTTTATCATGATGTTATTTATCCCGCAACCGGACACCAACCCAGGACACATAAGCCCCACGGTTGAGCGCGGCGCCATCCTTGACAGAAACGGAAGGCCCCTGGCCATTCAGACACAATTGTATTCCGTGGAGGCCTGGGTGCCCGGAATCAAAGATATCAAGGAGACCGTAACATTATTATCATCGGTTCTTGAGATGAGTGAGGATGATATATTCCGTAAGCTGCATAGTACAACCAGGTCCGTATATATACAACGCAAAATCAGTACGAAAAAATCCGAGAAAATCCGTGAATATAAGAACCGGGGTAAACTTGAGGGAATTCTTTTACGCAGTGAATACGGTCGAATTTATCCCGAACAGGAGCTGGCCTCTCACGTGATCGGGTACTCAGGTGTGGACAACGTCGGGCTGGAGGGTATTGAATACACCTTCGATAATGAGCTCTCCCCTACACCGGAAAATTCCGATCAAACGGAAATTCACGGAAACCATGTCGTCCTTACCATCGATATAAATATTCAGTACATGCTGGATACGATCGCCAAACAGGCGCGGAAAGATTATAAAGCGGATGCGGTGATGATCCTGGCCATGAACGCCAAAACCGCTGAAATACTCGGTTACTCATCCATTCCGGATTTTGATCCCAATGAGTTTTCGACATCCGGCAGCGAGCAGAGGATAAACCGGCCGCTGACACAGGCGTATGAGCCGGGCTCGGCCTTCAAGATTTTCAGCCTGGCCTCCATGCTTGAACTTGGGGCCATCAGCCCGAACGATACCTTTGTCTGTAAGGGGTATTATGAAAAGATATTGCCGGACGGTGACAGCATCCATATCGGTTGTCAGGGTGTCCACGGCGTTGTAACCCCGGAGTTGATTATAAAATACTCGTGCAATGCCGGCGCGGCCTATGCCTCGGATATGGTTGACAGCACACTGTTTTATGACAAATTAAAAGACTTCGGTTTCGGGCAGCGCACCGGCCTGCCTCTGCCCGGTGAATCGTACGGAATATTTCATGAACCGCGTACATGGTCCCTGCGCTCAAAACCGACAATCGCCATAGGCCAGGAGATCTCGGTTTCGGCGGTACAAATGATTTCCGCCGCCTCGGTGTTCAGCAACCGGGGCATGCTGCTCAAGCCTTTGCTGGTAAAAAAGATTGTGTCTCCCGATGGTAAAACGTTGAAAACCTTCGGCAGGGAGGAGGTGCGACGGGTGGTCTCGCCGGAGGTAGCACAAGAGATGCTCCGGATGATGGTCAGTGCTACCGAAAGCGGGGGAACCGCTCATCGGGCGCAGGTGGAAGGGATTTCCATCGCCGCAAAAACAGGTACGGCTGAAGTGGCTGACCCGGCCACCGGCCTGTATTCAAAAGACAAGTTCGTATCCTCAATCATAGGGATGTTCCCTGCGGATAACCCGCAGATAATTCTCTATGTGGTTATCCAACACCCGCAGACCACCTTGTATTTCGGCAGCAGAATAGCCGCGCCCGTATTTAAAAAAGCGGCCCAGGAGATTATTTCCTATTACGATATTCTGCAGAATAAAGATAACGTGGTTGCCCATGCGGGCGAACTTCAGCTTAAAAAACCGCAGCAGATTACTATCGGAGCGGTTCTGCCCGATTTACGGGGACTGCCGAAGCGCCAACTACTTGCCTTATTTGAGGCGGGAATACAGGTCCGCATCGAAGGCGATGGGTATGTGATCTCACAGGATCCACCCGCCGGAACACCGGTAAAAAAAGGTATGAAGGTGTATCTACGGCTGCAATGATATGGTTAGACCGAAATTTACAGGCCCTGCTTGCTCACAACCGAGGTTTAAAGAAGGAGTTGTTTTACACGATCGCCGGCAATCCTCATATAAAAATCGTGCAGACAACATCCGGTCTGCCCACAGCATTGTACAATGATAAATATATTCACAGCCGCCGGAATCCCTATAAAGAAGCCGAGGATATAATCAGTACCCAGGTCCCTTCACAAGTGAGCGTATGTATTTTTTACGGAATGGGGCTCGGGTATCTTCCGGAGGTTTTCAGGGCGCATTATCCCGAGGTAGACTGCCTTGTCATTGAGCCGGATCTTTCCGTTTTTATAAAGGCGCTCGCTTCCCGCGATCTGCAAAGCATACTTTCAGATCGTAATGTTACGTTCCTTTTGGGCACCGAACCGGAACATGCGGCTGCGGTGCTGGAGCATTACTCATTATCATGCGTACAAATAATAAAACTGCGATCCTTGTTTGAAAAAGACCGGGATTATTACCAGCGTCTGGACTACAACATCGAGTATTTTCTGAAAAAAAGAGAGATAAACAAGAATACCCTGCGTCGTTTTGGAAAACTCTGGATAAGAAACCTGTGCGCCAATATACGGACAATAGCCGGTGCCCCCGGGATTGACAGGATGGCTCGGGGATTTGAAGATTTTCCGGCCCTGATAATTGCGGCCGGGCCTTCACTCAACGGACTTCTGCCTGCTTTAAAACAACTGGCGCCAAAAACTGTCGTCATAGCGGTTGACACATCTTTGGCCGTGTGCCAGGAAAACGGAATAGATCCTGATTTTGTGGTTGTGGCCGATCCGCAGTATTGGAATACGCGCCATCTGGATTATGTTTGTCCGGACGGCTTTATCCTTATTTCGGAATCGGCCACAAATCCCAGAGTTTTCAGAAAGCTTCGGGCCCCGGTGTTTATGGGAAGTTCACTTTTTCCTCTGGGCAGATATCTTGAGTCGGTGATCGGGGTAAAAGGCAAACTGGGAGCCGGGGGCTCGGTAGCCACTTCGGCCTGGGATTTTGCCCGTATAATCGGTGCGAATACCATAATACTCGCGGGTCTTGACCTGGGATATCCTCATAAACAAACACATTACCGGGGAAGTTATTTCGAAAACCGGTTCCATACCATCTGTTCACGGTGGAGGCCGGCGGAGTACCATTCTTTCAGGTATTTATACGGCGCCGGCACATTCACGATCGCCGCCAACAATGGTGACATCCTGTTAAGCGATCAACGCATGGCAGTCTATAAATATTGGTTTGAGACGCAGATAAAGCTGCATCCGCATGTACGGTGCAAAAATCTATCGGCGCAGGGCGCGCGCATACAGGGCATCCCCTACTGCGACTACAGGGAACTGTTGCATCTTAAAAATGTTAAAGAACGGATAAGGAAAAAATCCGAATCGTTAAAAACCGAAAAAACCGGTGCCGTTACCCTGAATCTGAAGAAATTAAGCGGTGCGCTCTCTGATTTGATTCATGAACTTTCGTTATTGCAAACCCTGGCCCGGGAAGGTATGGAGGCCACGGATAATGTTACGGAACACATGAAAAACAATCATGATACAACAAACGATATCCGGACCCTGGATAGAATAGATAAGAAGCTGCTTAGCGTAGCATCCAGAAGCGTGGTGGGATTTTTAATTCAACCTTTAATAAATGAAATTACCGATACGCAGTTTACAACGGAAAATAAGGATCTGGTATTGGTATATTCAAGAAAAATCTATACCGATCTCTTTAACTCATGTTCATACCAATTGGAATTATTGAAAAAAACCCTAGGCACCCTTTAAAAAAAGCTTAAGTTATCTTTGATTTGGCCGACCTACTAAACTAGGGATAGGAATTAATCCTCCCATTTAAAGGCGGTATGCTCTTGACGTCCAGGCATACCGTTTTTTTTTGTCCTTTTATCTTACATAAAAGAAATGGCGGTTTAGATAGTCCACGCGTTCCCTGGCCGGGTCCGCATAAGGACTTTCCGGATAATCGGAGAGGACTTTCTGATAGAACTTACGTGATTTATTATAGTCACGAAACGCTGTTTCCTTTTCATACAGTACGCCAAGCAGATAATATATTTCATCCACATTATTCCCGTTCGGATAGTATGAAATATATTCGTTTAACAGTTCCAGCGACAACTTGTCGGCGTTACGTGACGTAAAATATTTAGCCAGTGTCAAAAGATCGGTTTCATCCGGTACATTGCGGCCGCCATATAGGTAGCGTATATGAGATATAAGCGCGTTGAAATTATCGGTATTTATATACGCGCGGGATAAACCGGCAATCGCCTGACTACGATAGGGACCTTGTGTACCCAAGTTTTTTTTCCAGTAATGGATCGCCCTACGGTAATCCTTCAAGGTATAATAGATATCGGCCAGCCTGTTGTTGAGAAAGGGTTCGCCCTCCTGGTACAATTTTAAATATAGGGCCAGGGCGTTCTGAAACTGTCCCAAATCATATAGTCTTT
The DNA here is from genome assembly GCA_964638895.1 of uncultured Spirochaetaceae bacterium. Taxonomy (GTDB): domain Bacteria; phylum Spirochaetota; class Spirochaetia; order SZUA-6; family RPPD01; genus JAFGGG01. Next base: position 28,704 of record CAZWYY010000004.1, on the reverse strand, counting down.
GGGCAAATTCCATATCCTCTTCCTTTGTTTCAACGGAATCAGGCACGGAATTATTCTGTATAAACGATGAAAACTCATCCTCGGTCACCACCTTGACGGTGATAAGTTCCTTTTTGGTACTGCCCTTTATATTATTCTGCAGCTGGAACTCCAGGCCGAAAGAACCATACTCAATGGCCTTAAAATTAAAAAGTGTTTTATCGGCCTTGCTGTCCTTGGAGATGAAGCCCAGCCCCTGGCTTGAATTGCCGTCAGTAAATCCCGAAAAAATCCAACCGGGATCATTGAACACAATCTGGATATCATCACCCCTCCGTGCGAATATATTCCTTTGATGCGCGGCCTCGAGTTCGCTTTTCGCCTGTGTCTCATATGCAAACGGAGCGGACTCCGCCGAATCGGCAGGTATCTGCGGCCGCTTCTCCGGCGGCTCCTGTGACGGATTTTCCGGCTGCGGCTCGATAGTGGAATAATTAACAGGATGATACGGTTTCGCCTTGACCGGAACGGTTTCGAGAGAAGGGTCCTCCTTTTTTACCGTGTGTTTTTCCGGCGAATACACGGGACCCGATTTTTGGACGGTTTTAAGGGGTTTCTTGTTTTCAATCGTTACCTGAGGCAGGGGCAGTCCGTGCGGATCAAGCTCGAGTGGCGCGGCCGCAGTCTGCGCCTCGGTGTTTTTCGTGTTGCGGTTTTCAGCCACCGGAGACGGCAGCGGTAAGTGTTTATTAATCAGCCAGATATGGTTGTACGCATCCGGTTTAACGGGTTTAACAGGTATAATATCACAAATTTCATCAGGCGGCTGTTCGTTGCTTATGGTTGTAAGACATGCACTCAGAACGACACTATAAAAAAAAATAAGCAGAAAAAATATATATTTAAACATATTCCCCTCCCCTCTGTGTTTTAAGGAATATCTTTTAATAACTCCTCTATATATGTATCGTTCTGTTTGGAGAGAATCTCAATACTTATTTTTCGCGGAGAGATCCAGTACTGCCCTATTTGTTGCGAACCCCATGAAGGCAGCACCTGGTGAAAGGAATATGACGCGGACTCGTGTATCTGGACCCATGTATCGGGAATAATAAAATCCGCAAGATCAGGCCCGACGGGTTCGTGAGCCTTTTCGGCGGCCACAGCGGGTGATGTGGTGTTCTCCGGCGCGGGTATGGAAACGATCAGCACAACCAGGCTGATACCAAAGGCCAGGACCGCCAGCAGCACCAAATAAAAAATAAAAATTCTTTTTTCTTTCGTATTGGCGTAAAAAAAGGATTTAAACATACACCTCTTCACTCTTGCGGTCCTGGAGTTTAATGGTGATAAGTTTGGAAACCCCTGATTCTTCCATTGTTATGCCCAACAGGCAGTCCGCGCTGGTTACGGTTTTTTTATTGTGCGTTATAATTAAAAACTGGGATTTGCCGGCGAATTCTTTCAGCATGCTGACAAACTTTCCAATGTTTTTATCATCAAGCGCCGCATCTATCTCGTCCAGGACACAGAAGGGAGACGGCTTTACCATATAAATGGCAAAAAGCAAGGATATTGCGGTCAGGGACCTTTCACCTCCGGATAAAAGCGCGATGTTTTCCAGCTTTTTACCGGGAGGCTGCACCAATAGCTCGATACCGGATTCAAGCACCTCACTTTTTTCAACCAGTTTGCATTCCGCCCTTCCCCCTCCAAAGAGCTGGCGGAAAATGGTATTGAAATTCCGGCGAATAATCTCATAGGTTTCCACAAAACGCTTTGTTGATTCAGTCCTGATTTTTTCGGTAATCTGCTGCAGGTCTGTCCGGGCCTTCTTTAAATCGTCCAACTGGTTCTGCAGGAACTCGTATCTTTCCTTTACCGCGGCGTACTCTTCAGGGGCCATCAGGTTTACCTGCCCCAAGTTACGCAGCTGTTCCTTAAGCCGGTTGTTCTCATCCCTGAGCCCGCCCAGAGTCTGCGTAATCTTGTTCATTCCATCCAGGTAATCATTTAAATCACGTGAATATTTTTCCTTGAAATTCTCATGCAGGTTTTTAATCTCCGCATTGACCTCGGCCAGCAGGACCTGCAGTTCCTCAACCTGGACCTGAACCTTCTCCAGAGAAGACATTTTATCCTTTAACAACTTTTCGTTGTTGAGCATGGACTTGTTTTTCTGTGTGATCTCACCTTCCAACTCATTGATCTTTATTTTCAAAGCGGCCTCTTCCTGCTCAACCCTGTGTTTTTCGTCCTTTAAATCGGAGATATCCCGGGTTATGGCTGAAATATTACCTCTGGTCTGTTCCAGTTCCCGCAAGGCATCCTGTTCAAGGGCCCGCTGCTCCCCTATCTCAGAGTTCACGCGTTTTATAGCGTCAATCAGCACGCTTTTCTGCGTATGAAGCGTGGCCCTATTAACCCGCAGCTCTTCCAGTGTTTTCCGGTACTCCTCGATTTTTTTGTTCAGTGTATTTATTTCATCCTGCAGCCGCGTTATGGTCTGCCGGTTTGTATTTATGTTTTTCAACGCTTCGCTGATCTCATGATCGATGCCGCGTTTCTGGGTGATGATTCCATGTGGGGCCAGAAATTCATCCAAAAACGCCGGTATGGCCTTTTTATAGCGTTCGAATATCCCGCTAAATTCCACAATTTTTAGCGAAAGCTGGGTAAGAGTGGCGGAAAGCGAGGCCAGAGCGGCGGATTTTAACTCCCCAATGGCGGCGGCATCCTCCAGAATTGATTTTTTACCATGGATCTGTATCCGCATGTACTCAAGAATCTCGTCCAATGATTTTTCAATGGCGATTTTTTCTTGTGCGGAATATCCGCTTTCCTTCAGGCCTTTATCCATCTGGGTCACAATATCGTCGGTAATTTCACGGAGTTTTTCCCTTAATCCCTCCAGTCGATTATCCAGGGCGTGGTTTTGTTGTTCCAACGCACTTATATGTTCCTTATTTTTTTTTATGGTACCGGTGGCCAGGTCTATATCGTGTTCAAAGCCCTTGATGTTGCGTTCAACCATCTCCGCCTGCTTGTCGAGTTCCAAAAGCGTATTCTGCTTCTCGGTTTTTTCCTGTTCCAGGCGTTCTATTTTGAGGCTGATAATTTTACCCCTATTTTCATCCAGGGTTATTTTCTTTTCCAGATCGATAATACGTTCATTTAGTATTTTAATCTGGGCGTCCTTGTTGTTTTTCTCTATGTCCAGCCCATACAATTTTTTTTGGATATCGATCAGGTGGGTCTCCAACGTGTTTACCAGGTCCAGGTATTCAGCCAGTTGGGTATTGATCTGATCTATGTCGCTTCGTATGACGTCGCGTTCCGAAGAGCTTCCGCTTAACAACCCCTCCTGCTTCTCCCTTTTTTCGATAAAATTCTTGAGCTTAAGCAGGTGTACGGAAAGCTCAATCTGAAAAATCTGTTCGGTTAATTCCCGGTAGGATGATGTTTTTTGCGCCTGTTTTTTCAGGCTGTCGTGATTTCTTTTTACCTCACCCAGAATCCCCTCGATCTGTTTGATGTGCTGTTCGGTTTTTTCGAGCTTTTTTTCCGCCTCGGATCTTTTCACCTTGTAACCGGTAATTCCCGCGGCTTCTTCAAAGATATAACGTCTTTCCTCGGGTTTGTTGGAAAGGATCTGGTCTATCTTTCCCTGTTCCATGATAGAATACGCGCTTTTTCCGATGCCGGTGTCAAAAAACAGTTCACGCACATCCTTTAGCTTGACGGGTGTATTGTTGATATAGTATTCACTCTCACCGGACCGGTACAGGCGCCGCTTGATGGAAATCTCGGACATCTCAACCGGAAACAGGTTGTTTGTGTTGGAGAGGGTGAGGGTGACCTCGGCCACGTTAAGGGCTTTTTTCTGTTCGGTTCCATTGAAGATCACGTCCTCCATGCGAGTGGCGCGCAGGTTTTTGGGGGCTTGCTCGCCGATGACCCACTTGATCGCGTCCAGAATATTGCTTTTTCCGCACCCATTGGGGCCGAGTATGGCCGATATGCCGTCTTTGAACTCTACTCTGGTTTTATTGGCAAAAGATTTAAATCCGAATAGTTCTATGCTTTTAAGAATCACAACCGCTCCCAGCACCAGGAATTGAATGCCTCATACTATCATCAAAATATATCTATTGCAATATCAGCTAGGTGTGTAACCATCTCTATTCAATATTTGTTTGTATGTATAATAAAACGGTTAAGATTATTTGGCGCTTGAAAAAGAAATTTTTTTTTGATACTATGCAACATTCATCCGAACGAGCGAGCGGACGTTCAACCTAAAATTGTACACAAGGAGAATTGATTGCTGAACATAAAAATTAAATATATAGCAGGTATCTTCATACTTTTAACGGTAATTGCTCTGCCTGTATTCGGCCAGAACGATGGGGGCTCAAACACGGAAAACCCGGATGCTCCGCCTCCTATTCCGCCTACCTATATTCTGGGTAGTCAAAATATTATCATTCACGGCGGTGCCTTTATCCCGCTTTTTTTCAACAACCTGAACGAGGGGACCGTCGAACCCGCCAACCTATACATAGGAGTGATGTTCGGGCTGCAATGGCAGGGATATCTTTCCAATAACTGGAGTGTCGGGGTGGAGTTAAACGGCACACTTTGCTTCAGCCCCAACTTCAATATTTTATGGCTGCTTCCCATAGGGGTAAAAGGCACATATACCATTCACCTGCATCCCTTTGAGATTCCGCTCTCATTAACAACGGGAATCTGTCTGGAAAGTTTTATAGAATCAACACGTATCGATTTCTTTTTAAAACCGGAAATAGCCGGGTACTGGAAAATCGACGCCACCTGGGGGGTTGGATTGAGTGTCGCATACCTGTGGGTGCCGCAGCTTTCCAGCGAAGACCAGGAGGCGGTACAATCTGGACAGTCATTTTTCGGAAATTTTCTGATGGTTTCCATTGGATTGAGTTTTTACTTTTAAGGAGCATGGAATGAGGTTGAATTATATGCGAATATGCCGTTTGGGATTCTTGTTTTCTTTGTTGCTGTTCATAATCTCCTGTTCGGAGGGGGATTTTACCGTTTTTTACCAGGTCATCAATGAAAAAGCCATCCAGGATAACGATCTTGACAATACACTTACTGTACAAAGCATGGTGAGGGTGAATCTTTCCGGTTGGTCTCAACCTGACCGTTATTATATCGCCGCGGGTAAAGTATTCACCCGTGAGGTTGCCTCGGACAATTGGGACAGCGTATCCAACCAGACAAACAATGATGAGCGGCTGTGCAATGGTTTGGCCCTGATAAATAACAGGCTTGTCGGCAGTTTTTATTCGGTGGACGGCAAACATTACGGCCTCTATACGGTACCGATCGACGCCACATTCGCGGCCAGCCCCAAGGATATTACCTGGGTTCCTGTCGCCGACCCGCACGTAACCGGTAAACAGACGGGAAATCTCAAGACGGTAGGCTCCTACCTGTTTGTTTCGCTGAGTGACGGTGATACCTATTCGCTGGCCTATACCTCCGACGGTATTAACTTTAGTATTGTGAATTTTGACGGTTCACCGGACCTTTCCAATGCCGTGCATGACCTAACCTCCGGTGGCGGCAATTATTGGTATATCACCGGCAGCACGATTTACCGTGGGGGCGCCATCGGTTCGGTAACGCATATCAATGACCCCGACATGCCTACTCGGAACAACGGGGAGTTGGAGAGTTTTCAGGGAATTATTCATACTGATGACGGTCAGGTTTATGTCTCTTCCTCCCGCGGGCATATCTGGTTGTGGTATGATGCCGGCACGACCTGGGACCCCGACGGCCCCGCCCATTTTAATTACCAGGCCTCCACCGTTGTTAATGACGACGTATGGTTTACAAAATTTCTGGAGGTGCCTGATACCGGAAGTGTTACACCGATGGACATGGTGGTGGTGGGAACCCACGGAGCGGGTTTCTTTGAAATCGATGAAGATCAGGGGCTCAGCGGCATAGAACGTTTCGCCAACACATCCAAACAAGAACTGTATTCAGGTTCGTCCGGCGGCTTTTTCGTTGATGATCAAGATAACAACGCCTTTTTTGTCTTAACCCTGGGAAGCGGACTCTGGCAGAGCAGGCTCAAGGACGGAGACTGGGAAAGCTGGATCTGGGAATAAACGGGGCGAAAGGCAAGGGCCCTTGGTTATTGGGATCTAAGCTCAAAAGCGCCGATATCGTAAATCGCCCTGGCGCCTTTAAGATCGGGCCGTGGATTGCCCTCAAAATCCGTACACGGGCCGTCAAACTTCTGTGTGTTTACATCCAGTCCCGCGTCCACGCAACGTGAGGATTTACGCAAATGATACGGGACAGTCGCGGATGTTTCAAAGGTGTTGTCGAACACCTCGCTTATATTGATATCGATTATTCCGCCGAAAGGCACAAGGTCATAGTGATTCAACTCTTCAATGGTTTTTATGGTGGTCGTGATCGCGGTATAGTTTTTATTATCGGGTACATTGGCGTACTGTAATATTGTATCCCATCCGGAAATATTATTTGCCAGCACGTAGAAGGGTTTTTCCGCATGGCTTACAAGATAAAGCGCGATTCCCGTTGCCGGTTCTCTGCGGCTGATGATGTTATTTATAAGTACCGGGTAAGAACTTCCCCTGATGAGGATACCCACCGTAATATTGCTTCCCTGCCGTCCTATTATCGTGTTATTTATCCACCTGCTCTGCGAATCATTCAGCATGATATTCACGCTGTCCCCGGAATCGCCGCCTTCAATGATATTGTTAAAACAGCTCCCTGTCGTTTGTTCAAGCTGGACTGCGTAATAGTATTCAAGCGCCGCGCCCGTGTGAAAATAGGAGGTCTGCAGATCGATCTCCCCCCCGGACGTATATATGCCCTGAACGCCGATTTGCGCGTTTAAGCTGAAGGAGCAGTCATGCACCACCAGGCTCCCTCCCGTTGTGCTGATCGCTTTTACCTTATAAGGGGAAGCGTCGCATTCGAATTCGATATGCATCACGGTAACCCTTGAGTTTTTAGCGAAGATGCATATGCCCTCACTGCCGGCGGCGCCCGGTTTCAGTGTTGAGTCAAGCATGTTCAAGCTGCCGTCTTCAATTGATACGGAGGTAAGCCGCCGGCCCGTGCCCACGTTTACTGAAAGATTACTTGCCGAAACATCGGAGCCGGAGGAACAGGCCAGACCGCAAAAATCGTCACTATTTTGCGGGCCGCTTATACTGACCCCGGTAAGCTTAACCGTAGTATGCGCCGCACGCACGGCGTTGCTTTGGCGTACGTCATGGGCGTATATCTTTGAGTTCGATAACTCCAGGCTGCCGCCCTCCTGGTTGATTGCACTGCTTTGATCCGGATAGGAGTAGTGGAATGTTACCTGTTCGCAGGTTAATCCGCCTTTATCTATCTTTAATATATCTTTAAAATGACGGTGAAGATCACTTAGAGTGACTCCCTTAAGTGTCAGCCTGGCATTGCGTACGGCAAAAAGCGCCCCACCGCTTGAGTAGGGTTCCCAGGACTCGATTATCACCCCATGGTCTTCGGCCGGATCCTGTTTCCAGAATCTGCTTCCCAGAATATCCACATCAATATCAATAGAAAGTGTGGAATCCACATAGTACGTACCATTATCGGCAAATATGGTTTTTTTACCGCTGATCTTAAGGTAATCGATGGCCTTTTTCAGGGTGCGAAACGGCCGTTCCCTGGTGCCTTCATAGTAATCGCTTCCCTCCGGGGAAATATACACCCCCGCGCTATAGGTAAAAAAATCTCCCTCCTTGTCTTGCGCGGAAGGAACCTGGGCAAAAAGCGGTCCCACCCGGAAACAGAGCAGAATACACGCCTGGAGCAAATAAAATACCGTTTTCATGCGCAAAACCCCTTTGTTTTCAATAACTCAAGCGCCCGCAGCATGGTTTCGTCCTCTTTAAAATTACAATACTGAAGTTCCTCATCCGTCAGATTCTGCAGTTCATGTGTAAGGTAATGAATCCAGACGTCATTTTCAGGTGTGTTTACGGTGAGTTTGCGGCAGTAAAAATCCGGTACAACAGGCGGTGGGGTGGTGATATATGTCCGTTCCTTGTAATCGTGGACCGCTATATTAATCTCGGACCGGTGAATGCCGTTACGCATTATAATATCTACCAGGTGATTCACGGTGACCCCCGTATCGAAAATATCGTCGACAAGAAGGACGATGTCTCCCTGCCGCAGATATTCCGGACTATACGTCCAACCGTCCACTTTTACCTGCTCATGGCTGTGCAGGTCACGGTATGATCGCGCCACCACCGCCGCGTAATACACCGGCCGCTTTCCTTTATTCAATATTTTAAAATATTCGCTTAAGACATTGCCGAGTAACGCCCCCCCGCGCAGCAGGACATAAATTATATCAGGGATTCCGATCTTGGTATATATTGTATACGCCAGCTTGATGGCGTTATTCCTGAGTTCTGTGCACGAAATAAACTCTTTTTTCACCTAAAGAATACCTTTACGTGTCAGCGGCTCAGTGTAACCGCCTCTTCACTGTTATTGCGCAAAACGGTAATTTCAAGATCCTTTTTATTTTTATCGTTAAGGTTCTTATAGAAATCAAGCATGGTTTTTATGGGTTCGCCGTTCATTTTTATCACCACATCCCCGCTTTGAAAACCCGCATAAAAAGCGGCCGTTCCCCTTTCGACAACCGTAACCACCACACCGTTCACCGTATCCTTCAGGTCGGATTTCTTGCGTATTTTATCGGTTAAGGCCTGAACAACCAGGCCCGGCCAGGACATTTTTATCTGGTTGGACACAAGGCGTTCGGTCGGCCGTATTTCCAATTTAAAGGTAAGGGTTACCACATTGCCCAGCCTGATAATTTCGAAATCAACGGGGACCTCCGGTGTTATGTCGCTTACAAGCATGGTCAGGTGACGATCGTCCCTGATTTCAATACCGTTTATTTTGGTAATGAGATCCCCGGGCAGGAGTCCCCCACGCTCTGCGGGTGAATCTTTTATTACCTGATTGATAAACGCCCCGTTTTTCCCCTCGATCTGCAACTCCTGCGCGGTTTTGTTTAAAGGCGCCCTGGCGATGGAAACACCGAGCCACCCATACTGCGGTTTTCCCTTTTTAATAAAATCATTTATGGATTTTTTGGCGTTATTAATAGGAATGGCGAAACCGATGCCGATACTGCCGCCTGTGGGACTGGTGATCCACGTATTAATTCCTATGACCTCTCCGTTCAGATTGACCAACGCGCCTCCCGAGTTGCCGGGATTAATTCCGGCGTCGGTCTGAATAAAATCACTGATATTATAAAGGCGGGAGTTATAATCCAGCCTTCGTCCAAGGGCGCTGACAATACCTACCGTAACCGAAGACTGCCAACCGAAGGGATTACCGATGGCCAATACCCAATCGCCGACTTTGATGGTATCGGAGTCGCCCAATCGGGCTATAGGCAGATCCTCCTTGGTCTCAAAAACCAGAAGACCGATGTCCTTTCTCTCATCCTCGCCCACGATCCGGGCTTCATATTCGGATTTATCCGCAAGGGTCACGGACAGGCTTTTACTTCCCTTTATCACATGATAGTTGGTAAGCACGTAATATTTATCTCCACTCTTGTCGACTATTACACCGGAACCCATACCATACTGTTCAAAATCACGTTCCCTGGGTGTGCCGTCCTCCTCCTCCGGATCACTGAAAAAATAATCCCACGGCGTGTCGTGTGAGACAATATCGGTGACATTGACGTTCACCACGGCGGGAACCACTTTTTCGGCTATTTGCCGGAATGACGACTGTAGACTGACAAGGCCGGCCTTTCCGCTGTCCGCAGTATTAAACAATGTATTGCATGAAACGCTGGAAAATAACAGAAATACCGCCGCACTCAACGTTAGCAGATATTTTCGGCTTGTATGCATAGCGCCACCCTTCCTCTTGTTAATATATCCTACTACATACAAATATACTATATTTTTTTTTAAGATACATGAATTTTAAGAGAACTCGGTAAGAATTTCCGTGTGATCTTCCAAAACAGCGATCGTATGCTCAAAATGAGCCGAATTTTTACCGTCGGTGGTGATGACGGTCCACCCGTCATCAAGAATACGGACCTGCCATGTACCGCAGTTGAGCATGGGTTCTATGGCCAGAACCATACCCGGTTTCAGTTTTTTGTTAGGTCCCACAGCGGGATAATTGAAAATCTGCGGGTCCTCATGCAGGGCAAATCCAACTCCATGGCCGCAGAATTCCCGTACCACCTGAAAGCCGTGATCAAGGGCGTGTGAATAAATTGCCTGTGAAATATCCCCCAATCTGTTGGCGGATACGGCATTGGCGATTCCGTTCTGCAAACATTCCCTGGTTACATCAATCAGTTCTTTATCTCGGTCCGTGATCCTTCCGATACCGTAGGTCTTGGCAGCGTCGGATATATACCCCTTAAAGGTTACCCCCAGATCAATGCTCACTATATCCCCCGAACGGAGTTTCCGTTCTCCCGGGATACCGTGAATGACCTCATTGTTTATAGAGATACAGATCGAGGCCGGATAATTGAAATATCCCAGGAAGGTGGGGGTGGCTCCCTTTTTGTATATAAAGTCGGAGGCAATCTTGTCTAGTTCGCCGGTTGTCACGCTTTCAGCCAGATGGGTTTCCAGCTGTTTAAACGTCTGACTCAGGATAAAGCCGGAATCCTTAATCCGCCGAATATCATCCTTTGTTTTCAACTGTATCATGAACCGTCGGTCTCTTTATTTTTATTTTCCCGCAGCCTTTGGTTCATGAGGCACCGCGGCCGCAGGCTTTCGGCCGAAGGAATTAAATTCTTCTTCCACATTTTTACCAAAAGATTCCTCAATAATCTTTTTAACGCTCTCGGTTTTTGAATCCGTTATCAGGATTTCTCCATGGGAGATCACTCCCTCTTCAACGTTGAGCCTGGGCGTTTTTATGTTCCCCAGTATCTTCCCCGATTGAACCAGGTTCACCTCCTCCAACGCGTTTATATTTCCGATAAGCACACCGGCAACCGTAACGCTGCGGGCCGTAATATCGGTCTTTACTTTGCCGGAAGGCCCAATAATTAGTTGATCATTGGTCTTGATCTCTCCTGAAAATTTACCGTCGATCCGTATCGATCCGTTTACAAAAAATTTTCCTTCAAAGACCGAACCATCTCCGATTATACAGTTTGAAATATCGTTCACTTTACTCATGCCTGCTCCTTGCAAAATAGTATCATTTTAACGTGCGTGCTTCAAGCTTTTTTAACAGACGAAAGGCCTCCGCGTTCCCGGGGTCCAACTGCAGTGCATATTCAAATTCAAGCTTCGCGCTTTTTTCATTTCCTTTCTGCATTTGAATATATCCTATTTTAGTCCGCGCTCTGGAAATCACCGAATCATGCCCCTGCAGGTTTTCCCTCTCAAAAAAATCAATAACACGGCGAAAATTTTCCTCGGCGGGTTTCAGCTCTCCCATGGTATATAACACAACGGCGTAATTATAACGTACCTGCCAATCATCCCTTAACAGAAGGCTTTCCTCCAAAAGACGGGCAGCCTCTTTTGTGTCGCCGTTTAAAGCGCCGATCACCCCCTTAATGTGAAGCACCCAGGCGAGATGATTCTCTTTGGCGGCGGTCTCAAATTCATGCAGCACGGAAAAAGCGTTTTCCGGTTCTCCGGTGGCAATAAGATACCAGGCCAGTATCCTGCAGGAGGCCGCGTTTTTCTGATCGCTGTTAAAGAGTTCACGCAGTTGTATCCTGTAGTGCCGTGGTGAAATATCTCCCCATTCCAGGTAGACACGCAACAGACCGGCTTCAAAATCACCCGGATTCTGCTCCAGGTAGGCCGACACCAGGGCAACCGCTTCCGCATTCTTATTCTGCGAGTGTAAAAGCTTGGCAAGCTCAAGGATTACCGGCTTGCTTGAGGGAAAAACAGTCTGCGCCTTTTTCAACATATCTATTGCGTGTTCGATATTTTGTTGTCTTAAAGAGAGATAGGCCAGGTTCACATACGGAATGACCGAGTAGGAGGGATCGTTTTTAATCGCCTTTTCATAATAATAAACCGCGTCACCAATGCGATCAAGGAAGAGGGAGGTATCGCCGAGTATGACAACCACGTCCTTTCGTTCCGGCTCCCGGCGCTGAAGCTCTTTGAGTCTGACAAAAGCGGCTGTGTATTTTCCCGCGTCGTAGGCAATCAGCCCGGCCGGTTCGTTAAATTGATCGCCTTGTAAATACTCCTCACAAAGCGTGAATGCGTCGGCATACCTCCCCTGCCCCGCATATAATAACGCCGCGTCCAGATACAATCGCGGTTCGCTGTACCGGCCTGCGGTATCAATAAAACGTACGGGATCCTGCGAGGATTCCAGTTCCAGAAGAGGATTTTGGATTTCAGTATTTTTGAGATTGCCGCGCAGAAGCGCTTCGGCAAGAAGCGAGGAGACAAGGTCATTGGACTTCAATTTGGCGGAGATTGTTGCCACGGAGTTTATATCTCCCGAGCGCAGGCCGGCAAACATGGCAAGCTCGCCCAGTTTTTCATTACCGCTTATATGTGAGAAGGACTTGAGCGCAAGATCCTTAAAAGATTCATAGTTGTTTTTAAGAACGGCCAGCTGATATGATCGTTTGAGAATTCGAAGGAAAGCGTCGCTTGTATTTGCTTTTTTGAAAATACGGGATAATTCCGCTTCCGCTTCATCTATGTTGGCCTTGGCAATAAAACCGTCTATTTTAACAAGTGATGTTTCAATATCCGTTTTGCCTCCCACGACGGAAAAGAATTGCAGGGAAAGGGTAATCAACAAAACGGAAAGAAGGATGAAAGCCGCTCCTGTAATGATTATTTTTCTTGTCCGCAAGCTGTTCATAGATCCCGTGATTTATATTTTTTACATACCCCGTCCAGGATGCCGTTTATAAACCTGAACGATTCCTCCGTGCCGAACTGTTTGGCAATATCAATGGCCTCATCTATGGTTACCGAAATCGGTATATCCGATTCAAAGATGAGACAGTATATGCTCATGCGTAGTATTGCCAGGTCAACCCGGGAAATTCGTTCGAAATCCCAGTGCTCCAGCTGGTTTTTTATAATGTCATCAATATATTCGATATGAGAAACCGTACCGGTTATCAGTAACTGCGCGAAGGCAATCGTGTCATCCTGCAGTTTTATAATCCTGTCCGTCCCTAGCCATGAAAAATCATATAACTCAGCAACTTGAGCATGGGAGATATCATATCGATACAGAGATTGGAATGCCAGTATTCTCCCTTTGCGTCGTGAACCCATTCTTACCAGGAAAGATTTTCTTCCCAAATTTTGATCTCGGCTTTTTTCCTGAGATCTTCGGTGGTTTCCTTAATGGCTTTTTCCAATGCCTGGGCCTGTTTCAACTGGGTAAGATAAGCCTTTAAATAGGAGCGTACACTCATAACGTTCTGCGGCGGGATTTTGTCGTCCAAGTCCAGGGTCTTAAACGGGATTTTTTCCAGCACAAGCACGATGTGATACCCTACATTTGAGGTTAATACGTCACTTATCTTATTTACTTTTAACTCGAATAAACTGTTGAAAAAATCGGCTCCGAATATTTTCTTGCTGTTCTCATCGTCCCTTTTTAACAAAGCGGGCACCATGGTGCCTATTTTTTTCTGTCCCGTAGCGTCAAAGATCTCCCAATAATCATCAAAACTTCCGCCCGCCTTTAGGTTTTTTAGGATTTCCTCAGCCTTCTGTCTGGCCTGCCTTTTTTCCTCTATGGTGGTAAGTCCCTGCAGGCTGATAAAAATGTGCTTGAACCGTATCATCTCCGGTGAGGTGAAGTCTTTCCTGTGCGCATTGAAATAATCGGTTAGTTCCTTATCTGAAGGATTCGCCACGTCCTGAAAATAACTCGCCTTGGTCTTTCGTACGTATTTGTCGGCCAACTTCATATTTCTGATTTCATCTTCAAACTCTTTTATGGTCTTACCCTGTTTTTTCAGTAGATCCTCAAAATCCGCACGCGTAACCTGCTTGTTGAGCTGCCGGGAAATGTTTTCGATATATTTGTCTATCATGGCATTGATTTCCGAATCTGTCACAACAATATGATCCTTTTTTGCAGCCTGGATGATCAGTTTTTCATCTATGAGTTTATTCAGTAACTGCTTACGCTCATCGGGGGTAAGTGTTCTCTTATAGTTTGACTCAAATATTTCAATAATATTCTTAAACTGATTTTGGCTGATTATCTCGCTTTCACTCAAACGCACCGAAGCAACGGGTTTATCGATTGACTGTGCACAGAGCAGTGTTGTTATAAAAATAAAAATACATAATATCGTGCCAAAACGCTTCATATTCCTTTGGTCTCCCTTTATAATCTTGATTCCACTTTTTAAACATCAGAAGAATACTAAAAATCGTCACTGAACGTCAAGTACGGTTGCTCCCAGATCAGAATCGATTTTGAGTCCTATCTTTTCCATTAATTTTTTAGTTCCGCTCATACGTTTATCAAATCCGAACGCCTTTTCGAAATACTCGATTGCGTTCTGCTTTTTTCCCAGGCTGACATAGATTTCAGCGATTTTCTTGCAGAAAAACGCCTTGTCCCTGTCGGCAATACCCAGTGAAAGCAGGTCGTTTACCTGCGCAATGCACCAATGTTTGGGTTTTTGTTTTTGTATCTTCGCGGACACAAGAAAACGCAGCCTGTCTACAACCTCTTCGATAAAAAAATGAAAATACGGCTTTTTTTGTTCCTCGATAATCAATCTTTTAAAGATAAAAAACGCCTTGATATACTGTCCCTGCTTTTGAAACTCTTCAGCGAGTAGGAACATGCAGTCCCTGTAATCCCCGTCGGGAAGATAATCCTCCAGACAAAAATCGGAATAAAACAACTTTTCATATAATGCAACCGCGTCATCGTTGAATCCGTTTAAAATATCGTAGAAAACCAGTTTAGCCTGGGACTGGAGGTCATCGCTCTGGTTTTTTAAAAAATTACGGTAGCTAAAGCGGGATACGCGCTTAAAAGCGTAGAGCTCGCGGTCGTAGGCCTTTCGTTTTACCGGATTGCTGAGTACGTTGTAAGCCAAAAGCAGTATACGCATCTGCTCTTCGGCATTGTGCTTATCCGCGGAGTTGACATCGGGATGAATTTTTTTTGCGCGCGTGCGAAACGATTCTTTTATAGCCTTAAATGAGGAGGTTTTATTTACACCAAGAATTTCATAATAATTTAACACGTTTCCTACCATTTATCTAACAATTATTGTTTTCATTTATTAAACAACTTAAGGCAAAGAAAGTTTCATAAAAATGTACGCATACGTATCGTTTTTTAATTAAACAATTGTGTATTTCATTTCAAATATGAAGCTTTTTGCCTGCTTCAAAAGCCTCTTCCTTATTGTGAAAAATCAATGAATTCTTAATAAACATTCCTTCTTTCTCCATGGCACCCATCAGGTTTAATAAGGCTTTTGTGGTGCCGAAAGTATTTTTTAACACGAATGCACAAGATTTCCTGCCGGTTAATGATCCTGCTTGGTTTAAATACTGGCCTATCTTTTCGGATATTTTACCGAATGCGGAGACCTGCTCGGTTCCCATGGCGAGATAATTATACATTAGAAGCTTTTTATTATTCATATGGATCGCGTCTATAAGGTCAACCTGGTGCCCTTGGGTTTCAATCCCCCCGGCCATGGCCTGTGCGGTCTCGGTAAGGGCCCTGTTCTTTTTTTCGGAAAAATACACAACAGCTACCCGCATCAGCACTCCTTATCCAATAACTCATTGTATCTGCAATCTGTAATTTATCTATTACCGGAGACCGGACTTGAACCGGTACAGCTTTTGAGGCCGGGGGATTTTAAGTCCCCTGTGTCTACCAAATTCCACCACTCCGGCAGCATTACGCGTATTTTACTATTATCCGTCTGCTTTAGTCAATACAAACGCCACAGCGGCCGCACTTCCGCGTTGCTTTAGTTCATAATAGGAATGGCAATCTGAAATTTGGTGCCTTTGTCCTGTTTGCTGAAAACACTGAGACGGCCTTCGTGGGCGTCGACTATACTTTTTACAATACACATCCCGAGTCCCGTACCCCCACTTTTTGAGTAGGAAAAGAAAGGTTCGAAGATATTTTTTAACACTTCCCCGCTCATCCCCTCTCCGGAATCCGTTATTTCAAAGAAAAGTGTTTTGTCCTTATTAAACACCTTGATTTTCAACACCCCGCCTTGAGGCATGGCTTTTCGTGAGTTATCGGCAAGATTATAAAGCATACGCAATATTCTTTCCCTGTCCAAGAGTACAGGACCGTCAAAAGACACCTCATTCATGATGGAAATACCGCGGGCTTTGAATTTCTCATGAATGGATTCAATAAACTGGGCAATAAGCTCTTTTAGTTTTACAATTGTGATATTTAATCGAATCTCACCCTTTGAATAATCCAGAAGCTCATTCGCAATATGATTTATCCTGTCCGCCTCGTTCACTATCATTCTGGCACTGTTCTTTATACGCTCCGTATCACTGGAATTGAAGCAGATCATTTCGGCATAGCCTCGTATTACCGAAAGCGGATTACGAATATCATGAAGGATAAGGGATGAGAACTTGCCTATTGCGGAAAGACGTTCGGAACGAAGGAGTTCCTCCTGGGCTTCCTGTAGCTCTTTATAGGCAATTTCCAGCTTCCGGTTTTTTTCCCTTAAACCCTCCACAAAGCTTTCGTTGCTTTTTCTCACCATAGCCGAAACGGACTTCATAATGGACAGGGCGATGGAACTGTTTTCTTTAATGATCCGTTGAAAATCACCGCGATAAATATACAAAAGCTCGCTCTTTTCCCTGGCGATTACCGTGGCGCTGCGCGGAAGCTCATCCACCAGGGCCATCTCCCCGAACAGGTGCCCAGGGCCGTGTACCGCAAGCATGTCGGGCTCGTTCTGGTTATAGTCCTTCCATACCTCAACCGCTCCCGAGATGATAATGAAAAATCTATTTGCTTCTGAGCCCTCTTTACAGATAATGTCTCCCGTATTTACTACTAGTTTGTGGCAGACATCCCTGATGCTTAAGATCTCATCATCGGTCAGGCCGTTAAAGAAATACACATTACGGATGAAATCATAATGATTCTTGTTGTCCCCGGACTCATTCTTTGCTTGCATATAACATCTCTAAATACTCTCTGGTATTCTCAATCTTGGTATGGCTGATGGTACACTTTCCTTCCAGTATTACCCCATCCTGGATAATGAGTTCGGGAGTGCGTATATCCCCCAGAACCCTTGAGGTGGAAAGCAGCAGTACACGCTTTACGGCGGTGATATTGCCGACGACAATCCCTTTGACAATGACACTGGTGGCGTATATTTCGGTTTTTACCCTGGCCTTTGGTCCGATCTCCAGTTGATCGACGTGAAGGGCCTTTCCCGCGAATTTTCCGTCAATCCGCAGATTACCGTTTACCGCAAACCGCCCTTCAAAAAAAGAATTGTCGCCTATGGTAGAATTAACCTCAATTCCTATATCCACTGTTACTGCTCCTGTACAATAGTCTCCGGTAAATTCAGATACATTAACACTTCCTTGGCAAATGTATTCAGCATCCGGATTGCGTGCCCTACGATATAGCCTTCAAGATACCGTTTTCCTTCAATCAATTCAAAATTCAGGGTATCGTCCTTATTTAAACACTCAGACCCGTTTTTTTCAATATCTTTTATAAGCTCATCGCTGAATTTTTTTATTTTTCGGAAAAAATGATCGGTTTCAATAAGTAACACCCTTCTTTTTTTCAGTAAACGGTTTTTGATTTCAAGCAGAGTGCCCTCCGTGTACTTGCCGTTTTCAATAATCAGTAATTGTTCCTCAAAATCGCTTACGCGTTTTCGAAGCTCCAGGTATAGGTTATAGAAACTGTCGCGTTCAAGAGAGTATTTAAAATCTAGTTTGATCTTACGCTCGGTGAGCACGGGAATGAATTCATTTTCAAAACAGGAAAGGATGTGATAGATATTATTTATCTCGCTGTCGGCTAAATATTTTTCTTCGGTAAACGCAAGAATTTGATTCAGCAGCGGGAATGACTTAAACTCATCCTCGCTTATGGCCTCTTCCGGTTCTTCTAAAATGGAAAAAACATGCTGCAGATTGTCCCGGTAATTTTTTAGTTTGATAAGTTCCTTTTTTACTCTTTGTTTTTGAATTTGGCTGGATGTGGTTTTTAACACAAGCTCGTATTGTTTAATGGCTTTGTTGATCTGTTTTAATTCCTGTATCGGATTCTGTATGCTTTCTTCCATAGCTCAATTATACTACGAAGTATTTTAAAAAAAAAGCCCTCATTTTACGAGGGCTTTTGTGTTTACTCTTATAATCTTACCAGCCGTCATCCATATCATAGCCGGCCTGTATCTTTTCCCGGCTGGCCTGGGTAAAAAGATCTGTTTTCGCGCTTAAATCGTCAAAATATATATAATACGTGCCGAAGGCCTCATTCGGGTCACATTCTATTTTGAAACCCAAAAACTTGATTCCTTCCTTTTCCGCGAAATGATAATCGGACTGCACGATCCTGGGCGGAACGGCAACAGTGAGTTCTTCCCAGCCCGAAAAGTTGAGTTTGCCCATGGTAAGTTCCCTCCGCCGTCCGTAGTAATCACCGATGACAATTTTCAGTACATGGTTGTAATTTCTGCCCACTACCCAGACCGAAATGGATTTTGTTGTACCCGGAATAGGCAGCGGTTTTACCGGTTTGATGGAAAATTCATTGGCCTGGCGCCTGTAGAAAATTACCTTTACGCCGAGCACATTCTGCCCTACCCCGCCTTTTGATTCTTCGGCCTTCAGGCGCTCCTGATCTTTTTGTTCTTTCTCAACAGGGTTGCCTTTCCGTGTCATAATGCGGATCATACCCTGGTCCTGGGACATGGAGGCATACCAGAACCCGGCGTCTTCCATTTTATCGATTGTGACCGATTCGATCATCTGCTCGGCAACGTCCTTGCCGATGGTCTCTTCAGTGGGTGCACCCGTTTCCGTAGTTTGGGAATAAAGCGCCATGTTAAACAGAAACAAAAGAATCGAAACCATGGTGAGCGATATACGGCTTTTCATTGGTTTTCCCCTCCTTTATTTTGCCAGAGTTGATTGATATAGTCTTTATCCGCAAGCTCATCTCCGTCAAAACGTGTTGTATAGGTATCGGTCATGATTTTTAACTGGTCCAGGTACACGTAAAAATTATCCACCTTTTCCTGGGGACGTGTCCATAAGACGAACTTGGTCAGCTGAATCTGCTCTTCCTGCAGCAGGTGCCTTTTGGCCTGTGGAATCGACAGCGATACCTTGGCGCTTAGATTTTTCCATCCAGCGAAATTAAGGCTGCCGAAGTTGAGTGTGTGCGGTATGCCTTCGGAATCTAGGATGTGGGCCTCAAGATAATAATTATAGTTCGACCCCCACACCCAGATATCCATAGAGAGTACACGGCCCACTAGAAAAATAGGTGCGGGAACGAGTGTGCCGTCGGCCGCCTTTTTTGCCGGAATTATCTCCAGGTAATTATATCCCTGGCGTAAAAATCCCGCCCGGATACCCAGGCTGTGAAGATCTTTTGAATCAGTATTCCTGCCGAACAGGGCACTGGGCCAGGTCTTGACATATTCATATTTTAGTTTATCCTTGTCGACAAATTCACTTCCCTGTACCAACCATTGCTGCTCTGAATTGGGATTGTCAAAATTCTCTATAACCATGGTTTCAAGATTTGAAATCGATTCATCGGGGAACGCAAAAAAAGCACAGAGAAAAATCACGAGAAGTAAAAGATATACCGGTATTCTCTTTGTCATCTTCATTCTCTTCTCCTTATCTTTCTTATGTAGAATTATATTTCGTGATATTACCTTTGTCAAACATTTTTCTTTTTTTAAAATCCGCTGCGGGATCATTAGTTCTCTTCCCGCGCCTGGTCAACTTTATCCTTCAGGTCCTGAGGCATGGCTACGGCCCCGCCCCACGTAATGTGACATGGGACGGAAATACGCCTGCCTATTACCTTCCAGGATGACTGTTCCGGCATTCCTGTTAATTCCAACGCGGATGCCAGAGCACCGGTAATATCATCATCAATAGATAACAGCAGATGATCTTTGTATTCATCGATGTACTTCCAGTCCTCTATTATAAAATACGCGTTAAGTGCTACTATTTTCTGAATACACGCCGGAACCAATGTATATATCTTTAAAAGAAATATCCGTACATCCTGTGAATAAAGATTTTCCACCGCCCGTACGGCCTCCACCCGGTCTCCGGGGTTTTCCAGGGCCAGGGCTACCACCCGTTCCCCGGGTTCTTTTTCAGAAAAACCTTCCTTGAAACCGTCAACCTGTTCGCGGGCCTTGTCCGTTTCCGGGGAAAAAATAACGCCCACCTTTTTCCCCTGAAGATCTTCATACATGTAATAATAGTCAGGCCCAAGCAGTATTGAAAGTATGTTCCCCGCGTCTCGATAGGCATCGGTACGGTTATAATATACACCGATTACATTTGGTGCCGTAAATTTAAAGTATGCGGATGCTCCCAACACTATGAACTGCGTTTCCGTCTGTGTGGGGGCCACGGTATTCGCTTCAGAGCACATAAGCGGGCCGGTTATAACCAATTTTACCCTGGGCGTCTCTGCGGCGAGTCTTAATTGTTCGGCATAATCCCCTTTAGGCTGAGCGACGATCAATCTGAAATTATAACCGTGCTTGTTGCAAACACGCTCTAATTCGCGGCTTACACCGGGTTCCCGGGTTATGAGATCCCACCAGTACTGTTCGGCAAAAAAAACCGCATCATACCTGAAACCGCAAGACGAGCATACCGCAATAATAATGATAACGAGTGCTGTATAACGGATAAATACCTTCATTATTCCTATATTGATTTAACCATATATGCCGAGAATTGTACAGCAACCGGAATCATTATACGTATTCGGGAATATTGCACACTTGACATGTAATCGGTTTCCCAGCATAGTAACACAAACACAATTAATAAGGAGAATATCATGATCCATTACAAGGATTTGGGACTGGTGAACACAAAGGATATGTTTAAAAAGGCCATGGAGGGCGGTTATGCCATTCCCGCCTATAATTTCAACAACCTGGAACAGCTGCAGGCAATAATCATGGGGTGTCTGGAAAGCAGATCGCCTGTGATCATCCAGGTATCCAAGGGCGCCAGGGACTACGCCAACCAGACACTGCTCCGGTATATGGCACAAGGCGCCATGGAAATTGTGAAGGCCTCCCCGCACCCCATTCCGGTGGCCCTTCACCTGGACCATGGTGATACTTATGAACTGTGCGTTTCCTGTATCGAAAGCGGTTTTTCCTCTGTAATGATTGACGGATCTGCACATCCCTATGAAGAAAATGTGGCCCTTACCAAAAAGGTGGTGGATTTTGCCCACACATATGATGTGAGTGTGGAGGGTGAGCTTGGCGTGCTTGCCGGAATTGAAGATGAGGTATCGCATGAAAAGTCGCATTATACCGACCCGGATGACGTGGAGGATTTTGTAAAACGGACCGGTGTGGACAGTTTGGCCATATCAATCGGTACATCCCACGGCGCGTATAAGTTTAAGGTGAAACCGGGGGAAACCGTGCCGCCACTGCGCTTTGATATCTTGGAAGAGGTTGAGAAACGGATCCCGGGATTTCCGATCGTACTTCACGGCGCCTCTTCGGTTTTGCAAGAGTACGTGGAGATTATTAATGCCAACGGCGGAGCCCTTGAGGGCGCGGTGGGCGTACCAGAGGATCAACTTAGGAAGGCCGCACACTCGGCGGTGTGTAAGATCAACATAGATTCGGACGGCAGGCTTGTGGTAACGGCCATGATCCGAAAACAGATGAAAGAAAATCCCAAGAATTTCGATCCGCGCAAGTACCTTGGTCCCGCGCGGGAAGAACTGAGAAAAATGATCATTAATAAGAACCGTACGGTACTGGGAAGCGCGGACCGGGTATAAAAGCGAGAGGCCGCCTTATCTGTCTTTGAGGATATAGAATAAGAAAACCGAGGCCGCAAACAGGATTAAAACAGAGGCCAGGGCGATAAAAATAAGCTTGTGCAGAAAGAAAATCGTGGTGAATGTGATGATAAACGGTAAAAGGATCAACCCGGCCAGGAAGGCAAAACGCAGGTAAGTGGAATCATTAATAAACTGCACCAGGAATATCGTAGCACAGAGTATGGTGGAAATTCTTAATAAGGGCAGGAAGAATAAGATGAAAATATCGAATTTATTGAAGTTTTCCACAAAATCCACAAAAGCGACCATTGTATAAAACCCGCTTAAAAATACGAATGTCTCAAAAATATTTTCCTTTTGATTGTACGCATCCGGGATTCCCTTGAATAAAAAAAGCCCGCCCAAGGACAGGATGAGATAAAGAAGATGATCATTTACAAGGCGATACAAAAAAAGCCCGCCCGCGGTATACGATACCGGAAAGAAACTCCGTATAATCAGATAGAACAGTAGGGCGATGAAAAAACAGATAATGCCTTTTAAAAATGTCAGCAATGGCAAGGTGATGGCGAAGCGATCCCTGTTGTAATAGGTGGTAATGCTCAGAGAGAAAAGGGGTAATGCAAGTAATAGAAACAGCGACATATGTGTAAGAAACGTATCAATTAAAACGGGTTTTATCAACTAGTAAATCGAATTTAATCGGGGCTTTTTTAGGCGCCATGGCATTCCTGCAGGTGGGACGGCATCAAATTACTGCAGGGCCTCCAGATCAGAGCGGTCGCGAATCCAATGGAGGATTTTTGTTTCCTCCTCGGCAAGCCGCTTAAAAAAAATCTGAAGCTGCGTATCAAAAGTGTTTCGGGCAAGCTTTGAATATAATAAAACCGTCGTCTGGTAATATTCCAAAAGAAAGGACAGCAACCCCATGGTTGTGAGGTTTATTTTACCCGCGGAAAGGTCTGTAAATGAGGCCGGGTTGATCTCCGCAGGCGTGTTTTCCGCAAAGGAGCAGGGAAGGCCGGCGCCGGAAAGCAGTTCACGCAGCTCGATCTCGTGTTCGTTCTCCTGCTCGGCAATAGACATAAGCAATTTTGTTAATCCCGGACTGTTCAGTTTTGAACAGCACATTTTCAGGTAGGTTCCGGAATCCTTTTCGTTTTGTGTGATTGTCTCAATCATGCTTTGGATGGAAAACGGCATGTTGTTTCCTTAATATTTTAAAGAATTCTACTTTACTTTCTTACTGTTCTTTGATAAAAAGTATAACACATTGATTTTGTCGGGTCAAAGAATTTTAGTCCAAGCCCAGCGATTCTCATTTTGGACCTTTCTGCAGCAGCAATTTTCAATTTGTTCTTTGTCATAGCAAAGCAAGCGGAAAAAGATTTTTAGGATCAGGAAAATATAATCGAACAAATTGAAAATTGCCTGTCTGAGCATGCATTTAGAGGCAATTCTCATTTTGAACGATTATTTTTTAAGGTCTTTATAGCATTAGATTTCTTTAACGCTATTGGATGGTTCAAAATGAGAATTGCTGTTTCTGCAGAAAGGGGCTTTGACTCTTTTGCAAATGAGTGATATATTACAGATTTACATTGTCTAACATAAGGAAAGCAAAGAATAATATCCGTGAAGATAAAAGGAGGTCGATTGGCCGGGAAAAAGAACAGAGTGAATGAGATGATAAGGGCGGCTACCGTTCGTTTAATTGATGAGAACGGTGACCAGAAAGGTATAATGCCGACCATAGAGGCGCTGGGTATTGCACGAGGTATTGGTCTTGATCTTGTGGAGATATCTCCCGATGCCAATCCGCCTGTGTGTAAAATGTTGGATTACGGGAAATACAGGTTCGAACTGGAAAAGAAAAACCGGGAATCTAAGAAAAAACAAAAACAGATTAAACTTAAAGAGATCAGGATGCAGCCCAAGATAGAAAAACATGATCTTGCTTTCAAAACCAAGCATATAAGGGAGTTTCTGGAAGAGGGCAATAAGGTAAAGGTTACCATCCGGTTTCGCGGAAGGGAAATGGCTCATACGGAGTTGGGCAGGAACGTTTTGGATAAGATTTTGGAATTAATAGATAGTTCGTATAACCTGGATGTCCCGCCTAAAATGGAAGGTAAATTTATGTACATGTTACTGAGTCCGCTTTCCAAAAACAAGAAAGGATAGCAGAATGCCAAAGATGAAAACCAGAAAAAGCGCGGCCAAACGCTATACGATTACCGGTACCGGGAAGGTCCGTTATAAAAAACAGGGATTGCGCCATATTCTTACCAAAAAAAGCAGTAAGCGCAAAAGGAATTTACGCAAAAGCGGTATATTAAGCAAAGCCGAATCACATCGGGTAAAGCGCTTAATACCGGGAACATAGAGGAGAAACAGATGCCGAGAGTTGCAACCGGAACAAGACGACATGACCGCAGAAAAAAGCTATTAAAACTCGCAAAGGGGTATTGGGGCAGAAGAAGCAAACTATTAAGAACGGCCAAGGACGCGGTGGCAAAATCATTGATGTATGCGTATCGTGACCGGAAACGCAAAAAGAGGGAGTTCCGTTCATTATGGATTACGCGTATTTCCGCGGCATGTAAGGAAAACGGGATGAATTACTCCAAGTTTATGAACGGCTTAAAGAAAACAGGAATTATTATCAATCGAAAAGCCCTCTCCAATCTAGCTATAGAGGATCCGGGGGCATTTAAAACTATTGTTATATATGTTAAGGAGCATACGGAGAAACAGGGGAAATGATTACTTTAGAACAAATACGTAGCCTGGAAGGTAAAGTACAAAATGCTTTGGAAACGATTCAGAAGCTTCAGGGGGAAAATAATACACTGCGCAGCACATTGGAAAAATCGCAGAAAAAAATCGATGAACTTGAGACCCGTGTAAATGCGTTCAAGGAAGATCAGGATGAGATAGAGCAGGGAATCATTAATGTACTGGCCAAACTTGATGAGCTGGAAGACTCCATTCCGGGTCAGGGAACAGACACCGATGTCATAGACGCGGACGCTGTTACGGAAACGAGCATGGAAACAGATGAACAGGAAGATGAGAGCGAAAAAACCGTGGAACTTTCCGCAGATGACGAAGAGATGACCGAAACGGGCGAAGGCACGGATGAGATGGAAGACACGGATGAGACGGATGCCACAAATGATACAAATGAAGAAGCAGAGGAAGAATTAGATATCTTTTAGGCACTTACGTTGAAAGAAAAAACACAGTTGAAAGTCACCATTCTCGGTACTTCATTGATGGTGCAGTCCGATGAAGACGCGGAACACCTGCAGAGTGTTTTGAAGTTTTTTGAAAAAAAGGTTGATGAGGTTAAAAGAAAACTCCCCGGTACCGAACCCGTAAAGTTGGCGATAATCGCCGGACTGAACCTGGTTGATGAGCTTTTTAAAACACAGGCGGCATTGAAACAGAACTCCGGCAACGAAGCCGACGAGGCTGAGAGAATCACCCGGCGCATAATTCAAAAATTAGATAATATCCTTACTCCATGAAATCGACTTATAATCACAGCCCCGGGTGGATACGATCAGACTGGCTATTTTATTGGCCAGCCGCACGCAACCGAGTAATGGAAGGCTTTTATACAGACCGTACAGGAAACCGCCGGCAAAGGCATCCCCTGCCCCGGTGGTATCGACGGCCTGCACGGTAAAACCCGGGATGTGTACGGGTTCTTCCCGTGAGTAGCAGTAGGCCCCGTGACTCCCGGTTTTCATAACCAAAATATCGGCCAGGTCTTTTGCGCGTACCAGAACCTCCTCGTATGTGTCACCCTTTCCCACAAGCAGGGAGTACTCCTCATAATTGCCAAAAAGCAGATCCACATGATGGGGAATCCAGGTTAAAAACTCATCACGATAGCGCTCAACCACGAACGGATCCGCCAGATCAAAAGAAACCATAACACCATGCTTTTTAGCCGCATCAACAATAAATTTTACAAGCTGCTTTTGATTTTCCGTATCCCACTGATAACCGGTAATGTGCAGTACGCCGGCCCGTTTAACCAGTGATAGGTCGGCGTCTTCAACGGTAATACTCCGGCATGCTCCCAGGTTGGTGAGCATGGTCCGTTCCGAGTCAGGGGTAATCAGAATCAGGGAGGCACCCGTTGCCCCGTTTTTTACCGCTATTCTGCTTTCAACGCCCATGGCCCTGATATTATCGATATACCGACTACCCATATCATCATTACCCACAGCGCCGATAAAGAGCGGCCGTGAAAACCCCTCTCCGGCGGATAAAAAGGCGAACCCCCTGAGGGTATTGGCGCAACTGCCGCCCGGTGAAAAGCGCGAAGCCGACAATTTATTATAAATACGCAGGAAGGTTTGTTCGTCCACCAGGTTCATGGTCCGCGGTATAACACGTTGCTCTGTTAAAAAGTCATACTCCACATGGGTTATTACGTCCATAAGGGGGTTGCCCACCCCGAGGATCGATATCTCACTGCTTTTATTCACCATTTTCGTTTCTCACGTTGACATTAGATTTTCAAGCTACTATACTCTACATATATAGTTTTAACCGATATGTCAATTATTACAAGCCAACAACTTAAAAATTATTATAATTGCTATAAGGATACGGAGGTGAATTTTAATTCCCAGGTCATAACCGCTACGGGTCTGCTTACCAAACAGATATACTTCAAATGCGTGGGCGGACGCTGGCCGTGCCTCATTTACTCCACTTCAATGTCGTCCGCCAAGATAATAGCCAATCTCTCCGCTTCTTTTTATGACGCGATAAAACGGGCGGATAACCTGATCCAATTGCGGTTTGCCTTTAAACGACCAGACAAAACCGATCCTCTTACCTTTTTCATTGCGGCCAAAATCGCGGGCTTTACGCCTTATGGGAAGAAAAAGGGAGACCTGAATTTTATTTCCATAAATTATACCCAAACCCCCCCCAATGACCTTATTGAAATACTGGGGGTGCTGTTGGAGGCGAAGGAAAGCTCCAAAAACAGGCAGACCGAACGGATTATAATCACACCGGAAAGCTCACGGCTTTTAGGACTGAAATCAAAGGAAACAATCGTCTATATTGATGAGATCCCCCGCAAATGCCTCATCCGTGACATTGCCTTCGGAGGAGCCAAGATTATTTTGATCGGTATTGCCAAGTTTTTACTCAACAAGGCTATTGTGCTGAAGGTTATGTTTGAGGAGGATACGGAGGCGCTGTCCCTGCCTGGAAAAATAATCCGCAATGAGGAGGTGGCGGGACGGAAAGATCTTACGGCCCTGGCCATCCAGTTTGACGATGAGCTGCTTCCGCTTTCCTTTAAGATGAAGATAAACCAGTATTTTAAGCAGTTGCACAAAAAGTTCGAACATTAGGAATCATTATTAGAACTTGACTTTTATCCCGGTTATTTTTAAATTCCCTTTCGATGAAAGACACACATGATCCACTGGCCGGTATCGGGTTTATAAGAATCCCGCCCAAGCTTGCCGAAACATGTACGGAGTTTCACCTCAACCCCGATATTCTGCTTCCGGTGGAGTTCGGCGAAAACAAAGACGGGTGGTCCGCAGCCAATATAACCTGGGAGGCAATCATAACAGGTATACTACGCGTGCTGATTGCAGACCCCGGGCACAAACACGCCGCATATTTCAGAAAACTGGTTGTTGCCTTAAAGCCGGACATTAAACACGATTTTACAAAGGCGGGAATCATCAAGGCCAAAAACAAGGATTTCCCCATAGCCATTGAGGTTTTTCAGGCACTTGCAGCCTTGTTCCCCCAATGCGCGGTAAGCCGGTTGAACCTGGCATTGGTATATGAGGACGCGGCCGAATACAACAAAAAAACCAATCAGGAGTTGTTTCGGGAATATACCGATTCCGCCTTTACGGCCTACAAACAGGCGCTTACCTGTGATCCCGATCTGGCCGAAATATACCAGAATCTGGGGTACTTCTTTTTAAAGCAGGGAAGCTTTAAAAAAGCCGGGGAACAGTTTTCCCGCTACCTGGAACTGGAAAAGAACAGTGAAAACCGCGCCCGCATTGAGAAACTTATCACCGATCTGGAATCGCTGCTGTACATGGACAGTCTTTTTAAAGAAGCCTTTGACAATATTTCCATGGGTAAAGAGGAACAGGGCATAGAAAAGATCACGGTTCTGCTGGAAAAAAAACCTGATTTCTGGAACGGATGGTTTTTACTGGGCTGGGGTTACCGGCGATTAAAACGTTTTGAGGACGCAAAACAGGCATTCCTTAAAACCATGGAAAAAACGCAGCCCAATCCTGATCTGCTCAATGAACTTGCCATCACCCATATGGAACTGGGGGAACTGGAGGAGAGTGAAAAACAACTAAAGCGGGCCTTGAAACTTGAACCACATAATACAAAAATCATTTCCAACCTCGGCGTGGTGGCCCTCAAAAAAGATGATCCCGCGCTTGCCGAGGGCTACTTTAACACCGTGCTTGAGTTTTCCCCCAACGATGCCGTGGCGCTGAGTTTTTTGAAGGAAATTCTGAAAAAGAAAAATCAATAATTTTTAAAAAATACTTAAGTTTTTAAGATACGACG
>CAZWYY010000003.1:78986-93705 GCA_964638895.1 uncultured Spirochaetaceae bacterium | reverse complement strand
ATTTTTAACTAATTTCGTATCATCAAACCCGGCAAGCGCCATATCCTGGGGAACCCTTATGTTCTTTTCCTGCAAATACCGATAGGCACCCAGGGCCATTTCGTCATTGGAAGCCACAACCGCCTCACACCGTATTCTTCTTTCCTCGAATAATATTCTCATTGCTTCCTCTCCCGAATCAAATCCAAAATCTCCGGGTGCAACTAAATTCGGATCAAAAACTATGTGATGTTTGTGTAATGCTTTTTTATAAGTATCATAACGAATCATTGCATCCTGTATAGTGTCGGTACCCTTGATGAACGCTATTCTCTTATATCCATGTACGAGCACAAGATGGTCGATTAATTCCCTAACTCCTGCTTCATTGTCAAACATCACGCTTGGTATCCCTTTTACGGATTGTCCCAAACAGACTACGGGCAATGATTGGAATTGTTTGCAAAACCTTATCAATTGTGCGTGTGGAATATAATTTCCAATGGTTGATGACAATATAATCAACCCGTCAAGACTTTGTTCACCGGCTAAATTGTACACAATATTATGCCGGCTCTCATAACCTACCGGTGATGATAATCCCTTACCAACAAAAATCAGAAGATTAATGTCATAATCCACAGTCGCAGCCGCAATATTATTCCACACCTTTGCTTGATAATCTGCGTCAAGCACACAGATGAGCATACCGATTGTCGGCCTGCGCTTTGTTCTTCTCATCATTGATTATTCTTCTATTGCCTTAAATAATATGTAAAATGAGTGTTAATGCAACTATCTAAAAACTCACCCCCATTTAGAACTGTCTGATTTTCTGAAGGACGGACACATAAATGGTATGGATTTTCCTATTTTTAAATGGTACATTTACCCCAGTATAAAAAAATTAATAGCAAAGGAGCCACAAATGAAAAACAAGTCACTCCATATACTGTTTTTAATCTCAACCTTCTGCTTGCTTCCCGCCGTTTCCCTTTTCGCAAGCGAAAAATCCGAGGCCGCGGCCTTGATGAAACAATGCGACGACGGCGTAAAGCTGATCGGGGTCCCACTCAACAATTTCGGCGACAACAACGACATGGCTGAATTCAATGAGGGGTTGGACAACATCAAATTGGGTAAGGCAAAGCTGGCACAGGCCAAATACACCGACGCTAAGGCCCAGTTCAAAAAATACCTGGACATTCAGAATGATCTGTACAAAAGCCTGGCCGACAAATATATCAAACGCACACAGGATTTAATTGATGAGATATCCGTTGATCTGGCGGAGTTTGTCAGCGACTCCTATGTGCTGGAGGCGTTCACCAAGGCCAACCATTACCTTGACGCGGCCAAAACCCAGGTACAGCAAAAAAAATACGATCTGGCCGTCACCACGTGCAGAAGGGCGAAGAAGTATCTTTTCGATATTTATGTTAAAATGCGATCCGCGCTGCCCGACAAATATAAGAAAGACAGCGTGGATATCAACAACGAGCTTTTTAAGTAAGAGAAAACCTTCTTCTACCCGCAGGCCGAAACTTTATTCCAATCGCGCACCGCGCCCATATCAGCGCTGGTGGCGAACATGCCGTACAGCTTCAGCGCGTTTGATACCGTGCGGTCCCGCTTTGGCTTAAAACCGCCGCTTTCCTCAAGCTTTTCCCGGCGCGCCTCAAGCTCGGGCTCCGGCACTAATAGCTCGATCTTGCGGTTGGGAATGTCTATGGCAATCTCATCCCCGTCTTCGACAAGCCCGATAAGCCCACCCGCGGCCGCCTCCGGAGACACATGTCCGATACTTAAGCCTTTGGTGCCGCCGCTGAACCTCCCGTCGGTCAAGAGCGCGCATTCCTTGTCAAGGTGCCTGGAGCTTAGGTAGGTGGTGGGATAGAGCATCTCCTGCATGCCCGGACCCCCTGACGGACCTTCATACCTGATCACCACCACGTCGCCGGATTTTACCTTGCCGGCCAGGATGGCCTCCACCGACTGCTCCTGCGAGTCGAAGACCACGGCCCTGCCCTTGAACTTGAGGATGGACTCGTCCACACCGGCGGTTTTAACGATCGACCCGGATGTGGCAATGTTTCCGTACAGTACGGCCAGTCCGCCGTCCTTGTTATAGGCGTGCGCGACATCCCTGATGCACCCGCCCGCCCTGTCCAGATCACATTCCGTGTGCATATGCTCCTGGGACATGCCCTCCGTGGTCCTTGTTCCGCCCGGAGCGGCCAGGGCGAACTGCTTTGCATCGGCAGTAAGCTCAGGAGCGCCGCCGCCTATGTCGTTTTCTTTTATGGCCTGTTCAATGGTCTTGCCCTCAACCGTGTGCGCCTCTTTGTGCAGCAGGCCGGCCTTGTTTAATTCGCCCAGGATGGCAAAGATGCCGCCCGCCCTGTTTACGTCCTCAACATGATAGTGGGACGACGGCGCCACCTTGCAGATATTGGGAACGCGGCGGGAAAGGTTGTCGATATCCTTCATGGTAAAATCCACCTCCGCCTCCCTGGCCACGGCCAGCAGATGCAGCACGGTGTTTGTCGACCCGCCCATGCCTATATCCAGGGTCATGGCATTTTCGAACGCCTTCTTGTCGGCGATGGAGCGCGGCAGCACCGCCTTGTTCCCCTCTTCGTAATACTCCTTGGCCATGGCCACAATCCGCTCCGCGGCCTTTTGGTATAATTTCTTCCGTAATTTATGCGTGGCCAACAGGGTGCCGTTGAAGGGCAGCCCCATGCCCAGGGCCTCGGTCAGGCAGTTCATGGAGTTGGCCGTAAACAGCCCGCTGCAGCTGCCGCAGGTGGCGCAGGCCGACTTTTCAATCTCTAAAAGCTCCTTGTCCGACACGTCGCGGTCGCCCTCCAGGCGCATCACGTCTATGAGGTCGTATTTCTTGCCGCCGTACACGCCCGCCTCCATGGGGCCGCCGGACACAAAGACGGCGGGGATATTCAGGCGCATGGCCGCCATCAGCATCCCGGGGATGATCTTGTCGCAGTTGGGAATGCAGATCATGGCGTCGGCCACGTGGGCCTCTACCATGTACTCCACGCTGTCCGCGATCAGGTCCCTGGACGGCAGGGAGTAGAGCATTCCCTCATGGCCCATGGCGATACCGTCGTCGATGGCGATGGTATTAAACTCGATCCCCACCCCGCCGGCCGCATCCACAAACTCCTTTACCATTTTGCCGATCTCCCGCAGGTGCACATGCCCCGGCACGAACTGGGTAAACGAGTTGGCGATCGCAATGATGGGCTTGCCGAAGTCCTCATCTTGAAGACCGTTGGCCCTCCAAAGCGACCTGGCCCCGGAGCGTGTCCTGCCCTCGGTGGTTATTTTGCTTCTGTATTTATTCATAACATCGCCTCCGCTTTATAAAATAGAGTGATTCCTTTTGTATAAAACATATTGCGATTATTGTAAATGAGGAGATTTATATTTTTTAATAAAAAGCCACAGGCAAAGCTTCCGCTAACGCTTCCAATGGGTGGTTCTTCCATAGGTAAAGTATATGATTATTTCTCTCCTTTATGGTTCAGATATGATTCAGAACTAAAAATACTACGGTGTTTCTTGGCCGCTCAATACGTCTATTTTTCACAGTCGGTGATATATTTTTCCGCCCGTACGGACACGTCATTAATAAATTGAGCCAACAGGGTAAAAAGCTTCTCTGAAATAGTGACATCCAACCGCAGTATCACCAAAAATATAATAACTGCAAAAATGACGGATATAAGCTTTGGCTTTAGTCTTTTTGCCTTGTATGACAGGCTTTAAAGCTGAACTATCTTTAAAGTCAGGTTTTTTGAATCTCTCATGGTCAGTTCCAAACCCTGGGTACCGTCTCCCACCCAGCTTAAAACAGTCAATTTTTTTCCGTTTTCTTCTATACTTACGATACGCATAAAATAATACCCACCCACTTTTAGATACTCTTTAGTCTTGGTTGCATAATCTATAACAATAGTTCCCTGTTGGTACTCGCTTATGCTAAAACGAAATTTATTTAGATCCGCCAAGGTATGTAATATGGGAGGCAGTTTTTCCACATCAACGGTGGAACGCCAGCCGCCCGCCTGCCCGGCAATTGTTTTTGCATATAGATGCCTGCCTGTTTCTTTAAACTCTTGTAATTCGTTTTTATCAATAACACCGTCATTATTTTCATCCCGACAGGAAAACATACAGGTCACTATAGACTCATTTCCCTTGTCCAAAATCGAGAGTTTGAATTTAAGAACCTGATCATCACTATAACAAAATGACGTTAATAAAAAAACACTCCCAAAGAATAGAAAAAATTTTACATTAATTTTCAAAGCATCCTCCTTATTATTTCATCTATATATAATAAAACTTAACGCCTCTCTATCTTTAAGGTAAGGTTTTCAGGATTTAACTCTATCATTTCCAAACCCCTGGTTTCATCACTTACCCAACTTAACACCGTTGTTTGCTCTCCATTTTGTTCAATATCTACCAGCCGCATAAAATAATAATCTCCAACAGCGAGATCCTGTTTTGTATTTGTTATATAATTAATTACTAACTTTCCCTTTTTGTACTCATCAATATTGAATTGAAACACTTCTATATCTTGAATTTTATTGACAATCTCCGGCATATGCTTAACATCCACCTCAGAGCGCCAGCCTTCATTCGGATTTTCAAAGTATTCATTGAATAATTGGGGTCCTGATTCCTTAAACTCAATCAACTCATTCACCTCTATTAGTCCGTCATTATTCAAATCTTCACAGGCAAATTCACACTGTACAACCGCTTTTTTCTCATTACTATCATAAATGGTCAATTGATATTTTAAAAACCGGTCATTATTACAGGAAAATAATATAAAAACCAGGATACTTAGAATCGCGAAAACACACAGAACAATTTTTTTCATAATGTTATCCTTTTATACTTTCATTTATTCTCTATACTACCCCCGCACGTCCGCTTTTTCATGAGTAAATAATCATACTTTTTATAGTCAATTATTCCCGTATTCCGGGTAAAAAAAGGAAAATATCCGTCACAGCCTAGAACAACCGCAGGTCATGCGCCTTTTTTATGGCCTCCACCCGGTTGCTTACGTCCAGTTTACGGAAAATATGGCTGATATGATTGGCAACCGTTCGCTCATGTATCCCCAAAGCATAAGCAACCTCTTTATTTGTTTTTCCTTCACTGATAGAGATTAATATCTCTTTCTCCCTGGCTGTCAGTTCATTAAGATCATTACGCCCGTTTAGATTACGAATTATACTCAGTACCCGTTTGGTAACTTTGGGGGTAATAAAGGCCTGCCCATTATATACCTCGACAATAGCTTTTATCAGGATC
This sequence comes from uncultured Spirochaetaceae bacterium, assembly GCA_964638895.1. Taxonomy (GTDB): domain Bacteria; phylum Spirochaetota; class Spirochaetia; order SZUA-6; family RPPD01; genus JAFGGG01. Next base: position 88,365 of record CAZWYY010000003.1, on the reverse strand, counting down.
TCCGGATCGTTGACTTCTTTTTTTAAAAGATAGCCTGCGGCCCCTGCTTTAATGGCGTTATAGAGGTGTTCTTCATCCGGATCTATGGTAAAAACGATTACTTTAGTATCTTTTATTGTTTCGGTTATCTCTCCAGTGGCCTGGATTCCGTTTAAATCGCCTTGCAGTCTTACATCCATCAAGACAATATCCGGCTGTAGTTCCTTGATTCTTAAAAGACCCGTCTCCGCGCTTTTTGCTTCACCCAAAACAACAATATCTTTTGTTTTTTTTATCACGGATATTATTGCCTCACTCCACATCCATTCGTCTTCAATAATAAACACTTTGATCTTGTCCGTCATACCGCCCTCTTTACCCACACAGTTTCCTTTCTTCATTATATGCCGAAGTAATCTTTCAGGCATGAGTAATTGTTCATGCCCACCATAGTAAAATATACTCAATCGGTATGAACCGGAATTTTCAGTACAAGCCTGCAGCCGCTTCCCGGAGCAGCTTCAATATTCAAACTTCCGTTTATTTCCTCGGCCCTGATATGAAGACTTTGGATGCCCGAGTAGCAGGTAAGCAGATCGTCGGTCAGGATAAAACCCTTGCCCTTGTCCGTAATTAAAAGCCGGACGGAGTCATCGGTCTGTTTTTTTATACTTATTGATCCTTGTTTTACCCCGGAATGCTTCCATGAATTCAACATGCCTTCGCCTATAAACTGTAATAGACTCTGCTTGATCTTAACGGGCAGAAATATCTCGTCCGTTCCGGTTGTAAGCTGCCACGAAAACCGGGTTATTTCGGAAAAAAGCATAATCTCCTCTTTCACCAGTTCGATCAGATTAAAACAATCATCCGTCCCCGGATGCTTCGATTTCAATGATATAAAAAAGCGCATGGTTTCGTTTTGCAGATAATACAGCCATTTCCAAAGACGCAGCAATTCTTCCCGGTCTGCGGACTTCCGCTTGAACAGTTTTTTTAAAAGCGGATTATACATCAGAACGATGGCATTGATTTTTGATTTGATATTGTCGTGGAGATCAAGCGCCAGTTTCATTTTTTGTTCCATCGCGGCGGTTTTACGGGTTTCTGCTATACGTTCCTGTGAAAGCTGTCTGATTTTATCCAATAAGTAACGAAAATACCCGATTATCACGCCGGTAATAATATATGCCGAAGCCGCTCCCAATCTCATATCCATATTGGAAACGTTAAACGATACCAGATCTACGCCTTGGGGGGAAGGTTCTTTAATCAAACTTACACAAATAAGCATGATGGTGGATACACAGGCGCCCTTTATTTTTAGAAATATGGTAAAAAGTATAATCGTGGTGAGAGTATATCCAAAATACGAATTGCGCCAGCCCGCTCCAATAAGCATTATACCGACACTTACAAACAGGTCAATCATCAACAAGACAGGGAGCTTGCGGAGAAGTTTATTTATCTTTTTGTGAAATATAAAAAGCAGTCCGTTATATATAGCCAATGGAAAAGCGATATTCTTAAAGGCAAGGTACATCCATTCAGGGATATTATAACGCACATCTACCGTAAAATAGATGATAATAATTACAAAAAAACGAAAAAGTACCGCGGCACGGAATTCACTTTCTGCAGAATGTGAATCAGCGATGTTTATTTTTATATGGGTAAGAAGACTATAAAACACACCAGGTTTTTTTTTCATTTTTTATATCGATACATTACGTACAGCCGTTTATGTATATCTTAATAACCTTTTTCAATTCAGTATCATAATACACATACCAGTACCAAAATCCCCCGGCCGCGATCATGACCAATCTCTTTTTCCAATCCCCAATTCCGCTTTTTTCATGGAGGAAATTACAATGGATGTACCGCCTGTTGTTTAGAATGATTCCCACAATCTGGACGCGGTAGCGGCTTAAATTCATGATGATCTTTTTTACTTCCATCCTGAAATGCAGGCTGAATCCTTCATCCGCCTGCACGCTCCGTAAAAACCGGTAAATCGCATCCAGGGCCTCCCGAATGTCATTCTCTGTGGGCACCCACAGTTCATAACGCTGTTTGAAATACTCCTCGTCGGCCAGCACCACCCGGTTTTCTTTGGGAATGGGCATGTACCCGCCGGCGGTATGCTGTGTTTGGCATGAGGAGACGACGCCGATCAACAGGGTGATACCTACCAATATCTTGTGTTTCATATAATTATTTAATTATCGGTAGACTGTTTCATATTCTTCTACTTGACATACCCTTCCATTTCATGTAAGTTGATACACTAAACCAACCAACCAAGGAATGTTATGTTTCCATCTGTTGTAAGCGGGACCAATACCGTCCGTCTCTTGGAAGCTCTCTGGCTTACCCCGTTATTAAGCCGGATCGAGCTGGCAAAACAACTTGACCTGAACAAATCAACCGTATCCAACTGCATGGCCGAACTCATCAACCTGGGGTTGGTAATCGAGGTTGAGGAAGGCCAGGCCGGGCCGGCCGGAGGCAGAAAACCCGTACGCCTGAAACTTAACGCGAAATACGGTCATATCGTGGGATGCGAGATGCACCAGGAATCCTGCCGGGCGGTCGGCATAGATTTAAACGGAAAGATCTTATACGAGCTTCCGCTTGCGGAAAAAACCACCAAATCAAACATAAAAGACCTTATCCGTACCATTACGGCCCATGCGCACCGTAAAGAAAAAGAACTGGGTATCCCCCTGCTGGGGGTTTCGTGCGGCCTGGCGGGGATCATCAACCCCTACCGGGGAATCATCCTGGAGTCCGTTCCCTTAAAGATCACAACACCCTTTGATTTAACCGCCGAACTGAAGAGGGAGACCGGACTGCCGCTTCTGGCCGATAACGACGCCAACTGCTGCTGCTGGGGGGAGATGGTCCGGCATAAAAGCAGGCGCCTCAGGGATTTTCTCTTCTTACTGGCCGAATGGCGCTTTGGAAACAGTCCGCTTGACGCGTATAGGGGCACGGCCATCGGGCTGGGCCTTGTGCTGAACCATAACGTGCATTACGGAACGGATTTTTCCGCCGGAGAGTTTCGCAGCGTATTCTGGAAGCGCGGTAATCTGAGCCAGTTTGCGCTTTCCAACGAGGACATTATTAAAATCCCGGATAACCCGGAAATCTACCGGCTGTTCGCGCAGGAACTGGCCTGCAATACGGCCTTTATCGTGAATATGCTCAATCTGAAGCATGTGTTTCTGGGCGGCTTCCTGAAAACAGCCTCGCTGGATATCCGCGACCTGTTTACAAAGGCGATCATGGCCAACAGCTCTTATCCCGACCTGGTGGGCTGCGAGGTGTTGTTTTCTTCACTGGGAGAAAACGCCGTGGCCTATGGCGCAGCCTGCCATTTTCTGTTAAAAATGTTCTTTAGTGAGAATTCACGAGCTACGGCCGTGAGCAACCATAAACACCTGTCCGTTTTCGGCAGAGAAATCACAGTATCAAGGAGTACACAATGAAATACGGTTTTTTCGATGACGAACGAAAGGAATATGTCATCACAACGGCCAAAACCCCCTGGCCCTGGATCAACTACCTGGGGAACACGGATTTCTTCTCATTGATCTCAAATACGGCGGGAGGCTACTCTTTCTACAAGGACGCCCTGTATAGAAGAATAACCCGCTACCGCTACAACAACGTGCCCATGGACGCGGGCGGAAAATACTTTTACATAAACGACAACGGCACGGTCTGGTCCCCGGGCTGGAAACCGGTCAAAACCGAACTGGATGCGTATGAATGCCGCCACGGCCTCGGCTATACGATCCTGCGCGGAGAAAAGAACGGACTTGAGGCCCGGGTTCTCTATTTTGTGCCCCTTGATTTCAACGGAGAGGTACAGAAGGTGACACTGACCAATAAAAGCGGCGGGAAAAAGGAGTTCGGGCTGTGGAGTTTTGTGGAGTTCTGTCTCTGGAACGCCCAGGAGGACCGCTCCAACTTTCAAAGGAATTTCAACACCGGTGAGGTGGAGATTAAAGACAACACCATTTACCATAAAACAGAATACAGGGAACGCCGCAATCATTACGCGTTCTATTTTTCCAACAGAACAATGGACGGTTTTGATACGGACAGGGAAAGCTTTTTCGGGCTGTACAACGGCTTTCACGAGCCGCAAACCGTACTGGCCGCCAAGGCGTCGAACTCCGTGGCCGACGGCTGGTCGCCGATCGCCAGCCACATGTTCCGGATCGAACTTGAACCGGATGAGTCGCAGGAGATTGTGTTCATCCTGGGGTACGTAGAGAACCCCAAGGAACAGAAATGGGAAAGCAAAAAGGTCATCAATAAAAAACCCGCCCTGGCCATGATTGCGCAATATGATTCCCCGCAGAAGGTGGACAAGGGACTTGAGGCCTTGAAACAGTACTGGGACGAGCTGCTCTCGCATTACTCGCTTAACCATCCGGATAAAAACCTGGAACGAATGGTGAACGTGTGGAACCAGTACCAGTGCATGGTCACCTACAACATCGGGCGCGCGGCATCGTTCTTCGAGTCGGGCATCGGTCGCGGGCTGGGTTTCAGGGACACCAGCCAAGACCTTTTAGGGTTCGTGCACCAGATCCCTGAAAGGGCCAAGGAACGGATCCTTGACGTGGCCGCCACCCAGTTCGAGGACGGCGGCTGCTACCACCAGTACCAGCCGCTTACCAAGCGCGGAAACGACGCCATCGGCAGTAATTTCAACGACGATCCGCTGTGGCTGATCGCCGCGGTGGCCGCCTATATCAAAGAAACAGGCGACTGGGACATCCTGGATTGCAGCGTGCCGTACGACAACGACGAGAACAACACCGGCCCGCTCTTTGAGCACCTGACCAAATCCTTCAACCATGTCATCGAGAACCTGGGGCCGCACCAGCTGCCGCTGATCGGCAGGGCGGACTGGAACGACTGCCTGAACCTGAACTGCTTCTCCGAGGACCCCAATGATTCCTTTCAGACCTCCACCAACAAAGAGGGCAAGGTGGCGGAATCGGTGTTCATCGCCGGGCTGTTTGTCTATTACGGCCGGGAATACGCCCGGATCGCGCGGCGGCGCGGCCTGTCCGCCGAGGCCGAACGTGCGGACAAAGCCATCCTACAGATGGAAGAGGTGATCAAGACCCACGGCTGGGACGGGGAATGGTTCGTCCGCGCTTACGATGATTACGGGAACAAGGTGGGCGGCGAGGAATGCGAGGAAGGCAAGATTTTCATCGAATCCCAGGGTATCTGCACCATGGCCGGCATCGGCATGAAAGAAGAGTACACCCGGAAGGCCTTGGACTCGGTAAAAAAATACCTGGCCACGGACCACGGTATTGTTCTGCATCAGCCCGCGTACACCCAATACTACCTGCACATGGGAGAGATCTCTAGTTATCCGGAAGGCTACAAGGAGAACGCGGGTATTTTCTGCCATAACAACCCGTGGATCATGATTGGTGAGACGGTCATCGGCAGGGGGGATGAGGCCTTCGATTATTACAAGCGCATCGCGCCTTCGTATCTGCAGGAGATAAGCGACCTGCACCGCACCGAACCTTACGTGTATTCGCAGATGGTGGCGGGCAGGGACGCGGGGCGCCACGGCGAGGCCAAAAACAGCTGGCTTACGGGCACCGCGGCCTGGAATTTCCTGGCCGTCAGCCAGCACATCCTGGGTATACGCCCGGATTACGACGGTATCCATGTCGATCCTTGTATTCCCACTGCCTGGAAAGAATACAAGGTACACCGTCTTTTCCGCGGCGACCGCTATGAAATCACTGTCAGAAACCCCGGCGGGAAAAGCAAGGGTGTCGCCAAAATCACACTGGACGGCAAAAAGCTTGATTCACAGCTTGTGCCGTATGTTGGTGACGGAAAAACACATATAGTAGAGGTTTTATTATGAAATACGGGTACTTCGACCACGCGCAAAAGCAGTATGTAATTACCACGCCCAAAACCCCGGTAAAATGGATCAACTATATCGGCACCCTGTGGTTCGGCGGTTTCATCGACCAGACGGGGGGCGGGGTGATCTGCAAGGGAGATCCGGCGGAAAACCGGATCGTGAAATATATACCGCAGCTCCCGGCCGCGCAGATGAACGGGGAAACCTGCTATATCCGTATCAAAGAAAACGGCGGGTACAAGGTCTTCTCCCCCTACTTTACCCCCACCCTGGACCGTTACGACCTGTATGAATGCCGGGTCGGACTGGGGTACTCGCAATTTACCTCCGAGTTTTACGGCATACGCACGGAAATACTGGTGTTTGTGCCCTTACAAGGCTGCCAGGTCATCCGCCGCATCACGGTAAAAAACATTTCCGGCGCGCCAAAACAACTCGATCTGATTCCGGTGGTTGAGTACTCACACTTCCAGGCCATAAAACAATTCAACAACGCGGACTGGGTGCCCCAAACCCAGATGAGCAGGATCATAGACAAAGGCAACGGATTTAAAATCCTCAAGCAGTGCGCCTTTATGAACCTGGGGCGGGCGGAAAACTTTTTTACCTCCAATCACCCCATTTCTTCGTTTGAAAGCGACCGCACCGTATTTCTGGGCGACATGGGATACGGAAGCTGGGCCTCGCCCGGGGCCCTGCAGACGGAGGAGCTGCATAACTCGCAGGCAAACCGGGGAGATAACATCGGCGCGTTGATGCATCACCTGGGCATGCTGAACGCGGGTGAGGAAAAGACGATCATCACCCAACTGGGGCAGGTAAAAGACATCGAAAAGGACCTACACTTAATTGAAAAATATAAAGAGCCCGAACGTGTGGACGAGGCCTTCGTCAATCTGGGTGAGTTTTGGGAGAACTACCTTGACGCAATCCGTGTGAACACCCCGGACGAAAGCATGAACGTGATGATCAATGTGCACAACGCCCGCCAGTGCTATATCACCAAAAACTGGTCGCGCTACCTCTCTCTTTACCAGCTTGGACTGGGCGCGCGCGGCATGGGTTTCAGGGACAGCTCGCAGGATGTCATGGGCATACTGGCGAGCGCTCCCGATGAGGCCAAACGCCTGATCGAACAACTCCTCAGCGTACAAAAACGAAACGGCTCGGCCATGCACCAGTTCAACCCCCTGACCATGATCGCCAACGCCGGAGACGCAGCCGAGGATGAGGACCGGCCCAAATACTACGGGGACGACCATCTCTGGATAACCCTGGCCACGTGCGCCTACGTCAAGGAAACCGGCGATTTTGAGTTTCTGAAAAAACAGATTCCCTTCTACGAAAAAGACAAGGCGGAGCGGCCTCTGGAAAGCGCCTCGGTGCTTGATCACCTGAAACGAGCGATTCAGTTTACGCACGACAATACGGGTAAACACGAGCTGCCGCTCTTGGGATTCGCGGACTGGAACGACACGGTAAACCTGCGCGCCGGGGCCGAAAGTGTGTTCATCGCCAACCTGTACGGATACGCGCTCAGGGAACTCTGTGATATTCTGGCCTATAAAGGGGACAAACAAACCCTGGCCTTGTACACCACCTATTACAATGAGATGAAGGCCCGCGTAAACACCCACGCCTGGGACGGGGAGTGGTTCATCCGCTATTTTGATTATGACGGACAACCCCTTGGTTCGCATAAAAACGAAAAAGGCAAGATCTTCACCAACGCCCAGTCATGGTCGGTGATCAGCGGTTTTGCCGAAGGTGAACGGGCCAGAACCGCTTTGGACAGCCTGAGGAAAATGCTGAATACCAAAAACGGGATCAAACTATCCTGGCCCGGCTACAATCGCTATGATAAGAATATCGGCGGGGTTTCCAGCTATCCGCCGGGCACAAAGGAGAACGGCGGCATTTTCCTGCATTCAAATCCCTGGGTCATGATCGCCGCGACCATGACCGGCAATGGGGACCATGCTTTCGAATATTACAACCAGATCAACCCGGCGGCGAAGAACGATATTATAGACGAATACGAGGTTGAGCCCTACTGCTACGCCCAGAACATCCTGGGGGATGAACACCCCCAGTTCGGGTTGGGGAGAAACAGCTGGCTTTCCGGCACGGCCTCATGGTGCTATCAGGCGGCGGTCAAGTTCATCCTGGGAATACGCCCGGAGTGCTCAGGCCTGAAAATCGATCCATGCATCCCCAAAACATGGTCGGGTTTTACCTGCAAACGGAAATTCCGCGGCGCCGTGTATAAAATTACCGTAAAAAACCCCAAAGGCGTGAGCAGGGGTGTGGAAGAAATTTTACTGGATGGGGAAAAAACCAACGGCAACATTTTACCCCTACCCCGGGACGCAAAGGAACATGAGGTCGAAGCACGCATGGGATACTGAGGCGTTCATACTAAAGTACGACATACTTTAATGGCAAATTCGACCCTCGTGTGCTATAATCAAGCTTAAAGGGAGGAAGATCATGAAGAAAATCATTTTAGGGACCCTGTTAGGCGTATTATTTATCATGTCAATCATTCCGCCCCTGGCGGCGGATGAAACGGCGGTATATAAGAATACGAAATACGGCTTTTCCATGTCCTATCCCCAAAACTGGATAAAGAGGGATTCCGGGGATGAGGTGGAGTTGTATTCTTCGGAGGAATTCTCCACGACCTATACGGATGGGATTATGGTGGGGGTGTATTGCTATTCAGCCGACGAAGACCTTACCCCCGAACAGGTATTGAGAAAGCGTATGAATGTGGAAAAGGACTTCCCTTTTGAGAAGTTCATGGAACAGGAGCTGGCCGGTGAAACATGGGCATATACAACGTCCTTCAACAAGGAGAGAGACATAAAGGCCGAGTTTTACGTGTACACCGGAGGTGAGGTGATCTATGTAATCGCCATCGGTTTTACGCCGTCGGCCAAGGCCGCGCAGTTTTACCCGGCCATTAACGGGGTATTACACTCGTTTGCCTTTTTAAACCAGGAACCACCATCATCCGGCGAGCCGAGAAACTATGAAAACAAGGAACTGGGGCTGTCCTTTACCTACCCGGGCGGCTGGCACCTGGAGGAAGAGGGTTCTAATGTGCTGGTGTCCTCCGATGAAAGATTGTTTTCAGATAACGCGAACGGGGCCGGTGTCGCGATCTTTAAGGGAACGGCCAAGGATGTCGGACTTGATGCCACGCCCAAAACCAAAGAGGAGTTGTGGAACAACCTCAAGGGAAAGAATACCGGATTTAAGGAACTGCATAAGGAGAACAAAAACTGGCAGGGCGGCGAATGGCTTTACGTCGAATTCGAAGATACGGAAGCAAAAGTCCTGGCCCATTTTTATATCCGCCTGCAAAATGAGAGGGTATACATGGTGGGAGTGATCTATCATCCGCAGGGGGCACGGGAACAGTTTGAGGAGAAGATCGGGCGGATCATAGACAGCCTGAAGATCGACATT
>CAZWYY010000003.1:0-78976 GCA_964638895.1 uncultured Spirochaetaceae bacterium | reverse complement strand
CTGAGTTCCCTCCCGCCGCCAGATTGGCTGGAAGCGCCCGGACGGTTCGTTCGGGCGGCCGGTTACCGTTTCCGGCGCATAAAATAATTTTGCTAATATTTTAGCATTAATAATTGACATACGTATGCGGCCCTTGTAAGATACTGACCTGAAGGAGAAGTTTATGCGAAAATCATTTTATGTTACGATTATTTATCTTGTTCTGGCGGGCATGCCGGTATGTTGCGGCAATGGACAGGCGCCCTCCCCCGCCCGGACCGATACAACTCAGGTCATAGACCGCCCCGCGTATATCCCCAAAGCCGCGTGGGCGCGTACCATGGGGGACCCCTGCCGCGAAGCGGGAAGACCTTATACCTGGCATATCATGGATGACCCGGCCTGGGCCGGCGCGCCCCTGGGGGGAATGGGTGCGGGTTCGATCGGCAGATCATACCGGGGGGATTTTTCACGTTGGCATATGGATATCGGGAATCACGCCTACAGAACGGTTCCCGCCTGCGCTTTTTCCGTGTTCACCGACGATGGAAACACAAAGCAGGTCCATGTAATGACCCCCTATAAAGCCGCGGCACTTCAGGCCTGGAATTGGGACATGCCCGCGGAAGCCGGTACCTACTACGCCCTCTACCCCAAGTCCTGGTATGTGTATAATTGGGACGTACTTCCGGTAGAACTTTCACAAAAGCAGTTCTCTCCCGTTATTCCCCGCAACTATCGGGAAACAAGTTACCCGGTCGGAATTTTTGAATGGAGTATCGACAATACCTCGAGTAAAGAAGTAACGGTGAGTATCATGTTTTCCTGGCAGAACCTTGTGGGATTTGAATGGGGCAAGGATATGGTCGGGGGAAATTACAATACGGTAGTGAAAAAGGACGGGTACACCGGGATCGTGCTAAACAGGAAGGCTGATCCGGGGAACAAGGAATGGAACGGAAGCTATGCCATTATGACCACAACGCGGCCCGGCGTCAGTGTAACATACAACACACGTTTTAACGCGAAATCCGACACGTTGTTGTGGGGTGACTTTTCCGATGACGGTATCTTAAAGAATACGGAAAACCCGGCACCATCCGTAAAAGATGAGCGTATCGGGGCCGCGCTCGTGGTCACCGTCAAACTGGGGCGCGGACAGAAAACAACCGTACCCTTCAGTCTGGCTTGGGACTTCCCTGTTACTGCGTTCAATTCCGGGACCGCCTGGTACAAGCGATACACCCGTTTTTACGGCACAGACGGCAAAGCCGCCGCACAGATGGCAATCGACGGCCTGGTTCACCGTAATGAATGGGAAAGCGCGATCGACAACTGGCAGAAACCGATTCTTGACAGATCCGACCAGCCTGACTGGTTTAAATGCGCGCTGTTCAACGAGTTGTATTACCTGGTTGACGGCGGCACTGTATGGGAGAACGGACTGGTACAAAAAGGGACGGCCAAAGACGGAATCGGGCATTTTGCCTATCTGGAAACATACGATTACCCGTTTTACAATACCTTTGACGTCCATTTCTATGCATCCTTTGCGCTTGCCATGCTGTGGCCGGAAATACAAAAAAGCATTATCAGAGACTTCGCCGATACCGTGAATATCAGTGATAAAAAACCGTTTAAGGTTGATTCCACGGGAGAACAGGCCCGGAAGAAAGTCAGGGGCGCTATTCCCCATGACCTGGGATCACCCACAGATGACCCCTGGCTGCATATCAATGCCTATTCCTGGCGGGACATCAACATCTGGAAGGACCTGAACAGCAAGTTTGTGCTGCAGGTCTACAGGGATTACGTGTTTACCAACGATACATCACTTGTAGACTACTGCTGGCCCGCGGTTACCGGCGCCCTGGAATATCTGCATTCATTTGATAAAAACGGGAACCACCTTCCCGACCATGCCGGGCTGCCGGACCAAACCTATGATAACTGGATTATGACCGGTGACAGTGCCTATACCGGTGGCCTGTGGATTTCGGCCCTGGAGGCGGCGATTAAAATGGGCCGCATGATGGGTGATGACGACAAGGTGGCACTCTATGCAAAATGGCTTGAGGAGAGCCGTGCGGCATTTGAAAAGCAACTCTGGAACGGATCCTATTATAATTTTGATGCCAGCGACAGCATGTATCACGACAGTATCATGGCCGATCAACTGGCCGGACAGTGGTACGCGGATGCAACGGGATTGGATTGTATAACAGACCCGAAGCAGATACAAACCACTTTACAAACCATATACAAATTCAATGTCATGGGGTTCCAGGAGGGTTCCATGGGAGCGGTAAACGGGACACGTCCTGACGGAAGCATCGACACCTCATGCGAACAGTCACAAGAGGTATGGACCGGGACTACGTACGCCCTGGCCTCGTTAATGCTCTACCGGGGTATGACGGATGAAGCATGGCAGACCGCTTGGGGGGTGTATAATGTCATCTATAACCGCGGTTATTGGTTCCGGACACCGGAGGCCTATCTTCAAAACGGCGATTACCGTGCCTCGATGTATATGAGGCCCTTAAGCATCTGGTCCATGGAGCAGGCAATACTAACCGCCAAAGATAGGCCTAAAAAACAGGATAAATAATCATAGGCTTTCCCTTCCTTTTTTACAAAAAGGTGGTATAATGATAATAAAAAGGGCCATGTATAGTGAAAAACACATGGCCCTTTATTTAATTTTATCTTAATGAAAGGTATGCGTATGAAACATTATTTTTTTATCATATTTCTTGTTTTCAGTATAACCGCACTCGGGGCCGTCGACCTCACAACATATGAAAACAAGGAGACCGGGTTCTCATTTTCTTACCCCAAGGATTGGCATATCCAGGAGCTTGACGCCGGGGTTTTACTTTCATCTTCGGAGGAGTTCTTCAATTTTGAATCCTCCGGGGTCGGGATAGTTTTTTTTGTAAGTCCTGTAGATGAAATCAATTCTGAAAAACCCCCGCAATCAAACGAGGAACTCTGGCAGGAATTCGAGAAAAACGATCCTTCCATAGAGAAGAAATCAACAAAGGATATCGAGTGGCTTGGAAAAAAGTGGCTGGTAGTTGAGTTCTACGAGAAGAGCGACGACTGCAACGCGGTTTTTTATATGCTTCTGGATAATGGTAAGGGATATATGATCGGCTGCATCTATCACCCCTCCAAGGACCAGGCGAACTACACGAACACGGTTAAAACCATCATACAAAGCTTGGATATACAAACCTTAAAGGTAAAATAAGCCGACAGGCAAAAGCGCAAAAATCAAACACAATAAAAACAGGTGCCGGGCCGCGGCATGGGTTACAGCCTGTCTGCGGCCTGACCATAGGCCAAAAGGTAGTTGCGGATAAGGTTATGCCAGTCGAAATGCCCGGAACGGCCTTCCACGGCGTTGCGCAGTGAGATGCGCCCCCTGCGTGTGTACAGGCAAAACGAGTAAAGCCATGAGGTCAGTTGCTCCGCCGATTCCGCAAAGCTTTTTCCGCGGCGCTCTACCACCCAAATACCGTCCGACTCATGACCGTGTATACTTCTCTGGACATAATCACCGAACCCGGAGAGGTCGGAGGTAATGGTGGGTATGCCATTAGCCACGCACTCCATGGGCGTATAGCCCCACGGTTCATAGAAGCTGGGGAAAATCCCCAGGTGACAGCCGCGCACAAACTGGCTGTAATCCATACCGAACAGGGGGTTCACGGCCGAGACGAAATCGGGGTGATAGACTATTTTTACCTTATCGTTGATGTTGTTTATCATGTTCGCGGCGCGCAGAAAACGCAGTATCTCATCGTTGGTATCATCTTGCAGGTTATGGGTAACAATAATCGGAAGTCTTTTGGTTTTCCAGGAGTAGAGAGTGCGGCGCAGGCGCAGCTTCCAGTAATCGTCCACAAAATCATTAAGCGGCGGTAACCGGGTCTCGGTGCTTTGGGTTACGGCAAAAAACAGCCGCTTCTCTATCTGGTCTAGAATGGCCTCACAGGTATGCCGGATCTCATCCGTTAATATCCTGGAGTGGAGAACATCGGGGTTAATCGTATTGTACGGACGCCTGGTGATAAAAAACATTACCACGGTAACCGGGAGTGAGGCCTTGGCCAGGCGTGAGTTTAACCGGCGTAGGGCTTCAAGGGTCAGATCAAAGCCTTTGTTGCGGTATTCATACCTGCCCGATATAAAAAAATACAGGGTGTTCTCAAGGTCAAAACTGTAGCTTGGGAAAAAGTGGCCCACCACAAACTCATGGATCATCTGCTTATATTGCTGGTGCAGGTTCTGAAATTCATGCAGGGCCACAAAGCGCTCAATATTCAAGCCATTGGGAAGCAACAGGTCCGGTTTCCTGCCCAAAAAATACTCACATTCGGGCATGGTAACCTGACTTATAGTGGTAAAGCAATGACAGGCCTCCGCGGCCGCGCGTTCAAGCCGGACCTGCGCCTCTATGTTATACTTTCGCGCCTCGGCCAGCCAATCGATTCCCGGCAGCCTCACGTAAAACTCGGGATCATGCGGGGCAAAATACCGTCCCAACAGCGTTGCGTGTGTGGTAAACACCAGCGCCGCGGAGCGCAGCTTCCGGCGCAGGCCGGGCAGGCACACGGCCGTTAGCCACTCATGAAAGTGAATAAAGTTTGTGTGCGCGCTTTCGGCATTATTAAAGAAATCACGAATAAACGATTTCAGAATATGACCGAAGGTGACGGCCTGGTCAAGCAGCTCATCGCCCGCCGAGGCGTTTATCTGCTGTTCCCGCCACAGGTTCTCTTTCAGTTCCGCCAGTTGATGATAAAGTGAAACGGGATTGATAAGCACTACCTGCGGCCTTCCCGTAACCAGCCATCTCCCGAAATGCAGGTCGAACCCCTTTTTTTTAAGACGTAAAACGGTGTTAAAAAAAGGTGAATCCGGTTCTTCCCTTTCTTCGAACTCTCCGCCTATTGTATCCGGAAAATACGGACCGAACAGGCAGTAGCGGTCGTGCCAATGTTCGATCACCGCCGGTATTTTAGAACGGATCACCGTATAAATTCCGCCTATCTGGTTGCATACCTCCCAGGCGATCTCAAGCAGATAGCCTTTGTAGACCGCTCCATGTACACGGACTTTTCCATCCGCACCGGGCTTTTTCTTTTTTCCCATATAATATCCTGCAGCTACGCCTGCGCGGTTCTTATTTGTTTTTCACCAGACGCGTTCCGTTTTGCAGATTGTAACAGGTAAACAGTTCGGCGTTTTCAATTATTTCCAGCTCGTAGGGTGAAAGGATTTTGCATTTCATTACCACATCCTCGGTGATGTTTATCGAGACGGTATCGTCTTCCACTTTGTAGGTACCCGCAACCTCTCCGAAGCCCTGGCAAAAATTAAAGATAAAAATACATGTATTGTTTTTTTTAAAATCTATATATTGAGAGCGGTATTCATCCTCCACAAGATCATATCTCCCCGAAAGCTGCACGGCCGCTTTTTCCGTATTGGGCATTATAATCTCGTCTTTCTGCAAAAAACCTCCGAACACCCACCCTTCTTTATCCTGCCAGCGTATTCTGCTCCACCTGCCCGATATACCGTCTATCTCTTCCTCTTTATCCTGTTCATGCAGCAGAATCACCTTTTCTCCGTATGGAATGGCCCCGATGACATTGCTGTCCAGGCTTGCGTCATCCCTGATCCGCAGCCCCGCCGTTGCATTCACCCAGCGCGGCTGCGCTTTGCCCGTATAAACGGTTTCTCCCTTATCCGGACTTGCTTGTTCTTCTTTGGAACAGGACAGAATGAGTAAAAACAGACAGAGAAGCGTTAGAAATCTCATTTTAAGCATACATCTCTCCGTACAAATTATACTTTACCCCTCATTGTGGGAAATTCCGTTCCGATGATCAAGTAGAATAACCGGGTAATCGTGTTTTTATTGCCCTTTTTTTAATTTCTCTCTATATTAGACTATATGAATACAACAATCGATACACAAACTCTGAGGGTAAAAAAGGGTATATCACGTCTAATAGACAATATCAAATCAGTTATCTATATAGATACCGTGAAACTTGAGTATCTGCTGGCGTCGAAAATAGCGGGCGGTCACGTACTGCTTGCCGATTCCCACGGTGTGGGCAAAACCTCACTGGCACGGGCCCTGGCAGGCTCCATAACCTGGAAGGTAAAGCAGACAAAAGGCCAGGAGGTAAAGGTAGATCCCTTCAACCGCATCCAATGTACCGTTGACCTTCTGCCGCAGGACATCCTGGGATATAACAGACCGGACAGCTCGGGCCGGGATTTTATATTCATGCGCGGACCAATCTTCGCCCACTTCGTACTCTGCGATGAGATTAACCTGCTTACCCCTAAAACTCAGGGCAGCTTCTTTCAGGCCATGGAGGAAAACACCATAACCATTGAAGGGAAAACTTATACACTGCCCAACCCGTTTTTTATCATCGCCACCATGAACCTGAAGGGCGCGCATCTTTTCCCCTTGCCCGCGCCGCAGCTTGACAGGTTTATGCTGCAGCTTTCCATCGGGCTGCCCGGGGCGCACGATGAAGCGGAGATCATCAAACAACACGGCAGGCTTGACGGCTGGAAAAACTTTTCACCCGTTATGGACTCGGATGAGCTTCTGAAATGGCAAAACCTGGTGGACAGTATAGAAATCCATCCCGATATCATCGATTATATCGTGGCCTGCATTAAAAAAACCCGGGTCCATCCCGAAATCATTATGGGGGCAAGCCCCCGTACCGGGGTGAAACTTTCGCGCCTGGCCCGTTCGTTGGCGCTTATCCGCGGTGAAAGTTTTGTCACCCTTGATCATATCCAGGAACTCTTCATCAACGCGGTCGCCCACCGCCTGGTAATAAAAGACTCATCGGTTCCGGCGGAAAAGGTGCTGCAGGAAATAGTCAAATCCGTTCCCGTGGATGAGTTCCGTAAACATTTTTTAGTTAAGCAAAAAGCATAGATGCGTTCATATAATATCGTCATACAATTCTTAAAACGTTTTCTTTACTACTACCCGCTGACCCTCACCGGAAGCCTGCTTTTTATGTGCGGTATCGCCCTGCTGTGGGACGCACTCATAAGCCTGAATCCTTTTAGCTTTATTCTGGGCGTTTTTGCCGTAACCCTCCTATTTATCCTGAGTGTCCTGGGCCGTGCACAGGTGGCGACCTCGGCGAAACCGGAATACGAATGGGACAGTACTGCCGCTTTATACGCGGGAAGCGAAGAACAAAACCGTATTTATTGTGAGGGACTACGCCTGCTGCCCTTTTTCCGTCTGCATTTCGCCCTACGGGGCCGTTTGTATGTGGCGGAAAAGGAGTCGTTTTTATTTTTAAGTGAGTTTTACGGCCAGAACCCCAAAGAACTCAGGTTCCCCTTATACTTCCCGCTGTGCGGCTTGTTCAAAGCCTCAGGCTCATTGCGCGTAAAGGACGTATTCGGCCTGACAAGGGCGCGCTTCACGCCCGCCTTGCAGAGAACGCTTGTTGTTCGTCCCCCCCTTATCCTCCGGCAGGACGAATCTCCCTCCCTGACCATGGACGGACTGGAGGATACCATCAGAAAAAAGGATACCAGTGAGGAACGGTATTACCAACGTGAATACATGGCCGGGGACAAGCTACGGGATATAAACTGGAAAACATCGGGCAGAATCGCCGCGCTGATCACCAAAGTGTCCCATATTACCCAGGAGAAAACCAGGCTGCTAACGGTTTTTTTCCAAAACTACCGCAAACATTCGCAGGAATCTATGGAATCCATCGTTCACCTCAATGTCATAAAGGGCTGGCTGCTCTCCTTTATCAGGGCTGTAAAAAAAATCTACCCGGACTACAATTTCGAGGTTATCACCAACCAGGATAAATTTTCCATAGAAACCGAGGACGATCTTGAGCGGTTCAGCCTTACCTTAAGTACCATCCATTATCACACTCTGACCAACAATACGTACATCCCGCATCCCGGTGAGGTATTTATCTTTACCACGCCATTCGACACCCAGCTGCCGCGGCTTGTCGCCGCCCTGGCCAAATCAAAACTGCGTATTTTCCGCACCGCTTCAGGCCCGGGACAGGCGCGGAATGCCGCGTTTTCCCTGCTTAAACCCCTTCCCAGCCTTTCGTTCCCCGGATTATGGGTACTGCGCAGGGAAAAAACCCATGTTCCGCCGTTGCTTCCCGACGGAAATACCGCGGCCCTCGAAGAGATTAATGTAACGGCCAGGCTGCTATGAAACACCAGGTTAAACTTACATCACTGTTTTTTACCCGCCTGCTGTTGTACGTAACGGTAATCTGCCTGCCGTTGTTCCATCCGGCGATCGTGGTGCCATTCGATATCCCTGGATGGGTGTTCTGGTTTTTTCTGATTCCAATAGAAATGTTTATCGCCTTTTTCCTGGCGCCGCCGCTTCTTACCTTCGGCCAATGGATCACAGCCGGGCTTGTGTGCAACGCGCTTACCTCGCTGATCGTCACGGGCCTCACCCTGTCGACGTTGGGGTTTTTTACGGGCGGGGTGCTCGCCTTTCTGTCAACCGCGCTGGTGTTTAAAAGTGGGGGCAGGGGCAGGGTGTTTGCCGTGCTTGAACTGTTTTATTTCGGCGTCATTTACTACCGGCTGCTTGGGTTTTCACGGGCCTCCGAGGAAATCGCGCTCGCCAGTCACGGATTCACCCAGGTCATCCTGATAACGGCCATCTCCGCCTTCTGCCTGCACGCGCTGGTGATCTACCTTGCCTCCTTTGACGAAGGGCTGCATAAGAAAAGCGGCGGGGAGCTGGCGCTCTTTGTGGGTTTGAGTGTGCCGCTTATCCTCGCGGTTGCCCTGATTTTGCCCCCGGATTTTATCAGGCACTCGATCGTCCTCAATGAGCTGGGCGAGCCCCCGGAGTCAAAACCGCTTTCCGTAGACAACAATTCGGATATAGGGAGTCCTGACCGTAACGGCGGACAGGGCAAAAGCGGCAACAATCTCGAGGGTGTACCCAGGGACCGCTGGCATTCGCTGACCCGTAAAAACAACACCCAGTACGCGGCCATGCTGGTGGTTACCAATGTCGACACCCTGTACGCGGCCGGTACTTACCTAAGTCACTTTGACGCGCAAAAGGGGTTTGTTCAGGCCGACGATACCTTACTGGAGGACACCGAGCTCAACGGCTTGAGAGACAGGCACCTCCTGCAGACCTGGTTCTGGCCCGGGCAGGAGCGCTACAGTCAAACACGAAAAGCCCATGATGTGCAGGTGTTCTCAATTACCCCGGAGCGCTACCTGGCCTACATCCCTTTTTCGGTTGAGCCGGTCTCGTTAAGCGAAGAATCGGCGCCCTTCCGGTATAGTTACGCCTTTTCCTCGGGCCTGAGCCTGGCCTCGGCCCCGGAGCTCTTCAAACTCCCGGATTTAAGCCCGGAGCAAAGACAGGCCCTTAAACCCTATCTGGAGCTGCCCTTGGATCCTCAATTGAAACAGAATGTGCTGGACCTGACCGGGGAGATCCGGAAGAACAACCTCACCCCTTTCGGCAAGATTTTTCTGCTACTGCAATATTTTCGTCCCTACCAGTATAAAGCCGGATTCAGTGACGACACCTCGGTAAAGGCGATAGGCAAATTTTTGTTTGAAACAAGAAGCGGGGACTGCACGGAGTTTTCCAACGCCTTTGCCCTGCTGGCCAGGTCCATAGGTATTCCGTCACGAGTGGTCACCGGGTACCTGGTATCGGCCAGGCTGCAGACACCGGCCCACAAACGGGGCGTGCGGATTCTCAGGCAGCAGCTTGACATCCTGAAAAACTTTCCGGAAAATGAGATTTACTTGGTAACCTCCTCCCACCGGCACTCCTGGGCCCAGGTGTATATGCCCGTATTCGGCTGGATTGATATCGAAACAACCCAGTTCGCCAGGCCTCCGCAGGGTGGGCAGGACCCCAACAACTGGAAGGTGATCATTCCCTATGACGAAAAAAAACCCGAAGAGCAGAACATCCTCCAGGGGGATATTGTTCATACCATTTTTGTAATTTTAATCATCCTGGGCGCGCTTTTTGTGCTGCTGATCATAGCCCTGTACGTCTACCGCTTCGGGCTGCTTGCCTATTACGGCCTCCGCAGCAGAAACAATAACGCAGGTGGGTTGCACGCACTGTACGTACTGCTGCTGATGCGCCTGGCCTTCCGGGGTTATAACGTAAAAAAGTCACACCAAACCATAAATGAATACGCCCTGCAGTATCCGGAACTGGACGGGTTCGCCCGAATCTATACCGAGCTTCGTTATAAGACGAGCATAAACCCTGAAAACAGGAAGAGTCTGTGGAGTGCGCTCCGGCGGGAGTATGCGGAACTGGTGAGAGCACCGGGCCAAAGAGGGTTTACGAACCGTGTAAAAAGCTGGTTCAGCCTGAGGGGGTTATTTTACAAATGGTAGCAAGACACACGGGGTTACATCGTTATCTAGTTCTCTGCCTGCTTCTGGCCGCGCTGGTGTTCCTGTGCACAGGCTGCGAGCAGCAGGCCGACTGGTTCATGTTCCGTAACAGCCAGGGCAGGGGCAGCACTCCCAACGGGCTCAACCCGCCCCTGGCGGTTCGCTGGAAGATCCAGCTGCAGACCAACCAGGAGAAGGCCACCTCGTTTAACTCGCCCCTGCTGAAAAACGATACAATCTATTTCGGGGCCACGGACGGTAACTTTTACGCCTTTGACCTGACCACCGGGTACATGCGCTGGATTTTCAAGACCAAGGGTGAGATCAACTCAACCCCCTATGTCGATGACGATACGGTATATTTCGGCTCCAATGACGGCAAGGTATACGCGGTGGCCTTAAAGGACGGCCATGAAAAATGGTCCTTTGACGCGGGGGCCAAGGTGCTGTCCACGGTAACCAGGTATGATGATTATATCGTGTTCTGCAGTCACGGGGGATCCACCTTTTTTCTTTCGCTGGACGGCAAGCTGCGTTTCTCCATACCAAACCCCGTGTGGATATATTACAGCTTCCAAATAGACGAAAATGTCATGTATTTCGCCCCCGGCCCCCCGGAGAGATCGCAAAGCTTCGGCGCTTACGATATCAAGAATAAAAAATACCTGTGGCTTATCGACACCGAGGGCCATGACCCCCTTTGGTTTTCCTTCCCCGCCATTGAGGGCGACAGGCTGCATTATGCCATCTGCACCTACGGATTTTACGAGCTTTCATATGATTATTTTGCGCTTGACAAACATACCGGCGACACGCTCTGGGAGCATCATGACAAATCGCGTTTGAAGGAAAGCAAGGAACTTTACGCCTTTGACGTGTTTTACAGAAGCATCGAGCTCTTGGATTATATGGCGCCCGCAATTTGGAACAACCTGGTTATTTACACCAGCGGTGATACCCTGGTCAGGGCCTTTTACGCGGACTCCGGCCGGGTTGCCTGGCAAACAGCCCTGGATCAGCCCACAAGCAGCGCGCCGCTTGTGGCCGGTGACAGAATCTATTTCGGGACCCTGGGCGATGAGCACGGTACGCCCCCGCGCCTGGTCTGCCTTTCGGCGGCCACGGGGGGGCTGATGTGGCGGATGGATATCCAGGGGGCCATCCTGAGTTCCCCCATCAGTGCGGGCAGGTGGCTGGTATTCGGCACCGATGCCTACTATTTTTATGTACTAGAGGAAGTGTTTTAGGGTATAGTATACGAGGTCTAAAAGGAGGGCGACATGAACATATCCTTGCAACGCGATCATCTTCTTAACCTGAAAGAATCGCTGACCAAAGAATACCTCCTGACCAACGGCGATGGGGGATATGCCTCAAGCTCCATTATAGACTGCCATACACGCAAATACCACGGACTTTTGGCCCTGCCCGTTGAGGAGCAAAACGGCGTCTTTATGCTGCTTTCCAAACTCGACTGCGCGGTTTCATTCGATAAAAAAGACCATAATCTTGCCACCAACAGGTTCCCGGGAGTTTTCTCCCCCACCGGACATCAATACATTACACGGTTCGACTGTGAATACCTGCCGCAGACTACCTATAGGCTGGGTGAGATCTGTATTACAAAGACATGCTGCATGCCCCGTTTCCAGCCCACCGTACTGGTGATCTACGAGGTGGTGGAGGCGAAAAAACCATTACTCTTTAAAATCACACCCTTTTTAGCCTATAGGAAAATTCATGAGCTGGTATTTGAGAATACTTCAATCCGTCCTCGTACCTACTTTGAGGAAAACGGCTTCAAGATCGATCCCTATGAGGGACTTCCCGCCCTCTATCTGCAAACGTCCCATCGCTCCATTTTCTATCCGGCGCCCGGCTGGTGGAAGAACTTCGAATACCTTGAGGAACAAAACCGGGGCTATAATTACCATGAAGACCTGTTTACGCCGGGCGTGTTCGAGGTCAAGCTGAAACAAGGAGATCAGGTTATTATCCGTGCCTCCGTTAACAAACCGGAAGGGACAATCGCCGCCGAATGGCAGCAAGAGCTTAAACGCATAAAAGAGCTGAAAACCCGTTTTTCCGGGGAGTCCGAGCCGCTTTCCACTCTCAAGGTTCAGGCGGAGCACTACCTCACGGACCGGCATACCGGGATTACGGCCGGGTACCAGTGGTTCGGCGAATGGGGGCGAGACACCATGATCTCCCTGCCCGGCATCACCTTGTGCCGAGGCGAACAAAAAACCGCTTTTGCCATTCTTAAAAAATACGCGCAGTACGAAAAGCACGGTCTGCTGCCGAACGTAACCTCAACCGGAAAGAACCACTCCTACAATTCAATCGATACTTCGCTGCTTTTTTTCAGGGCCGTACAACAATACCTTGAATATACAAATGATAAAGCCGGCGTGGAGAAGCATTTTATAAAGACACTGCTCAACATAATCGAAGGTATTGTTCACAACTATACACAAATTTCACAGATGCATGACAACGGGCTTGTGTTCTCCGGCAGCCCACAAACACAACTTACCTGGATGGACGCCAAGGCCAACGGGCTTCCGGTTACCCCGCGTTACGGTGCGGCGGTCGAGGTAAACGCGCTTTTTTATAACGCGCTGTGTTTCCTGCTTAATGATTTTGCCCCGGTACTGGGTGCTGCGCAAAAAAAGCTGTATCTGGACCTTAAACAGAGGTTTGAGACTCATTTTGAAACCCTGTTCTGGAACCCCGAAACCCAGTGCCTGATTGACGTATACAGGGACGAGCACGATAAAGAAGCCCACATCAGGCCCAATCAACTCTTCGCCGTAGGGCTTCCCTATACCTGCATACGGCCGGAGAGCGCAAAAAAAATACTTTCCACCGTACAACAGCACCTGGTGACACCCTACGGCCTGCGCACCCTGTCTCCGCAGAATCCTTTATACCGCGCCGACTATAGCGGAGACCAGGACAAGCGCGATCAAGCGTACCATCAGGGCATGGTCTGGCCGTGGCTGATCGGGATATTCCATGACGCGTGCAGAAAAATCATGGATGACAGGCATCAGGCGGATGAGTACTGCAACGCCGCGTTCAAGGAACTCTGGACGTCTCATATGTCAGAAAGCGGCCTGTTACACATTTCGGAAATATTCACCCCTACCCCCCCCTTTACGGCAAACGGAACTATCGCACAGGCCTGGAGTATGGCGGAAGTCATCCGTATGTTGAATTCTTTTAAAACAGACAAAGAATAAATTTGCTTTATTTAAGCCGTATAAATATACTTAAATATATTGCTTGATTTTAAAAACGAACCCGGCAAGGAGGTTAACTATTTATGAAAGTATTAATGTTCGGATGGGAGTTCCCGCCGTTTATCAGCGGAGGCCTGGGTATGGCCTGTTACGGGATTACGAGGGGCCTCATCAACAACGATGTACATATTAAACTGGTACTTCCCACCAAACGTGGTATATACAGTGAAAATCAGATAGAGATTGTGGCGGCTGATGAAATCCAGCTCAGCGAAGACTACAGGTCGCGGATGGAAGCCAGCGCCTCATTTAAAACCACCAAGCAGATGCTTGACGGCTCAATCTCACCCTATTACACCCAGACCAACACGGTGGAATTCTTTACCAAGTACCAGAACCTTACTGCGCAGCAAACAGGTGCTTTACCGGGCTCCATTATGGCCTTCAGCGGCAATTACGGCAAGGATTTGATGAACGAGGTATTTCGCTACAGTATCATCGGGGAATACCTTGGGAGCCTCAAGGATTTTGACATTATCCACTCACACGACTGGGTGACGATTCTGGCCGGAGTAGCGGCCAAGAAGGCCAGCGGCAAACCCCTTATTATCCATATTCATGCCACGGAATACGATCGCAGTGGTGAAAATATGAACAATAACGTGTTTAACATCGAAAAATTCGGTATGGAGCAAGCGGATAAAATCGTGGCCGTAAGTTATTACACCAAGAATACCATTGTTTCGCATTATGGGATCGATCCACATAAAATTGTTGTTGTGCACAATGCCGTGGAAAAACAAAGGCAGATTGAACGTTTTGGAATCGAAAAGAACCTGCCCGACAAATATGTGTTGTTTTTAGGGCGGGTTACCATGCAGAAAGGCCCGGATTATTTTATCGAGGCGGCCAACCTTGTGCTTAAAAAAATGAAAAATGTACGATTTGTCATGGCGGGCAGCGGCGATATGATGCCCAAGCTCATCTCGCGGGCCGCGAGCCTGAAGATAACCGACCGGTTTCATTTTACGGGATTTTTAAACCGCGTGGAAGTTGAAAAAATATACGCCATGAGTGATCTCTATGTTATGCCTTCGGTTTCCGAGCCCTTTGGGATCACGGCCTTTGAAGCCCTCTTATACGATGTTCCTATCATTCTCTCCAAGCAATCGGGCGTGACCGAAGTATTAAAGGATGCAATCAAGGTTGATTTCTGGGACGTGGAAAAACTGGCCTCGGTTATCGTCAACGTGTTGCAGGATGAAAAACTCGCCAAGGATATTGTAGATAAATGTAATTATGAACTTAAAAACATCCATTGGAACAACGCGGGGCATAAATTAAAAAATCTTTACCATGCCATAACATTCGCTTATTGCTAAGAAGGAGCCTCCATAATGATCTCCGTCTGCTTTTACTTTCAGGTGCACCAGCCGTATCGTTTGAAGAAAAACTATTCGTTTTTTGATATTGGGGTAAACCATTTTTACGAGGATGAAGAAACAAACCGGACCATCCTCAATAAAGTAAGTGAAAAATGTTACGTGCCCATGAACCTGCTGTTGCTGGACCTGATAGAAAAGTATAAGGGGAGGTTCAAGGTCGCCTTCTCCATCAGCGGCATAGCGGTTGAGCAGTTCCAGAGATACAATCCCAATGTCATAGAGTTGTTTCGTAAACTGGCGGACACGGGATGTGTTGAGTTTATCAATGAAACCTATTATCATTCGCTGGCCTTCCTTTTCTCCAAACCCAACTTTAAAAGACAGGTTTTAAAACACAAACAGCTTATGAAGGATCTTTTCGGCCAGAGCCCCCAAACCTTCAGGAATACCGAGCTGATCTACAACAACGAGCTTGCCCATTTTATAGAGGAGATGGGGTATTCGACCATTCTGGCCGAAGGCGCCGATCATATTCTGGGCTGGCGCAGCCCCAATTTTCTTTACAAACCCGTGGGCAGTTACAAGCTGAACGTGCTGTTAAAAAACTATAAACTCTCCGACGACATAGCCTTTCGTTTTTCCAACCGAGGATGGGACGAATATCCCCTTACCGCGGAAAAGTACGCGGGCTGGCTGCACAGCGTGGCGGGCAACGGGGAGATCATCAATCTTTTTATGGATTATGAAACATTCGGCGAACACCAGTGGGAGGATACTGGAATCTTTGATTTTTTCAGGAAACTGCCGGAGGAGGTGTTAAAGCATCCGGACTTTCAATTTATAAACCCATGTGAAGCGCAAACTCACTACTCACCTATAGCACAGATCGATGTGCCGTATTTTGTCTCATGGGCGGATATAGAGCGGGATCTCACGGCCTGGCTGGGCAACCCCCTGCAAAACTCAAGCATAGAAGCGGCCTACGCCCTGGAAAAACAGGTGCTTGCCACCCACAACCAGGATCTCATTGACGTGTGGCATAAACTCCTTACCTCTGACCATTTTTATTATATGTGCACCAAATGGTTTTCCGACGGGGATGTGCATAAATATTTTAATCCCTACGACACACCCTATGACGCGTATATCGTGTACATGAACGTGTTGAATGATTTGAAAGAAACCATACTTATGGGGAAGAAGTCCAAGAAATCAACAAAAGGAATAGCGCATGGCCAAAGCTAAAATGCTCTTCGAAACATCCTGGGAAGTGTGCAATAAAGTAGGCGGCATCTATACCGTAATCAAAAGCAAAATCAGTGACGTAAAAAATGAGTTCCAGGATAACTACGTCCTCGTGGGGCCGCTTCTGGAAAATAATCCGGAGATCCTTGAGACTGACGATAAACAGGTAAAAAAAATCCGCGATGAGCTTGTAAAAATGGGGTTCACCGCCAAGGTGGGCAGGTGGAACACGGAGGAGAAGCCGCTTGTTGTGTTGATCGGCTATAAAAACACCATGGATCAGAATAAACTCCTGTACCAGTTATGGGAGGACTACAGTGTAGACTCCATGACCGGGGGTTGGGATTATATAGAGCCGGTGATATTCTCCACCATGGCCGCCAAAGTGATAGAGGCCGTCAGCAATCTGTATCCGGATTACACCCACTACGCCCAGTTTCATGAATGGATGTGCGGAGCCGGACTGCTGCGCATTAAAAAGAGGGCCCCCCACGTGGCCACGATTTTTACCACCCATGCCACGATCCTGGGCAGGTCCATGTCCGGCAATGACGTGGAAATCTATAAAGCGCTGGCCGATATAAACCCACAGAACGAGGCCTCCCGTTTTCACGTGCTGGCCAAACACTCGATTGAAAAAACCACGGCCAGGGAGGCGGACTGCTTTACCACGGTAAGCGAGATCACGGCTATCGAAGCCAAACACCTGCTGGGCATAGAACCCGATATTGTGCTTCCAAACGGTTTCCATGTAAAAAAACTACCCTCTTACACGGATAAAAAAGATTATTTCCTGAATAACAGGCATAAACTCCTGCAGTTTGCCGAAAAATTCCTGCACAAGGAGTTTCCCGGCGAGGACACCGTGGTTATTTCAACCTCGGGCAGGTATGAGTTCCATAACAAGGGTATCGATCTGCTGCTTGACGCCTTCGGTCAGCTTTCCAAATCCCATGACCTGGCTTCAAATCGTCAGGTTCTGCTTTATCTGTTTATCCTTACCGGGGCGGTTGATATGTCTCGGGAGCGGTTTTCAGCCACCCAGCCCAAAGAACAGCACACCATCTACTCCCAGATATCCACCCATCCCTTGTGGGACCCGAATCATGACCCGATTGTAAACACCTGCAAGCGCCATAATTTCCAGAATAATCAGCAGGACCAGATAAGCGTTATTTTTGTACCCGTATACCTTAACGGGCATGACGGCGTGTTTAACCTGGAGTATTACGAAGCGCTTTCCGGGTGCGACCTTACCCTGTACCCCTCCTACTATGAACCATGGGGGTATACTCCGCTGGAAAGCATCAGTTATTCCATTCCCACGGTGAGTACGGATATCGCGGGTTTCGGCAGGTGGATACTTTCGGCGGGGCGTGAATCGGACGGGATTAAAATCATCCGGCGCTTTAATCGTGAATATCATGATGCAGTCATGGAGTTAAAGGCGCATATCACCAATTTTATAAACAACCGCCTGGATAAAAACAAAGCCCTGAAAACCGAGGTCAGGCAAACCGCACTCCTGGCCGACTGGAATATTTTCTTTAACCACTATCTGGCCGCGTTTGAGATTGCCAGCAAACAGTGCCGCAACCGCCTGCAGGGGCAGCGCAAAGAAAAGGTACTTCAGTTCGAAGGCCTGGAATACCGCGGGGCCGACAGCCAGCGCCCGCGTTTCCGGCAGTTCTCCGTCAAGGCCTCCATACCCGAAACGCTTACCAAGCTCCGGGATCTGGCCTATAACCTCTGGTGGAGCTGGAACCCGGAATCACAGGAGGTGTTCAGTCTTATTGATCCCCTGCTCTTTGATAGGGTGGGGAACAATCCCGTTGCCCTGTTGGAAACAATTAATCCTGACCGCCTTACGGATCTTGCAAAAAACGAGCAGTACCTGGCCCAATACAAAAACATTATGGGCAGGTTTGAACGATACTGCACCCAAGATACGATGGTATTACCGGAAACCGATATATTTTCCGAAACACACCCGATTGCCTATTTTTCCATGGAATACGGGCTTCATGAATGCCTGCCCATCTATTCCGGGGGCCTGGGTATTTTATCCGGTGATCATTTAAAATCCGCCTCTGATTTAAATCTGCATTTTATCGGCATGGGTCTGCTGTATAAAAACGGGTATTTTAAGCAGGGAATCTCCAAAGACGGCGATCAAAAGGTGGAATATTATTTTAACGATTTTTCACGTCTCCCACTCCAGGAGCTGCATAAAGCCGGGGAACGGGTAATAATCTCAGTGGAGCTGCCCGGACGCAAGGTTCATGCCAGAATCTGGGAAGCACGGGTGGGAAGGGTATCAATTTATTTCTTTGATACCGATGTGCAGGAAAACAATGCGGCGGACAGAACCATTACGGCCAAGCTTTACGGGGGCGGCAAACAGGTACGCATTGAACAGGAGATCCTGCTGGGTATCGGCGGCATACGGCTGCTGGAGTTGATGAATACAAAACCACTTGTCTATCACCTGAACGAGGGGCACTCCGCCTTCCTGATTATAGAACGATTGATCAACCTGATGCAAAATTACAACCTGGGGCTGGATGTAGCCAAAGAGGTAATAAAGTCAAGCACGGTGTTTACCACCCATACACCGGTGGCCGCGGGCAACGAAGTCTTTGACATGCACCTGGTGGAGAACTACCTAAAAAACTATATCGAAAGCAGGGGCCTAAGCTGGCAGGAGATATATGAATTGGGGCATAAGAGCCTTACCGACACCGGTCCGTATGAGATGACGGCATTGGCATTGAAGAATACCTATAAGCGCAATGGGGTAAGCAGGCTGCACGGTATAATTTCCAGAAAAATGTGGTCATCCATCTGGTCGGGGTTTTTAAGCGAAGAGCTGCCGATTACCCATATCACTAACGGCGTGCATGTGGCCACCTGGCTTACCTCGGAAATGAAAAAGCTGGTTACCAAGTACTGCTCTCTGAACCTGAATGAGGATTTATTAAACAAACCGGCATGGAAAAAAGTTGATAAAATCCCCGGCGACTTGTTGTGGCAAACGCATGTCGAATTAAAAAACAAACTATTTAATTATATAAAAGAAAAGGTCTCCCTGAACTGGATTAGAGAAGGGGAAGATCCCGCCTTGGTAGACAAGTTCCTGGCCAATCTATCCCCTAGCCCCTTGACCATCGGATTTGCGCGTCGCTTTGCCACCTATAAACGCGCCACATTGCTCTTTAAAAATAAAGAGCGCTTCAAAAAAATCGTGCTTAACCAAAAGCTTCCGGTGCAGTTTATTTTTGCCGGTAAAGCGCATCCCAACGACAAAGCGGCCTTCGACCTGATAAAAGAGATCGTCCAGCTTTCAAAGCAGGAGGAGTTCCTGGGAAAAATCATCTTTGTAGAGGGCTATAACATGCGCCTTGCGCGCAGGATGATCTCCGGTGTGGATGTATGGCTTAACAATCCGCGCCGTCCCCTGGAAGCAAGCGGCACCAGCGGCCAGAAGGCGGGTATGAACGGGGTGTTGAATCTCAGTGTGCTGGACGGCTGGTGGGACGAAGCGTATAACGGCGCCAATGGCTGGGCCATCGGGAGCAGGACCGAATATAAAAATCCTGAAACACAGGATATGGTCGACAGCGACGCGTTGTACGATATTCTGGAGAACCAGATCATCCCCATGTACTACAACCGCAATGCCCGCGGCATACCTGATAAATGGGTTAAAACAATAAAAGCCTCAATTAGCTCTATAATTTCGGAGTATAATACCCACCGTATGTTGAAGGAGTACACCGGGTCCATGTATGTGCCCACCGCCAAACACTACCTGCACATCAGTGAAAACAATTTTGCCCGGGCTCGTGAGTTGGCCGAATGGAAAAAGTCGATAAGCTCCCGCTTCCCCAGCGTGCACATACATAATATTTCCATAGAGGGAGTGGATGGTGATATTCTGAACGTGGGAGATAAAATTAAGATTTATGTTGAAGTCAACAAAGGAAAGGTAACCAAGGATGAAATTAAAGCTGAGGTTTTGATGTCCCAGAACAACGAAGAGGAGCCTATTAACTTCTCCGGACAGGAAGAAGAGCCGTTTAAGGACATCAATTATGTGCCCATGAAGCTTTCATCCGAGGAAGGGAATCTGCTGAAATACGATTGCGTCTATACGGCGGATAAATCAGGCAAATTTAACTACGGAATTCGAGTGCTGCCCGACCACCCGGGCATGGATGATATTCTGGACCTGAACCTTGTATTCTGGGCCTGACTTATATAAAAAACCTTGCACATTCCCCCGATTTCATATACACTCCGAAAATTATGTTTAATTTCAGGCAACCGAATATACAAGCGAAACTGCTCATAATACTTGCCGCCCTGTTGATTTTTACGGGCGCTGATTTGTTGGTCAAGGATATCGTCCACCGCACCCTGCGCGGCGGTCAGGATATCGTGGTTATCCCGGGGTTCTGGTCCTTCCGATACACCATCAATCACAACCTAGGATTTTCCTTATTACAGTTTCTGGATGACATGCTGCCCCGGCAGCAAAAGTATATACTACTATTATTCATCCAGGGGTTGGCTACAGCCGCGGTAGCAGCCTTTATGCTTCTGGTGAAAAAATGGAAGCATATTCTCCCTCTTATTCTGATAATCTGCGGGGGAATGGGAAATTTCATCGACCGTATCATCCACGGTGGGGTGGTTGATTATATACTCTGGTATTACGGCAATTTCAGTTGGCCCATTTTTAATTTGGCCGACGTCTACAGCGTTACGGGCATCCTTCTATTCGTCGTCATCCTCTATTTTTTCAGCAAGGAGCGCACATTCAAGGCACTTATCAAACCCAAAAAAGAAGAAGAGTGCACATGATCGGAATTTTAAATCCGCGCGCCGACGCCCGCGCAGAGCGGCGTCAAAAGACCGCATCCAGCGGCCGGCCATGATCTGCGGCTACAGCGTACTCATACCGGCGATTACGGCCAGAATATACCACGCCGCGTGCGGCAGCCACTGCTCGACCCATCTCCAGTTGGCGGCGGGGTTATACGCTTGAGTATCCGGACGAAAATCAATACCCAGCTCATCATAAAAGTCTGAGGTAATACCGTTACATATTCCGCCGGGTGCATTCCCCATGTCTCCCTTCTTAAATGAGGGATTATTTCGTCCCTTGCCGTGCAGCATACAGACATCAAAAGGATTCAATCCCAGAATCCAGTCCAGCTGATCCTGGGCGTATTGTCTCAGGACGGAAATAAATGCCGCGTCATCCTCAAACAATGGGGCAGCCAGGAGCGCGGCCGTGCTCAGTGAAGCAAGGCGCGCATTTTCCCCCTGCCACCAGTAGCCGGATTCATTTTGATGGGGAAAGAAAAAAGCGCTTTTTTTTGGTCCGCCCACGGGCTTTATATATTGGCGTGCATATCCGAACGGATTGTTCACCTCCCGGGTAATCGCCAGCTCAAACTCCAGGGATTTTCTGACCACTGAAATTACCTCCGCTTTCTCACGCTCGCTATGCGGCAGGTCCAGAAACCGCATAAGCGCCACAAGCGGCATTCCCGCGTCAGACGCGTGAAAAAAAGGCCGTTTTCCTCTATCATCCGCGCGCCACCACCCGGAGTACGCCTCATCGTCACTTATCCTTGCCAGCAGCCGTTCGGCCCGGTACCGGGCGCGCTGCAGGAATTCCGTTTCCCGTCCGGCAAGAAAAAGCTCACAGGCCGCGAGCAGGGCGCAGTAATCGTCGATGATATTCTCACACCCGTCATCCAGGTAGCGCAGGTTGTTTTCTTCCAGGTGATAAAATCCCTTTTTTGCGGTTTCCAGATACGTATGGGGATCATAGTTCCCGGCCCTGTTCAGGGCCGCCGCCCTGGCCAGGGCCGCGATGGCCATGCCGCCTCCCTGGCGGTACGCGCACCGATACTCATCCGATTTAATGCCTTTCAAGGTGGAAAATGAACAGATCTCACGCTGCTTTGGGTTTAAGGACCAGCCGTCATACACCGTCATATAAAAATACCCCTCAGGGTCCTGCATACGCACAAGGAAATCCGCGCCGTAAAGCGCCTCGGCCGTAATCCGCTCGGGCAGGTATTTCCAGGGTACCTTTTTCTGCCTGAGTATCATGTCCCGGGTAAAGGCCAGGGACCACACGACCAAGGGTGTCTGCTGGGGATTCAGATAGTTGGCGTAAGAGAGATGGCTTAAATATTTACTCGCGTCTCCTGAGGCGTCATACCACCCCCCGTGCACGTCAACCCTGTCCGCTCTCTGTCCGAAAAAAGACATACTGCGGTCCGCTTTGTCATAAGCGCCCGCACAGCGCTGTGAGGTAATATTAGCCAATACGGCGGAAAGTGTTTCAGTAAAGTAAGGGTCTTCCCTGATTTCAAACCGCTGCGACCGGATGCTCCGCGAGCCTGCCGTTGCCGTGATATAATAGCTGCCGTATTCGGTGCATGCCGAGAAATCCAATACGGAAAAATGCCAGTCCCGCCAGCAGGCCACGGGTGCGGTTTTCCCCGCCCTGCCTTCAAATATGGTCTTATCCGTATCCGCCTCTCTTACCACAAAACCGGAAAACCCGTCATCCGAGGGCGCCTCCAGCACCGCTTTTTTATACCCGTTTATTTTGTATCCAAGATGATTAATCAGTAGATTCATTTATTTACCCGCCCCGACCAGAGGTTTGATATTATTACTGTATCTTACTTTTATGGTTTTAAACAGTAATAGAGTGCTGATACTGGATTAAAATAGAAATTCTTATTAATATAACCGCCATGGAGACGTATCGTTCGGCCGCAGAATACATCCGGGCCCTGACCCTCAGGGCCGGGCTGCCCCCGGGATTCCGTGTATCCACCGCGACCGTGGGATTTATACCTCGGGAGATTCCGGCCAAAACAACGTACACCCTGAACCTGGGGTTGATCAGCCTTGACAGTCCCAGCGACAGCTTTGCCGCGGTGTTCACCCGCAACAGCCTGCCCGGTGCCCCGGTGATCATCGGTAAAAGGCGCTTACGGGAAAAACTTATACGCGGCGTGTTGATAAACAACAAAATATCCAATGTGTGTGCCCAGAGTGGTGTAGAGGATGCCGAGCAAATTCTGCGGGCGCTTGCAGCGCAAACGGGCGATGCGGCCGAACATTACTTCTCCGCCTCCACCGGCATAATCGGCTGGAAACTACCGGTCAGGGAGATTACGGAAACACTGCCTGAACTGGTTTCCACGCTTAATGCTTCAACTATTCTGCCCCTGGCCCGGGCCATTATGACCACCGATGCCTATCCCAAAATACGTGCGGCGCCCGTGGGCCGCGGTAAAATCGTGGGCATTGCCAAGGGTGCCGGAATGATCGAACCGAACATGCGCACTATGCTGGTTTTTCTGCTGACCGACATCGATATAAAACGCCCGACCCTGCAGCAGGCCCTTGAAACCGCATGCGCGGAGAGTTTCAACAGGATCTCCATAGACGGTGACCAAAGCACCAGCGACATGGCGCTGATCTTAAGCTCAAAGCGGGTTCGCCTAAGCGATTCTAATGAGTTTACACACGCCCTTGTGGATATGTGCCGCCGGCTTGCCCATGACATCGTCCGCAACGGTGAGGGTGTAAGACATGTGATACGGGTTACGGTGAAAAACGCGCCGGATACCAAAACCGCCGCTGCCGTAGGCAAGGCCGTGTGCAATTCCAACCTGGTAAAAACCGCGATTTTCGGCAACGATCCCAATGTGGGGCGGATTATGAGCGCCATCGGCGATTATACGGGAAACCATGGAATTACACTCGATATACACCGCCTTTCCGTGACCCTGGGCCCGGAAACGATCTTCGCCCATGGGTGTTTTCAATTGGATGAACAAAAGGAAAAGGTGCTGGCAGACTATCTTGAAGAGTGCGCCTTCAGCAACGGAGAAGGATATCCCCCTCACGACAGGGTAGTGGAACTGGCCGCGGACCTGGGAGCGGGCAAAGCGTCCGCGGTCGTAATGGGGGCTGATCTGGGTTATGATTATATAAAAGAAAACGCCGGCTACAGATCGTAAGGGGGGACCGCATGGCCATGAATATGTTTCGCATACCGCTTAAAAAAAAGATCAACGACTCCTATACGATTGAAATAGGCATGAAGCTGTTTCCAAAACTCATAAAGGATCTTGGTTCCGGGTTGGTCAAGGGCGTAAGCAAATACGCGCTGATAACGGATTCCAATGTGGAGACACTCTACGCGCATACACTCGAGCGGGAGCTTGCAGCCGCCGGGTTTACGGTCCACCTGTTTTCATTCAAGGCCGGGGAGACCTCCAAAACAAGGGAGACCAAGGCCCTGCTTGAGGACCGCATGATAGATCTGCGTTTCGGCAGGGACAGCTGTGTCCTGGCCCTGGGTGGGGGCGTGGTCACGGACCTGGCCGGTTTCTTGGCCGGTACCTTCGGACGGGGCATACCCTTTATTAACTATGCCACAACGTTGCTGGCGGCCGCTGACGCCTCCATCGGGGGCAAGACCGCCGTAAACACGCCCGCTGCCACCAACCTGATCGGCCTTTTTTACCAGCCCAAAAAGGTGTACATAGATATTGATACATGGAGCACCCTGCCCGAACGGGAGCTGCGCTGCGGACTGGCGGAGACCATAAAACACGCCTGTCTGGCCGACGCGGCTTTTTTTGCCTACCTTGAAGAACATATACCGGAGATCACCGGGGCCGCGGCGAAGCGATCCTCACCGCCCATTCACGTATATTCGCATCTGGCCCGTAAAAACTGCGAAATCAAATACTCGGTGGTAAAAAGGGATGAAAAGGAAACCAACCTGCGCCAGGTCCTCAACCTGGGCCATACCATTGGTCGCGCCCTGGAACCCCTTTCCGGATACTCGTTATTGCACGGCGAGGCCGTTGCCGTGGGCCTGGCCCTGCAGACACGCCTGGGGGTGCGCTTCGGGTACCTGACGGAAGGTGATGCGCGCCGGGTCATCACGCTCCTCAGCCTCGCGGGCCTGCCCGTAAGCATTCCCGCGTCCATCGGGACCGATGAACTCATCGCCAAGCTGTACACCGATAAAAAAGTACGCAAAGATGCCATACGGTTTGTCTTCCAAAAGGGCATCGGCGCCATGATGCGCTTCAAAGACGGCGGTTATTCAAGAGAGGTAAGCGAGGAAGAGGTCAGGGCGGTGCTTTGATCGCGTCCGGCGGTCTTCACCGACGGTCTTTACCCGATTCCGGCACTCACGTTGTCAATCTGTTCGATCTCGTCCTTTGTCAGGCGGATGTCCAGGGCCTTGGCGTTGCTCTGCGCGTGCGCGGGTTTGGTTGCTCCCGGTATGGCCACAACCGAATCCCCGTGGCGGGTGACCAGCCAGCTTAAGGCGATCTGCGCGGGGGTGGCCTTGTGTCTTTCCGCGATGCTCCGCAATAATTCGATTACGGGCCGGGTTTTTTCAAGGTTTTTCCATTTAAACTGGCGCAGGAATTTACGCGGTCCGGGCCGTGACTTTATATCTTCCGGGTGTTCATGAAACTTCCCGGAAAGTAACCCTTGAGACAGCGGCGAATAGGCGATAATGGTGATGCCCAGTTCCCTGGCCGTATCAAGCACCCCGTTGCGTTCGATCCCCCTGTCCAGCAGGCTGTAACGCATCTGGTTGGAACTCAAAAACATACCCCGCGCGGCCAGCGCCTCATGCGCGGCCCTCATCTGTTTGGCATTGAAGTTGCTTACGCCCACGGCCTTGATCTTGTGTTGCTCCAGCAAATCGGCCATGGCGCTTATCTGCGCGGAAATACCCGAAAAGCTGCCGGGGAAATGTATCTGGTACAAATCAATAGGGAATCCGTCTAAGGCCTCGCTGCGACGTGCAAACGTGGAAAGGATGGACCCGGCGCGTCTGAACAGCGGAAACCACTTGGTGGCCACAACCACGTCGCCCGGCTTCACCTCAAGCTCACGCAATCCGGCCGCTAATGCCCTTTCCGAACGGCCCCACCCGTAGACCTCGGCCGTGTCGAACCAGTTGATGCCCTGCGCAAGGGAGATGCGAATTATTTCCCGCACCTCCTGCGGATCTATTCTTTTCCAGTAACGGCCGGAAATTCCCTTGCCGCCGGAAAACTGCCAGCACCCCAGGCCGATGGGGGAGATTTTGATGTCTGTTTTTCCTAAATTGATTTTTCTCATAATGAAATAAACATAAATATACGGACGATTATTGTCAATAACCCGCATTCAATGGCGAATGTTGGATTTTATTTATCAGCGGGGCGCTGGCAAATTCAGCGCCGTCAGCGTTCGCGGTAGATGATTCTGCCGCGGGTCAGATCATAGGGGGAGAGAGCTACCTTCACCTTGTCACCGGGTACGATGCGTATATAATGCTTGCGCATTTTCCCCGAGAGGTGCGCTAAAATAAGATGGCCGTTTTCAAGTTCCACCCGGAACATGGTATTTGGCAGGGATTCCTTTACCACACCGTTGACTTCGATTGCTTCCTCTTTTGCCACGATAACTCCTCTAGTGCCTTACAATATGTGATTGCCCTGCTTTTGTCAACCGCACGCAATTTTAAATTTACGCCGCATGAGAACTGCCGGCAATCTGAATCCTCCCGTAAAAACCTGCCGATCCCGCACAAACATTGGAAATACCCATAGTCAGGTGTTAAAATAGAATTTACATTTATATACTAGTTGACAATTCTTGCGTTTTAGTCCAAATTGTGTGGACTAAAAATTTGACGCTGCTAAGGCTAGGAGGGAATTATGGAAAAAACATACGTTGAAAAGATGAGGACAAGCCTTTTGAATATGAAGAAGGAGATACTCCAACACCTTGCCGCCGAGAACGATGAGTTTAATGAAATAATCGAAGACACCGACCCCAAAGATCTGGCGGACATCGCCTCTGATGATATAGACAGAAGAATCCTGGAGGCGTTGGGAAATCAGGAACTTAAAACACTGAAACTTGTGGAAAACGCGCTTTCCCGCATTGAAAACGGACATTACGGCAAATGCATACGCTGTAACCAGAAAATTCCCCGTGAAAGACTGGATGCCATCCCTTACGCCATTTTATGCATCAAGTGTAAAACCTCAGAGGAACTGAGAAACAGGTAAAAACAACGTCCTTTCACCATAGCAAATATACAATTTAACTATAATCCGCACATAAAAAACTCCCGATATTTAAATAAAGGCAGGCGGGAGTTATTATGATTTCCAGTATTTCCCCTACTGGGTCGACAATTATCAATCGTCTTTATTTTATAAATGACATCACCAGAAAAATCTCGGTTCCGGTAAGACGCTTTCTATCTCCGGCGATTGCGCTGAAGCATCTCATTGGAATTCCGGCACAGAGCGACCTGGAGGGCATCCCGCTGTACAAGCTGCGGATGCTGGATAACCTGATCGAACGGCTTGCCCGCTTGAAAAAGGAAAACAACGGCGGGATTATAGGCAAGATTATTACCCCGGAAAGCATTGATTCGCATATCAGCAGACTCTCCTCCCAGGTTAAGAACGCCTATAATAAAATCGTACCGTTTGCCGGTGGGCTTTCCCCGGAATCCGGCAGACTTCTCGATATCAGTGTCTGATTACATCAAAAAGGAATTCCCTTTAAGTTCTCTTTCGATTGTGGTAAGCGGACCATGACCCGGAAACACGCTGGTTTCAGGCGGCAGAACAAGCAGTTTTTCCTTGATGCTGGCAAGCAGTAGTTTTTCATCGCCCCCCGGCAGATCGGACCTGCCGATTCCGTCAAAAAATAAGGTATCACCCGTAAAAAGCACGGCATCCTGTTCGCTGTACAGACTGACGCTTCCCTTGGAGTGGCCCGGAGTCTCAATAACCGTAAGTTTTGTCTTAAAAACCTGCTTCCCCTTTTTCAGTTCAAAGTCGGCCTCCGGAAGTTGGGTGGCGTATTCATGATAAAGCGCCATTGCCTCCGGACCCAGGTATTTTAAGTGTTTTTTATTCATTCTGTCCGCGGTTTTACCAAGATATTCCTTATCGTCGTGATGGATGGCGCATTTTATCTCAAGACCCTTGTTCCGAAAATAATTAATAATAGAACCGGAGGCCATGGTATGATCAAAATGGCCGTGGGTGAACACTATACCTGTGGGGATCATGTTCAAGAGCTCTATTTGGGAGATTATTTTTTCGGCATCCCCGCCCGGATCGATAATAATGCATTCTTTTTTATTTAGGGCAAACAGATAGCAATTGGTTCGGAAAATACCTACAATAATCCGCTCGATCATGATATACTACACTAAAGGATTTATTGTATTTTTTCAATATTCTATATATGATTATTTATATTTTCTTTATATTTCTGATTGCGTTTGTCTTCTATGGTATCATCCCCGGTCTGGGCGCCTTTATGATTCGGGCACAGTGGTTCGGTTTCCGCGAGCGCCTTATTTCCGCCTCCTTACTACCTCTGGCCGACAACACCACCATACATACGCAAAAAAGCAAATTTGTGGGCAGGTTTCGCCTGTTTGGTACCTTGGAGGCGATCCAGGGTGATGATAGGGTGTGGATTTCAGGCAAAGATTTTTCGGTTGCCGCTGATTTAAAAAAAACATCAATTTACCTTCTGTCATCCTATCCTCATGGACTTCCGACCGCGGAAAAAGATCAGGCCGAGGTAAACTTCCCCGATGAACAGCCCGCCTGTATCCCCTGGGAAAAGATCTTCTCCCTTCCTTCCGGTATCCAGGTCTTCATCAGCGGCTCGTTGTTTGCGGAAGACGGCAGGTTTCATTTTAAAAACCAGCCCAATGAGCCTTTGCTGGTTGTTATCTTCGACGGAAACAAAGAGCTGCTTCTGGAACGCTCCATTTGGAGCGCCCGCCAGAAAAATGAGTATCTAAACCAGTTCACGCCCGTGTCCCTGGTCTGCGGCTCCCTGTCCTTACTGCTTATTGCTTTTTTACTTTCACGGCTTATAGATTTTTCACTACCCGCCTTTCATTCCTATTCACTTGCTTTCTCAATCCCCACACTACTCGCCCTCACCCTCAGCTTGTTTCCCTTTGTCTACCTGCTTCCCCCTGGTGTGGGACTTTATTTTTTGTACCGCCACTTCTGGAAGCGCGCGCGCTATCTCAGGGCCGAACGGGACCTGTTAAAGCTTCCCCTAAGATACCTCAGCGATATAAACGCCCTCGAAAAAACCAAATCCACAGGAGTTCTCCCCGACGGAGAAAAATATATAATGCTGCGCAAACCAAAACACAATGCCACGCATGATCACCTGTCCCCGACGTCGATACCAGTTCGTGACTGCTCCTTAAAGACCGAGGTGGAAAAAGAACCGGATTTCTACTTTTTCGGCAGCCCCGGAGAGACGACCTCTCTGAAGAAGCCGGGTGATCCAATGGGAGAGGTAATTTCGATTCCCGGGAATCCTTACAAACTGGCGGGGGCATGCCAAAAAAAATCCATCCTGGTGGGTCTGCTTTCGGCATTCTTCATGTTTGTGGGACTGCTTTTGAATCTGGCCCTGATCTTTTTGGGTTTGTTCAGAATACTGATTTACCTACTGCCAGGCTATTGATTCGCCTGCCCGAAAGCCTGGTCTTTTTAGTATACATGGAACACCATGCCTGTTCCGGCAGGGGACCACTTTGCAGGGTCAAACCCGGATGCAGGCCGCATAATATCTTGGCTTGGAGAAAATAATCGAATACATCACTGGCAAAATAAATAACACCGCCCGGTTTAAGGCACCGGTAGAGTTTTTCCAGCATCGGCCGCTTGAAAAAACGGCGTTTCCGGTGTTTGGTTTTGGACCAGGGGTCGGGGAAGTAAATATGAAACGCGTCCACAGCGCCGGGCGGCAGTATCTGCAATAATTGCTCGGCGTTTCCGTGGTACACAATTACCGATGGGAGCCCCGCTTTGTTGATCTTTTTTAAAATCTTGACGCAGCGTTTTTTTTTAAGTTCGCTGCCGATTAAACGCGCCTCACGCCGCTCCAGGGCGTAGTTTACCAAAAAATGGCCGTTACCACTGCCGATTTCCACCTCAAGCCTGGGGGCCCCTGCAATAAACTCCAAAAGATCAGCGGTATTGCCTGGACCTGCGAGACCCAACGGGTTTTCTCTCCGTTTTCTTGCGGGAATAATTCACCGTTATCTTTCTTCCCTTAAACTCGGAATTGTTTAAGGCGGCTATTGCCTTTTGCGCGTATTCAGCGGGCAGATCTATAAATGAGTAGTTCTCCAGGATCTTAATCTCACCGAGTTCATGTTCGGGTACCTTCACTGCACCCGCAAAGAGTTTAACAAGATCTTGGCGGAAGACATTCCTGTTTTTCCCCACACTCACAAAAAGTGTGGTTTGATCGGCCTTCTTGGGCTGAAGTTTTTTAAGCGCGTTTCTGACAAAATAGGCCATCAAATAGGAACGGTCAAAAAGAGACACGTTCCTTTTTACCAGCTTCTTATAATACTCCAGCTCAAGCGCATTTTCTTCCTGCTTGATCTTTTTGACTATATTAGCTAAAAACCCCTTTATGATTTCATTGTCTTTGGGAATTTCCTGTTCCTTAAATTTCATATTGTATATCTCCTCTATGTTTAAGAGTTCATTCCTTTGACCCTCGGTGATTATGCTGATGATCTCCGTGCAGTTGGTCCCGATAACAGCGGGTTTGCCCAGTTCCATATATTCCTCCGCGGTCTGCGGGAAATCATATAGGATAACGGAGGAAATGCCGTCGGTTTTAATGGTTCGCAGATCGGAAAAAACCGCAATCAATACTGATTTCTTCCCGATATTGAAGGAGTCCAGCAACCTGCCCAGCCTTGCCTGCTGCATATTTCCGGCCACACACAGGGCCTTTAATTGTAAAGTATTCAGTTCTTTCTCCAATGTACGGCATTCAGCGGCCGCCTTACAGATGACCAAAACGCCGTCCATTTGCGCGGAAACAATAAGCGCCTTAAGCGCTTCGGCTTTATTCTGCGCCATCATATATTTATGCTCGATAAGTTGCGGTCCGCCGGAAAAATCACTGTGCTGCAGAATTACCGGCCGTTTTAAAAGACGAATGAGGTTGGCGTCGCGCTGCTCGTTTGCCTGAGAAAAATATACCGACTGTGTACGGGCGGGAAGTTTGGAAAAAATAAAAAAGACGTCGTTTAAAAACTCCTGCCGCAGGCTTTGCGGCTCATCGGCGAATACCAGTTCAACCTGTGAAAAATCCACGTGCCCGCGCCGGATGTGATCAATAATACGCGCAGAGGTGCCGATCACAATATCGGGATTATTGCCTAACTGCCGTCCCTCCTTCCTGATCAGATCGGAAAAACCGATCATGATGACATCAAATCTTGAGGCGCGTATCTGGGCAATACGCTTGATGCACCTGACAAGCCTGGTGGCGGTCTCCCCGGATTCGGTGATCACCAAGGCTTTTATTCCCCGATGGACTTTTTTCAGGCGAAGGATCAGGGAGACGGCGATGGTAAGACTCTTGCCGTGTTGATCCCCTACTTCCGCATACAGGTCCTTTCCGCCCAAAACAAGCGGAATAAGCCTGACCTGCAGTTGCGTGGGCTGCCGGTAGCCGTAGTCGAGAATCAGTTTATTGGCTTCTCCCTGCAAAGGGCGTGATCTTTTGTGTGTCCCCGTCATTCCCTGTCACTTCATTATAATAAAAATAGCCGTTCCGGTAAAGAATTATATACCGTCGGGTACCTGGTATTTCTGATAAAAAAGGCTTGTTATGCCGCTGTACGTATTAGAAATTACTACCGAAAAGCA
This sequence comes from uncultured Spirochaetaceae bacterium, assembly GCA_964638895.1. Taxonomy (GTDB): domain Bacteria; phylum Spirochaetota; class Spirochaetia; order SZUA-6; family RPPD01; genus JAFGGG01. Next base: position 46,855 of record CAZWYY010000003.1, on the reverse strand, counting down.
GTATATTTTATACACAACATATAACAGAGAGATTGATTATGTCAAGAACCGTATGGGTACATACCGAAAATGAGAGCAGGAGTATTCCATGAAAAAGAAAATTCTTATTTTACTGCTGAGTGTATTGGGTTTTTTGCAGGTCGTACACGCACAAACCTTCAAATTCATGTATACAAAAGGCGAAAAGTACAGGCTTATTGCGGAGGTTACGGAAAAGGTCTATATAAACGGAAAATACAGCCACAGCTTTGAGGCCCTGAACAAGGTTGCCGTGGAAATACTGGAGGTGAAAAACGGGGCCGGTTATATTAATGCGCTTTTCCAGACCTCCGAAAGGGCGTTTGGTGAAGCGGGAAGTTACAATCTTACCGAAGAGCTGGGCTCTGTGTTCTGGCGCGACAAACAGGGGTACTGCACCATCAGCAAACATTATTTCAGGCCGATCGTGCAGAACATACCGATTTTCCCGGATCAGAAAATCAGTCCCGGCTTTACCTGGACCGCCCCGGCCCAGGAACTGCATGATTTAAGGAGACCGTATGGGGTTACCGACCCATATATAATTCCACTTACGGTTCATTATACCTACCTGGGAGATACGGAAATAGACGGTAAAAAGATATCCCAGTTTAAGGTCGAGTATGAATATGAACAAGCGGTAAAAGGCATAAAGTCGGCTGATCCGGACATTCCTTTTCCCGTTAAAATCGCCGGCAAGGTAAGCCAGGTTTATAACTGGGATAACGAGAGAGGCAATGTGTACTCCTATACGGATTCGTTTTACGTTGTGTATTTATTAAATTCAGGTGACTATTATGAGTTTGTAGGCAGTTCCAAGGGTAAGTCCTTTTTATCTCCGGCTTTGGACCGCAAAAAGGCCGCGGAAGAGATTTCCAAGGAAATCGAGAAAAACGAGCTTGAGGGCGTGACCGTGGAGCAGGGGGAGAAGGGCGTCAAGATCACCCTGGAGAACATTCAGTTTCAGCCGGACTCGTATGAGCTTCTGCCTTCCGAAAAGCGGAAGCTGCAGACCATCGCTGAAATCTTAAAGAAATACCCGGAGCGGGACATCGAGATCGAGGGACACGCGGCCAAAATCGGCTCGGACGAGCTGGGTATGATTCTCTCCCGGAACAGGGCAAAGGCGGTGGGCGATTACCTGCTTTCCCTGGGCGCCGTTAAGGCCAATAAAATGATCATTGTGGGCAAGGGCGCCACCGAGCCCATAGCGGACAACAGCACTGAAGCGGGAAGAATAAAAAACAGGCGGGTGGAAATCACAATTCTGGAGAATTAACGGCTACTCAACGTCCTCGATCTGGATACGACGCACAAACTCGTCATTGCCGATCTTACCATTGAGGAAATCGGTATACACACTGCGTTCAATGTAATAGATCTTTCCGGTTTCATTGGTGAAGAGTATGCCCACAGCCAGTTTTTCACCTTTGGAAGAGGACGTATAGGCATATTTAAATCCGTGGAAAAGCGCCAGGGCCCAGGCATCGTCGCCTTCCTTCTCCATCTTGGCCCTGAAAATCACATAGACAATCTCTCCCGATATTTCAGGATCAGTATAAAACTGTTTATAATCTATGCTGCTTGTTTCATTCTGGCAGGGAACGCTTAGATCCCGGAAATCCTGGCGGAACAAAACCCGCCCCCCGGAGCCTGTCACGGCGGCGAAGATCAATGGGTGCAGAAGGAAAAATATGGTTACAATGCCCAAACCGCGGAATTTTGCCATAGATTAAGTTTAATTATAGTCCCATTAACCTAATAATTCAAGATTTCTCAGGTTTTTCCTCCACTGCCCGGAACCGGGCACACCCCCCCGAATCACATATCCGGATCATATCCGCGTTACTACTTGCTATGTTTATAAGTATTGATTATGATACATTATCCTTATGATTCACAAGCAGTTGTTTGATCTTTTAGACAAAGAAAAAGAAAAACTGTTCCAGGCCATTTCCTATATCAGCACCTATTATTATGAGATCATTACCGGTCTGCAATCACTCCGGGAAAACATTTTCCCGTATTCATTTACCTCCAACAACCTGTGGAAGACCGCAATCAATAAAGACAACACGGTGCTTAAGGTCCGGGAGGCCGATGCCGATACCCTCAGGGACGATCCTGAGTTTAATTCAGACCTGCTGATAACGCTGATTAATAATATCCACGCCATTCAAAATGCGTATCTTGCCAGGCCCTCCCAGATAGAGGTATACGATATTAAATGCATTCAGAAGATTCATAACCTGCTTCTTATTTTTTTGCATAATCAGTATTCACATCAGAACCTGGCCCCATTTAAAAAGAAACAGCTTGAGCTGGCCATTTCAATTAAAACCAGTATTGAAAACCGGATCATCAACAACATCAATCCCTTCTTTCAAAGACTGGAGATGATAAAAAGCGATGAGTATTTTATCTATCTTTTCGACTCTGTAAAAAGCCTGGTCGGAAACTATGAGAATTATAAGACTAAAAGCGATTCTTTTGACAGGGCCATCGAGAAAAAGTGCGCCGAGCTGAATATAAGAAACAACCCGGAGCTTAACCTCTTGCTGATCGCCGATCTGGGAAAAAGCGAAGAACTGCTTAATATAGAAATCAAATCCAAATATGAAACCGCGGAAACGGAAAAAACCGTTTCCAAGGCCTACCGCCTGCGGGAGATCGCTTATCGCTATATTTCCCAGGCGGAAAACATCTCAAGGCTTGAGTACTTCTTCCAGGAGTTCTATAACCTGACCCACATGCCCTCGTTTCTTACAAGGCTTTTAAATCTTATTTTAGGCATTTTTACGGGCATACCCCCGGTCGCATCCCCCAAGGATATGAGCTTTCGTTACTCAAATCCGGAAGGCAGAATTGAGATGAAACAGGCCTCCCTACTGCTGCTCATGAAACGCATAGGCGGTTTTCACCAGTTTTTATTGAAATCCAGGGAACAGATGAATTACTTCTCTTCCCTTAAAGGCCTGGGTGCCCAGTCTATAAAGGATATTGAAAAGATCATCGATACCTGTTTCTTCGAGCAGAATGATATCTATGAACAGAGCGCGGGCTTTCGCGAATGGCTGGGTAAAGAGCATAATCGGAAGATCCTGAAGAAAATTCCGGAAAAGCGCCAGTATGATTTTTCCAGCCTGCTTTTAAACCTGAACAGGATTGTTATCGTCAACAAATACAATCTGATGGAATTTGATAAATATAAAAAACTGGCCTCAGGCCTCAAAGATACTCCTGGCAATCGGCATACGCCGGCCGGTACCGAAGGCGCGCGGCGAAATCTTTAAGACCGGCGGCGCCTGCCTCCTCTTATATTCCGCCCTGGCCACCATGGTAAGCACCTGCTCCAAAAGCGTCCTGTCAAACCCCATCTCAAGCATCTGCTGTTTGGTCTTATTCTGCAGGATGTAGGCATGAAGCATTTTATCAAGCGGCCCGTATGCGGGAAGCGAATCCTGATCGGTCTGATCGTGGCGCAGTTCGGCGGACGGCGCCTTGGTAAGAATGGTCTGCGGAATAAGCTCCCCGCGCGTATTAATGGCGCGCGCCAGTTCGTACACCTCGGTCTTGAACAGGTCGCCGATGACTGCCAAGGCCCCACTCATGTCTCCATAGAGCGTACAGTAGCCGGTGGCCAGCTCGGATTTATTCCCCGTGGTCAAGAGGATTGAACCGAACTTGTTTGCGTAGGCCATAAGAAGGGTGCTTCTGATTCTGGCCTGGAGATTTTCCTCGGTAATATCCGGTTTTCTGTTCCCGAACAGGGGCCCCAAAGTGGAAAGATACGCGGGGAATATATCTTCAATTGAAACAACCTCCAGCCTGATACCCAGATTTTCACAGAGCGTACGGGCATCGGCCAGGCTTGACGGGGAGGAATAGCGTGAGGGCAGGGCAAAGGCCGTGACCTTCTCCTTACCCACGGCGGACACGGCCAGAACCGCTACCAGGGCGGAATCGATTCCACCGGACAAACCGAGATGCACCCTGGAAAACCCGCATTTCTTCAGGTAATCACGTATGCCCAGGACCAAGGCCCGTTCGATATCCCGGTACTTGTCCTCGGGCAGGATTAAGGGGGTCCCCGGCGCTTCCGTGTCAATACAGGGGAAATCCTCGTCAAAGCCCTTTGCCAGGTGGCTCAATGCGCCGCCCGGAGAAACATACATGGAGCGGCCGTCGAAAATCAGGCTGTCATTCGCCCCGACCAGGTTCACATATACCACGGGAATATTGGCCTTTTTACTGATCTCCGCAATTAATGAATAACGCACCTTCAGCTTTCCCGCGTAAAAGGGGCTGGCCGAAGTCACAAGGAGCAGTTCGGCGCCGCTGTCCAGCAGTTCTTTTACAGGGTCTACGGCGTACTTTTCCCCCGAGTCTTTTTCCTGTTCCCACCACACGTCTTCACAAACGGCAATGCCGATCCTTTTGCCTTTAAACTCGGTTACCCGACGCTCCGCCGCCGGTTCGAAATAGCGCGCCTCGTCAAAGACGTCATAGGTGGGCAGCAGGGTTTTTATCTGTGAGAATATAATCCGGTTGTTGTACATCAGGGACACGATATTCACCAGCCTCTTCCCGGTAAAGGAGGGGTTTTGATCGATATATCCCAACACCACCCCGATATCCTTCGGCACCTTGTGCTGGATAAACCGCACTGCCTTCATGCACTCCTCCACAAAATTATCCAGATCCAGGAGATCCATGGGCGGATACCCGCACACACACATTTCAGGGAATACAATAAGCTCGGCGCCGGTCTTCGCCGCCTGATGGACCAGGTCCACGATCTTTTGCGCGTTTGCGGAAAAATCCGTCACCACGCTGTTAAGCTGTCCCATAACAATACGCACAACCTTACCCTTTCCATGCTTTTCCTTTAAGTGTATCCAAAAAATAAGGATGTATAAATACCGGTGATTTTAAATTTGTTCATTTTCTTAACCGGTTATTTTAAAAAAAAGCGGCCTTGACTGCGAATCGACTTGAATATATTATGTAATGCCATAATGAAGCGACTGATAATCACGGATACTCATACTCCATTTGGATTGGAACTGCTTGTGCGTTTTCTGGAACAGGGCAATGAGATCATAGCGGTCCAGTCCGGCAAAGAAAGCGGGTTTAAGCTGCCCAGGCTACCCGCGAAACCCCTAGCTGTACTGTATTGGAAAAAAGCCTCGTCTCTATCTTCCCGTAATCTTCTTATCACCTGTAAGAGCGTCAGCAGTACACTGGACGGCGCGGTTTTTTTGAATATACTCCCCACACAAAGCCAGACATTAGAAGAGCTTTCTCCGACGGCAATTGAACAGGTTATAGACCAGTGGTTGAAAGGGCCCTTGTTTTTTATAAAGGATTTTTTAGATTACTTCACCCGCTTAAACAGGGGCATGCTTTCCGTTATTACCTGCTCTCCCCAGGACCATAAGAGTTCTTCCCTGCTGGGCGGCGGACTATACACGTATTTTGAACACGTACTGACCGCGCTGTTGAAATCGTATAAGGACCGCGAGATTAATCTTCATGCTTTTTTTGTCAAACATATAAAAGAAGAAATAACCGCCGATTATATCGTAAAAAATATTACCGAAAAGTGTTACAAATCAAACGGAAGGTTGTTTCATATTTAGAATATGAAGCTTGTCACCGGAAGTGTAAGAAAATGCCGTGCGTCAAGGCTGGTTGCGGTTGTCATTATCGTGATATTGGGATCATGCACGGCACAAGAAAGCATCACCCTTAACGCCGACGGCTCCGGAAGTCTTTCGCTTGTGCTTGAGCTGGACCCGGCGCTGGTACAGTATATAATAGATGTGGGAGAAGCCAGCGGGAAATTCGATTCAGCGGACCAGGCCGTTATTTTTGATCCCACGGAAATTCGCAAGGAACTTCTGGCCCGGCCCGGTATAGTCATAGATAAACTTAACGTACCCAAAAAAGGCAGGCTGGAGCTCGCCTTGCGCTTCCGTGACATAAAGAAGATTTTTACCGCCGACAAGGCGCTGGCCCAGGCACAGGTTGTACGTTATGTCACCGGGAGTACCAATACGCTGACATTTCACCTGGATACGCATAATTCCAAACAGGTGTTCGGGCTCTTTCCGCTGCTCGGCTCCCAGGAGTTTAAAACCCTGCTGCCGCGTGAAGGCGAGAATAAAGAGGATTATTTTGATGTCCTTAATTTTGCCCTGGACGGCGGCGCAACGCTGGTAAAGAACACCCTCATCCGTCTTTCCGTGCATGTAAACGGGACTATTGTCAGCCAGAAGGGGGGAGAGCAAAAAGGCAATGCAGTGTATTTTCCCCTACCCCTCGAGCGTGTATTGTTTCCCGAACCGCCGCTGGAGTTTTCACTTCATTTTAAATAACCTGATATGATAATGCCCCAGAGACGACTCGAACGTCCGACCTACGGTTTAGGAAACCGGTGCTCTATCCTGCTGAGCTACTGGGGCGGGAACAGGCTATTGTATAATGAGTGGCTTGGCTTGTCAATCAAGCGGTCCTTATAAAAAAACGGACCATCCGAAAAGCATGCTTTAGGACGGCCCGCCGCTATAGTCTATATTTCTATCTACATATCATAATAAAGCGCGTACTCCCACGGATGCGGGCGCAGGGCCAGGGCCTGAACCTCATTCTTCATCTTGTAATTGATCCAGGTCTCAATCACATCGGGGGTAAACACGTCTCCCTTAAGCAGGAACTCGCGGTCATTCTCCAACGCACGCAGTGACTCCTGTAAGGATCCGGGGGTCTGGGGCACATTGGCAAGCTCCTCGGGCGGCAGGTCATAAATGTCCTTATCCAACGGATCACCTGGGTCGACCTTGTTCTGAATACCATCCATGGCCGCCATCACCATAGCCGAGAAGGCCAGGTAGGGATTACAACTTGGATCCGGGCACCTGAACTCAATTCGCTTTGCTTTTTCCGAGGTGGAATACATGGGGATGCGGATGCCTGCGCTTCTGTTCCGGCTTGAATACGCCAGATTTACCGGAGCCTCAAATCCGGGCACCAGACGTTTGTAGCTGTTGGTGGTTGGATTGGAAAACGCCAGAATCGCGGGCGCGTGCTTTAAAATACCGCCGATCGCGTACATGGCCGTTTCGGTCATTCCCGCATACCCGTCGCCGGCAAAAAGGTTTTTGTTACCCTTCCACAGCGACATATGTACGTGCATGCCGCTTCCATTGTCGTTGAACAACGGCTTGGGCATGAAGGTTACGGTTTTATTGTGTTTTTTGGCCACATTCTTGATGACGTATTTATATTTCAATAAATTGTCCGCCATCTTCACCAGGGGCGCAAAACGCATATCTATCTCCGCCTGTCCACCGGTGGCCACCTCGTGATGCTGGCATTCAATGAGCACCCCGATTCTCTCCAGGGTGAGCATCATCTCGGAACGAATATCCTGCTGGCTGTCTGTGGGCGGTACCGGGAAATATCCCTCTTTGTACCGGGGTTTATACCCCAGATTGGGATTTTCACAGCGTCCCGTATTCCAGCGCCCTTCAACCGAATCGATGAAATAATACCCTTCATGCTCATTCTGGTCAAAGCGGATGTCGTCAAAGATAAAAAACTCGGCTTCCGGGCCGAAATAGGCAACATCGGCTATGCCGCTGCCTTTAAGATAATTTTCCGCTTTTCTGGCGATGTTCCGCGGATCACGGCTGTAATCCTTGCCGGTAATGGGGTCACAGATGTTACAGATCATTACCAGGGTTTTGGCCTCAAAAAAAGGATCAATGAAGCAGGTGCCGGGCACGGGCTTTACGAGCATATCGGATTCATTAATCGCCTGCCACCCCCGGATACTTGAGCCGTCGAAACCTAAGCCTTTTTCAAAGGTCTCTTCCTCAATCTCACGCGGCGGTACGGAAAAATGCTGCCACAACCCGGGGAAATCCATAAAGCGCAGGTCAACGACCTCCACGCCTTCCTTTTTGATCAACTCCAATACGTCTTTTGGGGTCATACTGTCATTCATATGTTTCTCCTTGATAATTATGTTTTCAAAGTATGCACAATTTATAACAAAAACCATGCCAACTGTTGCTACACATAACTTATGTTATTATATATAATTATACGTACGGACAGGCACTAAGACATGATTACATACATTTTTGTATCTTTTTTGCCATTTATCTTACATTATCGTAGGTTTGCCTCCTTTTACAATAATCGAATATAAGAAAAGCTCAAGCAGCAATGAATGCAACTCTTGTCCCATACTGCGCAGCAGAACCTCAAACTGCGCGGTAAGCATGATAATCAGCTCCAGTTCATCTTTTGAATAGTTTTTCCTTCCTACGAACAATACGGCCTGCCGCCTTTTCCCTTTAATATTAAGCCGCTTGAAAATCTCCTCCGCCCGGAACCCCTGTTCAAGCTGGGTTTCAAAGGCCAGGAGCAGTCGTATCTGCCAGAGAATACCGCTTATTATCCTGATCGGGTCATCATCTTTAGAAAGTAGTATCTTCTGCAGGATTTCCATGGCCTGCATAAAATCCCGTTGCAGAATCCTGTCGCCGAGAGTAAATACGTTCTCTTCCTTGCTATGATAAATAAAATTCTCAATATCGCCGTATTTAATACGCGCGCCCCTGTCAAAAAAATCCGCCAGGCGTGCACATTCCTGGCGCATGTTTTTGGTATTGGTTTCCACTACCTCCACCAAAAAATCAAGCGCGTCATCTTCAAGCGTGATATCATGTTTTTTAAAGAAATTGACTATCCAGCCTTTTTTCTGGTTTTCAAAAAGCTCCCAGAATATTTTTTTGTTTTCCGCGGGTACGGCCTTTTCCAGGCGACCGTCCGGGCTTTTTACCTGGTCAGAACATAATATAAGGGTGGAGAAGGAAGAGGGATTCCGGCAGTATTCAAGCAGGGCGTTCACGTCACTCTTCTTTAAATCATGTATGTTTTCGATAATAACAATCTTATGTTCCGAAAACAGCATGCCGTTGTTGAGCAGGCTGATCACATCAACCATGTTTATATCGTACGGGAAATATTTGAAAACCTCGGGTTCCCTGCCTTTCTGCCCCGTAAGCACGGACATGAGCCGGGTAATATACTCCTCTTTGTCGCCCAGTTCGGGGCCCAGCAGTAGGTAGATCGAAGGCTTATTACTCATATTTTCTGATCAAATAAGACAGTCTGCCCAGGATTCTGATATTTTGGGAATAGATGGGAGGAAACGCCTTGTTCTCCGCTTTAAGCATGATACGGTTCTTTTCTTTAAAAAACCGCTTCAGGGTAACGGCCTCATCAATCACCGCCACAATAATGTCGCCGTTCTCCGCATGGTTCTGGTGGTTTATGATCGCGATATCCCCGTCCATAATTCCGGCATCCTGCATGCTGTCGCCTTTCACATTAAGCGCAAAATGTTTACCCTTCCCGATATACTGCTCGGGTACCTTTACCACGCCCTCAAAGTTCTCTTCCGCGAACAGTGGTTTTCCGGCGGCCACATTCCCCAGAATGGGAACCGGGATGACCGTTCCGTTTCCGTGTCTCTCATCCAGGATTACCTCGATGGCGCGTGAGCGGTTGACATTGCATTTGATATATTTCTTTTTTTCCAGAGCCTTGATATGGTCGTAGCTGCCCTTAACCGAAATTTTGAAATATTCGGCCACCTCCCTGATCGTGGGAGGAAACTTGTGCGAGGTAATATACGATTTGATAAATTCAAGAACATCATGCTGTCTTTTAGTTAATCCCTTCATTTATCATCACCTCTTTATTTTTATTCCCAACTTTTTTATTTTATTATGTAAATTGCTGGGATACAACCCCAGAATCTCGGCTGTTTTGGAAATATTATACTCATTATCCTTGAGTTTCTGGAGAATAAACTCCTTTTCAAAAGAATCCTTGGCCTCATTCAATTTCATGTCGGAAAAATCATCCAATGATGAATCCGCTTTTTCCGGTGCCTTGGCGCCCAGGTATTGATTGACGGTTTCCGGGGTAATAAACTGCTCCTCGGTCATTATATTGATGCGTTCCATGAAGTTCTTTAATTCCCTAATATTCCCCGGCCAGTGGTAGGATTTCAGTATTTTCAAGGCCTCACCGGAGATTTTTTTGGGCTCGGCGTATTTAGGATGCCTGTATTTTTGCATGAAATACGCAATCAGCTCATCAAGGTCCTCGATACGCTCACGCAGGGGGGGAATAATAATGGGTATGACATTCAAACGGAAATACAGATCCTCCCTGAACCTGCCCGCCTTGATCTCCTCTTCGATATTTTTATTGGTGGCCGCAATAAGCCTTACGTCCACCGAAATCTGTTCTTCCCCGCCGATTCTCTCAAATATCAGCTCCTGAATCACCCGCAGCACCTTGGCCTGGGCGCTTAAGGACAGATCCGCAACCTCGTCCAGAAACAGGCTGCCCCTGTGCGCCAGCTCGAACTTGCCCTTGCGCCTGGAAAAGGCATTGGTGAACGAACCCTTTTCATGTCCGAACAACTCACTTTCAATCAATGTATCGGGTATGGCGGCGCAGTTTACCTCGATAAACGGGCCGAAGGCCCTTTTACTCTTCATATGAATGGCCCTGGCCACCAGTTCCTTGCCCGTGCCGTTTTCACCCAGGATAAGGATGCGGGCGTCGGAATCGGCGCTCTGCTCAATGAGTTCATGGATTTTTTCCATGGCCCGGCTTCCACCGATCATCCGGTCTTCCATGAAGATGGAGTTTTTCAGATTCCGGTTTTCCTTACGCAGATCTTCCAGGGCAAGCGCGTTTCGTACTACGGTGATAACCCGTTCCAGGGAAAGCGGTTTTTCCAGAAAATCAAAAGCACCCATTTTTACGGCCTTTACGGCGATATCGATATTCGCATGGCCGGATATAATCACAACCTCAATATCCGAGTAATCTTCCTTTAATTTTTTAAGTACGTCTATACCGCCCATATTGGGCAGCCATACATCCAGGATAACAAGGTCCACGGGATGTGTCTGCATCCGGGAGAGGCCCTGGTAGCCGTCCTCGGCCAGGATGACATCGTATCCCTCATCCTCCAACACATCCTTGAGTACCGTGCGTATACCCTGTTCGTCATCTATTATCAGAATAGAGGGCATCTTAGTCCTGCTCCATCGGAATATCTATGAAAAATGTCGTCCCCCTGCCCTTCCGGCTTTCAAACCATATATTGCCTTTGTGATCAAACACAATCCTCTCCACAATGGAGAGTCCCAAACCCGCACCCCCCCTTTTCGTGGTGAAATACGGATCAAATATCGACTGTTTTATGGTTTCATCAATGCCGTCACCGCTGTCCTGTACCTGTATTCTACAGTAATTCGTTTTTTCTTTTTTGACAAGGTCCGCGCGGATAAAAATCAGGCCGCCACCGGGCATGGCCTGCACCGCATTGATGATCAGGTTGGCAAAAACCTGCTTGAACTGGTTATAATCGATAAACACCGTGGTAGTTTGGTCAATATTTTTAATATCAAAACGGATATTTGACGCGGTATTACGGTAGAGGGCCACGGCCTCCCTGATAAGTTTCTTTAGGTTCACGTTGTCACGCTTGGGTTCCGGCAGTTTGGCAAAATCACTAAAATCCTTCAGCAGCTTGTTGAGATTTTGTACTTCGCCGATGATGGCCGAAACGGAAGATTCAATCACTTTTTTCAGCTCTTTCTGGTTGCCGTGATTTTCTTCTTCATATTTCTTCTGAATACGCTCCGCTGATAATTTAATAGGTGTTAAGGGATTCTTTATTTCATGGGCCAGACGTTTGGCTATCTCCTGCCAGGCAGCGATCTTCTCCGCCTGAAGGAGTTTTTTCTTGGAGATCTCAAGCTCGGACACCATCCTGTTGAACGACTGAATCAGGTTTGATAGCTCATCACCGGAACGGGACAGAATACGGATGGAAAAATCCCCCTGCGCAACCCTTTCAGTAGCTTCCTCAAGGTTAAAAATGGGCCGTACAATCTCTTCGGCCAGGAAAAAACTTACAAGAATCGCCAGCAATAAAATGGGAAATGAAAAGAGTGAATAAAAAATGACTATCACCACCTCAAAAATATCCTTATATCTGGACAACTGCGCAAAGAACTCCCTGGATTCGGCCAACTGTTTGGTTTTTTGATCAAATCCCCTGGGAAGCACAAGCCCGAACAGGGCATAGTAGCTTTTATTTCCGTAGGGCACCTTACATAAGTACCGGAAGATACTGATATCCCCGCGCTCATCCTTGGGCAGTTTACCGAGTTGTCCGGATACGCTGGAAAAATCGCTGATACGCGCAGCTTCGGCAACAGGGTTTGAGAACTTAAACAGCATCTCTTTATTATCCGGCCCGAACACCTGTAAAAACTGTATCTCCGGATTGGCATTATGTAGTGAGGTCCAGGTTTGTTCGGGGTTGTACGGCAGTTGCCTCAGGATATACGGCAAAAGACTGCTTTTCCCGAATGTTTCCAGGTTCCTGGATTTACTAGTGTAGTAATCAACCGCAATACTCCAGGCATTGTCCACCACCTCGTTTAGACGTGAGACAAACTCGGAGTTGACAACCGAGTTGATAAACGTCACCGAAAGCGTAGTCTGGGGAACGGCCGCAAGCAGGGCGATGAAACTAAAGAACAGGATCAGTCTGGTTTTAAACCGCGCCCCTGATTTTTTCAAGGCCCGCTCCCGTAAAAGCCGTACCAGGCTGTATATGATGGCGACAAGCAGGCTGACCGGAAGAATAATGATTATACCGATAATCATTATATTGGTAAACGGGTTGCTTTTATACATGGTGAGTATTATCTGCTGGAAAAAGAGGATGATAATACCTATCAGCAGGATATAGAAGATTACAAGTACAATGAGAACGATCGAAGATGCGTGGCCGGAACCTCTTATCCTCATTTCCCGCCGTCCTTTACGGTGTCAGTTCTTTTTTTATCCAACCTGTAGTGAACCTGCCCTCAAAGGATAAAAGAGAAAGTATGGTAAAAGGGGTAACAAGTTTAACGGAATCAAGCTGTACCATCACCTGCACATAATACCCCGAAAGGGAGGATTCTTCCATACCCCAGAGCATGAAATCACGAAGTGTAAAAAACTCCTGCAGAAACTCTTCAAATTCCTTAAACCCGAAGGTTTTGCCGTCCGCTCTTTGCAAGACATACTCTTCATTAAAAAAATCCCGGTATCCCGTATACCATGGTGAATACTCCGCGATCAGGTGATCGCCCAGAAAGGCAAACAAGCCTTCCGCTTTTCGGTAAAGCCTTATATAAAAAAAAATCTGGGATTTCAGACCCTGATCAAGCGCCTCACGTATGGCCTCCCCATGTACGGTGCTGAAAAAAACAGATATACCCGGCCTTTCAGGTTGCAGCTGCGGCCGAATCTCCAGGTAAATCTGATTTTCCTGGGGGAAAACCGCTACAAACAGGCATAAACTAAATAAAAGGGGTAAAACAAATTTAATACCGTCAGGATTCTTCAAATTTTCTCTCGAACAGCGAGCTCAATGATTCAAGAGCCTTCTCCTCGTCTTTACCATCAACGATTATTTTGATTTCCGAATTATATACCGCTCCCAAAGTTATCACACCCATAATGGATTTTCCATTGACCCTTTCATTATCACGTTCTAAAAACACCGAAGACGCGTACTGACTGGCCGTTTGCACCAATAACGCGGCGGGTCGGGCATGAATTCCGGCTCTGTTGGTTACAACTACTACCTTTTCTTTCATGGTAATGATGAGATTATTGACTTTCAAAATATACGGAGCGGGCCCTCTCCGTTTCCAGCCAGTTCATAATACTCCTGTTGAATTCCTTGGCCGAGTGGTACCCCAACTTTTTTAATCGCTCGTTCATGGCGCCGGTCTCAATTATGATGGGAATATTCCTTCCGGGTTTTACCGGTATCTGCAGGTAAGGAACGGCCACACCTAGAAGCTCTATGGTGCTGTCTTCCGAACCGATCCGATCATAAGTTTTGGTGGTGTCCCACTCCTCCAATTGGACAATAAGCTGGATCTGCTTTTTGTCCCTGATTGCCCCCACACCGAACAGATGGGTAACATTTATGATACCCAATCCCCTGATTTCCATGTGATGGCTGGCGATGACGTTTACGCCCTTTCCCATCAGGAAGTTACCGCCCACACATCTCACCTCAACCGCGTCATCGGCAACCAACCTGTGTCCGCGTTCGATAAGCTCCAATGCGATTTCACTCTTGCCCACGCCGCTTTCACCCTGGATCAGCACACCTATGCCGAACACCTCAACCAGCACACCGTGTACATTCTTTTTGGGTGCGAAAATATTACTTAACACCCGCATGACCCTGGCGGAGAATTCAGATGAGGTAAGATCGGTCTGCAGCACGGGGCAGCCCGATTCCTCAGCCAGCATGAAAAACTTGGGCGGCGGCTCAAGGCCGTTGGTAAAAACACAGCAGGGCAGCGTGTATGAAAACAGTTTTTTAATGTTCTCAAGCTTGTTTTCTTTCTCCAGTTTACACAAATACGCTGTCTCTCCCCTGCCGAAGATATGCAGACGCTGTTCGGCAAAACTGTCGTAAAAACCGCTTAAGGCCAGACCGGGCCTGTTCAACTCGGGCATTTTTATCTCCCTGATCAGTCCGGGCCTGCCGCCGATGCATTTCAGACCCAATGCGTCGTGTTCCTTCAAATCAAGCTGCAGTAGATCAAGTACCGTAAACTTCTCCATGAACCTTCCCCTTAATGCTCCTGTTTTTTTTCTTTCTCTTTACTTATTTTTATTTCAAGCTTATTAAATAATTTATCAATACCGTCGGTGATGCTGAAATCGCGGACATGCAGATACGCGGACGTACCCCAACGGAATGAAATCGAAACCTCAAGCTTAAAATCCTTTTTTTCCTTAACAATGCAAAAAATGATATCCACAACCTTGTCCTTGATAAAATCGATCCTGTGCAATTTCTTTTCAATAGCCTCTTTCTCCTCATCCGAGATATTGTAATGCACGCCCCTTATCTCTACATTCATATTTCTTCCTCCATTTTTTTACGTTGAAAGGATGACATGATCCCCAACTCCTTTCTGTATTTAGAAACCGTTCTTCTGGCTATTTTTATCCCCTTATTGGCCAGGATTTCCATAATTCTGCTGTCACTCAAATTTTCCGCTCCGCCTTCATTAAGAATTATTTCCTTGACAACCTGTTTTACGCCCTCTTTTGAAAAACGGGAGCCGGTTGAGCCTGATCCGGAAATTGAGTTGGTAAAAAAATATTTTAATTCGAAGATACCGTATTCGGTTTGGATATACTTTCCGTTTGTAATCCGTGAGACCGTGGCCTCATGAACCCCGATCTCCTGTGAAATATCCTTGAGCGTCAATGGTATAAGATATTTCGGCCCTTTCCTAAAAAACTCCCGCTGGAACTCCACAACGGCCTTACAGACCTTCAGCAGGGTGCTGTTGCGCTGGTTTATGCTTTTAATAAACCATTTGGCCTCGTTTATACTTGAGGTAACGAAGGTTTTAGCGTCCTTCTCCTCCCCCGCCCGGGTGCTGCTTTTAATCTTATTGAAAAACGGGTTTATCCCCAGCACCGGGATGTCCTCATCGTTGAGAATTATATGAAACTCCCCTTCTTTGATGGTAACCCTGACATCGGGGATTACATATTTGGGGGCTTCCGTGTAAAAGTTGCGCCCGGGAAGCGGATCAAGCGTACCGATAAAACGGAGAGAGCTTTTAAGCTCTTCCTCGGATATATGCAATTTTTTTATTATCTCTTTGTATTTCCCTTTTTCCAAGAGTTCAAGGCATTGCTCTATAATCTGGTAGGCAACCGGGTGCGGCTCCGCTTGATGCTCAATCTGCACCAGGAGCGCCTCTTTATAATTCCTGGTACAGATGCCCACGGGATCAAAACCGCGAATCATTTTCATCATCTCATACAGAATATCCAGATCCTCTTCCTTTACCAGCAGCTCCGGGGGCTCGATGTGAAACCCGTTTTCATCCAGATTCTGGATTAAGAGCTCACCGATCGCGAACCACTTTTGGGAGATGGGCTGGAGTTTCAACTGCCAGAGCAGGTGGTCATGCAGGGATTCCGGCTTGGTAAGCACACCCTCAATAAATTTGCGCTTTAAATCTTCAAGGTCGCTGCGTTGGTTGCGGATATACCCCGAATCCGAGGTCTCATCGAAAAAATCATAATCATCCGATCCAGGTGTTGAAGCAACCTCATCAAAGGATTCCGCGTTTTTGTCTTCCAATATCTCCAGGGCCGGGTTTTTTTCAATCTCCTGTCTTATCCGCAGCCGCAGATCCTGTATGGGCAGGGCCATGATTTTTATGGCCTGGTATAACTGAGGCGTCATTCTGAGTCGTTGTTCCTGTTTTAGAATGTGCTTTTGTACCTGCACCTCATGCCTCCGTAGCGACTTCTATTTTAATTGTGCGCTAAATCCCGCTAATTTTCCACTCATTTTAACCCTACTACATATCAAAATCATGCCCCAAATAGATACTGCGTGCAATCTTACTTTTCAGCAGCTGTTTCTTTGTGCCCCAGGTTACAATTTCACCCAAGTTTATGATATACGATCTTTCCGTAATTTCCAATGTATAATGCACACTGTGATCCGTAATCAATACACCGATACCCTTGGCCGACAGATCCCTGATAATCTTTTTTATTTCCGAAACCGCAATCGGGTCAATACCGGCAAAGGGTTCGTCCAATAACAAAAACTTGGGTTCGATTGCCAGGGCCCGCGCAATTTCGGTTCTGCGTCTCTCTCCGCCGGAAAGAGTGAACGCCTTCTGTTCCCGGATATGCACTATGCCCAACTCGTCCAGTAAAAACTCCAGTTTGTCTTTTTTTTGCTTCATTGACAGATCGCTTCTTACCTCGAGCACGGCCCACACGTTGTCCTCAACGGACAGTTTTTTAAAGATCGATGCTTCCTGGGGAAGGTACGAAATGCCCTCCCGGGCCCTGATATACATGGGTTGATACGTGATATCCTTGCCGTTTAAAAATATTTTACCCGCGGTGGGTTTGATAAAACCCACTATCATGTAAAAAATGGTGGTTTTGCCCGCGCCGTTCGGTCCCAAGAGGCCCACCACCTCACCCACGTCCATGGAAAAGGTGACGTCGTTCACCGCGACCTTCTTGCCGAACTTTCTTACCAACCCCTGAACCGAAAGCGTGCCCTTATTGGTTTTCGCCCTGGGTTCCGACAGCTGGGTTTGTTGGTTCCTGCTGTTCACTGGTTTTTTCTCCCTGTTCTTGTGAGCCCTGTTCCGGTGCGGCCTTTTCTTCCTCAGAAAGCTCACCGGATACTTCGCCTTCAAGCGTTATTTCATCCTTATCAAGATCAATATATATCTTGGAGGCCCTGTATTCGTCACCCTTCCAGTTTACTATGGGCATGCCCGAAAGCTCCAGTTTTTTTTCCTTGCGGAAGTAGCGGGCGAACTCGGAACGGCAGGCCATATCTTCTTTTAAGATACGCACCCCGATCTCAATAATTGTAATATCCTGCTCTTCATTATCCTCAATAAATCCGCCTTTGACCACAAGCTGGTTTTCGCGATCCACCATCACGGCGTTTCCCTGCACCCTCGATTTCTTCAGGCTACGGTCATAAAACATCTTTTCACAGGTGAGGTCCATGCCCTTTTTCGTATTAATTAAATGTACGTTCCCATTACATAATACATACGTATTATCCTTACCGTAAAGTTCTATGGAATCGGCGGTTATATTATTATCATCCGAAATAACCTTGGCGTTGCCGCTTAACAGGGTATGCTCTCTGCCCTTGGCGAACACGGTCTGCACACGGTTTCCGGAGAAATGGAACACTTCGGCTGACAGGAGTCCCCAGCATATAAAGAACAACAAGAAAACACTACTGCGCTTCATCTTCCCTCACAATCTCCCCCCATACCTGGGACATAAACAACACGGACTTGCGCCGCATATCCGCCATGAATCCCTTTCCCTGGATGAATGATCCGTCGTCCTTATCGATTCTGACCAAGTCTTCGGGGTCGGCTTTTAAAACCCTTGAGTCCTTATCCCAGGAAAGGCTGTCCGTTGTCAACCCGGCCCCTTCCCTGGCCGAATAAAAATATACCGAACCCCATATTTCGGCATTTTCGGTGTCACTATGAAAGCGGGCGTTATCAGCGAATCCTTCGGTCACGATCTCTCCTGTCTTGTCAAATTCCATAAAATGGATGTCTTTGAGTACGGTTTCCCTGTTTTTATTAAATATCATGGCCTGTTTCGCCTCGATCTGGAATATTTTTTTGTTGTCCTCAACCACAATGTGCTTAAAGTTAATCAAAATCGTATCCGGGATCTGCTCTTTAAGTTTTTCACTTTCAAATTCGCTTCGGTAATCCAGGCTGCAGCTGAGAACAAAGAATGTAAGTACCATGAATAAAAAATTACGTCCGAACATGTTTCATACACGCATTGATAAAACTAGCAAAAATAGGATGAGGAAAATCGGGTTTGGAAATAAACTCCGGGTGAAACTGAACGCCTATGCCCCACACATGATTGCTCCACTCCACCGCTTCCACCAGTTCCCCGTCAACCGTTGTTGCACAAATCCTCAGGCCCGCTTCCTGTAAAGCGTTTCTATAGTGATTTGAAACCTCATATCTATGCCGGTGGCGTTCATGTATCTTTATTTTTTTATATATTTTATAAATGCGGCTATCGTTATGAAGCAGGGAAGCGCTCTTTCCCAAGCGCATGCTGCCGCCGAGCACCTTGATATCCTGTTGTTCCTCCAATAAACTGATTACCGGGGCGGGTGTCTGCTGCTCAAACTCAGTGCTGTTGGCCTCCTTTAGCCCCAGAACATTACGGGCAAATTCTATCACCATTACCTGCATGCCCAGGCAGATACCAAAATAGGGAATATTGTGTACCCGCGCGTAATTGGCCGCGCGAACCATACCTTCAATCCCCCGCTGGCCGAATCCTCCGGGTACCACAATCCCGTGTACATCCTTAAAATGACCGGTAAGGTCTTTGGTTGCCTCGATTTTTTCAGAATCGAATTTTACCAGCTCCACCTTTACATTATTACTCATACCGCCGTGTACCAGGGCCTCAAAAATCGATTTGTAGGAATCATGCAGTTCTATATATTTTCCTACAATCCCGATCCTTACCGTTTTTGCGGCCGCAATATAGGAATCGATAAGCTTTTGCCACTGTTTAATCTTCTTGTTTACCGGGGCATGGGTAATGTCCAGTTTTCTCATAATAATTTTATCTATCTTCTGCCCCGCAAAAATCAAAGGCACCTGGTAAATGGTGTGGGGAACATTGTAGGCGGAAAAAACCGCTTCTTCCTCAACATTCGTGAACAATGAGATCTTGCGTTTCAGATCCTCCTGCAATGGCACCTCGGCCCTGCACAACAGAATATCGGGTTGGATGCCTAGCTCCAGCAGTTCCTTTACCGAATGCTGGGTCGGTTTTGTTTTCAGTTCGCCATTGGAAACGGTGGGTACGAGTGTGAGATGAATATACAACACATTCTGTTTGCCCACATCATGAATAAACTGCCGCGCGGCTTCCAGAAACGGCACCGATTCGATATCCCCCACCGTGCCGCCTATCTCGATGATGGCGACATCCACTCCGTCCTCCTGCCCCACATGCCTGATACGCTGCTTTATCTCGTCCGTTACATGGGGAATTACCTGAATGGTTCTTCCCAAAAACCTGCCCTCCCGTTCCTTGCGGATAATCTCTTGGTAAATCTGGCCGGTGGTGATGGAGTTCGCCCTGCTTAACGGACAGTTTGTAAAACGGGCATAGTTGCCCAGATCAAGATCAGTCTCCGCGCCGTCGTCGGTTACATACACCTCGCCATGCTGGTACGGGTTCATGGTCCCGGCGTCAAGGTTGATATACGGATCAATTTTAATCAAACGCACATTAAGCGTATGTCCTTCAAGCAGATTGGCAATGGAGGCCGCGGCCAGACCTTTACCCAAGCTTGAACATACACCTCCTGTTATAAAAATATACTTCGCCATTCCCTAGTATTATTTATATATGTGAGTGCTCTGTCAATTGGTTACGGTAATTAAGCGGATATTCTTAGATTCGATAGTTATTTAAATTGAGAATCGACCCGACTAAGAGCTTAAACCGAAGGCCGACGGGCGGTTTTTATAGATGCCCTTGCTGTGAATGAAAAGTTGAAAGGCGGGATGCAGGGCAAGCAGGCTTTTTTGCAGCTTGATCGGTATGCCCAGGCGCACCACCAGGGCCAGTCCGTCGCTCGGTCTTATTTCCATGTTATAACGTTTAAAACCCTTTTTGTACCAGATTCTGGCGTAATATTTATTTTCGATAATCGCGTAAATTTCCAAATATTCGATTTTAAAACCATGCCGGGAAAAAAAACGTACGATAAGATCGTGGGTAAGCGGGCGCGGCGCCTTTATGCCTTCCAGGGCCACCAGGATGGCATTGGCCTCGGACGGTCCTATGCTTAACGGAAAACAAAAAGAGTTACCCTCGGTTTCAAGGATTACCTGGGGCTCTCCCGTGGCCTGATCCAATAAAATATCTTTAATATGCAATCTGATCATTTTTCTTTAATATCCTAATATTAAATATAGCAGGAATTAATAAAAAAACTCATAAACAAAAAAAAATTAATAAAAAACCGGTCAAAAAGGGGACTCCACGTTTGTTGATTTTCTATTGACTCCAGCAATTCTCATTTTGAACCATTCAATGGCGTTAGAGATACATAATGCTAAAAAGGCATATAAATATAATCGTTCAAAATGAGAATTGCCAGTATATGCCTCTTTGGCAGGCAATTTTAAATTTGTTCGATTATATTTTCCTGATCCTAAATATTTTTTTCCGCTTGTTTTGCTATGACAAGGAACAAATTTAAAATTGCTGTATTGACTCCGTAGTGGGTTGATACTACACTTTTAGACGATAATGATTGAGCATTTCGACGATTATTATATCAACCTGTTCAGTACGCTTATTTATAATCAAAGTGGTATTCATTTTTCTAAAAACAACAGGTCGATTCTGGAAAACAGGCTGCGTGAGCGGCTGAAAACCATGGGAATTGATGATATCCGCACCTATTACGAGATCATTATCAAAGACCCGGAAGAATTGAAGGTACTGCTGGATTCGGTGACCACCAACCTGACCCGTTTTTTCCGCAATACAGGACATTTTCAGACCCTGGAACACTTTATAATTCCCAACCTTGTCTCCTATAAAAAAGAAAAAGGCGGCAGCCGGCTCAGGGTATGGAGCGCGGGCTGCGCCACGGGTGAGGAGCCTTATTCAATCGCCATGGTGCTTAAGGAGCACCTGCCGCCGCTGTTTACGGCGGAGATTATCGCCTCTGATCTCAGTCTGACCTCTCTTTTAACCGCCAGGGAGGGTTTTTATAATGAGTCACGAATAGGCGATGTACCGCTCGATTACCTGAGGAAATATTTCGAAAAAAAGCCCGACGGTTATAAGATCACCGACAGCCTTAAAAACACGATACGCTTTGACTACCATAACCTGAAGTTTGAAAGCGGGCTTAAGAATATAGACATCCTGTTCTGTAGAAACGTGATTATTTACTTCGACGAACCCGCCCAAAAGGCTTTAATAAACCGCTTTTGGGAGGCCATGAGCCCATACTCCTTTCTGGTGCTCGGACATTCCGAATCATTGTTCGGCATGAACACATCCTTTGAATTCGTGAAAACCGACTGGTCGTGTATATATAAGAAAAACACAACGGGTAAGGAAAAATAACCTTGGAAAACTACATATCCGTGTTGATAGTAGATGATTCCTCACTGATGCGAAAAATGATCCGCATGGTGTTTGAGAAAACCTCTGATATACACGTGGCGGCCACGGCCATGAACGGTGAGTTCGCCCTGTACAAGATGAAAAGCCTGAAACCGGATGTTATCATACTGGATATCCAGATGCCGCAGATGAACGGAATCGAGTTTTTACGTGAAAAAAAACGGCTCAACGACAACACCCCGGTTATCATCCTTTCATCAATTGCGCGCCGCGGCGCGCACGAGACCATGGAGGCGCTGGCCCTGGGGGCAACGGATTTTCTCCTCAAACCCAGTTCTGAAAACGATACCGACATAGGCCTGGTTGCCGCCCATCTTACCCAGCTTGTTCGCGCGTACGGCACCAAAAAGGGCTACCCACAACAAGAGCCGACCCGGCAGAGCGGAGGCCGGGCCGGCGGACTTCGGGAGTTCACGCCTGCCGCGACACCGGTACAGCGTAAAACCATCCTGCCTAAAAGGCAGCCGGGCGCCATTGAGGTGGTGGCGATCGGTATTTCAACGGGCGGCCCCAGCGCCCTGCGTGTGGTGTGTTCCCGACTCAGGGCCTCCCTGCCGGTTCCCGTACTGATTGTCCAGCATATGCCGCCCGGTTTTACGGAAGAGTTCGCCTACAGCCTGGATAAAATATGCCCGCTGGATGTAAAGGAAGCGCAAAGCGGGGATATCATAAAAAAGGGCAGAGTGTTGATCGCCCCGGGCAGCAAACATATTGAGGTGGAAACCAAGCCCCTGGCCAGAATAATCCGTCATAACGAATCCGGTCCCGTAAACGGTCATAAACCCTCGGTAGGCGTGCTTTTTTCATCGGTTGCCGCTCAGTACAAAAATCACAGCCTGGCGATCATCATGACAGGCATGGGCAAGGACGGCGCCGAAGAGATCGGCTCCATCTACCGCGAAGGAGGGATAACCGTAGCCCAGGATGAGAACTCAAGTGTCGTCTTTGGGATGCCCAAAGTGGCCATCGAAAACGGCTATATCCATAAAATCGCCCCCCTGGACCAGATCCCCGATATTATCAATAATATAAATGATGTAAGTTAACGGATAAGCGCAGTCACCTGCGGCCATTCTTTGTGCTTAAGCAGTTTGCTTCTCACAAATACCAGGCCATACCCCAGCATCACGCCCAGCAAACCAAGACCGATATTCACCCAGTCATTGCTTTGTGATAACGCATACTGGCCGAAAAAATAAAACAGGAAAAACAGTACAAGCGGAATGATAAATATAAAAAATCCCGCTTTTATGGCTCTGGCGGGGGAGAGGGACACATTGACCAGGTCTCCCTCCTTAAGCGGCATCTTGAGGTTGTTGACCGCCTTTAAGAACTTTTTATCCTTCTGGGCCAGGAGCGAACACGAGTTACAGCCCAATGAAAACTGGCTGTCGGTCTTTATCCCGCATTGGGCGCAGATATCCTGATCCGTTATCTCGATGGTGACAATGGTATCATCGATGGCCGTTATCTTACCCTGTGTTTCCATCAAAATCCTCCTTACACGTGCGTTTCACGCGCTCAATGAAAGTGGCCTTTCCCTGTTCGTCAAACTCCATCATTACCCCCTGCAGTTCCAAATCCCGGCACTTGGTTTTTGAATATTCGGGAATCTGCGTAAGGTATTTTCTCACCTCAACCTCAGGGTCCAACCCGCCCACCGAATGGTTGCTTCCGGTTCGGCCAGCGTCGCAGATAACAGCGGTTGCGCCTTTAAAAATTGCTTCATCGGCGGTGAGCACCTTGGCATGAGTGCCGATGATGGCCGAAACCTTACCCCCCATGTAATAAAACATGGAATACTTTTCCGAGGTTGTGGAGGCGTGGAAATCTATGATGATCGTTTCGGTTTCCTTTTTGATTTTCTCTACCAGATGGGTGACAAGCTGGAATGGGTTAAACAGGTGAATACGATCAAAACCCGCCAGCCCCAAGAGGGAGATGACCGCAAGCTTGCTGCCGTCTTTCTCATATATCATCCATCCCCGTCCCGGGTTTTCTTTAGGGTAGTTTGCGGCGCGCAGGATATAGGGCGCATTCTGAATATACTCCGCCATGTCTCTCTTGTAATAAATACAATCACCGGCGGTGATAATATTTATACCAAGTTTATGCAGGTAGATCGCGTGACTTTTGCCAAGTCCGAAACCGCCGGTTGCGCCGTCCGCGTTCGCGATTACTACATCTACGGTGTACTCCCGTCGGAGTTCAGGCAACAGTTTTTTTACGCAGAACACGCCGCATTTGCCGACGATTTCCCCAATGAAAAGTACCCGTAATTTCGCCACTTCCGCTGACCTCCCTTGTTACACTTAACATAACAAAAATCGTAAGGAATGGCAGCATTAATACCGAAGATTTTGGCGATGATTGGCGCGCCTTTCCTCGATATTTTCATCCTTATATGAATATATAGATTAATCCATATATCGAATCCGAAAGTTCCGTGGAAATTAACGGGTCAATTTCTTATATTCAAAATAAGAGCGGTGATATATGAAACAACTTGCCTGCGGTATTCTTTTAGCCCTGAGTGTAACGGTGTATCTGAATGCGCTTCCGGCGGGGAAAACCATACTGGGGCTGTATAAATCTTCTGAAGGCAAAACCGCAAAAAACAACGAGATTAACACGTACCTCTCCGGTATAATCAGAAACATGGGCCTGCGCCTGGAATACTGGGATATTGATACGAAAATACCGCGGGCCGATGACCTGAAGCAGGTAAGGGCGGTCATAACCTGGTTTGAAACCGACGGCATGAAGGACCCGGAACACTACCTTGAATTCCTCAGCTCCCTCACCGCCTCCGGGAGGAAACTCGTTGTCATAGGCAGTTTGGGTGCGTATGTCGACGGTGTGGGCCGGACGAATGTAAAACTTCCACTGATTAATGCCGCGCTTGCCGGTCTGGGTATAACCTATCTGGGCAAGCTGTCTGAAGACCCCGCGGTGATCTCAATCGCCTTCAAGGATCCCGAGATCTGTGAGTATAAAGCCGAACAGGAGGTAATGTCCGCCGCCGATTTTTTATGGTTTTCGGCGGCTGATAAGGAGCTTACCACCTATCTTTCAGTGAAAAATACGAATACGAATCAGGCGCCCAGCCCGGTGATCGCCTCCAATGCCAACGGCGGCTTTGCACTCTCCGGTTATATTTTCCGCTCCACCGGAAACGGCAGGCTGCCCCTGCTTGATTTTCGCAAATTCCTGATCCGCGCCCTGTTTCCCAGGCCGCGGACGCAGAAGATATTATTGCTCGCAGACCATACCGTAGAAAAAACCAGGAAGGTTTCAGCCTACACGCAGGCGGTCTTAAAACGCGCCGGCATTCCCTTCGACCTGCTTACCTCTGACCGCTTTCGGGTCCTGTGCCGCCATGATCTGAACGGGTATGACGCCATTGGCCTGATTCTTAACGGTGATACGGGGTTGAACGCGGGACTGTTCACCAATTATCTCTATCAGGGAGGCGGCCTGGTATCTCTGATGGCGGGCAGCTTCAATGAACTTAAACCGATCCTGGCCATAGGGCCGCAGAGAGCAAAAGACACCTGGGCCAAGGGGTACCGCATCGGGCAGGGGTTTGCGGTTGGGGAAAACCTTGCGCTTGAGGACGGCGGGTACGACTGGGACTGCGGCGCCTGCCTGCCGGACACCACTGCCAGGGTACTGGGTACGGATGCGGCGGGCAAAACACCACTGGTTTGGACCGCCGGTTTCAACAGGGGACAGGTGCTGGTGTGGAACTGGAACGCCTTCAAGGGCGGGGAGTTCCAGGGCCTGATTCTGGAATCATTTCTTTACGTGCGTCCGGTGGGCGCCTGTGTCACCCCGGCATTGGGCATCCTATTCATAGACGACTGGCCTCTACCCATGTACAATAATGTGGCCCCGCCCTTGGATATAACCACCACCGAGTTTTATACCACACAGTGGTGGCCGCAGCTTAAGGGACTGCTGTCTCGGTTCGGCGTACCAATAAACGCCTTTTTGATCTTCAGTTACAATGACAAAACCGCGCCTCCCTTCGAGGACAAAGAGTTTTTTGTGGCGCAGGGCAACGCCGGTGTAAACGCGGCCAAGGAGATCATCGGGGCGGGTTGGGAGCTGGGACTTCACGGATATAACCATGTTTCCCTGACCAGGGAAAAAACCGGTTATAATCCCAAGGCCTGGCCCAGCACGGAAAACATGGCCTTGGCCCTTGCGGAGGCCAGGCACACCTGGATAACGCAGTTCGGGGATTCCACCCTGCCGTTTGCCTACGTGGCCCCGCATAACATCATCTCGGACGAGGCCGTTCGGGTGTTGCATGAGGTGTTCCCGTCCATTAAAGTGGTTTCCACTGTGCGCGCCGGCGGGACTGATGAGACACCTATGGCTTTCGGTCCCAGCCCGGTGGTGCCGGACATCTACTATATTCCGCGCATCTCTTCCGGGTACCTGTGCACGCCGTATATTAAACAACTCATTGCTTCGGCTGTTATGGGTCCCGGCATCTGGACCCACTTCATCCATCCTGATGACGTGTTCGACACCTACCGTAGTAAAGGCAAAAGTTGGCTGGAGCTTAGAACCGGCCTGGAAGAAATGCTCGGTTTCGTGAAAAAACACTACCCCTGGCTGAGGTTCGTCGGGGTCCGCCGGGCATATGATATCTTACGTGCTTTGGATCGGGCCAGGATCAACATCCGCTGGCAAGAGAATACCCTGCATATCGAGGCTCCGGAGGGTGTGTATATAAGGATCCGCGCAAATCGGTACACGCCGGACGACATGGATCAGGCCGAGGTCGTATACCGCTACGAGTACATGCCGGTCATCATCATCAAAACCACCAAGCCGGTGCACAACATAACCTTTAAATAGGCGGTCAACCGTACGGCGCGGCCGGTTGCTTAAAATAAAAACCCAGGTAGTAGGTTTCAAACGATTCTCTGCGTGAGGCCTGCGGTTTAAAACCCTTCACCTGTTTGAAACACGCCTTCATCTCCCTTAGAAACTTGCCTTCCTCCCCTCCCTGAAAAATCTTGACGATAAGGTTGCCCCCTGCAGCAAGGACCTGTAGTCCGATAAAAAGCACGCGCCGCGCCAGTTCAAGCGATTGAGTCGTATCAACCAGCCGATTCCCCGTGGTGGCCGGGGCCGCGTCGCTTACGATCAGATCAAAGGGCCCGCTCCCCTTGATTTCCTGCAATACGGAATCTAAAAAAATATCACCTTGAATAAAATGAAAATTGGTATAACCACGCGGTATGGCCAGCCCGGCATTAAGATCCACCGCCAGCACGCTGCCGCTGCCGTGCAGGCGTTCAAGCAGGTACCGGCTGAAGCTCCCCGGGGCCGCTCCAAGGTCCAGAACACGGGCCCCCTTTTTAAGCATCGCGTACTTGCTTAAAATCTCCTGCAGCTTGTATACCGAACGGGCCGGATACCCATGGGCCTTTGCCTTATGTGAATAAAAATCCGCCTGTCTTTTCACAATATCATCAAACCATATAATCATATATTTTAAAAGTGGGATTTCGGCGAATTTCATTCACCTGTAATGATCGTGCGGTTTTACAGCATTTTACTCTCTTGACTTAACCATGATATGTTCGTAATTTGTTAATATGAAAATGTTATCCCTATTGCGCAGACCTTTTTTATACAGGTATTATAACGCGACTATAATTATCATCATTGCCTGCGTGATTATTTTCATCTTTCAAATGATCACGCCCGCCACAAATATAGTGGTATTCAGCAGCCAGCTTCAGCGTAACGTATCGGGGCAGATCAACCTGATGACAAAATATTTCGCGTTAATTCCCTATGAAACCTTCGGCAGCGGGTATGTCTGGCAGTTGGCGACCTATATGTTCATGCACGGGGGGTTTTTTCATATTTTAATAAACATGCTGATCCTTTTTATGTTCGGCACACAGCTTGAGCGTGAGTTCGGAAGCAGCGAATTCCTGCTATTTTATTTCACGGTGGGTATCGGGGCCGGGCTCATCATGGCGATTGTGTACCCGTACCTGGGCATGGGCGGAATCCCTATTGTGGGGGCGTCCGGCGCCATCTACGGACTCCTGTTGGCTTTTGCCACGCGGCATCCCAACCAGCCTATTTATATCTGGGGAATTCTTCCCATGAAAGCCTATGTTCTGCTGATAGTCTTTGCCGGTATTGAGCTTGTCTCCCAGCTCTTGAGTCCGAACAGCACCATCGCCCACCTGGGGCACCTTTCGGGCCTGCTGGTGGGTTATATTTATTTTCTTGTGCGTTTCGGCATTAATCCCATACAGGAAATCAGAAGAAACATCCGATAATTACTAGTGCATGAAGCTTCCAAAAATACTTGTAATCCTGGCCGTATCATTTGCCGTATGCACGTACCTGTCCGGCGCGCAGTTTGAGCTTTTATACATAGACGTATGGTGCGAACTTGAACCCTTTGCCGGAGAAAAAGATACACAATATCCGCTTTCCAATAAACAGGCGGCAGAGCAGCTTTTGGAAGAGGCGCGCTTCATTATATCCGGAATGATCTATGGTTTCGATTTTTCCTATGTGCCGCAGGATAAAGACAGGAGGGTTAAGGAACAGTTTGTACTTACCCCGGTGGCCCAAATCAATTGGGGTGATAAAAACCTGAATATTCTTTCCACGGAACCTCGCGACGGGAAACTTTTTGCGCGGATTGAGTATGAGCCCATGGAGTTTCAGCTGCAAAGGCGCAACGCCTGGCTGGGCCCCTCCATACCCTCGGCCGAGGGCCGGGGGGAGGGTGACCTGTTTAAGGGATACAGGCAGAAATACACCGCTTATGAACAGGCAATCAAAAACGGAATCAGAAACCTACTGCGGCCCAAATATTTCAACAAGCCGCGCCGAGTGACGGGCCTGGCCCTGATCGAAGATGCCCCTGAGATCTTTATCAGCTCGGGGAAATATGTTGCCAGCCTGCGGGTAAAACTCAAGATCAAAGATGTCCTTCCCTATCGGCAATTCTAATGTTGAACCTTCGGGCAGCCCTGTTTCGTTTTTTAAAATTCACCTTGAAATTCAACGGTTAAGGACTTAGCATTCTTAAAAGGAGGTGAGTATGGGTCCATTTATAGGAATAGGTCTTGTGGCCGTGGGCATCGCTCTGTTTGTGGGCTATTCGTTACAAGGCAAGAAACTGTACCAGATGAAAAGTACGGAAACCTCAAAGGCCGGGGAGTTGCGGGAGATATCCGCATCCGTAGCCAAAGATATCGGCGCCGGATCATTTAACCAGATTACCGAGATAAAAGGCACGGTAGAGTGCGACAATCCCCTGATCTCGGAGCTGGCCAAGGCCGACTGTGTATACTATGCCATGAGGATTACCCGGGAGTACGAAGAAACCTACTGGGAAACCGATGCTAATGGAAACCGCATTCAACGTACACGGCGGGGAGGGGATACGGTTGCACAGAACACACGCTCCGTGCCTTTTTATGTCAGGGATGAAACCGGTAAAATAAAGGTAAACCCGGAGGGCGCGTCATTCGTAACCGAAAAGGCGTACTCACGCTTTGAGCCCGGCGAGGTAAACGGCGGGTCGCTGCGCATAGGGGGACTGATCATCAACTTGGGCGGTATAAGCGGAAGCACCAACCGGCGTACCATCGGTTACCGGTATGAGGAGGATATAATCCCACTTAAGCGGGATGTATATGTATTGGGAGAGGCCGCGGATTCCAGCGGTGAACTCTGCCTGCAAAAACCGTCGCAGAAAGGGAAAAAGTTCATTATCAGTATAAAGAGTGAAGAGGAACTTATCCGCGGCGCCAAAGGCGCGATGACGGTTCTGCTCATCCTTGCCCTGGTGGCTGGGATCGGCGGCATAACACTTTTTTTTCTGTCATTGTTTCAGGTTTTGAACATATAAGTGCTATAATAAAGTGTAGCCACCCGCAGGTTTGGGTATTTTATTGACCACACGTACAAAAATGGGTAGATTGAATGAGATAGAGGAAATCATATGCCGCTGAAAATCCGGGTGCTGGCAAGCGTACTGTTTGCGGCACTTTTTATTTTACCACTTTCGGCCCAAGACAAAAACAGGAACAAACAAGAAGACGGATTATCGAATGACTTTGTGATCGCGCTCACTTCGCAGGACATCACGCTGAATCCAATTCATGTTCATAAAAGTTCGGAGATCCAGATTCTCACAGGTCTGTATGAAGGGCTGATGACCTACCACCCCATCACCCTGGAACCCACACCCGCCGCGGCCGAACGCTGGACACTGTCAGACGACAAGCTTACCTATACCTTTTACATACGTGAAAACGCCTATTTCAGTAACGGCGACCCGGTACGCGCCCAGGATTTCAGGGACACCATGTTACTCCTGCTTGATCCCGCGCAAAAGGCCGAGTATTCTGTATACCTGGACGTAATCAAGGGCGCGGAAAACTACAGAAAAGGCATCTCCAAGGACCCTAACTCCGTGGGGATTTATGCTCCCGACGACAAAATCCTGGTGATAACGCTTGAGCAACCCACAAGCCATTTTTTAAAGCTACTGTGTATTTTAAGTTTCGCCCCCATTCATCATTCCTACCTTACCCAGAAGAACTGGGATAAAAAGGCGCCCCTTATCGGCAACGGACCGTTTTACTTGTATAGAAGAACGGATCATGAGCTTGTCCTGAAAAAAAACGATCATTATTGGGACAAGGAAAACGTCAGCCTGGACGGGGTACGAATTCTTTTTTATGACGATCCCAAGGAGGTTGCCCGGGATTTCAATGACGGAAAGGTTCAGTGGACAAGCCTAAATGATTGCGATTTTGATTCATTGGACAGCCGGTCAAAGTCCAAGATACAGGTTTACCCCATGTTCGCAACAAGTTTTTTCTTCTTTGTCTGTAAAATTAAACCCTGGAACGATCCCCGGGTACGCAAGGGCCTTTCCCTGTTAATTCCCTGGGACAAGCTGCGTTCAAAGGATTACTCACCACTGCCCACGGACAAACTCATCCCGCAGATCCCCAAATATCCGGAGGTAAAGGGGATCTCCGCCCAGGACATTGACCAGGGGCTTTCCTTGCTGAAGCAGGCCGGGTATCCCAAGGGCAAGGGCCTGCCGCCCATCCGCTTTCTGGTTTCCAAGGGCAATACCCTGTTTGCCGACATTGTTTCCAAGGCCTGGAAGGACAACCTGGAGGTGAAGGTCGAATACAAAGAGGTGGAACCACAGGATTTCTTTCCGGCAATGGGGAAGCATGATTACACCATCAGCTCATATACATGGATCGGAGATTTCGCCGATCCCCTGGCCTTCCTGCAAATGTGGACAAGTAAAAGCAACCTGAATGAGGCGCTTTTTTCCCATAAGAAATACGATGCCCTGATCCAGGAATCATTGGCGAGTATCGGACTTGATAGATATAAAAAACTCTCTGAGGCCGAGGAAATACTGCTGCAGGACGCGGTAATCCTGCCTATCAACCATATTGCCTCATTCAATATCATAGACCTTGACACCATCGACGGGTGGTACGGAAATATCCTGGATATCCATCCCCTGAAATATATAGAGTTCAAGAATACCTCCGTTCCGCCGTGGATTGTGAGGAAGCCGGGCCCAGCAATTCTCATTTTGAACCATGGGGTAGCATTAAAGAAAGCTGATGCTATACAGGCATCTAAATATAATCGTTCAAAATGAGAATTGCCTGTATCTACAAATGAGGCAGGCGATTTTAGATTTGTTCGATTATGTTTTTTTCAAAATAAAAAGCCTTTTTCTGTTTGGCGCGCAACGGAAAAAGCCACCACCATTTAACCAGACTTTTCAACTAAAACCAATGGTTTCGCTAACGCTTCCAAAGAGTGGCTTTTTCCCCCCGGCTGCATGGGCGAGCAGCAAGCGAAGCGCGCGACCAGCCCACACAGCGCCCAAAGGGCGCCCCCCACATACCACAAGCGAAGCTTGTGGCATGTATTTGTGATATGGAACAAATTTAAAATTGCTTAGCCGGGCCCGGACGGTTTTTTATTTGCCGGGCTGCTCCGTAACGCGTTTTAACAGGTCGTACAATTTCTCCCGGTATATAATTCCGATGATTATCAATCCCACACCCAACAGCGCGGTCACGGTTCCTAAAAGCCAGTTTCCGTCCGCCAGCGCCACACCGATGATAACCGAGAGGATAAGTCCCAAAAGGCGTCCGCTGCTGGAAATGAAGATGAATACCCAGAATTTAATCTTTGAAAGCCCCGCCACATAGGCGATCACGTCTTTGGGGATGCCGGGAATTAAAAAGACGATAAAATACAGCAGGGTGGATCTTGTACCTGAGATAAGTTTTCTCATTTTTCCGAGGGTGGCATGCGGTAATATCGCTTCCACAAAACGCAACCCCCACATGCGGGCCAGGTAAAAGTTTACGGCAGAACCGATACCGATGCCGATTGTGGAAAGCACGATTCCCCAAAAGAACCCGAATAGGTAGCCGCCCGCTATCTGGGGTATCTCCCCCGGAATGATAAATATAACCACCTGTATTATCTGTAGTATTACGAACACCAGCGGAGCGAGCAGTCCCCACGAATTTACCCAGGCGCGAATGGAGTCCACACTTTGAAAAACCTGCCATATTTCCCGGTGAAACAGCACGATTAAAATTACCAAAATAATGATTAAGGC
Organism: uncultured Spirochaetaceae bacterium; assembly: GCA_964638895.1. GTDB lineage: Bacteria > Spirochaetota > Spirochaetia > SZUA-6 > RPPD01 > JAFGGG01. Next base: position 14,235 of record CAZWYY010000003.1, on the reverse strand, counting down.
ACTGAAAACAAGCATTATACCGAATCTTTTTTTTGCCGAGACCCGTTCATCCATGTTTTTTACTGTATAGTATTTACTTTATTTTGACTATATAAAATAATTACGGTATATTAGGTAATATGAAAACCAAGCCGGCACAGAAGTCCAAACCCAAAAAAAAGAATTTAAAGTATAAGGTCGATCAAAAAATCGTATACCCCCTTCAGGGTGTGGGCCAGGTTATGGCGATCGAAGAAAAAAAATTCCAGGGGAAGAAGCTGCTTTACTATATAATCTATCTGGATGTGCCTGATATGACCGTCATGGTTCCCGTGGACAAGACGGACGAGCGGGGTATCCGGCCGATCGTGGATAAAAAAGAGGCGCAAAAAGCCCTGAACGTGGTTGCCGAAGACTATCAGCCCATTTCCGCGGACTGGAAAATGCGTTACCAGATGAACCTTGACCTGCTAAAAAAGGGGAGCGTACTGGACATCGCAAAGGTGGTGCGCTCACTTTACAATCGTAGCAAGATCAAGGAACTGCCCATTCTGGAGCGAAAACTCTTCGATAACGCGCTTAAACTGCTTATTGATGAGATAGCCTATTCGCTTAATAAAGGCAAAGACGAGGTTGAGGCGTTAATTTATAAAAAAATGGAGCTTCCTTGATCTCTGCCGCTGCCGTAATTACCGCGGCCGGGTCAGGCCGCCGCATGCAGACAAACAAGAAAAAACAATATCTGTTGATTGACGATGTTCCTGTACTGGAACTGGCCGTAAAACCCTTTTTATCCTCAAATCTTTTTGAAAAATTGGTCATTACCGTACCTCCCGGAGATCTTGAATACACGGGGCTGCTGCTTTCCCATTACCTGAAAGCGGGCGGTGCCTGCAGGCTTTCCATAATCGAAGGGGGTCCACACCGGCAGGAATCCGTATTTCTGGGACTGGAGGCCCTGGCCCCTTACAGACCTGAATATGTGTTGATTCACGACGGCGCAAGACCATGGATAACACCCGAACTGATTGCCGCTGTTCTGGAAAACACAAAGCTTCACGGTGCGTGCGTGCCCGTTGCGGACATTCCCGATGCCGTTAAAACCATAGGCAAAAACGGGTTTATCGAACATCATGCGGACAAACAATGGACAAAAGGGGCACAGACGCCCCAGGGCTTCACTTTCGCCCGCCTTTATGCCGCGCATCTTGAGGCCCGAAAACACCACACACGATACGCCGACGATACCGAGGTGTATATGCTGGACGGCGGATCAATCTTTACGATCCCGGGCAGCCCACAAAACAGAAAGATTACCTACGGTTTTGATATGGAGGGACTATGAGAATCGGTTTGGGCTACGACATCCACCGATTGGTAAGGGGACGTACCTTGTATCTTGGCGGTATCGCCGTTCCCTGGCACAAGGGCGAGTTGGGCCATTCGGATGGAGACGTGCTGCTTCATGCGGTAATAGACGCCTTACTCGGTGCCGCGGCCATGGGTGACATCGGCGCGCATTTCCCCTCCACGGATCCCCGGTACAAAGACATGCCCAGCAGCGAGCTTCTGGTCAAAACACTGGAGATTATACGGAACCTGGGGTATACCATTGTGAATCTGGACGGAACAATCATACTGGAAAAACCAAAATTACTCTCCTTTGTACCAGAGATCAGGGCAAACATCGCCCGTATGCTGGGGATCGACGTTTCCGCCGTTTCAATCAAGTGTAAAACAAAAGAAGGCCTGGAAAGCACGGGCCGGGAACAGGCCGTCGAAGCCCATGTAGCGGTCCTCATGGATTGATCCCTCTTTTTTGTTGGCGATTTTGAAAAAAATGATTATATTAATTCCTAAAATGCCCGGCGGCAACGATCGGATAACAGATAAAGGAGAAACTTATTCCAAAACTCGCTATTTTACTGCTTATATCTATCATAATCGCCTCTTCGCACATTTTATTCGGCGGAGAAGAAACCGCTTTCTCCGGTTCCAGACCGGAAGAATTCCTGGCAGAGCGCAAGATTGTGGGCAGGTATCTTGCCTCCGTGGTAAATGATGACCTGAGCCTGACCCTTTACAGAAATAAAAATACAAGGGGAATCATAGAAAAATTCTATGCCGAACTCTGCGGATCAAGGTATATCAGCGGCATCATCCTTAAATACGCCGACATGTACGAGGTTCCCCCGTCCCTGGCGTTCGCCGTGTGCAATATGGAAAGCAGGTTCAACGTCAATGCCGAAAACATTAATCAGGACCTTTCAATAGACCGCGGACTTTTTCAGCTTAACTCCAAATCATTCCCCTACCTGAACGAGGACGATTTTTTCTCTGTCCAAACCAATGTGCTTTTCGGTATACGTCATTTGAAATACTGTTTGAAACGGGGTCAGAATAAGATCGTGGGCCTGTCTATTTACAATGCCGGGGAAAACAGGGTAACAACCAACGGTGCGCCGCTGATTACCCTTAACTACGTCTCACGGGTGATAGATTACAGGGATACGGTGGAACGTAAACTCAAGGCCCTGGTCAGGGATAAGCTGTCATCCTGATTATGCCCCGAGTGATTCGGGCAAACTCGTCTAATATACCGGTCATAAGCGCATGCGACGCGCCCGTATACCTCGCCGAATCCTCCATAATCCGCTTCTCCGGTTGTATAAACTCTTTCCGCACAAGCTCGGCACCGCAGTTATGAATAAGGTTTTGTATGCCCTTAAGGGTTGATTCCAGGTGGAACTGTATTCCTAAAACCCTGTTCTCATACACAAAAGCCTGATGGCGGCAGGCAGCGGAATATGCCAGATGTACGGCACCCCTGGGCAGATCAAAGGTGTCACCGTGCCAATGAAAGGCAAAAAATCCTCGCGCGGGCATTTTTCTCCATAACGCGGAATCCGCGGCATTCACCGTGCGGACCCGAAACCAACCGATCTCTTTATGTCGGTTTTTATAGACCCGGGCGCCCAGCACGCACGCGAGCAGCTGCGCGCCCAGACAGATGCCCAGAACGGGTGTGCCCTTCCCCATGGCCCGCTCAATATATCTCTTTTCCGCGACCAACCAGGGGTGTTGCGTTTCGTCATACACACCCATGGGACCGCCCATGACAACAAGCATATCAACATCGGCCGGTTTGGGAGGGGTCTGGTTCGCATGGAATTTCGTGGCCGATACCGTGGTTCCGTTCGCGTCCGCCCACTGTTTGATGTATCCCGGGCCTTCAAACGGCACGTGTTGAAAATAATGCAGCCGCATCGGTAACCTCCAATGAACCGCCGCCGGTCCGGTGATGTAATATAATCGTCACCAGTCCAGGAGGCGCCGCTCTCCCTCTAGGTCTTTTATTTCCGTTATGTCCTGAGTAACCTCGATAACGCCCTTATAGTCTCCCCCGGCATCATACAAGGGAAAATAGCGGATATAGACAACCCGTTTGTTCATGGAGATCCAGAACTCGGCCTTTTTTTGCTTTTTTTCCCTGAAGGCCTTTAAAATCCGGTTAACCACATGCACGCTTGCCTGGGGATGGCAGTTCTGCACCTTGCGTCCGATCACCGCCGGGCTTCTGGGGAAAATGCGTTCCGCTCCCGCCGAATAATAAAGCACGGTATCGTTTTCATCCACATAGGTAACATCAAAGGGCAGGGACTTCAGCATGAGGTTGATCCGTTCGACGCTGAGCCAGCCCACATCCAGGTCCTGACCGGTGTGCGCACCGTCGGGGTCCTCATGCCCGGTACCTCGAGCGGCTCCGGCGCCCCGCGCCTTATCCAACACCGCCTGTTCCGGGGTGGTTTGTAACACAATATCGGCGTCCCAGACGTTCCCCGGTTTGATCCAGGCATACCCGATCTCAGGTTCGCCCTTCCGAATACGGGCCCACTCCTGTTCCGAGAGTTTTTTTAACGCTGTGGGGAAGAGAATTTTCTCTTCCATAAAGATCATCTTCCGCAAATGTGAAAAAAGCGCCCCGCATTCCTTTGCCAGGTCGGCAAATGCTTTCGCGTCCAGGTATTCACCGCACAGCTTCAGCCGCCGCCGTATCTCATTATGTTTGCCCCACATCACCTTGGAGGGACCGGTAAACCCCTTCTGCTCCAGAAACGGAAAGAGTTGATTCTCTTTCCTGCGGTAATGAAACTCAACCTTTTCCAGTTCCTTAAGCCCCTGTTTAAACCGGCGCATGTGTTCCGGATCCGCCTTCTGTTTTTTCAGGCCGGGCAGGAGTTTGGTCAGCTCCCTTATACGTCTTTTTAATTCGCTGTTTTCGGCCAAGAAAGAATGCAGCGGATGTCCGGGGATACCGGAAACCCTTCTTTGTCCGGCCAGCGAGTTTTTGAATACCTCAACGTGAACCTCGCACAACCTTTGTATTTCCTCCGCGGGGAATCCCTCGTTAAGCAGGGCCTGCTCCATGGCGGAAATCTCTTCCGCGCTCACGTTCTTTATCAGTGCATGGAACTCTTTTTTCACCTGATCCACGGTATCACCCCGGTACAGGCGCCTGATCACAGTTTTCAGTTTTTCCTGTTTTTCCGCCTGACTTAACTGTTTACTCATGGTTTACTCCTTTTCCCGGTTTCTGTGCCGGCGGCTTTTTTAGAAACGAAAAACTCACCCAACGACTCCTTCCCTTCCTTAAACGCAAAAAAGGCAATTCCCAGGCTGCCGATCACATCAAAATAACCGATTTTGAAAAGCTCATACAAAACACTGGAGAAAAGCAGAATGCCGGACAAATAAAAACAGGTAAGCGTGCATTTGGCATCGGCAATGATGGCCTTTGAATCGAGCGCTTTTCCTGTTCGCAATTTAACCGTATATAAAATAAACATGGTGAGAAGTGAAATGATGGAAATGATGATCCCGGCCAGGGTGGTGGACGGACGCTGCCCGAAAACGATATTCAGTACCGCCCCTGTTACCAACCCCAAAAAAAGCAGCATAAACGCCGCACCGGTGATGAACAGGGCCATGCGCTCAAAACGGCTTTCAAGTACATGCCTGTTCCTTTTAATACGCAGCACCATATGCAGAATACCGGCTCCGGACACCACCTCCACAAAACTGTCGATCCCGAAACCGAAGAGGGCCAGGGTCTCGTCTTTGGCCCCGAAAAAAACCGAGATAAGGCCCTCAAGAATATTATACCCGATGGTTATGATTGCCAGAAGGATTGCCAGGTTGAAAAGCTGGTCTGTGGTCTTGCGACGGAAGTAATTCATACACATCCTTGATATGTTTTATACTATATAATACAAACGGATGGGTAAATAACAAAAGGAAATTTATTCTTGACATTATTAGTTCTATATAGTACTATTTTATATAATACATTTTTAAATGGAGTGTCGAGGCAGGCTGATGCAACCAATCAGAAGCGGCGGTTTTTTAATGAGTAAAATTCACCAGGCGGCGGGCAGGGTTTTTAACAGGCTTTTAAAAAAGCATCATATCGGGGAGATCAACTCCGCGCAGGGGAGGATCCTGTTTGTATTATGGCAGCATGACCGCATCCCCATCAGCGAAATATCGCAAAAGACCCAACTGGAAAAATCGACGTTGACGAGCATGCTCGACAGGCTGGAACAGGGCGGCCTGATCAGGCGGGAAGCCTCACCGGAAGACAGAAGGAAGATCATAATCCGCCGTACGGAAAAAGACAAACGGTTCCAAGACCGGTACCTGGCCGTATCCGCGGAGATGGACGGCATATTTTACAGCGGATTTACTGAGCAGGAAATACGGATTTTTGAAAAAAATCTGGAGAGAATTCTGGATAACATCATTAACGAGGAATAAAAACATGAATGAGACCTTACGGATAATTAACGCGTTACGAACGGTTCACGGCAATTTCAGCGACAAAGAGGTAAGCCGGGAGGATCTGGACCTGATCCTAAACGCGAGCATCAGGACGGCTAATGCTTCCGCCCGCCAGAGTTATTCGATTATCGTGCTTGATGACCGCGAAAACATGCGGGAACTCTTCGGGTACCGCGGCAGCCGGGCCCTTGTGTATTCCGTTGATTTCAATCGCATCGCCCGTACTGCCGTGCACATGGGACACAGGTTTGACAATGACGATATCATAGGATTTCTCACCGGCACCGTGGATACCATCCTCGCGGCGCAGACCGCGGTAATTGCCGCAAGTTCGCTGGGCATCGATTCCCTGATAACCAATGGCCTGCACAGAAGCGAGCTGGATAAGGTGTATACCATGCTGAACCTACCGGAAACCTCCTGTTTTCCGTTGATTACGGTGGTGTTGGGATACCCCGACAAAGAACCAGCGTATCAAAAGGGGCGCCTCAGTCCGCGGTTTGTAGTCCATTACGGGAAATATACAACGCCCGGGGCGGACACCCTTGGCGCCATAATAGCGGAATATGACGATCCCCAAAAGCGTATTGGGCTTAATGATTCCTGGGCCAAGCAGGGATATAAGCATTACCTGGACTGGTATTACACCAAATGGGAAGGCATACCGTCCGGAGAGAAGGTTGTGGAGGGTAAGATCAAGGAGTTCCAGGAGCGGCTGATCAAAAGCGGTTTCTGGTGGCTGGATGGCGGTCTGAGAGTATAAAACGCGCGGCGGCCGAAACGGGTAAAAGGTTTAAAAAAATACCGACTGCCGGAAGGCGTAAACCGGTTTTGGACAACCGACGGCCGCAGAATCAGCGTCGGCAAAATGAAAGGAAAACTATCATGGATATATATGAGGCAATTGCATCACGGCGGTCCACCCGTGAGTTTAAAGAGCAGGAGATCGACGAACAGACAATAAAAAGAATAATAAACGCCGGGCTCTGCGCACCCTCGAACAACCATCTGCGGGAATGGGAGTTTATAGTAGTGCAGGATCCGGCGGCCCGGATAAAGGTCATAGACAAGGTCAAAAAAAACTATACCAAGAAAGGAATTGAAGCCTGGCTTGACAGCTGGAACAGCACGGACCCGGTGCAACGCGCCTGCTATCTTGCCGCCGTTCCCAAACAGTATAAAATGCTGCTTACCGCGGGCTGCCTGATCGTGGTTTGTTTCAGACAGCCCTGGCCGCTGCTGAAACCGGACAGCCTCTCGGCGCTGAATCCTTTCGCCTCAATCTGGTGCTGTATTGAAAATATGCTGCTCGCGTCCGCGGCCCAAGGTATTCAGGGTGTCACCAGAATTCCCTTTCCGCCGGAGGTTACGCATATCAAACGGGTGTGCAACATTCCGCCGGATTATGAAATCGCCTGCTACATGGCCCTGGGATACCCTTCCGGGCACACGCGGCAGATAACACAGTATCAGGTATCCGCCGAGCAAAAAATCCACCGGAACACCTGGTAAATCGTCACTGCTCCAAAATTTCTCCCCGTATACTCACCACCACCCTTTGTATGGGAACGGTACGCGCCCCTGAAAATCACCGAGACAATAGGCCGCGCAATCCGCGGCAAGAACGACGTCCTTGTTACGTAAATAGGGGGCGGTAGGCGGAACTGGCACAACAGGGGGTCATCATTAAAAAAGGAAAAAAATCAAAGTCCTGAATGCATCACACCTGCTGCAGTATGAATAATTTTTCTCCGCCCCTTTTTTTCTTGACATGAACCTTTTCTTTGCATATATTGTTCGATAGTTATGAAACTATCCAACCTGGCAAAAATATTCAAGGCGCTTTCCAGCGAACAAAGGCTTGCCATCTTTCAGATGATTTATCTGCATCAAAAGCATTGCGGGAATAAAACCATCCATAACGGATGCTGCCTGGGTATGGAAAAGTCTTTTACCCATGCCTGCCATTGCCTGAAAATAAGCCGTTCCACAGTTTCGCATCATTTTAAAGAGCTTGTAGGTTCAGGTCTTATAAACCGCGCAAAACAGGGACAAAGCAATGTATGTAGCATTAACGAAGAAGCAATGAAAGCCATAAAAGACCTGTTCGGATGATTTTTCCGGCAGGAATGCATCAAAGAAAGGAGGTGAGTTAATGTTTGGATGTTGCCACGGAATTGATCTGAAACATGACTGTGAAAACTACGACTGTAATGTTGAGTACACGGACAAGGGAGTCACTATTTCCATGAATCCCAAAGATCAAACCAAAGTAAAATCCTTACACGCCCTTTTCAAGGCGTGCAAGGACCTATCAGATTGTGAATGCTAAAAAGCACTCACAACACTTTTAACATTATTAATCTACCACAGGGTGAACCAAGGTTCAAGCATACTCTGTGGTAGATGTTTAAAAGCCGGATAAATCTTCCTTTCCGCTTAAGAATCGTCTTCCTGTCTAAAAAAGCGCTCTCAGGATAATTTGTTTTACTGCTTGACTACCATACCAGGGTATAGTATATTAAGTGTGTAATGAAAAGGAGAACCGATCAATGATGAATGAAAGGCAAAAAGCGGAGGTAACCCAGCGGCTCAACAAGATCCAGGGCCAGCTTGGGGGCATCCAAAAAATGGTGACTGAAGACCGTTATTGCATGGATATTCTCACCCAGACCAGGGCCTGCGCCGCGGCCATCCGCAAGGTGGAGGACCTTATCATGTTTCAGCATCTGCACACCTGCGTGGCGGACAGCATGAAAAGCGGCGACGCCGAGGATAAAAACAATAAAATAACCGAGATTATGGACATTTTTTCCAAGTTCAGAAAAACCGGCTGAAAGGCCGGTAGACTGGAGCTGAAATATGAGAAACACCACACTGAGAATGATTATTATCATGATGTTTTTAGGTATGACCATCGTGCCGCTCGCGGCACAGGAAAAGGAACAGGAACAAACCATCCCACAGGTACTTGAACTCATCCGCCGTGAACAGGGAGTGACCGTAAACCGCGATATTGTTCCCGGCAAGGTCAGCGACAACCTCCTGGAAGAACTGGGGGACGCAGTGATGAGCGCCGTCCATCCCGACCGGGAGGAACATGAGCAGATGGACCAAATGATGGGCGGAGAAGGCTCGGAAAGCCTGGAAGCCATGCACAGGGCCATGGGCTACCGCTACCTGTCGAACCGGGGATGGATGAACCCGGACTACCGTGATCCGGAGGACAAGGGCCCGGGATCCTACGGTAACGGGATGATGGGAAGGTAACAAGGATTAACTTACAAGAGGTGCGATATGAACGTCTTTAAAAAACTGGGGCAAAGGATCAATCATTACTTTGATCGTCTTGCGGAGGCCAATGAAAAGGCCTACGGCAATAAACGCCTGGACTGCTGTGATATGAATAAAAAATCACCGCACCGGGCCGGACAATACACCGAATACAATGGAGGAGATAGAATATGAAAAATATCGTCACTTTAAAGATAAAGGGCATGGCCTGCACGGGGTGCGCGGGCGCCATCCAACGGGCGCTTTCCGCAGCCGACGGCGTGGAACACGCCGAAGTGGATTTCGCCAAGAAAAAGGCATTCGTCACCACGGCAACCCGGGATAAGGCGGCCCTGATCAAACTGGTCCAGGCTGCGGGGTACGACGCGAATTAAGCGCGGCACCAGACGGATTAACACCGACGGAGGCGGACGATGGCCGAATCAACTTCTGTGAAAAAAAACAAGATTGAATACGCGGTGCGGGGTATGTCCTGCGCCGCCTGCGCCCTTACTGTGGAAAACACGTTAAAACATATTCCGGGTGTGGTCGACGCGCGTGTCAGCTTTACCGAAAAAAAGGCGTTCATTAGCTATATTAATGAAAAAACAGATACCAGGACCTTTAAAAAGAAGGTAAAACAGGCCGGATACGCCCTTGAGGATATGGAGGATGAGACGCGGCAGGAAGCGCTTCACCTGAGGAGGGAGAAGGCCCGGCTGGTATGGGCGTGGGCCATCACCCTGCCCCTTGCCCTGAAGATGATCGGGGAGATGGCCTTCGGATTTTTTTTGGGCGGCGCACTGCCCGCCCTGATCATCGACCTGGTACTGGCCTTCCCGGTGATCTTCATCATCGGCTTTCCGGTGATCCGCGCCATGCTGTACTCATTCAAAAACGTCTCCTTCGCCATGGATTCGCTGATCGGGTTGGGCACGGTTGCCGCCTTCAGCACGGGCATCCTGAAGCTTTTTGGACTGGGGATCGAGAATTTCGCGGTGGTGGGGGCCATGATCATGTCCATTAATTTCATCGGAAACTATCTCAAGGAGGCGGCCACGGGCAGGGCCTCCCAAGCCATTAAACAACTCCTGGAGCTGGGGGCCAAAAGCGCGCATCTTGTCGGCAAAGACGGCGGCACCAGTGAAGTACCGGTGGAGGAACTGCGCATCGGCGATGTGGTGCTGGTAAAACCGGGTGAAAAGATTCCGGTTGACGGCGTAATCACAGACGGCGGGAGTGCCGTGGATGAATCCATGGCAACCGGAGAGTCCATACCCATAGAAAAAAGCAGGGGTGACAAGGTCATCGGGGCCACGCTGAACGGCGGGGGAGCGCTCAAGGTTCGCATTGAAAAGGTCGGTAAAGACACCTTTTTATCACAAATCATTCTGCTGACCAGGCAGGCACAGTCATCCAAGATCCCCATTCAGGCCTTTGCCGACAAGGTAACTGCCGTATTCGTACCGGTGGTGCTGTTGATATCACTGGCCACCTTCGTTTTCTGGATGGTGTTTCCCGGTGTGGGGAAGAGCATTCTTTCCGTGTTCGCCCCGTTTCTGCCATGGATCACCCTGCAGACATCAGTGATATCGGCCGCACTTTTCGCGGCCATCGCGGCCATCGTAATAGCCTGTCCCTGCGCCTTGGGTCTGGCCACGCCCACGGCCCTGATGGTGGGCATGGGCAAGGGGGCCGCAGGCGGCATCCTTATCCGTAACGGGGAAGCCATTCAGACCGCCCAGAAGATAGATACTGTTGTGTTCGATAAAACCGGCACCGTCACCACGGGCACGCCCCATGTCATCGATTTTCAAAGCGATCTGCCTGACCGGGAGTTTATAAATACGGCGGCATCCCTGGAACATCGTTCCAGCCATCCGCTGGCGGGCGCAGTGAATCGTTGGGCCGGGCAGCGGGGCGCGTCCCTAACGGAGCCGGGAGAATTCAGATCAACCGCGGGCAGGGGAGTTTCCGCCCTGATTGACGGACGGACGTATATGGCCGGCAGTATCGCCTACTTTCGGGAGCTTGGCATTCCGCTTGACCGGTTCCAGGATATGGCGGATGGCTACCAGGAAAAAGGATATACCGCTGTGCTCTTCGGCCGTGATCATAAAACCATAGGGATTATCGCCGTGGCCGATACGGTGAAGGCGGATTCAACGGCCGCCGTGGAGAAACTTCATACCATGGGTATTAAAACCGTAATGCTCACCGGAGACAATACAAGGGCCGCACGCACCATCGCCGGCCGGGTGGGGATGGATACGGTTTTTGCGGAACTGCTGCCCCAGGATAAAATCAGGATTATTAAAGAGCTGCAAGCACAGGGCCGGACCGTAGCCATGGTGGGGGACGGAATAAACGACGCCCCGGCGCTTAAACAGGCGCACGTGGGTATCGCCATCGGCACGGGCACTGATATCGCCATAGAGGCGGCGGACATTACCCTGGTGGGCGGCAGTCTTGAGGGCGTGGTCCGCGCCATCAGACTTTCCCGGGCCACCTTTAAAAAAATACTCCAGAACCTTTTCTGGGCCTTTTTTTACAATATAATCGCGGTGCCGCTGGCGGTACTGGGGCTGCTGCATCCGGCCATTGCCGAAGCGGCCATGGCCCTAAGCTCCATCAACGTGGTAAGCAACTCCCTCAGGCTGAAAAAAGTAAAACTTGATTAGAATCATAGCCGGTCGGTTTCCACCCGGCTCGCGACAGGAGGGACGGCCTGGCGTTTCGCCCAGGCCGCGACCGTAAAGCCGGCCGCTGCACCGTTCGGACTGTAGCAAATGAGCCAGGCGCTGCGCCTTCCGGGCCTGCGCCCGGTTTATGATATTGCTTTTTTGTCTTCCGCGCGATATAGTATGTGCCTTCAAATACTATGAAGACTGGAAACGAAACAACTCCCAAAGATACTCTGTATTCCGCCGCCCTTCAGGGCATGAAAACAAACCTGCTGCCCGGACTTGTGCTGCAGGCCATGGGCCTGGGTATCGTGCTGGCCTATTATTTTATTGCCGCAGCCCAGGATGCTTTTCTCTATGTCAGCGACCTGAAAACCGCGTACGGCTATGTGTTTTCAGCCGTCTCTACCGCGCTTTTCGGTGGTCTTATCCCCTGCCTTTACCTGTTCGCCACGAAACAAATACCTAAAAAAGCCTTTCCCAAAGAGCTGTTATTTTACCTGGCGGTGTGGATCTGGAAGGGGATCGAGGTTGACGCCTTTTACCGCCTGCAAGGCGTCATCTTCGGCTATACACTTAACTTTGGCACTATTATTCAGAAAACCCTGGTGGACCAGTTTGTGTACAGCCCATTGTGGGCCGCCCCCTCGCTGACCATCGCCTTCCTGTGGAAGGACAGCGGCTTTTCCTTTGCGCGCTTTAGGCAAAACATAAACAAACGCCTGTTTACGTTTAAGATCCCATCGGTGCTTTTCTCCACCTGGATCGTCTGGATCCCCGCGGTCTCCATAATTTACTGTTTGCCCGGGGCGCTGCAAGTTCCCCTGTTCAACCTGATCATCTGCTTCTGGGTGTTGTTGCTTAATTTTGTGAGCGGGCATAATAACAGAAGGAATGCATAAAAAAAGACTGCCCGAAGTTCTTCAAGCAGCCTTTTTTTTGCCCGGAACTGGACTCGAACCAGCATGGAGTTGCCCCCACTAGACCCTGAACCTAGCGTGTCTACCAATTTCACCATCCGGGCGAACTTGTTGTATCATTTAACCATTTTTTTTATAAGCATGTCAATTCATAAACCTCTTTAAAGAAAACAGGGCCCTTTTTTACGGGGCCCCGTCGATATCAGCACGTAACTGTTGGTTGTTATTGCGTCAACAGGCCCGGGAAACGCGCCTCAAGCCCCAGTCGGAAGGTCAGCTGCCCGTAACTCAGTTGATCGTCCTGCAGCAGTCCTTTCGGTTCATAGGTGCCCTGGTAATTAGTTTCCAGGTAAAAGCGCAGGGCGTTTATGGCGTACTCAAGGGTCAGATCCCCTTCCACCTTTATGTAATCAACCTGTCCTTCTCCGCCATATGAATGATACTCGCTGTACGGTCCGCCCTGGATCTTGAGGCTTATGCCCAACACATTGCCCTCGGCCACGGGGAAATATGCGGAAAAGCCCAGCCCCCCGAAGAACTGGTACTGGTTTTGCGGTTTAAAATAATCGCCGGATTTCCACGGATCATCATTCGTGCTGTCCTGGTACCAGACCTGCCCGTAGGCCGTGACCTCCAGGTCAACCGGGTAGTCCAGATCAAGGAAGGTGATGTCCAGGTAGCCCGCGGTCTCATAGATCAGGTTGCCGTCATCCAGGGAGTCCACCTTGCCGTACGCGCGGATTTTGGTGCCCTTGATCACCGGAAAATCTAGGAAGGCGAGTTTCAGGATCAGGTTACACTCGCCCCAAAGGTCATACACATTGGGTTCAAAATAAGCATAGGTTTCAGGGTAGCGCTCATACCCGCCGCGGAGGGAGGCGGTAAACATGCCGTTCTCCCACAGGGCGGCCTCCGCGTATACGTATGGTTCGGGCACGTCGAAATAATCAAAAACGGCCGCGACAGGCTGGGAACGGAAGTCGGTGGCGGGGTCGCCGGTCAGCATGGTTTTATAGAACGCGTCCTTCAAGAGCAGTTTGGCGCCCACAAACGGGGTAATGCGCAGCCCCCAGTCCACATTATAATAGGAAAGGCCGAGCAGCAGATCATGGTAATGGTAGGTGTAGGGTTGGCCGGCCGGGTCCCAGACCTTGTAATAAGAGAAATATTCGATATTATAAGCAGCTCTCAGGGCGAACGTGGTATCAAAGGGGTGGGTGTAATCAAGCTCGCTTTCCCGTGAGGTGGCTGAGCCGCTCATCTCGACATTGGTGGCGGTTTCCACCACGTATTTAAAGGCATACTGCACCAGGTCGCAGTGCTGTCGGGCCAGGTCGTTATAAAAGGCCGCGGCCTGCTCATAGGTGGGATCATTATCATAGACACGCTTAAACTGATTCATGGCCGCGCTCCAGTTCCCTTTCCAGCGGTACACCAGGCCCAACTGGTAGACGGCGGCGATGTCATTCGGGTCCATATCCAACACCTGTTTGAACTGGCTGATGGCCGCGTTCAGATTTTTGTCCTGAAGGTAGAATTTT
>CAZWYY010000002.1:0-100787 GCA_964638895.1 uncultured Spirochaetaceae bacterium | reverse complement strand
GCAGATCGTCGAGGGCATTGGTATAGGCGGTAACCAGGACGTTAAGCTCGCGGAGGGGAGCAAGCAGCTGCTCCTCAAGGGCCTGTTCCCCAAGCGGTTGCTCCGTGTTTACCTGAATGTAAAAGCTTTTTCCCCCCTGTAAAAGCCCGGTCGCCATGGTGTTTGCCAGAAGCCCCTTGGCCGCCACATCCTCTCCCAGCTGTTTGAGTTTATCGATTTTGGTCTTGTCAAGTTCACGTCCCGCCAGTATGGTAAGCAGGCCGAACTCCCGTCCGCCCTTGCGGCGGAAAAGCCTGGCCATGCTTTTTTGCAGTGCGAACCTGCTGAACTGCTCGGAAAAGAAAGAGGTGGCGCTCTTTTCTAGATTATGCGCCTCGTCAAAGATGATCCGCTGGAACGGCGGCAGTACGGCGCTGGCCTTGAATCCCGTACCCGCCAGCCTGACGGAAAGATCGGAAAACAACAGGTGGTTGTTCACCACCAGAATCTGCGCGCCCGCCGCCTTTTTCCTGGCCTTGATCACAAAGCATTCATCGCGAAACCGGCAGCGTAGTCCCAGGCAGGCGTCGGCCTCGGAACAGACGGCGGACCAGACCTCGTTTGAGGGGTATACCGAAAGATCATCCCTACCGCCGCTCTGCGTGGTCAGCGACCATTCATAAATAGCTTCAAGCTCTTTTTCATGTTCCTCAAAAAGGCCGGCCTCCTCCCTGGCCTCATTGAGCCGCAGCAGGCACAGGTAGTTTCCCCTGCCCTTTACCAGGGCCACTAAGGGTTTATACTCCATGATTTTCATCACAAGCGGGATGTCTTTCTCCAGCAGCTGCTGCTGCAGATTGATGGTAGCCGTTGAAATGACCACACGCTCCCGGTTGTTTTTGACCCATTCCACGGCGGGTATGATATACGCCATTGATTTCCCCACGCCGGTGCCGGCCTCCACAAGGACCACCTTCTCACTGTTAAAACTGCGGCAGACCGCGCGCAACATCTCCACCTGGGCGGTTCGTTCCTCATACCCCGTGTATATCCGGGAAAACCTTCCTCCCGGCATAATCAGGGCCGCAAGACGCTCTTCATCCAGCAGTACGATCTCCCGCCGCGCCACCGGCTCGGCCACGGCATTCAGGGATGAGACCTCATTGTCTACGATAAAAAAACCGATACCGTCGTTTCCCAGGCGCGAAGCGATTGCCAGATCGGGCTGCGATGGGGTAAGGTCACCCCGCGGGTGGTTATGAATAACCACCTCGCCCAGTTCCAAAAACGGTTCAAGCAGGGGCACGGCGTTTTCGTTTCCCCGGGCGGCGATATCTATTTCATACACCTTGCGCTCACGGTCCAGCCTGCCCACGGCAAAAATTTCATGCCCGTGGTTGTCCAGAATCGCCGTGCGCAACTCCGCTATCACCGCGCCCGAAAGGCGTTCCTTAGCGGTCATCCGACTCTTTTTCCAAAAAGATTGTTATTTTGTCCAGTATTTCACGGAGTCTGCCTGCCATTAGTTCACTCACCTGCAGTACCTGTTCGTGGTCAATGGGGAGGGTTCCCATGCCCGAAGCGAAATTGGTGATACAAGAAAATCCCAGCACCTCCATCCCCAGGTACCGCGCGGCAATGACCTCCGGTACGGTGGACATACCCACCATGTCGCCCCCCATGACACGCAGCATTTTTGCCTCGGCGCGGGTCTCATACTGCGGGCCGGGCATACACACATAGACCCCCCGTTTACGCACTCGCAGGCGGAGTTTTTTTACCAACCCGGCCAGGCGCTCCGAGTAGGCGTGTTCCATGTTAATAAAGCGGGTACCGGTGGACCCGCCGTCCGTTCCCCTGAACAGTGGAACACCCAGCAGGTTGAGTTGATCCCGGATAAGCACAATGTCCCCCGGTCTAAGACGCCTGCGCAGTGACCCGGCCGCGTTGGTGACAATCAATCGTTTTACCCCCAGCGCGTGCATCATGAAAACCGGCAGCATCAACTGCTCGGGTGTTCGACCCTCATAATAATGAAACCGCCCCAGCATAAAGGCCTTGCCCGCGGCCAGTTTCAGGATACCCTCGTGTCCCTTTACTCCGGCAGTAGGAAAGCCTTTTATGTCGGCAAAGGGAATGGTTACGGCGTTTTCAACCGGGACCGCTCCTCCCAGTCCCGAGCCGAGGATCACGGCGGTGTAAAGCGCATCCTTATATTTCTTTTTTACCGATGCGGCCGCTTGCTTCGCGGCGTGTAACAGCTCCCTGGTCATACCATACCTCCCTCCACGCATTGCCTGATTTAGTTCTAAGCCAAATCGGCTTTTTTGACAATTACCCGCTTTCAATTTTAAGAAAAGCCTGCTACTATGTGGCGTGGAGAAACGCACATATGTCTGAGTTTTCGAAGATTCGCAATATCGGTATTATGGCGCATATAGATGCCGGCAAAACCACAACCACCGAAAGAATACTGTATTACACGGGGAAAAGCCATAGAATCGGCGAGGTGGACGATGGGGAGGCCACCATGGACTGGATGACCCAGGAGCAGGAACGGGGCATCACCATTACCTCGGCCGCCACCACCTGTTTCTGGCATGAGAACCAGATCAATATCATTGATACGCCCGGACACGTAGATTTTACGGCCGAGGTTGAACGGGCGCTGCGCGTCCTGGACGGCGCGGTCTGCATCTTCTGCGCCGTGGGTGGGGTGGAGCCCCAGTCCGAAACCGTATGGCACCAGGCGGACACATATCACATCCCGCGCCTGGCCTTCATCAACAAGATGGACCGTATCGGCGCCGATTTTTTTCAGGTGCTCAAAGAGATGCAGGACAAACTGAAAACAGAGCCCCTGGTGCTGCAGCTTCCCATGGAAAGCGAATCCGCCTTTGAGGGGGTGGTCGACCTGCTTTCCATGCGGGAAATACGCTGGGATCAGAACGACCTGGGGGTCAGTTTTTTCTTTTCGGATATCGCGGGAAAAAGAAGGGAAGAGGCCCTGACCTACCGTGAACAATTAATTGAAACCGTTTCCGCGTTTTCGGATGAGATCGCGGAGCTCTATCTGGAAGGAGAGGAGATCCCGCCCGGACTTATCAAATCAGCCGTACGGACCGGAACCCTGGCCCGGAAGTTCACACCCGTATTCTGTGGGGCCTCCTTGAAAAACATCGGCGTGCAACCGCTCCTGGACGCGGTGGTGGATTTTCTGCCCGCGCCGGATGAGCTGCCTCCGATACAGGGGATTCAAATAAAAAACAACCAACCGGTGGCCGTAGCCTGCAAAACCAACGTCCCGCCGCTGGGCCTGGTGTTTAAAATCCAGACCGAAAAAGAAGCCGGAATGCTCAGTTATATCCGCATGTACTCGGGCGTACTGAAGAAAGGCGAGGCGGTGTACAACTTGAATAAAAAAAAGCGGGAGCGCATCCACAGGCTGCTGCGCATGCACTCCAACCGCTCCACTCAACTGGAAGAGATAAAGGCCGGGGATATCGCCGTGGTGGTGGGCTTTAAACTGGCCCAGACCGGGGATACCATCGGCAGTGAGGGATTCCAAATCGCCCTGGAACGCATTAAATTCCCGGAACCGGTAATCTCCGTAGCCATTGAGCCCAAAACCCTTTCCGAGAGCAACAAACTAAAAGGTTCACTCGAGCTTCTGGCCAAGGAGGACCCCACCTTTACCGTAAAGGAAAACGAGGATACGGGCCAGTTGATAATCTCCGGCATGGGAGAGCTGCATCTGGAGGTGCTGGTAACCAGGCTTTTGGAAGACTTTAAAATCCAGGCCAAGGTGGGCAAACCCCAGGTGTCCTACCATGAATCCATTTCCAAGGCGGCTCTCTATACCGAAAAATATCATAAGGTGATAGCAGGCAAGGAAAATACCGCCCAGATCACCCTGCGGATCGCTCCGCGCGAACGCGGCCGGGGCAATGGGTTTATAAGCCGAATCGGAACAGATAAACTGCCGCAGGAGTTGATAGACGCCGTGGAGCGCGGGGTGAGGAATTCCATGGAGGCGGGCGCAAGTTACGGCTATCCCACGATCGATATCGGGGTTGAGCTTACCGACGCTGTCTACAACCAGGCCACGGCCTCTGTTCTGGCCTACGAGGCTGCGGGGGCGATCGGCTTTGACAATGTCTGCGGCCAGGCAGACCCCATCCTCCTTGAGCCCATCATGACGGTCGACGTGTTCACTCCCAAGGAGTTTATCGGTGATGTGATCGGCAACCTGAACTCACGGGGTGGCAACATCGTGAGTATTACCAGCAAGGCGACGATCGAACACGTTCAGGCCTCTGTTGCCCTGAACAAGATGTTCGGCTACTCCACCGCCCTGCGCAGCATCACCCAGGGAAGAGCGACCTTTGCCATGGAGTTTTCACATTTCGCGAAAAAAATCACATAGATTCTTCTCTTTTCACGGGAAGTATGAGTATATTATGGGTACACTAACATCAGTATAATTTTTATGGAAAAAGGCACGGGAAAACGACATTGAAACTCCTGAAACTGCCGCCAAACGATCGGATCGGTCATTATTGCGGGGTGGCGGGCATTACCTCTGCACGGGAAATAAACATACCCGAAAAACTCTTTTACCCGCTTTTTGCCCTCCAGCATCGCGGCCAGGAGAGCGCAGGCATCGCCTATAACAATAAGGGGCAATTGATTTTCTACAAGGACCTGGGTATGGTCTCTAACGTACTATCCCGTTACCTGCAGGAAGATCATCCTTCCATGGTGGGGATAGGTCACGTGCGCTATTCCACCCAGGGCTCGAACAAACTGGAAAACGCGCAGCCCATGGCCATTTCCTGCAACAAGGGCCAGATAGCACTGGCCCATAACGGGAATATCAGTAATTCCATGGAACTCCGTGACCAGCTGTTCAGACAGGGTTCGATTTTTCAGAGTACCTCCGATACCGAACTCATCCTTCACCTGATCGCGCGTTCAACCCAAAATGATTTTAAAAGCGCGCTCATCGAGACTTTACAGCGAATGCAGGGCGCCTATTCCATGGTGCTTATTCATGACGACACGCTTTACGCGGTGCGTGATCCGTTGGGTTTCAGACCATTGGTGCTGGGCAAAAACGCGGACATGACGCTGATCGCCTCGGAAACCTGCGCCCTGGATACCTCCCGTGTGCCGCAGGACAGACAGATTAAGCCCGGTGAAATGATCATTGCCCGGGGAGATACGCTTTCAAGCGAGCGCTTTGCTTCCTGTAATAAATGCAGCCAATGTATCTTCGAACTCATATATTTCTCGCGCCCCGATTCCACAGTCTTTGATTATTCGGTGCATATGCTGCGCAAAAAAATGGGCCGGGCCCTGGCCCGGATCGAGGCCCATACATCGGACCTGGTGATCGCGGTGCCCGACTCGGGCAACAGCGCGGCCCTGGGATATGCCGCGGCCTCCTCCATCCCGCTTGAGCACGGGCTGACGCGCAATCACTATTACGGCCGCACCTTCATCCAGCCTACCAGGGAGATGCGTGAGTTCGGCGTAAGGATGAAGCTTCATCCCATTAAAAAAGCCATCGCCGGGAAACGCATCACCCTGATTGACGACTCGATCGTCAGGGGCACCACCAGCAGTATCCTGGTGCGCCTGCTGCGCGAGGCCGGGGCCAAAGAGGTACACCTGCGTCTATCCTCACCCGAAATAAAACATCCCTGTTTTTTCGGGATAGACATCCCCACCCGGGAGGAGCTTATTTCAAACAATATGACACCCACGCAGATCGCGGAGTATATAGGGGCGGACTCCGTGTCCTTCCTGCCCATTTCCAGCCTGCGCGAATGTGTGGATAATCCGGATGATTTTTGTTACGCCTGTTTCAACGGGGATTACCCGGTGCAGGTCAAAGACCCTGCTGTGAGGAGGAAAGACTGATGCCGGATCAGAAACAGCCCCCCGCTTCCTATGCCCAGGCCGGCGTGGATATTGAAAAGGGAGACAGATTTGTTGAGTTGATAAAATCCATCAAATCCGCGGCCATCCCCTCCACCCTGGGGGGGTTTTCGGGCGCAGTCCCCCTGGAAGCGAACCGGTTTAAGCAGCCGGTCATGCTTACTACAACGGACGGGGTGGGCACCAAGATCCTTGTGGCCGCCAAGCTGAATGATTTCTCCACCATTGGGATTGACCTAGTGGCCATGTGCGTCAATGATCTTATTGTCTGCGGGGCCGAGCCCCTTGTTTTTCTGGATTATATCGCCTGCGGCAGCCTCAATCTCGAGGTTATGCGTACGGTAGTGGAAGGTGTCGTCAGGGGCTGCGAACAGGCGGGCTGTTCCCTGGCCGGCGGCGAGACCGCGGAAATGCCCGATATGTACGGACGCGATGATTTTGACCTGGCCGGTTTTGCCGTGGGTATGGCGGAAAAAGCACTGCTTTTACCCAGGAAAAATGAGACCAGGGCCGGTGATATTATCCTGGGCCTTCCCTCCACCGGGATTCATTCCAACGGCCTTTCTTTGGCAAGAAAGCTTGCGCCCCAAAACGATCTTTCATTCTGGAAGGAGCTGCTGACACCCACCAAGATCTACGTAGCGGAAATGAAGGAACTCCTGAAAACCGGTTTAGTGCTTGCCGCGGCCCATATAACCGGCGGCGGCATCAGCGGCAATCTGCAGCGGGTAATCTCCGGGAATCTGGTCCCGGTACTGAATCATGAGTGGCCGGTGCCGGATGTTTTTGCGCGTCTGCAGACCCTGGGCGGGGTGACGGACGCCGAAATGTTTCATGTGTTCAATATGGGAATCGGGCTGGCGCTGGTGGCGGCGGAAGAACATGCGGACGACCTGCTTGCCGCCGCGCGTTCCGCTGATATTCCGATGCTGGTAATAGGGAGGCTGGCCCGTGGCTAACCTGGCCGTGTTTGCCTCAGGTAACGGCTCCAACTTCCAGGTGATCGCCGAGGCGGTTCGCGGAACAAGCCACTCACTCTCCTTTTTACTGTACAATAAGAAAGACGCGTATGTGTTGGAAAGGGC
Source organism: uncultured Spirochaetaceae bacterium (assembly GCA_964638895.1). GTDB lineage: Bacteria > Spirochaetota > Spirochaetia > SZUA-6 > RPPD01 > JAFGGG01. Next base: position 93,780 of record CAZWYY010000002.1, on the reverse strand, counting down.
GCACAGGCTGGGAGTGCCGGTTTACCTGGTGGAGTACGCGGGTAAAACACGCGAACAAGCCGAACGCGAAATCCTGGCCCTCACCGAGCGCTTTCACATAGACCTGATCGCCCTGGCCGGGTACATGAAGCTTCTGACCCCGTTTTTTCTAACCTCGTTTAAAGGCGATATTCTGAATATCCACCCCTCGCTCCTGCCCAAATATGCCGGGGTGAACGCCATAGAGCGCAGCTACAACGCCGGTGATCCGGAACTCGGCATCACCGTGATTAAAATAGACAAAGGGGTTGATACCGGGCCCATACTCTTCCAGACCTCGTTCAAGCGCTCGCCCGGCGCGAGCCTGGCCGAGGTTGAGGCCGAGATTCACAGTCTTGAACATACGTATTTCCCGCTTGTAATTATCCGGGAACTTGATAAAATAGACCAGACTATACCGAACGCTTGAGGAGGAAAAGGTGAAGGCTTTTGTTGTGGGAAGCGGAGCAAGGGAACATGCTCTCTGCTGGCTGCTCTCCAAAAGCGCCTGCATTGATAAGGTATACGCGGCCCCGGGTAACGCGGGTATCGCCGGGCTGGGGCAGTGTTTCCCGGACATCAACCCTATGGACAGCAATGCGGTCGCCGCAAGCGTACGCTCCTATGGAGCGGATTTTGTATTCATAGGACCAGAGGCCCCCTGCGCCGCGGGCCTGGCGGATGGGCTTGCCGCTCAGGGCATCTCGGTTATCGGCCCCCCACAGGCATCCGCCCGATTGGAGTCAAGCAAAGCCTTTTCCAAGAGTTTTCTCTTCCGCCATACCATACCCACGGCGGACGCCCGCACATTCTCATCGTTCCCGGAGTTCGAGGAGTACATCCGGCGCCGTGGCGGCGAAAAGCTGGTGGTAAAACAAAGCGGTCTGGCCGCGGGCAAGGGTGTGCGTGAGTCCGACGATACCGCCGAACTTATCGGCTTTGGCAGGCGTATTTTAACACGTGATTCGCTCCTGGTAGAGGAATACCTCACCGGCTGGGAGGTATCGGTGTTCGCGCTTTCCGACGGCCTGGACTATAAACTCCTGCCCGCCTGCACGGATTTCAAAAAGGCCCATGACGGGGACCTGGGGCCCAATACCGGGGGTATGGGCTCGGTCTGCCCGGTGCCCACGGTGGACCATGACCTGTGGGGGCGCATTACGCGGGAGATCGTAGAACCCACCTTTCGTGGCATGAACGCGGACGGGCTCAACTATAAGGGCGTGCTCTATTTCGGGTTGATGATCACCGTCCACGGCCCCAAGGTGCTGGAATACAACATCCGTTTCGGTGACCCCGAGGCCCAGGTTCTACTGCCCATGATCGATGCGGACTTCGGAGAAGTATGCAGGGCCATGCTTGAACAGAAACTTGGCGCTCTTGATATCCGCCCCAAACCGGGCGCAGCCCTGGGTGTGGTCGTTGCGGCCGACGGGTACCCGGGCTTTTATGCCAAGGGAATCCCGGTAACCGGACTGCCCCGCACCGATGAGGAGCGCCTTCTGGTATTCCATGCCTCCACCGGTTCGGATGCCGCGGGTGTGGTCCGTACCGGCGGGGGAAGATGCTTTACGGTTGTGGGCCGGGGAGATGACCTGGCACAGGCTTCGGAAATTGCCTACCGCTATACCAGCCAGGTCAAGTTTAAAGGCGCGTGGTTCCGTTCCGATATTGGGAAAATATTTATAAAGGGAGACTTAAAATCATGAAGGATCTGCTCTTTATCCTCGGTTCAGACTCGGATTCCGCGCAGGTTGAACCCGGCGTCAACCTGGCCAAGAAAAAAAAATTAAGCTGTGACGTGAAAATATTTTCCGCGCACAGAAACCTCGATGAACTCCTTGCGTTTTTAACCGAGCATGGAACATCCTACCGCGTGATCATTGCCGCGGCCGGTTTGTCCGCCGCCCTGCCCGGCATGGTGGCAGCCAGGGTGCGCCTGCCGGTTATCGGGGTGCCCCTGGTCGGAGGCCCTTTGAACGGCATTGACGCCCTGCTTTCCATCCTGCAGCTTCCCAAGGACATTCCAGTGGCCACCATGGGTCTGGGCAAACAGGGTGTCCTGAACGCCGTTCACCTGGCCGAACGTATTGTGAGGCAAAACCCACAGGCCGATTAAAACCAACCCTGCTGTCTGCGGATCTCATAAAGCATGATACCCGCGCAGACTGATACGTTAAATGAATCAATATGACCCCTGGCCGGTATGGCCACAAGCTCGTCACTCTCGTTCTGCAACAGCGCCCCCAGGCCCCTGCCCTCGCTGCCCAGGATAAGCGCCACTCTACCGCGTAGGTCAACCTGGTTAACAGGCTTTCCCGTCATATGCGCCCCGTAAACCCAGAAGCCCTCTTTTTTTAACAGCGCAAGCGCGCCCCTCAGGTTGGGAACACTCATCAGATTGACGAAATTGCTGGCCCCGGCCGAGATTTTCAAAACCGTCTGCGTTTCCCCGGCCGCCTTTCGTTTGGGGATGATTACCAGATCCGCCCCAAACTGGTCGCAGCTGCGCAGGATGGCGCCCAGGTTATGCGGATCGGTTATGCCGTCAAGCAGCACGACCAGTGCGTTTTCCGCCCTTAATTTTTTAAGGGAGAGTGCAATGTTATCCCGGTACTCAAGGGGCAGACTCTCCAGGACCAGCACCAGACCGCGGTGATCGTGCGTGCCGCAAAGCCGGGAAAGCTCCTCGGCGGTGGTGCGGTTCACATCCAGTTTGTGTTCGGCGGCCAGCGCAAGCAGCTCCTCTGTTTTTTTATTGCGCTTGGCATAAAACAGGACGCCCCGTACAAGACCTTTCCTGAGCAGTTCCTGAATGGCATGATACCCGTAAATGGTTACCGGCATCTACTTCTTTCCGTATTGCTTTACTTTGTCTACGACGCCGTCAAAATCGGTGTCCTGCTCATATCTGGAAATCCTGATTCCGTCCACAAGATATATCCAGATATCCGTTTTCCCGTCATAATTGGTATCAATCTCCTCAGTCGTAAGTTCGCCCTGGTCATAATGGTACACATCATCCATCTGTCCATCAAAGTTCGCATCAAACTCTTCCAAAGTTTTGCGTCCCTGCTTATCAAACTCCGCATGGTAATCGATTTTACCGTCAAAGTTCGTATCCAGCCGTTCGTTCAGCACCTTTCCTTGATCGTACTCGTACCATTGATCCGGTTTGCCGTCTTCGTTTTTGTCAAAAGTATATTCGGTAGCCGCAAGACCCGGCAGGCCCGCCATGGAAAAAATAATCATGAATATAGAAAACGTTCGCATCGGTTCTTCACTCCTCTTACCACAATCGACGTTAAAAAGCGGCTTCTTGAAGAAAACCACGCCGTTCTAATACTCTTTCTTAAATACCAGGATATTCTGGTGAATCATGGAAGGGATATAGGTATATCGATAACCGTATAGGTGTAATTTTTTGGAAACATCATACCAGATAAGATTTGCCTTCCATAATAATCCCGGAATTTTTGTCAGTACCCGGGCCATCTCATATGACAGGCAATGATACTCATTGTCATAATACATATCTCCGATAAAGGTTATCATGTACCCTCCCTGCCTCAAGCACGCGCAAGCCGCCTTAAACACGGAATGCATCTTATTAAGCCACTGTTCCTTGGAATCATAGGAAAGCTCGTTAAAGACCTGAAGCTTTGAACGTAACGGAGGCCGGGAACGCTCTCCGTATTTTTTATAACGGCCCTTAGAGCGGCGGGCACGGTCCATTTTCCAATAAGGCACATCCGTAAAAACCAGGTCAAAAAACCGATCACCAAGACCGGCAAGAACCACGGCCGCATCTCCTTCTATCGTATGCATTTCAGGCAGGCGCTCAAGCGCGCTTACCTGTTTATAAATGTCTATCCAGCGGGGATTCAACTCGATACCCGTGGCCGATCTCCCGGACAAGGCCGCCCCCAGCAATACCCCTCCTACTCCCATGAAAGGGTCGAGCACGGACTGGCCCTTTTTGGTGAAAATCTTTATAAGGTCAGCACACAGTTCCGGGGGTTTCTGACCTCCGTGAAGACTGCGCAATTTATGCTGCAGATTCGGCGGGTACACCCGTGAGATCACGGAGCGCGTCCAGTAAAGCCACTCTTTGCCCGTCAATTCATTGACGCGGTTACGCGGCGAATAATAGCCCCGTGAGTTCCCCTCCTCATCAAACATCTCGATCATGGCGCGTTAAAATACCTGACAGCCAGATTCTCCGCCCCCATGAGCGCATCCTTGTCCGCCTTAGGGGCAAAAAAGCCGATGCCGTTCATTTCGGGCGCGTTTTGCCTTATCCATTTCATCTGTTCCTCCAGATAGCGCTCCTGTGTTTTCCAGCTTGCTCCCGTAACATTCAGGCCGAAGATTGTCTTATGAATAATACCTCCCTTGCGTGCCCGTTGCGTATTTACCTCAAATAACAACCAGCCGTAGAACTGGTCGGTAAAATAATTTTCTAAGATTATTAGGTCAACGTATTCGGCGTAGGCCCGCATCAGAGGTTGGGTTAAAAAACTTCCGTGCCATACGGCAAGGTAGACGCCGGGATATTCATCGCGAATGGTCTTCAATGCCCTTATCATCTTTTCGGTTGCCATGGGCGACTGGGGCATGTACTCGTCAATCTGCAGGGCACGCGCGCCGCCCCTGATTTTTACACGCCAACGTTCCACAAAATCATCCAGGCTATTATCCAGGTAACAGACTCCGCCCGCCCACACCAGTGGGACCACACCCTTTTTCCGCCACGTATCCTGGTGATTAAGGATGTCCTTGTCCCTATTTTTAAGCGGATCGCCCGTCCATACTCCCTTGGCAATGTGGGTAAGATGTGAAAGTACCTGCCCTGGTTTCCCCCAAAATAAAATTACCGGTTTGGCTGCGGACGGTTCTCTTACAATCTGCGATGTACATCCCAGGAAAAGACCGATCAACACCAGCAGACCGATATTCCGAATTTTCCATCTCGGCGTCACAGGTACTAGTATAGTGGAACTTCCCTCCGGCGTCAATTACACCTGCCCGTTATTCAGCCGGCACGAACCTGCTATCTTATGATATGCAGGAGGTACTCCGTAACCGGCCTTTTTTTTGCCACTCCCGCTCCCTTACCAAACACCATATAAGGAAACTCATAAAACGCGACCGGGCCCATACATCCGCAGATTTCCATCAGCCGCTCCCGCGAAACAATACCCTCGGAATTATATGAAAGAAATATGTGCCGGGCGCGGGTGCCGCTTATGAGCCGATAGAGGGCTTTTTCCGCGTATCTGCGCCGGGAAAAAGGGCTTTTTAACTGCGTACGGTTGAATTTTGCGGTTTTGCCGAAAACTTGCGGTTTTTCCCAACGCGCGAGGTTTTCCAGGATATGGTAATTATCACAGTACTGCCGTGTATTATAGGGTGGATCAAAATACGCGGTGTCACAGTCTATTTCGGTTACACAATCAAGAATATCTTTATTATACACATACAGGGCGGGTGCGGGTACCAGTTCAAGGCGACGAAGCTTAAACTCATCGTACACGCGTTTATCCACCACGTGTTTCCCCTCCTTGAATACATGGCTTCCCATGTGTTTTAAAAATGCGTCATACTGGCCCACGGTATTGGCCACACGGTCCGCGCCGAGTAAAAAACTTGCCAGGAGGTAATAATACTCTTCGTCATTCAGTCCGCCGTTCCTATAAAGGGATTGCAGAGTATCTCTTATCGCATCCATACGCATACAGTTGGCCGGGGTAAAGTATGTGGACGCGAACCGTTCACTGATATACCCCCGCATTCCGGGCAGTGAATTCAGGTTGTCCAGGTGATTGTTGATGTTTTCTAAGGAGGCCGGATCGGCGGTGAAACCCCGTAGAATTACGATATTTTGATACAGGTTATCAACCGCGCATACTTTTTTTACGCCCCGGCTTAAAAAGCCGGCCGTCATCACTCCTGTTCCCGAAAATCCGTCCAGCAGCGCACCGGGTTTTCCGGCCGCGGCCAGCATGGTTTCGATTATAACGCCCCCAAGCTCGCGCTTTGATCCGAGATACTTTCTGTTATATATTTTATAGGAAGGCAAAGACTCTTTACGCAGATCCTATTTTTTGGTCTTCTCCAGTTTCCTGATAAGTTGGTTCACCAGCTCCGCCAAAGACCGAAATTTATCCTTTTTCCTCAGGTGTATTTCCACGCTTTTTTCTCCGTCCAGCACACGTTTGATATCCGTTTCGATACGGTACATGGGACCGGCGATTCGATGAGAATAAAAAATACCCACAACGATGATCAACAACATTATCAGCAGATTATTGATTAACAATGGAGGAAGCACGATCTCATGCCTTTTTAAACCCACTATTTCCTTCTGATAATTCAACGGCTCCAAACCGGTATTACTCAGTGTGATCTGAAGTTTGGGGTTGAAAATATCCGCCAGAAGCATCAGGTTCAGGTTATACATCTCCACGCTTTGCGGTTCGATCTTCATTTGCAGCCTGTCCCGACTGGCGGGACTCAGGCTTATATCCTTGAATCGTTCAGGTTTATAAAACTCCTTGCGCTGGATTACAAGGGTTCGCAAAAAACCATTGAAATCTTCAACCAGCGCGGCCTTGATATCGGCGGGGGCGCTGTTTTCCCCAAGGCTGTCAAGCTTTACCAGCCCCGCCGGCGGGAAATTATCCCGAATAAAGGCGATTACTTCCTTGTCCTCACTGTTTCTACCGAGCTGGGCCAGAAGGCCGTACGGGTCTTTGATGTCACCTTCCGTTACGGGTTGTATCTGTATGGTAATCTGCTGTGAAAGGGATAAAAATTCATTATATACCCTGTCTCCCGACATATAGGCAATCCAGTAATACAAAAAAAACCCGGCGGAAAAAATAAGCAGCGACAGAATTATGATAAACTGAAAGGTCGCGATAAACCCATATTGAAATTCTTTGTTGATGATATAGGTTTTTCTTTTATACATGGTACTCCCCCATATATGATACATGATTTTGGGCCTTTGTCCCCGCCCCATTACCCGGGCGGCGGGTAAGCCGTCAATCATTAATATTTTCCGCTACAATCAATAAAAATGCAAGCACTTTATCTCGGCAATTATTAATTTTATCTTTCAAGTGGTCCGAATATCCGGAAATATGAATGTAAACCTGCTTCCGGTTTTTAAAGGCGCGTATACCAGTTGAATACCGCTCTGTTCGACCAGCATACGGGTAAGATACAGCCCGATACCCGTAGATCCTCCCGACCGGAAATGCGGTTCAAAGATATTACAGGCTATTTCCTGCGGCAGCCCCCCGGCATTGTCTGAAATGGAAAGCGTACCCTTTGTGTGCTCGGTTCCTACCTCCACATTGATTATTTTTTCATGCTGCGCCGTACGGGCCTCCAGGGCCTGCGCGGCATTACGGATTATATTCAGCATGGCCTGTTCAAGATCCGCCTTACGCGTGGCCGGGCTGAAATCCCTGTGTACCGTGTAGCCCACATGTATGCCCGCGCCGCGATAGTTGGCCCTTACAACCTTCATTACCTGCTGGCAAAACACATTCATAGAGAACGATTCGGGCATGAGTGTATCCCTGTCTTTTATTTTTTCCAGAAGGCCGATAACCGATTCCAGACCGTGTTTTGTATTCTCTTCTACTAGTGTAAGACTCTGCTGCATATGATCGAGATCCTTTTTTGCCCGGCCATACTGGGCGCAACTAAGAATTAAACCGAGGATATTTTTAAACTCATGAATAATTCCCGCCGCCAGAAGGCCCAGGGAAATAAAACGATCTTTCACCACAAGCGTCTGTTCCGTGTATATGAGTTTTGATGAAAGCTGGCGCAGTTTTCTTTCCTGAAGGTTTAAGCGTGAGTAGAGACTGTTGAACTCGGTACTGAGGAGATATCCCTGTTGAGAAAGCAGGTATCCCGTACCCAGAAAAATAAGAATAAAAAACCAAATGGAAATATCGAATATCGGCAGGGCATAAACCGATGCCAGGTACTCGTACCCGCCGGCAACTAGTATGCCGAGAGCGGTGGTGCAGAAATAGAGAATAAGTCCGTTCCGTGTGCTTTTATAATACTTGATGAACAGACTCGCGGGGTAGATAAAAAGAATGCCTGCCGTAAACAGATAGAAATATGCGAACAAGGTATCCTGTTTTAAGCCCAAAATAATAAGCAGCGCGTATACCCCGATTATACTGAATACGGCCACATTCCACAGGTCTCTTTTCTTGTCCTCAAGCAGAATACCCAAATAGCCGCCCAACGCCCAGATAACCAAAAATGTTGAAATCTCATTCAGATAGGCGATATCGGGAAAGATTATCTTAAAACCAAGGTAAGCCAGGACGAGCGAGAAGGCCGAAAGTTCTTTTTTGTTATAACAGGTAAAGAAGCGTAACGCCAATAACGCCAGCTGTAAACTTAAAAGCGTGATTGCGCATATTCTGATGTAAACAAGAGTGTACTCCATTAAAAAGCGTCAAAGCAAATCTGATATCTTTTTGGGTGAAGGGTTGGTCTCCTCGCCCATTATGTCCGAAAGTTCCTTCAACAGTGTCTTGGCCCTGGCGCTCAGACGTTCCGGTATTTCCACGAGTATCTCTATATACATATCACCGCGTCTGTGGGAATTATTGATATAAGGAACACCCTCATTTTTAAGCCGCAGAACCTTCCCGGTCTGGGTCCCCGGCGGTATTTTTACCCTGACTTTTTTTTTGTCTATGGTGGGAACCAGGATTTCACTTCCCAAGGAGGCCTGGGTAATGGACACCGGAATAACACAATAAATATCGTTGCCGTCGCGCTTAAAATATTCATGGGCTCTGATGTGTATATACACATACAGATCGCCGGGAGGGCCGCCGTTTAATCCCCCGTCACCCTGATGGGGAATATGAATTCGTCTGCCGTTTTCAATTCCGGCCGGGATGGTGACCTTAATGACGCGCTTCCTTTTGACAACACCGCTCCCATTGCACTCCTTACAGGGGTTTTTGATGATATACCCTTCTCCCCGGCACGACGGACACGTACTGGCGATGGAAAAAAAACCCGAACTGCGGCGCACCTGGCCCGACCCGCCGCAGGTAGGACACATGGTTTTGCCTGACCCGGACTCCGCTCCCGAACCGTCACAGGAGGAACAGGTATCGTTTCTCTGGTAGGATATTTCCTTTGACGTACCGAACACCGCGTCCTGGAAGTCGATCTCCAGGTCATAGCGCAGGTCCGCGCCGCGCATGCTGTTACTGCGCGCCTGCCTTCGGCGCCGGGTGCCGCCGCCGAAGAACGAATCGAAAATACCGGAAAAATCTCCGAAGATATCCTCAAAATCCCTGAACACGGACGAGAAATCATGGGCCCCTCCGCCCATACCCTCCACTCCGGCAAAGCCGAACTGGTCATAGGTCTGGCGCTTTTTATCGTCCGCCAGCACCTCGTAGGCTTCGGTGGCCTCCTTGAATTTCTCTTCGGCATCCTTATTCCCGGGGTTCCTGTCCGGGTGATACTGGATAGCCAGTTTGCGATAGGCTTTCTTTATATCTTCTTTGGATGCATTGCGGGGAACACCCAATACTTCGTAATAATCACGTTTGGCCAAGATCGTTCTCTTTTCTTCTTTGCTTAACTACAGGGACTTTTAAATCTATTTTTTATCCTCATCATCATCCACGACTTCGTAATCCACGTCCTCCGCCGTTCCCTTGGTCCCGGATGATTCCTGCCCCTCGCCGCCTGCGGATTCACCCTGCGGCGTATCCGCCGCCTGTCCGGCCGTAGAACCGGCGCCCGCCTGGCGATAGATTTCCTCCGCCAGTTTATACGACGCCTGACGCAGGGCTTCCATCTTGGTCTTTATTACGGCAAGATCCCCGCCTTTTAACGCGGCGCGCAGTTCTTCCATGCCCGACTGTATTTTCTGCTTGTCGTCCGCGCTTACCTTTTCTCCGAACTCCTTCAATGACTTTTCGGTGGTGTAAAGCAGGTTGTCGGCTTCGTTGAGTGTCTCTGCTTTCTCACGTTCTTTTTTGTCTTCTTCCGCGTGCATTTCCGCGTCTTTTACCATCTTTTTAATCTCATCCTCGGACAATCCGGATGAGGATTCGATACGAATCTTCTGCTCCTTGCCCGTGCCCAAATCCTTGGCCGATACGTGCACAATGCCGTTGGCATCGATATCAAATGTCACCTCGATCTGCGGCACACCGCGCGGCGCCGGTGGAATACCCACCAGATCAAAACGACCCAGCGTACGGTTCTGGCTGGCCATATCCCGCTCCCCCTGCAGCACATGGATTGAAACCGCGGTTTGGTTATCGGCGGCGGTGGAAAAAATCTGACTCTTTCTGGTGGGGATGGTGGTGTTGCGCTCGATCAAACGCGTAAACACCCCGCCCAGGGTCTCGATTCCCAGCGAAAGGGGCGTTACATCCAGCAGCAGCACGTCCTTTACATCCCCGCCCAGAATACCGCCCTGAATGGCCGCGCCCATGGCTACCACCTCGTCCGGGTTCACGCCCTTATGGGGTTCTCGCTGGAAAAGTTCCTTTACCAGCTTCTGTACCGCGGGAATACGCGTTGAGCCGCCCACAAGAATCACCTCATCTATATCCTGCGCCGGGAGTCCCGCGTCCTTTAAGGCCTGGATACAGGGATTCTTGGTTTTTTGAATGAGATCATCGATCATCTGTTCGAATTTGGCGCGGGTCAGATTGTACTGAAGGTGCTTTGGCCCGGATGAATCGGCCGTGATAAAGGGCAGGTTGATATCCGTGGTCTGTGTACCGGATAATTCGATCTTTGCCTTTTCCGCCGCCTCCTTCAGTCTTTGCAGCGCCATCCGGTCTTTGGACAGGTCGATGCCGTAATCCTTTTTGAAATTCTCAACCAGCCAGTCGATGATGCGCTGGTCGAAATTGTCGCCGCCCAGGTGTGTGTCGCCGTTGGTGGATTTTACCTCGAATACGCCGTCTCCCAACTCCAGAATGGAGATATCGAAAGTTCCTCCGCCCAGGTCATATACCGCGATCTTTTCATCCTTACCGTCCTTGCCCAGTCCGTAGGCGAGTGCGGCCGCCGTAGGCTCGTTTACGATCCTTTTGACGTTGAGGCCCGAAATTCTGCCCGCGTCTTTTGTGGCCTGGCGCTGCGCGTCGTTAAAATAGGCCGGTACGGTAACAACCGCGTCGGTGACGGTTTCACCCAGATAGTCCTCCGCGGTTTTTTTCATTTTTTGCAGAATGAGCGCCGAGATCTCGGGCGGTGAGTTCAACTTGCCGTTTATTTCGATTCGCGCATCGTTCCCCGAATCAATCACCTTATACGGTACCATTTTGATTTCTTCGGGGACCTCGCCGAACCTTCTTCCCATAAATCTTTTAATCGAGTATATCGTATTCTCCGGGTTGGTGATCATCTGGTTTTTGGCCGCCTGCCCAACCAGTTTTTCTCCCTTTGCGGTAAAAGCAACAATAGAAGGAGTGGTTCTCTGTCCTTCCGAGTTTTGAATAACAACAGGCTCCCCCCCCTCCATTACTGCGACACAGGAGTTTGTTGTGCCGAGATCAATTCCTATTATCTTCCCCATATTCTTCTCCTTTAATGCTTAAAAAAAATAAAATTTAAATAAATTTGTTCAGGTAGAATTACCTTCATCATTACCATTCCCCACACCCTGGGGCTGGGCCACCTTGACCTTGGCCGGACGAAGTATCCGTTCATTCAGCAGGTACCCCCGTTGGAAATCCTCCACAACCGTGGGCGAATCCACGTTTTCCGACTCTTCCGCCATAATGGCCTCATGTTTATCCGGATCAAATGCGTCACCTTGTGAATCGAATCTTTTTAAGCCCCATTTTTTCTCCAGCATCTGCGTAAGCCGTTTTTCTATCAGCTCTACTCCGGAATGAAACGAGGTAAAATCATCGGAATTCTTGGCCGACTGGATCGCCCGCTCAAAATCATCGATTATGTTCGTCAGATCCAAAAGCAGCATGGCATTGGCGTATTTGATGGACTCTTCTTTCTCACGCTGTAGGCGCTTGCGAAAATTTTCAAACTCCGCCTGCTTGCGGAGCAACAGGTCTTTCAGTTCATCCCGTTCTTTCTCAAGCTCCCGGTAGGCCTCCTCCGGGGTTTTCCCCTTGTCCGCGGATTCCGCGGATGAGGCATTTTCTTTTTGCTTTATTTCCCGGTTTTCCGCTTTCGGTTCTCCGGCCTGTCCGGTCAATGGCTGCGTTTTTGCGGTATCGTCGTTTTGTTCCTCAAATTTCTTTTCTTTTTGCATTGCTCTATTTTTCCCGTCTGGTAGTACTTAATCGGTATATTTTCTTTGTCATAAAGATAATAAAGCGCTTTGTATCAAGTCAAGCATTTTTCGTAAATAAAACTCCCCGTTATTTTCTATGATCGTCCTCCAAAACCGAAATATAAGGCGCCCAATACCGGAACCTTTACCTTTATGGCGCCGGCCGGGCACATTTCCTGGCAGCAGTAGCAGCGAATACAACGTCCGTAATCATAGACAGGCACCGAACTGTTATGATTTTTCAATGCTTTGGGACTCACCGGACATATATTTACGCACACGCCGCACCGCGTGCATAGGTAGTTATTGATCACCGGCCTGGGGATAAGAAACTTTTTCCCGTACTTCTGCAGCAACGGTGCGCCCTGCCGCCACTTATGTGACAGGGAAAGTTTGTATTTTTTGCCCGCGCATTCCGCAAGGGCCACCCCCTTGATCTCGATGTCCTGTGTGCGGATGTTTCCCAGTCCGCTTGATCCGGCGTGCTGCAGAAAATACAGCCGTTCGGGCTCTATACCCATAATTCGGCAAGCCGTGGCATCCAGGGCCGCCGCGTCCCTTGAAAAAAGCAAGAGACCCGTATGTACGGGGTCTCCATGTGTGGGACCGTTTCCCTCCATTCCGACCACCGCGTCCATAATATTCAGCTCAGGGGTAATGAACCTGTTCAGGTCTATCAGCATCCGCGCAAAGGCCCTGGGATCGGCCAGCCTGGCATGAAAGGCCGCTTTGCGCAGGCCAGGGATCACACCGAACATATTTTTTATTGCGCCCGTCATAACGGTAAGGCTGTGCGTCTTCATTTTGGGAAGATTTACCACGGCCGGAATTTCCAGTACGCCATTGGCGATATAGAACAATTTGTTCTGTATGCCCTCTTTAAATCCTACCTCCCTGCCCTTTTCAAACTCGGCCAAGGGAACCCTCAACAGATCGGCCTGTTCTTTTATGCCGCATTTACTGATCACCGACTCCACGCCGCCGAAGCCGGGGCTGTCCCCGTAGGAAAGGTTAAATCCGCGTTCTTTCAAAAACCCGGCCACTGCGGAGAACACGGCCGGGTGGGTTGTGGCGCCGCTGTCGGGAGTCAGGCCCAACAGCATGTTGGGTTTTAAAAGCAGGCGCTTTTGGCCCCTGAAGACCGCTTTTACACCTCCGAGCAACTCCATACCGCGCGCCACTGCCCGGGATACCTCGGATGGCGTATATGATACGCACCTGACTATTGCCACTACGGATTTTTCCGCTGTATTTCGAACCGCCATCACACACCCTGCTGCTGCGACAAATACAGGCTCACCGTAGTGTGCTTGTTTAGTAAGCTTCTGATTTCAATCCTGCCCCAATTTTTTTCCACCAGCAGCTTGCAAAAGAACAGGCCCAGGCCGTCGTGATCTTTTTTAGTTGTGAAAAAAGGATCAAATATTTTATCGATGATCTTTTCACTGATCCCGGTTCCGTTATCGGTAATATTTATCCGGACAAACTGCGGCGTGGGCATACTTTCTATGGAGATTACCGAGCTTTTATTGGTAAGGGCTTCGAACGCGTTCTCAAACAACAGAAGCAGAATGAGGATCATCTCCTCGGGGTAACAAAAAAGTTTTACCTGTGCCTGACCCGTTACCTTCAGATTGATATCCGGGATACGCACCTTGATCTGTTCGCATGCACTGGAAATAATTGTCTCCAGGTCTATACTGATGGGGATGGCGGCTTCCTGCCCGGTGAATAAAACAAATTTTTTCATAAAATCATTGATTGCCATTGAACCGTGACGTACATTACCGATGGCTTTTTCAAGAATCGCTTCCGTTCCGGAGGATCTGAAATCACCCGTAATTTTTTTTACGTCCCGGGACAGGGACAAGACCGAGCCGTTTAATGATTTCAGGGTTCCGGAAACCCTGTTCCACATACCCGTAAACAAGGCGCGCAGCTCATTGATCTTTTCTTTCTGAAATGAAAAGCCTGATTTGGGATTGACAGGGTCATCGATCTCAATAAGATTCATCTCCGGCATGGTGCCGGTATCTTTGTGAACCCTGAAGAAATACCTTTCTATAACCCAGAATAAAAAGGAATATAATAGAAATAGTGTAACAAACAAGGCCAGGGACACCATAAATCCCGCCACCTCCTGGGACATTCCGTAGCTCTGCACGAAGATGTTTTTGAAAGATGGGTAAATAAGGGCAAAAAAGGCAAGAAACATCAAAGCCAAAAACAAAGAAATTACCGAACGCCTGTTTAACACCTGTAGGTTGAGTTTGTGTGCTTTTATAAGCCCTATAATATAGAATAAAGGCAAAAAAGCCAGGAAAATATTGGCAAAACTTCCCATGCCCATTCTTTGTCCGGGTGTTTCACCCAGAATATACGGCAGTTGATCAAAGAACACATAGGTGGGAATTGAGATAAACGCCCCGGCCGCGATCCATTCTATATGTTTTTTTACGTTTATGGAGGGTGATTTCACATATGTGTGAATAATAAACCCCAGAAACATTACATACGCCACCAGATCGGAAACATTCTGCAGTTGTCCCAAGAATATCACTTGGTTATAGAAGGTATCGCCGCGATTGTCAATCCACTGTATAAACACCCGTGTGCGGAGAAATATGTACACCGCGTACAGCAGAGCGATGCCGATAAGCAGACCCCGGCGGAACAGCTTATTAAATTTTGGTTTGGGGTAATACAAAGAGAATACCACCAAAAGCCATGAAACCGTCTCACCCAGGTAAATAAGGATCAGTGTAAATACATTCTCAAAATAAAATGGCTGGGCGCAGATAAAAATCATAAACAGGAGAGCCGTAACCGTGGCAATCACGTTATATGTTTCATGGCGATGATTTAGAATAAGATAATAGACCATAAAGCCCATTACAAAAAGGAAAAAAAGGGTTACCAGCCAATCGGCTCGAAGCAGATTAAGCTCCGGGGTGATATATATCTTTAATTTTTGATCCCCGTCCCTCATGACCTCTACCGGAAAGGGTCTGAAGCTCCATATATGTGAATTGACCTCCAAAACATCCCTTATGCTGTGAATCGGTGTGTCGTTTATTTCAAGGATCGCGTCTCTATTGGGCATAAGACCGGCCGCCACAGCCGGTGAAAAAGGAGTGCGCGGTGAAAAAATAACCGCCCCTTTATCGGAGACAACCTCCATATAGTTCATAACAAGACCCGTGCTTGGCTTTACCAAATAGCGTATAAAATAAATTGCGGAAACCGTAGTTGCCGTCACTGCAAAACACAGAAGCATAATAAACTTTGCATGGATTTTAAGTTTAAGTATAAGAGAGTATCTTTTCATTCACGACAATTCACAAAATTAACGTAATCTGATAAACTATACCTTTAATATAGGTTAATTGCAAGAAACAAAAAATATAAGTTGACATGTTAATAGATTATTGGTAATCTTCTTTTTTCAATGGCGGCGTAGCTCAGGTGGTAGAGCAAGCGGCTCATATCCGCTGGGTCAGGGGTTCAAGTCCCTTCGCCGCTATTTTTTATTAATGCAACGAACCCTGCATATTATTACGTAGACGCTATGGTTATTGCAATCTTCTATATTCTCGGGTTGTTAGCGGGTGCGATTGCCGTTATTTTTTCTGTTGACGCACTGACCATTCAGTTTATATCCAAAACAATACTCCGGTATTTCCTCCCGGTCGGCGTTGGCGCGCCGCTCATCATTTCCTCGATCGGGCATGTATTTAAAAGCGATCTTGCTGCTCGAAGATTAGGATGGGCTGCCGGCAGTCCGTTTCATAAGGAAGTGGGCTTTTGGGATGGAGCGGGGAGAAGGTGCCCTCCTTATTGATTATTCTGTATATATTGTCAAAATGAATTAAAACAGCAGTTATTGGGTGAAACAACCGGTCGCCTAAATTATATATTAGCAGGGGCAGGATTCGAACCTGCGACCTCCGGGTTATGAGCCCGACGAGCTACCAACTGCTCTACCCTGCGTCGTTTATTGTTAAACTGAATATACCTAAAAGGCGTATAAAGGTCAAGGTTTATTTCAGCAGTTCGGCCGTATAACGGGCAATGGCCAGGCTTGAGGTCAATCCCGGTGA
This sequence comes from uncultured Spirochaetaceae bacterium, assembly GCA_964638895.1. Taxonomy (GTDB): domain Bacteria; phylum Spirochaetota; class Spirochaetia; order SZUA-6; family RPPD01; genus JAFGGG01. The sequence goes on along the minus strand of CAZWYY010000002.1, from coordinate 77,337 downwards.
TTCAATACCGATGAGATTAATCAGACCCGGTAATCCCCGGCCGCTTTCCTCGTTGATGTGGAAATCCGCAAAGCCCGCGCCCGGCGCCTGCAGTTTGGGACGAATCCCCGACATGTCGGGGGTCAGCGTTCCCTGCGCCAAAACGGGCAGATATTTTTTGCCCGCGGCCAGAAACTCATCCTTATGAGACTCATCAACGGAATAATCAATCCTGTCAACATAAAAGGCATTGGGCCCCAGTTTCATCTGCCCCTGGAGATCCAACACCGTATGTATGCCGAGGCTTGCCGCTCCCGGGGGCGGGTATACCAGGTGTGTGACGGCGCCCACGGCCGGACCGTTTATCCGAAAATACTCTCCCTTTGCATAGTACACCACATAGCCTGCAGCGGCGCAATCGATGCCCGCGTATCCGGCAATCTCATGCGCATACAAGCCCGCGCAATTTATTACCACACCGCATCCGATCTTCACCTCCGAACCGTCCACATCCAATACGGTGACCTCAAACCCCGGGCCCTGTCTGCCGATCCCCATAACTTCGCAGTTATAGGCAAACAATACGCCCTGTTCCTGCGCCCTGGTTTCAAGATGTTTCATAAAAACATGGGTATCAAATATTCCTGTTGATGGAGAATGCAATGCCATAGTGGCGTTTACCAGGGGCTCCAACTCCCGCAGCCTGCTCTGCCCCAGCAGCGAGACATCCGCCGCCCCGTTTTCTTTGGCGGTTGCCATCAGCTCCTCCAGCAACCTTTCCTCGGACGGTTCCGTAGCCACTATCAGTTTTCCGAGTTTGCTGAAGGGAAGCCCGTATTTCTCAAGCTCTCTGTATAGAAGCTCACGGCCCTCCACGCATAACCTGGCCTTCAGAGAGCCGGGAGGGTAATATATTCCCGCGTGAATAACCTCGCTGTTTCTGCTTGAGGTTTCCCTGCCGAAGCTGTCGTGTTTTTCAACAACGATTATTGAACTGGTTTTATAACGCGCACTCAAATGTGCGGCTATTGACAGCCCCACCACCCCGGCGCCTACAATCAGAATATCACATTTTTCCATACGGGGATCGAATTCTATTCTTCCTCAATAATAGAATCATAAAACGCGATCAAATCATCCTTCTGTTCGGTCTTTAAAAAGTTCATCGCCGCCCGCGGGTGCTGGTTTAACTGTCCGGTGATCATATAGGGGATCTGGTATCCCCAGTTTAATTTTTCCTTCAGGGGATATACATATTTCTGCAGGCAGTCCAGGATGGGCCGAATGTGGAATTTGGGGTTATGCAGAAAACCTATCAACAGCTCCAGGGCGCAGTTGCCCGCGCCGCGACCCATTCCGTCTATGGTGGCGTCAAGGAAATTAGCTCCCTCGATCAGGGCGGTAATGGTATTGGAATAGGCGAGCTGCAGGTTATTGTGCGTATGGATACCCACATACTTGCCGGCCGGTTTGGCGTAGCGCAGATACATCTGCATCAGGTTCGCAATGGGCTCGGAGTAGAAAGAGCCGAAGCTGTCCACTAGGTAAATGACATTTACGGGGGTTTTACTCAGAAGCTCCATCGCCTCCTCTATTTCATTCTCCTGTACGGTAGACACGGCCATGAGATTAACAGTGGTCTCGTATCCCTTGCCGTGCGCGTCTTTAATAATCTCCACGGCGGTGGGGATCTGGTGGATATAGGTTGCCACGCGCACCATATCAATGATACTTTTGCTCTTGGGTAAAATGTCGGCATGATAGTCCGTACGCTCGGCATCGGCCATCACCGATATTTTTATCGATTTATCCTTATCAATTACTCTTCTCAGGTCTTCCTCACTGCAGAACTTCCAGGAACCAAATTGAGTAGTGGAAAAGATCTTTTTCGAAGCTTTATACCCAACCTCCATATAGTCGATACCTGCCGCAGACAGGCTCTGGTAGATCGCCTTCACAAACTCCATATCCAGCTGGTGATCGTTCATGAGGCCGCCGTCCCTGATGGTACAGTCCAGCACCTTTATCTCCGGGCGGTAGCTTATCCAGCCTTTTACGTTTTTATCAACGACATTGTTGTTTTTTTGTTCGGTTGCCATATTTTTTTCCTATGATGTTATCAGTATTATGAATCTATGAGTTAACCACAGAGCGCAGTGTTTGTCAACAGGCAGTATGTGTTCCGGCGAAAAGCAATGTTTGGAAACCGCAGATCATACAGATTTGTAAAGATTTCACAAATGATAAAAAGAACAGTTTACTAACTATTAATATGTATACTATAATCAGATCTCAGAATCATACAGCCCAGGTGAACCTCAATGAATGCGATTATTATCAACTCGGCGCCTGGAGTGGGGAAAACAACCCTGCTGCGGCTGCTGGAAAGAAAACTCTCCGTCGGGTATGCGATAATAGACGGAGATGATGTGGCTCGCACAATCCCCCTGGTGAACTCAACCGGGTGGCTGGACCTCATGCAGGACAATATTGTTTCCTGCGCGAGAAATTATCATGCATATCATATCAGGACGCTGATTATCTCCTTTGTTTTCCCGACTCGGGAGCGGCTCCAGCGCCTCACAACTCTCCTCAGCCGGGAGGGATGCCCGGTGTTCCATCTCCGCCTTCTCTGTAAGGCGGATGAACTGGAAAAGAGGATGAGAAGACGAAACACTCAGAGAATAATAAGTGTTCAAAGAGCGCTTGAACTGAACCGGCAGATCGGGGGCCTTGAAGCAGGGTACTCGGTTGATACAACCGGGAACACTCCCAACCAAGTGGCGGAAGCGGTTTGTGAGAAAATACGTGAAATCGAAAAGACAGGAGTTACAAACAATGGTCAGGCTGATAGATTTAACCCATGAGATACAACACGGTATGCCTGTACATCCGTATGACATGCCCATGAGGCTTTTCCAGGACAGATTTCTGGAATCGGATAAGTATAACGGGTACAGGCTGGAAAGCGGTATGCATGTGGGTACGCATCTAGACGGTCCTATGCACCTACTCGCGCGGAAGGCATTCATAAGTGAATTCCCGGTAGAGAGATTTTACGGACGCGGCTGTTTGCTGGACGTAAAAGGCCGGCGGCTTATTGAGCTGAAGCATGAGTACCGGGATATAGTGCATAAAGATGATATCGTCGTGCTCTTTACCGGGCATGGCGCGAAATGGGGCACGTACGCCTACTATCAGGACCACCCGGTGTTAAGCGCGGAATTGGCCCGTTTCTTTGTTGAAAGAGAAATAAAAATGGTCGGCATGGATACCCCCGCACCGGATGTATATCCGTTTGAGATACACAAAACGTTATTGAAGAATAACATATTTATTATGGAGAATGTGGCCAACCTCTCCGCAATACCGGAGAATACCGGTTTCGAGATCTTCGCGTTTCCCTTAAAAATAAGGGCGGAAGCATCGCTTGTGAGGGTTATCGCCAGGGTAGAAGCTTCTTCCTGAGATTATACCTGGCAAAAATAATGATGGACTATTTAATAATAGGTTTTTATAATACATTAAAAAAAGCATCAAACAGGTAAATCATACACCAAGAAAAGAGGTTGCGGTATGTTAAGCGCGCTACTGACAAAATCACTTATCCGTCCAAGGAGACAGCCCTTGGTCAAAACCCCGCTGGATTACGGCATGGAATATAAGGATATTGAATTCCCAAGCCCAGATGGGGTAACCATAAAGGGCTGGTTTATTCCCGGGAGTACGGATAACATTATAATTATCACCCATCCTATGCCCTTTACCCGCTATGGTTTTTCAACCAGGCACCAGGGTATGTTCAAGGTAAGCAAGGTTGAGGTGGAACTGCTGAAAACGGCCGTACAACTTCATAACAGCGGTTATCACGTGTTAATGCTGGATTTCCGGAATCACGGTCAAAGCCAGGGGGCAAATAATGGATTCACCGGTGTGGGTCTGCATGAGTGGCCGGATGTCGTCGGGGCCCTGGATTATATAGGGGGACAGCCGGAGCTGAAAACAATGGATATCGGTTTTGTCAGTCACTGTATGGGGGCCAATGCCACGATCATAGCAATGAGTAGGCAAAAGGACAAATTCAAAAAGGTAACATGCATCGCGGCCATTCAGCCGGTGTCCATGAACGTGCTGGTACCCTGTATGATCAGAGATAAATACCCGCTTTTCTCCGGGCTCGTTCCGAAGATCAATAAAAAATGCGTCGACTATACGGGAAACTCACTTGAGGACATGTCTCCCCTGGCTTATGTAAAGGATATTTCCGTGCCGGTTCTGTATGTACAGGTAAAAAAAGACCCGTGGACAAAACCATCGGACATACAGTCATTTTATAACAACACACCGGGGAAAAAGGAGTTGTACTGGATAGAGGGAGACCTGGAACGTTTTGACGGTTATAATTACTTTGGTGACAATCCGCGGAAACTGCTGGAATTTTTACGCCGCTATATGTGACTTTTTTTGTTCGCCACTTTCAAAACTGAAAGCCGGTTAACACGAAAAAACGCCGGACCTGTATCAGGACACAATCAACAAGACAGGGTTTATTCGTCTAACAATGCTTTAAGGCGTTTTCCAGGTCGTCGATGATATCCTCGACATCCTCAACGCCTACGGCCAGGCGGAACAGGTTGTCTGTGATGCCCAGTTGGTAGCGTTCCTCTCGCGAGTAATCGTAATAGCTGACAATTCCCGGATGGGTAATCAGGGTCTCCACGCCTCCCAGGCTGGGCGCGATATAGCAGAGCTCAAGGGCGTCCAGAAAACGCTTGGCCTGGTTAAGGGTACCTTTTGTCTCAAAGGTTACCACCCCGCCGCCGCCCTTCATCTGTTCCTTTGCGATGTTGTAATGCCGGTGGCTTTCCAGAAAGGGGTAGTAGACGCGCTCGATCTTGGGATGTTTTTCCAGCCGCAGGGCTATCGTAAGCGCCGCCCGGTTCTGTTGTTTCATACGCAGGGGAAATGTTTTCAGGCCGCGTAATAACAGGTAACAACAGTGGGGATCAATGGTGCCGCCCATGGATTGATGGAGGTTACGTATCTGTTCAACCAGCTCGCTTCTGCCCAGGACCACGCCGGCCAAAATATCGTTATGACCGCTTAGATACTTGGTCGCGCTGTGCAGTACGATATCGATGCCGTACTCCAGAGGTTTCTGATTATATGGTGTGGCGAAGGTACTGTCGATGAGTGTGAGCAGTTTGTGTTTCTCGGCTAATTTTTTCAGTTTTACCAGGTCAAAAATATTCAAGTAAGGATTGGTGGGTGATTCGGAGAATATAAATTTTGTATTCTCCTTAATGGCCTGCTCCAGGGCCTCATAATCGCCGAAGGGAACAATCGTACACCCGATGCTGAAACGGCGTAGATATGATTTACAGAACTCAAGCGTTTTCTTATAGCTGTCGTCGGTGATAATGATATGGTCGCCGGATTTGATAAGGGAAAGAATGGTGGTGGTAATGGCCGACATTCCGGATGAAAACACCACCGCCGCCTGTGCGCCTTCCAACTCGGCCAGCCGCTTCTCGGCTATTTTCTCCGTAGGATTGCCGTAGCGGGCGTATTCAAAGCGCTCTTTTTCCTTTTTGGTGTACTCCTCAATATCCCTGGTGTTCTTGAAGGTATAAGTGGAGGTTTGCACGATGGGGGTGGTAAGGGAATCGGCATACTTCCTCCTGTTCTCTCCGGCGTGAACGGCCATGGTGTGGATTGAAGGGTTCTTTTTTTTGTTTTCTGTTTTCATGCCAACTATGCCCGGAGGCCCTCAGGCAAAGCCTGTTTTTCAAAATAAAACATGATAGACAGTACACTGTTTTTTAAAAAGGTTCAATGGAGATTTGCCCTAATTTTATGAAGCTCATCCTCTATTTCCTGCCAATGTGTAAGCAGGAGGGATTTCTGTTCTTCCAGTGCCGTAAGTTCCAATTTCAACTCTTTCATCCTGGCTCCGTCGGTGTAAACCTCCTCTCGTGTGAGTGAATGCTCCAGGTCACGCTGCTGACGTTCCAGGTCCTCATACTCGTGAATAGACGTGGCGGCCTCCTTTTCCAGGTTTTTCAACCTGTTTTTCAGGCGTAATTCCGGCCTGCGGCCGCTCTTGACCCCAAGCGCATCGGCCTGTGTGTACGCCATGACAGATGACCCTGCGGCCGAACCGGCGGCCGTTGAGGCGGACCAGCCCGGCGCCGGCTTCACCGAGTCGGCGCCCGGATCGCCTGCAATGTCTGTTTGTTCACGTTTTTCCAGGTAATACGCGTAATCTCCATTAAACACATGCACCTTGTGATCCTTTATTTCCACGACCTTATCAGCCAATGACTCAATAAAATAGCGGTCGTGGGAAACAAAGAGCAATGTACCGCGGTAGTGCAGCAGGGCGTCCAGAAGAATATCCTTGGACGCCATGTCCAGGTGGTTTGTGGGCTCGTCGCAGATGAGAAGGTTGCAGGATTTCAACAGCAGTTTCAGCAGAAGCAGCCGGCTGCGTTCACCGCCGCTTAAAACCGATATTTTTTTGTAGATATCGTCATCCCGGAAAAGAAAGGCCCCCAGCATGCCGCGCAGTCGTGGAAACATTTCAATTGAGGCCTCTTCCTCAAGCTCCTGCATAATGGTGTGTTCCGCTGTATATAAAGCGGCATCGTTATGGGAAAAATAGCCGATCTCCACACCCGCGCCCGACTTTACCGTCCCATGGTCGGCCGTCGCCTGCCCGGCCAGGATGCGCAGCAGGGTGGATTTTCCGGCGCCGTTTAACCCCACGAAGGCGATTCTGTCACCGCGCTCGATCTCCAGGTTTACTTTTTTAAATACGGTCCGGCCGTCATATGACTTGCACAGCCCGGAAACCTCAAGCACCTTCCTGCCCGAGTGGGGCGCCTCGGGAAACCTGAAATGAATCTTTTTCACGACGCCCGGCAGTTCGATGCGCCCGGCCTTCTGCAGCGTTTTTACCCTACTCTGTACGGCCGCCGCCTTGGTGGCCTTGGCCCGAAAACGCTCGATAAACTTCTCGGCCTTGCGCCGTTCCACCGACTCCTGCCTGCGATTTTTTACCAGCGCTTCCAGGCGCCGGCCGCGCTCCTGCTCATAGGCGGTGTAATTTCCCCTGTACACCGCCAGGCCGCCCTGCTCAAGTTCGGCCACACTGCCGACCGTACAGTCCAGGAAATAGCGGTCATGAGACACCAAAATCACCCCGCCGCCGTAGGAAACAATATAATCCTTCAGCCATTCCCTGGTTTCAAGATCAAGGTAATTTGTCGGCTCGTCCAGTAAAAGCAGGTCGGCCTTTTCCAGCAGCACCTTGGCCAGGGCGATGCGCATCCGCCAGCCGTCCGAAAAATCCCTGCAGGGCACGGCATAGCGGTCTTTGCCGAATCCCAGGCCGGCCAATACACGGTCGATCTTTTTTTCTTTCAGGTGATACCCGCTGGCCCGGATCTCCTCTTCCAGGCGTGCGTACTCCCTAAGCAGGCGGTTTCTCCTGTTCTCATCCAAAGCGTGATCCGCCAGCTCCTCGGCGGTGCGTTCAAGCGCGCGTACCAGCCCGGCCTCGGCGTCAAAGACCGTATTTATTTCATCATAGAGACGTGAATCGCCGCTTACGGTCCCGGCCTGGGGCAGGTATGAAATCCTGATCCTGTTCCGCATGTGCACGGTGCCGGAGTCCGGCTTTTGCCTGCCGCAGATAATTTTTAATAAGGTGGTTTTACCGCTGCCATTGGCCCCGCTTAAGGCCATGCGCTCCCCGGCATTAATCTGTAAACCGACGTTTTCAAGCAGCTGTGTGGAACCAAAGGCGAGGCTTACGCCTTCAAGCCGTATAAGAGACATTATAATTATCTATCTTTAAGCTCATCGAAGATATGCTTAAATTCCTTTTCACTTGATTCAAAATATTCCATAATGCAGGGATCGAACATGCCCTTCATTTCCTGTTCCATGATCAGCAAGGCCTGGTGATGCCCGATAGCAGACTTATAGCTTCTGCGCATACGCAGTGCGTCATACACGTCCCCGAGGGCAACGATCCTGGCGGAGAGAGGAATCATCTCTTCTTTTAACCCGTACGGATAACCGGAACCGTCCCATTTCTCATGATGATACAGCGCGATCTCTCTAGCCATGGGATTGGGGTACGTGCTGAGGATATAGGCGCCGTTGATGGTGTGCTCCTTCATGATGCTCCACTCCCAATCCTCCAGATCATGCTGCTTGTTCAAAATATCATCCGGGGTTCCTATTTTCCCCACGTCGTGCAGGGCGGCCAAAAAACCTATGTCCTCGATAAACTCCCGGTCAACCAGCGGAAAACGTTTATCCCCGTACAGCTTTTCCGCAATACAGTGGGAATACCGATTTACGCGTTCAATGTGGTTCCCCGTATCATTGTCTTTGAGGCGCGATGCCTCAAGCAGGCTTAAAAATGTACCCTTAAGCATCTGTTTGTATTCGTCACTGATATTATCCAGGATACAGGCGTATGCCATGGGCCTGTTTAACCGGTCAAGGGCCGCAAAAATAGGCAGGATAAGGAGGTTGGTGATTACCGAGATCTGTTTGACGCCCTTTTTCTCCACCTTTCCCGTCCAGCTGAAACCGTAACGTGATGAATAGATATTGTCGCGCAGCTCGTTTATACGGTCTTTGGAGAGCGAAGAAAAATAATACTTCTCGATGGGCATGCCCACGATCTGCGTATGCTCACCGAAAAGTGAGTAAAACTTAATGTTGCACCAGATGATTCGCAGTTCCTTGTTAAGAATCAGCACCGGAATGGGGCTTTGGGAAAAACTGCTGGTCCAGATCTTTATTCCCACCTGCGTCAAGGTTTGGGTATCACTTTTTTTCAGGTTTAGAACCGTTTCCATGTACTCCCCTTCACCCCTGCGGGAGAATCACCCGTATAAGCTGTTTCAAATCAGTCAGCGTGACATTGGGTTTAAGGCCCGCGCAGGCGGGTACATCCCCGCGAAGGCGTAACGACCGCGCGTCTCCGGCAAAAAGCGCCGTTTTAAACCCGCATTCCAGTGCCGGGAGAATATCGTTCAGCATGTCGTTGCCGAGATAAAGCACCTGTGACGGATCAAGCCCGTAATGCTCCTTCAGCGGCGGGAGCAGGGCCTGAAACAACCTGGGTGACGGTTTGGCGCAAGCCTCTCTATATGAAAATACCGTAAGATCCGGCTTGAACCCCAGTTCCGTCAGCTCCCGGTGCAGCAACCCTTTAAACAAAAGCGGGGTATAAAACTGGGCATTGGAGACAATTCCCAAAATGATATTATTCCGCTGAAGCCTGGAGAGAACCTGGGCTAACCCGGGCATGGGCCACACGGGGTTTGTCTGCAGCTCATAGGCCAGCGCGATCTTCTCAACAAGCGCCCGATCATAAGGCACGCCCAGCCTGTCCAGCACCGTCTTCCAAATAACACGAATCTCAACCTCAGGGTACTCCCGGCCCCCCAGCTTCAACCTCCGGTGCGCGGATCTAATTTCCAGCGCAAGCGGGTCCGCCTCCAGGTATCCCGTATGCTCGCCTCCGGGAACAATTCCGTACTGCGTAAGCACATTACGCAGTACGGAGTTTCGGGTCTCCGGTTCGGTGGCGCCGATGTCGCCCGAGGCGGAGATAAGCAGCGTACCGTAAATATCACAGACCAGCACACGTATATGTTTAAGCGGTCTGACGCGGGCTTTAATCTCCGTAGCCAGGGGTTTTAGGGGACGGCAGTATTTTTCTATCAGCATACTGTGATGGGTCTGCGTTTCCATCAGGATCATTTTAGTGCCTTATGTGTGATGACTTATTTATTAATATAGTATAGTATTGTTTAAGATGCAACGCCAATCTACCCTAAATCTGCTTTACGCGGTAACAAGCAAGGCAACGCTGTTTACGTTTACCTACTATATGTTTCTGTTTATACTCTACCTGATAGGGAACTATCAATATTTTCTGGATACAACACAGATTTTTATTCTGCAGATCCTGAATGTGTTTTTGATACTTCACTGTCTTTTCGGTCTTTACTATCTTTTTTTAACCATAATATTTACCGTTAAGAACAAAAAAATCGTTTTGAGCAAGTTTATCCTTTGTACGGTTTCGGTTGCCTTTGCCCTGGTACTACTGTTCAGTGTCAAGGCTTTGACCGCCTTGATGTAAACCCTTTGTTTTTTATGATTGGATATTGCTATTTTATGAATATATTTTATTATATACAGACAACGAGGTTGACATGAGAAAATTCATAATTATCCTGATTATCCTTATAATACTAGGCGGCGTATGTTTTGTCTTCGGATGGATAAACCTTTTCGTGCCGGCGAACGCGTACGGTGTTTTGGTCAGTAAAACAAACGGCTATGACGCAACCATTATCACCCCCGGTGGGGATTTTGTCTGGAGATGGCAGAACATCATTCCCACGAACATGACGATTTACGCGTTCAGAAACGATGTGTATAAAACCACCGTCAAATCAACCGGTGAGTTCCCTTCGGCCGGCGTATACTCCCAACTGGAAAAAAACGCCGACTTCTCATTCTCAATACAGGTGGAACTTGCCTTCCGCTTTAATGAAAACCACCTGGTCTCTCTGGTAAAAGACCAGGGTCTTACGCCCGAAACCCTTGATACATGGTATAAATCCGAGGAGTCTTCCCTTACCGGCGAGATTTATACCTTTCTGTTCTCTTTGAAAACCGAGGATGAACTGAAGTTATTGATCAACCTCCCTGGTCTGGAGAAGCGGCTGGTTTCCTCCCTGCAGGAGAATCACCCGGACCTCCGAATCATCCGGGCAACGCCGGTTGCGCCCCTGAAACTGCCGGACCCTGAGCTTTACCTGCTTATGAAGGCGGATTACCTGGAAATCCTGAAAGCGCGCGCGAACTATCAGATGCAGCTCATCGAAAAACAGAAAACCACTATCAGTCAGACCGACCTTGACCTGCAACGGTCGGAACTCAGGCTCAATCAACTCAAGGATTACGGCGAACTGCTTAACAAATACCCCATCCTGCTAAAATACCTTTTTATAGAAAAACTTTCCGGGCAGGAGTTGTTGAAGGTACCTTCCGGCGAGCTGTTTCAAAAAACGGAATAAGCTTTGAGTAAGGGATATTTTTTTAATTTTGAAAAACTGGCGTATGTGCGCGTTAAAAAAGGCGGCTGTATTCTCTGTGATCTTGTAAGGAAAAACCCGGCCAAGGCCGATTTAACGGTTTACCACGATCGCCTGTTTGTGGTGAGTCTTAACCTTTATCCCTATAACCCGGGGCACCTGCTTATCTTTCCCAGGAAGCATATAGAGGATATCAGACTGTTTACGCGGGAAGAAATTACCTACCTGAATGAGCTTACCAATTACTTTTTGAATGTTCTGGATTACACTCATAATCCGCGCGGTTACAACATCGGCTATAATATGGGTCTTGAGGCGGGGGCGTCGATAAAGCACATACACCTGCACATCATTCCCCGCTATCCGCATGAGGTGGGCATCTCAGACCTGATAGCCGGAAAGCGCGTCCTGGTGGAAAATCCGCTTGATACCGCCAAAAAAATAAGGGAGCGTATTACTCACCTTCCTTTTTCCATCTCCACAACCTGATGCAGCACTCCTGAAAAATCGTTGATGCTGTTTATAACCGTCAACAGCAGCTGTTCCAGCGTATAATTTTTTGCCCGATACGTCTTAAGTGTTTTCAGGGTGAACTTGGTGTTTTCCACCGGCGTATTGAGTATCTCATCGAATATGGTCTTGATTCCGCCAAGGCATTCGATTCCCTTTTCCACCATGGCGGCCGCCTCTTTGTCTTTTTCGGTAATAATACCTTTATACATCTTTTGATGGGACAGATCGGAGGCAATATTGTAACGCAGGCGTAAAAGTGTCTTCCCGTCCTCCTCATCGGGCGAAAGCGCTCTGTCAAAATGCAAAATGTTGTCCTCAAGTTCCTCCAGGGCGGAGGCAAACGACAGCAGTTTCTGTTGATTGCGCTTGCTCTGCGCAAAAAAATAATCGTTTATAAGCTGTAGGATATCCTGAATAACATCCTTGTAAATCTGTTTTATATAGTTATATAAAAGGGTCAGCGATTTTGTCCTTGAAAAAAACGGCAGCCCCAGCCGGGTAAACAGCTCCTCCCGGTCCTCCGTATAATAGCGCAGCGGAATAATGCTTTGGGCGCCGAACAGATCGTCAATCTTGCGGCTGATCACCCGTTCTTTGATAAGCTGCAGCCTGCTGTGCAATTGAGATTCGATTTTCCGTTTACAGGCCGTGAAATAAATATTCTTAACGGGAAAGGCGGGCAGGTAAAATTTCAGGCGATAGTACGGATCTTTTCGGAAATATTTTATCAGATCCAAAAGCGGTATGGCATTGTTGAACTTTGTCACCTCGGAAATAAGCTTCAAAAAGCCCCCGCCCAGGGTTGATTTTTCCTGTTCCAGTTTGACTGAAAGCTGGCCGTTTTCCTCAACATCGGTATCCGGATTCAGATTGTTCTGCAGAAGAACCAAATAATATAACAACTCATCGCTTAGGAGAGAACCGTTTTCCAGGTTGGAAAGCGCAAAAAACAAGGCATAGTATAATCTTTCCAGGTGATCAAGAATGATAAGCGCGGGCGCGCTTTTAAAAAAGGGATATTTTTTATCAAGCGCGTCCGGGGGAAGGAGGTAACTGAAAAAATTGAACAGTTCCCGGTAATGAAAAAGCACAATATTCTTTAAGCAAAAAACCGGCTTGATTTCATTCTCTACCATAGTGAACACCTTTGAAGGAATGGATTTTAAATAACCATCCAAACGCTTATAAAACTGTTTCTCCAGTCTCTCCCTGCCCGTCTGGGCGTATGAGTCTTCCATATCTTCCAGATTAAAAAAATCCTCTATTGAATCCTTGGCGTTCTCGTAATTTTTCTCAACCAGGCGAATTACCAACTGTTCCTTGAATTCGAGTTTGCCGGTAAAATTATAGTACACATCAATCAATGAAAAAACGCTGCTGTACAGGTCATACAGGTGCTGTGCGAACTTTGCAGACAAATCCCTCGTTTCAAACCCCGTTAATCCGGGGTTTAACCGTTTGATATTCTTTTTTAAATCCTTGATCTTCATGGCAAGGAAAAGTTTTTCCTTATCCTTACCGCTTAAGACAACCTGCAGCCAAAGTAGAAACTTTTTCCACCACGGAAGTTGCCGTATTTCCGAACGGATAATCCTGCTTCTTTCATCATCCTCGATTTCCACGGGAACTATATATTCCTGTTCCTCGGTTTTCTGGCTATTATATATCTTTTCCAGTAGGTCTTTTCGTTCTTTTTCCGTGAGATTGCTTGACAATTCCCTCAGACGTGATTTTTTATTCATTTACTTCACCACGAATCATTTACAATAGTAGCATATCACCCGCAAATACACAACCATCCTCTCTTTTCCTTACTTTTTATTTTAATGACTAAAGCAGCCTGTTTTTTTTCCGACCATCAAAGTAGGCATACCGGACAAGGATGTCCGGGGATAACAATCAAGGAGGATTGTATGATTATCAATCACAACCTTAGTGCCATGTTTGCATTCCGGCACTTAAAACAAAACGGCATATCATTAGACAAGGACATGGAAAAACTCTCATCCGGCCTGCGTATCACCAGGGCCGGTGACGATGCTTCCGGTCTGGCTGTTTCCGAGAAACTGCGTTCTCAGATTCGTGGTCTGCACCGCGCTTCGATGAACGCCGAAGACGGCATCTCCTTCATCCAGGTGGCTGAAGGCTACCTGCAGGAGTCTCAGGATATTCTGCAGCGTTTGCGCGAGCTGGCCGTCCAGTCCTCAAACGGCATCTATTCGGACGAGGACCGCATGCAGATACAGGTAGAGGTGTCACAGCTTGTAGACGAGGTAAACAGGATCGCCTCTCACGGTCAGTTCAACGGTATGAACTTCATGACCGGCCGCTTTGCCCGTTTTACGGGAGAGAACTCGATTACCGGCAGCATGTGGTTTCACATCGGGGCCAATATGGACCAGCGTGAGCGAATCTATATCGGTACTATGACCGCGCAGGGTCTTGGTATTCAGAGTGCGGACGGTTTACCGCATGACGCCACCTTTATCTCACTGTCCACACCGGACAGCGCCAACCGCGCCATCGGAATCATCGATGTGGCCTTGAAAAAGGTCAGCAAACAGCGGGCAGACCTGGGCGCTTCACAAAACCGCCTTGAATACGCTGTCCGTGGCTTGGACGCCGGCGCTGAAAATATGCAGGCCGCCGAATCACGCATCAGGGACGCGGATATGGCCAATCAGATGGTAGACTTTGTAAAGAACCAAATCCTGGTACAGTCCGCCACGGCCATGCTGGCCCAGGCCAACACAAAGCCTCAGTCTGTGCTGCAGTTATTCCGTTAGGCATGTTTTTCAAACACCAAAAAAAAGCCGGGCTGTCCGGGATTCCGGACAGCCCTTTTTTTATCAATTGACAAGAACAACACAAGACTCTACCTTGTGAATATGCACATACGCCTCCCCAAAGAGATCAAGGAGTTCGCACTCAAGTTTAAACACAGTGGATTTCAATGCTATCTTGTGGGCGGCGCGGTCCGTGACCTGCTAATGGGCAGACCGGTAAAAGATTTTGACCTGGCTACAGACGCCCTGCCCCGCCAGGTAATGAAGGTATTTCCCAGGGTTATTCCTACTGGCATCAAGCACGGTACGGTAACGGTATTGTTCAGATCCCATCAGTTTGAGGTGACCACCTTCCGTATTGACGGCGGATATGAGGATTTCAGAAGGCCGGCGCAGGTAAAGTATGCCGCCGACATATACGAGGACCTCAAGCGCCGCGATTTTACCATTAACGCCTTTGCCTATGACCTTCTTACAGGGAAGCTGCTTGACTCCTTTGACGGCAGGACGGATCTGGAAAAAAAAATAATCAGGGCCATTGGAGAGCCGCTGGAACGTTTCAAAGAGGACGCCCTACGGACGTTACGGGCCTGCCGTTTTGCCTGTGCCTTTGATTTTGTGATTGAGAAAAACACCATGCTGGGTATTGCCCAAACCGCGGCGCTCATAAAAAAAATATCCGGGGAGAGAGTAAGGGACGAACTGGTAAAGATCCTGGAAACGCGGCTTCCCTCACGTGGTTTACAGCTTCTTTTTACGACCGGTCTCTTACATTTCATCATCCCAGAACTGGAAGCCTGCCGGAATATCAAGCAGCCTACAATGCATTGCTTTGACGTGTACTTTCATTCCCTTTATTCGTGCGACGCCGCGCCGGCCGCCAACCTTACGGTCCGCCTGGCCGCGCTTCTGCACGATATCGGAAAGCCGCTTACCGAAACCCGCAACGCGGAGGGTGAGCTGCGCTTTTTCGGGCATGAAAAAAAATCCGGCGAGATCGCCGGACGTATCCTTAAGCGCCTGAAGTTTCCCAACGCGGTTATAACCGGCGTACACCACCTGATCCTGCATCATATGTTCGGCTATGACGATTCTTGGACCGACGCCGCCGTAAGGAGATTTTTACAGCGCGTGGGAAGGGAAAATATCGATGATCTGTTTATGCTGCGGAAAGCCGACCAGGTCGGCATGTGCAACCGCCCGGCCGATACACGGTCTTTGGACAGGTTTAAAAAGCGGATCAACGATATCCTAAGCGGGGCGACCGTATTGTCGCTTAATGACCTGTGCGTAAATGGGAACGACATAATGCGGGAACTTGATATCAAGCCCGGTGAACAGATCGGGCAAATACTTGAATTTCTGCTGGAAGCCGTACTGGAAGATCCCACCCAGAACACACGCGAAACATTACTGAAGCTTGCCAGAAATTTTTACGATACGAGGCTTAAACCTTTTTTTGGCTAGCCGCGCCCGTCAAGCGGTTATAGGCCATACCCGCGGCCTGCTGTTCGGCCTCTTTTTTATTTTTCCCCACGCCTTTTCCGTAGGACACGTTGTTGATTGTTACCTCGATAACGAACGTCTTGTCATGATCCGGCCCGCTTTTTTTAACCACGGCATATTTTGGATACGACCTGTATTTCTTCTGCACGTACTCTTGAAGCAGGCTCTTGTAATCCTTTTTATGCCGGTCTTCCACCACCTTGTCTATTTCCGGAAGAAGCAGCCGGAGTACGAACTCCTTTACCAGCGCATAACCAGAATCCAGATAATAGGCGCCTATGATGGCTTCCATGGCATCGGCCAGCAAGGTTTTTTTGTTTCTGCCCCCGGAATACTCCTCACCTTTGCCTATCAGGATATAATTATCAACCCGGATGCGCTTGGCCACGGTTGCCAGAATATCCTCACTGACCACAAACGACTTTATTTTCGCCAGGTCCCCTTCGTTCTTGTCCTCTGAATTAATAAAAAGATTCTCGCTTATTATCAATCCCAGCACCGAATCTCCCAAAAACTCAAGCTTTTCATTATTCTCTGTTTCTCCGGGGATTTCATTGGCATAGGACCGGTGCGCAAAGGCCAGGTTCAAGAGCATATCGCTCTTGAACCTGATTCCGGCAAGCTTTTGAAACAATTTTAATTCTTTTTTTCGTTCCTGGTCTATCGGAGGTATATTAAGTTTGTTGATATTTTTTAACATGAACCCAATGTGAAATGCTATTTTTTATCAAGTTCCGATTTGATATATTCCAGTGCATCTCCCACTGTTTCAAACTCATTGGCTTTTTCATCGGGAATGGTGATTCCCAATTCTTCCTCAATCGCGTATACAAGTTCGTAGGTATCTAGACTGTCGGCGCCGAGATCCTCTCTAAAAGAAGCATTCGGTGTTATCTTGCCTTCATCTATTTCCAGTCTTTCGGCAATCAGTTTTTTCATCTTCCCTAATAATTCATTTTTATCCATAACATGACTCCTTTCAATGTTTTTTTGTTAAGCCATTTCCTCAGGCTTCAGGATTTGTTTTCCCCGATAGAAACCGCACTTAGGACATACCCTGTGTAAAAGTGTAAGATTACCGCAGTTGTTGCACTCAACCAGATGAGGAGGCGCCAATCGCATATTTATGGTTTTTCTTCTCCGCGTACGAGCCTTCGATGTTTTATGTTTAGGTACTGCCATATTCCGTCCTTATGTAGTGGTGTAGATTAAGATAGCAAAAATTACACCATTGTTCATCTAATGTCAAGAACTTTGTAGTTTTAACTTTAGAGCCCTGGCCACAAGCTCCGGTACCATTTCCGAGATGTCTCCGTTGAAATGCGCCACCTCCTTGATGGCCGAGGACCGTAACACGAAGTATTTCTTGTCGGTGGGTAAAAATATAGTCTCGATGTCCGCATTCAGTGCCTTGTTCATCATGGAAAGCTCAAACTCGTAATCAAAATCAGAAAGTGCCCTCACCCCCCGCAGAATGATGTTGGCCTGCATCTTCTGGGCAAAATCCACTATCAACCCTTCCCATAGGTGCACATTCACATTGGAATGGTGCGCAACCAGTTTCTTCATCATCTCAAACCGTTCCTGGGGCGTAAAAACACACTTCTTTTCGGGGTTTACGGCAATGACAATCTCTATCTGGTCGAAAATATTCACCGCGCGTGAGATGACATTCAAATGTCCGTTGTTTGGGGGATCGAACGTTCCCGGATAGATAACTCTTCTCATAACTGCGTTATCACATAGACTACACAAATTAAAAAAAGTGGTCAAGGCCGGCGTGTAATCGAAAAAAAAGCGAATATGTTGATTTTTACAATGTACTTATATACACTTTAAACAAAATGGAGAAAAAGCGGATATATGTTTTAGGTATATGCCTGCTGTCCTTTGCCTGTAGCTGGTGTACCACGGCAGATGAAAATCACCCAAACGGCGCGGAGAGCGGCTACCAGGTAAGCAAGGAAATCTATGACTCTACCTTCGATGAGATATATGCGTTTATTGAAAAAATCCAACGCATAATGGACAATGCCGATTACGACGCCTGGAAAAGCATTCTTACCTCCGCTTATATCAATAAATACAGCGATCCCCGTTACCTTAAGCAAATATCCGCGGAACCCGGCCTTAAAAACAAGGGCATAACGCTTTCCACCCTTAAAGACTATTTTCTTTTTGTGTTTATCCCCAGCCGCACCGGCATAAAAATGGATAAGATCGAATTTATCGATCCTGACAGGGTAAAGGTGATAGCTATTGTAAACAATACATGTTATGTGATATATTTGTTACAAAAGGCCGACAATAATATATGGGAAATAGGGGTATGGTAATTTATAATATTTATAATGGAGTGTAAAAATGAAAACAAAAGCCTTAAGCATGCTGTTTATCCTGTATTTTTTTAGCTCTATGGCCGTGGTTTTTGCCCAAAGCGACAGCGCGGATACCACGGGGAAGGAACCCCCGATAGAAGAACTGTACTTTAAAAATCCGGAACTGCAGATTATCAATGAGGAGGCGACGGCGGACGACCGTGAGTCAAAACTCAGGGCGGTAGGCCGTGTGATAGATTCCCTGAAGAAAGGCGTCTCCACGGATGAAGAGTATACCATGACCCTGCTCTTGGGACATCTGGCCGGTGAAGGCACAACCACCATACCCAGGCAGCGGGGGAAAATAATAAATTATTTTCCCGAGGTGCGCGGGCAGGCCTGCAGCGCACTTCAGTTTGTAAAAAGCGATAAGTCAAAGGCCAAGGCGGTGAATATTCTTGTCGGTGTACTGGTAAATGACATTGATCCTATCGTCAAATCCAACGCCGCGTACGCGCTGGGCATGATCGGTGTCGACGAAGACGGCCGCATTGTCAAAGCCCTGGCCGAAGCCATAGAGGTCCAGGATGCCATAGCCCCAAACGATAATTTTGCTTATGTTGCCGCGATGGCGTTCGGTAAAATCGCCAAGGCCAATGACGGCATCTATGAACCCGGTGCATACCGCGCATTGGTACGAATCGCCCAGGGCAATTACAGCCGTGTAGTAAAAGACAAGGCCTTGGAAATTCTTGACGAGCTTAGGCAGTATAGCAAATAGCCGCGTTCCCTACACGTTTAATTTGTTTTTGAAATGGTGTTTCTCCAGGAAGGAATCTCATGGGGTTCCTCATACTGGATTCTCTTCCTGATAATAAAAGGAAAAACCGACGGGTCCTTTTGAAATCGTATTACACCGAAACTCCCGTTTCCCAGATAGCATATTTTCTCATGTGAAGCCAGCTCTTCGTTTTTCTCAATCACATTGAGTATACAGTCAAAATGGGCCGGTTCGCCGGTTTCACGGTATTGTATGGCCGAACTCAATTCACGGATCTGCCCCTTGCACAATGGGCAGAGCGGGAAATCTTTTTTTGCCGCTTCATGTCTTGTTCCCCTGTTTCGTCTATGCCGGTTCCTATGGGGATTAAAATTCGATTTTCTATGGTTATTGTAAGACATATGTTATTCCTTATCTACCAAATCCTCGGTGAGTTTCTGAGCGATTTTATTGATTGCGTCAGCCAGGTAGTCCTTGTTTTGTATCTTCTTTTTGAGTTCTTCCAACCTCTCTTTGTCGCTAGGCTTGGCGATTTTCAACCTCTTTTTAAACTCCCTGTATCTAAAACGCATCTACTATATGATGCATTTTCTCAAAATTATCTTGAAATAAAATAACATCAAATCTCTTATAATTTTCCACATAAGCCATATTATTCATTAAAAAGTATTTTGCCGTATTTATAATGTGCCTTTTTTTTATTGAATTGATGCTGTACTCCAGATTATCCTTGTCAAGATAATCGGAAACCTTGACCTCAATAAAAACGATTGTATCGTTCTTAAGGGCAATTATATCTATCTCGCCGAATTTGGATCGGTAGTTCTTGTCCAATACCGTGTACCCGTCCTGCAGAAGTTTTTCCACCGCCATGGTTTCGCCTAACGAACCCTTTGCCTTTTTTTTCATGCTTCTACACCTGCAGTGTCTTTTTGTCTATGGCGCGTACAATGAAATTGTCACCTCTTTTTAACAGATCGAACTTCCTGCTCTCCTGCAGCTTCTCTCCGGTCTCATCTATGATAATCTCAAGCTTTGGGCGCAAAGGCGCCTCTCCGTTTATTTCGACCACCCTGCCTATGGCTCCATTGTTTAAAAGCACAATGCTCCCGATGGGATAAATGCCCATCCCCTTGAGAAATGCCTTTACCACGTTCGGATCAAAGCGCTTGAAATTATCACTGATGATGGTCTTGATGGCGTCATACCCTATCATGTGGCTTCGGTACGGCCTTCCCTTGACCATGGCCACATATGAATCGGCCACCGCAACAATCCGTGCAAACAGGGGTATGGTATCTTTTTTAAGCTGTTTCGGATACCCATGTCCGTCCCATCGCTCCTGGTGGTAGAGTCCTATCTGTGCTATCTCATCGGTATACTTCAGTTCCTTGGAAATGATCGTGTATGAATAAATGGGGTGTGTCTTAATCATATTGAGTTCTTTGGGCAGGAGGTCGTCTTTTTTATTTACTATTTCCTCAGGAATGCGGAGCATACCCACGTCATGAAGCAGCGCGCCGGTGGCCAATAGCAGTACCTTGTGGCTGATTATTTTAAGAATAAATCCGATCACGATGGAAATGATGGTGCAGTTGACCGAGTTGGTAATCAGATCGTCGGCGTGCTTATCTGCCTGCAGCACAAGCTGTATCATCTGGTTTTTGTATTCTTTTACATGCTGGAATAGATCATTTACAATCCGGTCTATTTTATCGTGGGTTATCTTGGTCTGTTTACGTATATCCGTAAAGACCTCGGTTAGTTGTGTCAGGGCCTGGATGTATATATCAAAACACTTCTTCTCTTCAGGTTCCAGCTCAAACAGCATGTCCGTGGACGCCTTTTCCGGAGCCGACTCTTCCATCTCCGTTATCTGTTTTCCGTTTGTGTGCACCGAACCGATCTCCCATCTTTTCAGTCTTTCAATGTCTTTTTCCTTGATGGGTATACCCGGAGGCACCAGGATGTTCTTTTCATCTATATAAACGGGGGCGTCGAATCTCATTCCGGGCTTTAAATCCTTTAGGGCTATCTCATTCATGCGGTACCCCGAAACGCGCCACGAACACAAGGATTTTGGCGATTATTTCGTAATACTCCTCCGGAATAAGCGAACCGAGTTCCAATCCGTAAAGGCCGTCCGCCAAAGGGGCGTCTGCCACAACCGTTATGTGATTTTTACGGGCCAGTTCTTTAATTTTTACGGCCAACTCTCCCCTGCCCTTGGCGAGTATGAACGGTGCGGGGAAATCCGTCGTATATTTCAAGGCCACAGCTTTTTCCATTTATATCGCTTCCTTCGCCGTTACCGCAGTGTATTAATACTTTTATAGTTTATCTCATCCGTGGGAGAAAAACCATCAAAATATTCATCCTTATGTATAGTATCGTCAACTTTCACCCTGTTGTTATCTAATTTTAAATCCAATACCGGCAAATTCTCCGTGTAATTACAGTAGACCTTCAAGGTGAAAGGCCTGGTATGTGTATCAAGATAAAAGCTCCAGCGCGCGGTCCGATTCGCCCGGACAATAACCGCAAGCATGTCAATGCCGCCCGTATAACGGTCATAACGCATTCTTATGGTGCCCTCAAGTCGTATGCCTTCCAGTGTATAGGCAAAGGGCACGATGACCCAGTTTTCACCTTCCGCGTACAGGTGGTTGAAAAGCGGCAGGACATTGTCCGTATCCCCGCCCGTTCGTCTAACCGCTTCCCTTAGCGCCCGCTTTATCTCGCGTGTCTGTGATGGTGTTTCCCGCTTTTTCCGCTTCTCCCGGCCGCCCTGTTTCCACTCACCGTAATCAAGCACGGAAACCAATTCACTGAGCCGCAAAGACTCAAGTGAAATGCCCTTTTTCATAATATGCACAAGCAGCGAGATGATCCTTTTGTCTTCCCGTTTCAGTTCTTTGAGCAGGTGCCTGATCTTGCCGACAATTCCTTCACCGATCGAAACCCCGCCCTTAAGCAGGCCCCCGATTATGGCCTGTGAAAGCGCATCGTCGGTAATCCCCTGACCGGCCGCTTTTCCCAGGGACGCAGGGTTGTCGTCGCCCGTCAGGTGTAAGGTAATTCTTGCGCCCTCAAACCGCACACGGGCCCTGATGATGTCGCCGGTATTCAACTCCAGGTCTGAATAGGCGGGCACTGTTCTGCCGCGGATGCCTACGGCCCACTTCTGTGGGGCAAGTTTTTTTATAACACTGATATACACAACATCGCCTGACTTCAGTTGTTTTTGAAATCCGGCGTCACGTTCTATCCGGATATTTTTGTGTATATCGATCGGTTGCATTACTATTATGCTTTTTTCTCGTTCTCCGCTTTTTTGGCGGACGCCGTTTCCTGCGCCGGCGTCTGTTTTACGACGGTTTCCGTCTCTATGGCTGCCTGTGCCATGGCCTTTTCCTCACTCTTTATCACGGAGGGTTTCTTTTTTTTCGAAGTATCCTTTGCGTCTTTTTTCTGAATTAACTCTTTTACCTTTGCCGCTTTACCCACCCGGTTTCTGATATAATATAGCTTGGCCCTGCGCACCCTACCCACGCGTACCACTTCAACGGTAACGACTTTTGGAGAGTGCAGAGGGAAGGTCCTTTCCACACCCACGCCGTAGGATATTTTACGTACGGTAAAGGTTTTACGCAGTCCGCTGTTCTTCTTGGCGATACACAAGCCTTCAAAAACCTGTACGCGTTCGGTTTTTCCTTCTATAATTTTAAAGTGTACCTTTACGGTGTCTCCGATATTAAAATCCGCCGTATCTTCTTTCAGCTGTAGAGCCTCACATGCTTTAATAAGATCCATTTTTTTCTCCCTTCCGCCTTAATAATTTATTTTTTAACAAATCAGGCCTGTTCTCCTGAGTCTTTTTTATGCTTTGGACAAGACGCCATTTTCTGATCTCCTCATGATTCCCGCTCAACAATACCTCCGGCACCTCCAGTCCCAGCGCCTTCCTGGGCCGCGTATAGTGCGGGTATTCCAGAAGCCCGTCCTGAAAACTCTCCTCTTCCAATGACTCTTTGCTGATAACCCCGTTTATAAGCCGCGTAATCGCGTCAACCAACACCATGGCGGCCGTTTCACCGGCGGAAACAACATAATCGCCTATCGATATTTCATCGGTCACAAAGGTATCAATGATCCTTTGATCTATGCCCTCGTAATGCCCGCATATGATGATAATTTCTCTTAGCGCGGCAAACTCCCTCAGCATGGGCTGCCGCAGGAGTTTGCCCCCGGGCGAAGGATAGATGACCCTCTTACGCCCGGCCCCGGCCTTTCTTAAAGCACGCGCCAAGGGTTCAGCCTTAAGCACCATGCCCGCGCCGCCGCCGAAGGGCGTATCGTCACATGTCTTATGTTTATCAAGCGCGTAGTCCCGCAGCCTGACAAGCTTTACCTTAAGCAGTTTCTTTTCAATTCCCCTGCCGATGATTGAACTCTTTAGGAATTCATCAAATACCTCGGGGAAAAGGGTAATTATGGTAATGATCACTGCAGAATGTAGTCCTCTTTCAGTTCAATCCGCTTCATTCCCGCATCAACCTCACCGATAAAGTGTTCCTGAAACGGTATCATGAATATATTACCGTCCTTGCCCTCTACCTCAAGCAAATCCGCGTTCCCCGCTTCATACACGGCCTTTACATATCCCACCCTTTTGTTCTCATAGAATATGCTGCATTGACAAAGATCTTTTATATAGTACTCACCTTTTGCCAACCGGTTTGCGTACCTGCCCGGCACCCAGATTTCACAACCGGAATATTTTTTTATTATCTCCGGTGTATCTATACCCGCAACCTTCATGAAAAGCACACCGCGCTTCTCTTGTAGTTTTTCTACGGCAAACATTTCATATTTGTCGTTTTTCCGAAAATACACCTTCTTAAATTTTACATAGTGCCCTGTTTCTCCCGACAAGCTCTTTACCTTAAAGAACCCCCTCACACCGTGACTCGAGAGAACCGTCCCCACCGCGACTAAATTGTCTAATCCAGAATCTCTAATACTACCCTCTTCTCCTTTTTTGTGGCTGCGGCGCTTAGAATCGTCCTGATTGCCTTGGCAATTCTCCCGTGTTTACCGATGACCTTGCCGATGTCGCCATCTGAAACCTTCAGCTCCAGAATTGTCGACTTTTCTCCTTCGATTACATTTACATTTACCCCTTCCGGGTTATCAACCAGTGCTTTCGCTATGTACTCAACAAGCTCTTTCTCCACAATGATCTCCTTTCTTATATTAAATGAATTTTACCTACTTACTGTATATTCTTACGTTTCAAAAGCCTTTTAACGGTATTGCTGGGTCTGGCTCCCTTTTCCAGCCATTCCTTCACACGATCGTCCTTGATCAGCAGTTGTTTCTCCTCAACCTCGATCGGATGATAAAATCCGACCTCCTCAAGCGATCTGCCGTCACGGGGCGCGCGTGAATCCATTACAACGATTCTGTAATACGGTTTCTTTTTCGTGCCCAATCTTTTTAACCTGATTTTTACGCTCAAACCTTAGGTCCTCCTTTATTGCATTCCTAAACGAGACATCATCTGTGTCTGGTAATTCTTGTTTTTGCTTACTTTTTGCATCATATTCTTGGTCTTTTCAAATTTTTTCAGTAGTTTGTTCACGTCGAATACCGCCGTTCCCGAACCGCGTGCTATTCTTTTCCTCCTGCTCGGGCCGATTATCCTGTGATTTTTCCTCTCCTTACGCGTCATGGACAGGATGATGGCTTCTTCCCGTTTAATTTCATCCATATCCAGTTGATCGGGATCCACATTGCCTTTTAGTCCGGGAATCAGGTCGATCAACGAACGAATGCTGCCCATCTTCCTCACCCGGCGGAATTGGTCAAGATAATCCTCGAAATCAAATGTTTTAGACTCCAGTTTTCTCTGTAAAACCTCCGCCTCTTTTTCTTCTATGGCCCCCTGCGCCTTTTCCACCAGGGTCACCACATCACCCATGCCCAGAATACGCGAGGCAATACGCTCCGGGTAAAACTCTTCCAGATCTTCTTCCTTTTCTCCCACACCGATAAACTTTATGGGTTTCCCCGTAATATTCTTGATGGAAAGCGCGGCCCCGCCCCGTGTATCGGAATCGAACTTGGTGAGAATAACGCCGCTTAGTCCCACCTTGTCGTTGAACTCCCTGGCAATATCCACCGCGTGCTGCCCGGTCATGGCGTCGGCAACCAGTATGGATTCATCCGGCGCCGCGACCCTGCTTATGGCGCGAATTTCTTCCATCATCCGCTCATCAATGTGCAGCCTGCCGGATGTGTCGATAATCACGGTATCCAGCTGATTTTTCTGCGCGTGCTTCAGCGCGTTTTTCACCACCTTAAGCGGTGTGGAGTT
Source organism: uncultured Spirochaetaceae bacterium (assembly GCA_964638895.1). Lineage (GTDB taxonomy): Bacteria > Spirochaetota > Spirochaetia > SZUA-6 > RPPD01 > JAFGGG01. The sequence continues at coordinate 51,940 of CAZWYY010000002.1, read as the reverse complement.
TTCTTCCCGGTACACCTCCACGTCTATGCGCCGCCCCAGGATATCCAACTGCTCCGCGGCCGCGGGTCTTACCAGGTCCGCCGCCGCCAGCAGCACCTTCCTGCCGCGCTTTTTCAGCAAGAACGCCAGTTTGGCGGCTGTTGTTGTTTTTCCCGAGCCCTGCAAACCCAAAAAAAGGATAACCGAAACGGTATCCGGGCCTTTTAATGCCAGCTCCTCCTTTTTTTCGCCCAGCAGCCAGACCATTCTATCGTGGATTATTTTTATAAATTGCTGGCTGGGCGTAACGCCGCTCAGCACCCTGGCGCCCAGTGAGTCTTCCATGGCATTGTTGATGAATCGGCGCACAACGCGTACATTGACATCGGCTTCCAGCAGGGCTATTTTAATCTCGTTGATAGCCTCTTCCACGTTTTTCTCGCTGATGGCCGCTTTTCCGCTAATGTGTCTGATAATATCTGTCAGTTTGCCGCTTAACCTGTCTAACATTGCCTTACCGCATATTCTAAACTATGATTATATACCTATTATTTATTAAATTGTCAAGGCGGGATCAAATTCCCCTCCCTCGCGAGGCGGAAAACCGGGTATGCATTTTTTTTATGCTCATGCCCTGCGGCGTATATTTTTTTAGCTTTTTCCCGCCAGGGAAATTATCAGTTCCACTTCTCCGATTGACGTACCAAGCTGATTGGCGATCATCCCTGAAGGGAATCCGCTTGCGTACAGCCTCATCACCTCTTCCTTTATATTCCTGCTTTTATTGTGTGCGGCCGCAGGTGCTAGATTCGTATAGATCTTCTGACTGAGGTCGTGCTTTTCACTTTCACGCTTCAATACCCCAAGGCGTTTGTCCGTGGCCGTCATCAGTTTCTCTATTTCAGCTATCTTATGTTCCAGAATCCCTATGTTTCGCTCGGTGGTCCTGTTCAACTCCGTAATAATCTTCTCAACCTCCCTCTCAATCTTACCGATTTGTGCATCATACGAGTACTGCTTGTCCAGTCTTTTTTTTAACAATACATACAGCACTAAAAAACACACCAACTGGCACGCTATTATAAATAGAAATATTTCCATGATTACGCCGGTTACCCCAATATGTCGATATTATTTCCCAGGTCAGGATCAGCAAACACCGCCTTCTTTTGCTGTGCTCTTTTTTCTTTTTCCTGTTTTTCTTTTTCCCGTTCTTCCTGTTTTTTTTTCTCGCTATTTTTTAATCTTTCCACGCCGTTGCCCACTTCCTTGCTCTGGTTCACGGAGTTGTCCTGCTGCTCCGTGGTTTTAACCAGTTCCATTCCCTGCAGCGACTGGTGTATTGCGTTTCCTTCTTTCTGTATGGCCTGTTCTTTCCCCACCTGATTCATCTGAGAAAAAAGAATCTGCATATCGATGGGAAGCACCGACATTACCGTCTCCTTAAATACTCGCCTTCCACAGGTTCATATTTGGTCATCCTGATTCGCTTTCCTTCCAGAACATAGGTTACCGCCTTTTGTTCAACCCTTACCTTGTCCATCACATCCTTCAAATAGATCTTCACACCAGGGAACACGCGTTCGGACGCGGATATCTTGCCTTTTATCTTGAGTGAGGCCAGGTGGCGTTTTATTTCCTCAGCCTGTGTTTTTAACTCTTTCATTTCCGTAAGAATTTTCATGCGTTTTTCGTTCAGCTCTACGAGGTATTTCTCTTTTTCCTCAGGCAGGTTCTTCTGCACTTTTTTAAGATTTTCAAGTGTATTGATGTTGCGTTCCAGCTCCTCCATTTCCTTATTGAAGTTGTCGATGGCCGAATTCAGTTCTATAAGTTTTTCCTTACTTTTAGGATCATACCCCACCTCCAGCACGGTTTCCGCACCGGCCACGGACCCCAGGTTCTTGGCATTAATCTCCTCGGCCGCGCGCAGCCTTCCACCCACGATTGAGGCCCTTCTTCCCTGGCAGATAATCTTTTTATTGGAATCGACATACGAATGCAGGATTCCGTCGGTTACAATCACATTGTTCTCCACTTCAATATAGGCGTGTTCAACGAATTTGGCGTACAAATTTTTGCCACAGCGCACCTTGCCCTCGTTTTTGCCCAACACACCCTGGTGCACGATGATATCACCCTCGGCGTCGAGCACGGCCTTGCCCACATTTCCCATGACCTCAATATTGCCCGCTGCCTTGACCGAAAACCCGTCTTCCACGTTTCCCCGCACAATAACCGTTCCCAGAAAAAGTATGTTACCGGTATGCAGGTTTACGTCTCCTGGTACCGTATACACGGGCTCAACATTTAATTTACCGTTTAAAATGATGACCTGACCGTTGATCTCCGATATTGCGGTTGTGCCGTCCTCGGAAAGCTTTACATTCTTGCCCACGTTTATTGCCATATCCTTGCCGGCTTTGGCGGGCATAGTTTTCCCTGTTATTGTCTGCCCGTCTTTGCCCCTTTCCGGGGGTATTTTTTTGGCTATCTGCTGCCCCGCAACCACGTTTTCGATCAGATTCAGGTCTTTAAAATCAACGCGTCCGTTTTTTTCTTTCAGGATGATTGTGGAGTGATCAGTATTAAAATTATACACAATCTTGGCGTCATTACCGTTTACCTGTTTTTGGCCTTCGGCAACCAGTATCTCTTCATTATAAATCGGGTTTTCCTCCAATGTGGTAAGCACACCTTCTTTTATGCCGAACACGACCCTGTTGTTCTTCAGATAGTTTCTGATGCTTTCGGCGGTCAGATCGGCGCCGCCGGGTCTGGGCGCCTGCAGCAGCAGGTACGCTTTCATCTCCATATCGGCGATACTCACCGACATAACCGGGTCATGGGCGGGAACATATTCATAATTCGCTATTTTTACGTATTTATCGTCTGCATATCGTACTACTTTTTCCACCAGTTCCTCATTATAATGGCCGATGTTCCTCTTCATTATCAGATTTTTGGCCGTGACGATATTGGCTTTTTTCCCGTTTCCGATCGGTTTTGTCACCTTTAAAAATACCCCGTCCGGCTGCAGGCGCACGCTTATCTTCCCGTCTCTGTTTTTGTTTTGATCGGCAAAATCGGTATCCAGTTTCTGCCCGAATATCAGATCCTCGTCAAACATGTCCTTGGCGTCGACACCCAGCCCCGCGGCATACGCGATTATCTCCCAATCTCCGCCTCCCAGACCCATTACCTTTTTACTGCCGCGTCTGACTATTTCATAATCCAGTTTTTTTACCGGCAGCCCCAACTGTATGGCCGCTTCACGCAGGGCTTCATCTAATGTCCTTCCCCTGGCATGGATACTCTTGTTGTTCATATCCTGCTTATAAAGGGTTTTCATGAATTTTCGCAGTTGATCCAGTTTGACCATACTACATTATTCCTTTTTTCAGGCTTGTAAGTTTGGCCCGCAGGCGCAGAATTGCCTTTGTATGCAGCTGCGATACCCGGGATTCCGTAACCTCCAGCACCTCGCCTATCTCCTTTAAAGTTAAGTCCTCATAATAGTAAAGGACAAGAACTTTTTTCTCTTTTTCCGGCAGTTCATTGATTGCTTCTATAATAACCCGTTTTATCTCGTTTTTTTCAACAATCGTATCCGGATTAAGGCTGGAGGGTGATTCAATGCTTTCGGCGATCGATATTTTGTCGTTATCCTCACCCGTATACCAGATATCATGGATGGACATGATTGACGTGCCGCTAATCTTTAACATCAGATCCTGGTAATCATCGGTCGATATATTCATGGCCTTGGCAATCTCGTTGTCGGAGGCCGCGCGGCCCAACTGCCCTTCCAGGTGAGATATGGTGTCTTCCACCTCCCTTGTCTTTTGTCTGACCGAGCGCGGAACCCAGTCTATGGAGCGCAGTTCGTCGAATATCGAACCGCGAATACGGGTTACCGCATATGTTTTAAATTTCACGTGTTTATCCGGGTCAAATTTGTCAATGGCGTCAAAAAGGCCGAATACACCATAGCCCACAAGATCTTCAAACTCAACGTTTTGGGGCATACCGATGGCCACCTTGCCCGCCACATACTTTACCAGGGGGGCGTATTGCTTTATAAAAAAATCACGTATATGCGGATCCTTTGATTTTCTGTAAGCCCTCCAAAGCTCTTCTTCGGATTTTTTTTTAAAAACCTCATCGGCCATACTTTTTCGGTCCTTCCTCATCTCTTTTAATTATGGTGCGCACGGCTTGTGCGTATACCTGCGGATCCTGATTTTTTATGTCCGGTTTGCCCTTCCGCGTATGCACCTCGGGAAACGCCTTGCTCTCACGCGAATCATCGTTTTTCAACACCAGAAACGAGTTCTCCAGAACGCCCATATCCGGAAGCTCGTCAATCTCGTCGTCCTTAATGCCCTGCCGCAGGTTTTCCGCAGGTTGCTCATGCGGGCCCGTGGCTACATCGTCTTCCTGCATTTCCGTTTCAGTATCGCTTGTCATAAGCGGTTCTTCAGGTTCCTGTTCCTGTTCCTGTTCTTGTGATTCCGGTTCTGCGGCAGCGGGTATTTCTTCCCTGATGACATCAGGATATTCATCCTGTTCGGCTTCCGGCTGCTCATCTTCCGCGGATGATGTGACATCGTCGGATAAAAACTCCCGGTCTTGCTCCCTGTTCTCTTCCGCGTTTTCAAGTTCCAGGGCGGCCTCGCTGTCCTCGCCTTCTTCAATTAATGATTCTCCTATACCGGGTGTTTCTTCGGGAAGCACGATGTCGATATTCTCCCGCGTTTCATCCTGTTCCTGGGCATGCTCTTCGGGATTGAATAATTCGGGCGTAAACCTGTTTAACAGATAACTTGCCGCCGCGCCCAGGCCGCAAAATATCGCACCAAATAGTATTGCGCGTAGTAATATGGTAAAAAACGGATTTCCGCTGATTATTCCCACCAGGAAAGAGAGAACAAATGCCCCGATTCCGGCATATATAGCCATGTTCCACCGTATCATTTTCTTCTCTACTCCTCTTTAAAGCTTATGAGAAAAAGCCCCGGCCGTCAAGATGCCGACGGCCTAATACCTTCCCATTCAGTTGCCGAAGAGTTTTTTCAAGAAACGCGATATGCCCCTCCCCTCGCGGTATTCTATATTCTCCAGCCGGCCGATGATGTGCTTTATGCAGATTGAGGCCTTACTGTGGGGATCAATGGCAAAGAACGGCTTTTGCTTGATAACCGCGTTATGCACCAGCTTATCGTTATAAACAAATCCCAGGTAATCGACCTTGATGTTTAAAAAATTACTGGCGATAGAGATGACACGGGTAGCCACCTTTTTCCCTTCCAGCACCGAGCCGACCCTGTTTACAACCAGTTTCAGGCCCAAATCAAGGTTTTCAATCTCCGTGGCGATTATTTTGATAATACCGTATGCGTCCGTAATGGCGGTGGGCTCCGGTGTGGTAACGATAATCACGTCATCGGCGGCCGCGACAAACGAGATAACATTGTTCGATACACCCGCACCGGTATCGATAATTATGATGTCCGCGTTGGCCAGTTCATCCAGCTCCCGTATAAAAATATTGCGCTCATCCTCGGTCAGATTAGCGATTTTTGAAAATCCCGAGGCGCCCGCAACTATCTTTATACCGAAATTGGTATCCATGATAATATCCTTCATTTTTTTCTGCTGCCTGATTACATGGTAGAGGTTGTATTTTGGAATGACACCCAGCACAACGTTGACATTGGCCAAACCCAGGTCGGCATCCATAACCGTAACCTTTTTCCCCATTTCAGCATAAGCCAGGGCCAGATTTATGGCGATATTGGTCTTGCCCACGCCGCCCTTCCCGCTTGACACCGTTATGATCCTTGTCGCCGAGCGATGATTTCCGTTTTTATTCTGCATGAGCTCTCTTAATTTTTCCGCCTGATCCGCCATCTGTTAACTCCACGCCTCATTTAAAACTTTATCGCGCTTACCGTATTTTTTTTCCAGGTAGTCCCTGTTTATCCGCAGGCCTTCAAGCTGCATCAGGAAACGCATTACGGTTGCCTTCTCGATATCCTGCGGGACCTTCTGCCCGTCCGTAACAAACACCGCCGACTTCCGCTTCCCCGCCAATATACTTATGATATTACCTATTTGTGAAGTCTCGTCAAGCTTGGTTATGATAACCGATGCGTACTTGAACGGCTCATACTGTTGGAAAATCTCTTCCAGGTCCTTGTATTTTGTGGTTGCGCTGACCGCCAGAAAGGTGTCCGTATGTTTCCCGCAAGCTTCCAAAAGCTCCTTCATCTCCCCCAGTTTTTTATAATCCTTCTGGCTTTTACCGATGGTATCTATCAGGATGATATCCACGTCGCTGTACAGTGCGACAAGCTTTTTTAGATCGGCCGTTGTTTCGGCGAAGGACACCGGTATTCGCATGATATCACCGTATGTCTCAATCTGCTGCTTGGCCCCTATCCGGTAGTTGTCTATGGTGATTATCCTGACGCTCAGGGGCTTATGCCCATTGCTTTTTAAACCGTAGAGTGCGGCAAGCTTTGCTACTGTGGTTGTTTTACCGACACCCGTTGGACCGATGATCGTTATGATCCTCGGTTTTTTCGACTCCTGTTCCGGGTCTTCAAATACGGTAAAGCTTTCACCGATCCAGTCCACCAAACTGCCCTGAAGCTTGTTTATATTTTCCAGCTCCATTATCGAAAAGCCGTTTTTCATCTTTTCAATAATTTGTTTTACATACTCGGGTGAGAAATCGTTTTCGTATAATATTTCCTTGATCTTTTCAATAGCAGGGGGGTTCTGCCGGATGGGGGCCACCGTTTTTCCGATATCGTATTTCAGCTCCTTCAACTCCTTAAGTATGTAATTCAGTGTCTGCTCTTTCTTCGCGGTTTCCAGGATTTTGGCCTTTTCGTCCTGGATGTTTATTTTTTTGCCGGTGCTGTTTTCCGCGATATAACCTGTGATCTCCACCCCTTCCCGGGAAAAAAAACCCAGTATGCCCCCCAGGCGGATGTTCCGGTAAGTGAGTATCTTGCCGTTCTCACCGTACTGCAGCCTCATCTTGTCGATTGCCTCCCGGTGATTGTATGCCTGAATGGTAAAATATTGCATTATCCTACTCCCTTTACTCACTGATTGAAATTGTGCCCACGGATTCCACCGATACTTCGGTGACTATTTCCGGGACCGATATTACCGTAAGCTGCGGAAGCTCCCTTTTGGTGCTGTCCTTTACCAGGGGACGGGCGGCCTCTGAGCAGAGCACCACCGGCAGAAGCCCCCTTTCCTGCACCGCCTTTACGGTATTCAGGCAGGCATTAATCCACTTTCGCTGTAAGGCCGGCTCCAGGGCCGCGCTTATGCCGGTACCGGTTTCCACCCTGGAATCAATAATCCGCTTTTCCAGTTCCGGATCGATGGTAAGCACGTGCAACATCCGCTTCTCATCGGCGTACTGCAGGCATATCTGCCTCCCCAAGGCCTGGCGCGCCTTTTCCATCAGATAGCTTATATCCTTGGTTACCGGCGCAAAATCCGCCAGGGTTTCCAGTATCGCCACGATATTCCTGATGGAAACCTGCTCCTTTAATAATCCCTGAAGCACCTTCTGAATCTCGCCCACGTTCATTGTCTTAAGCACGTCATCCACAACCGCCGGGTAATCCGAGCGCAGTGTATCTAAGATTGACTGAACCTCCTGCCTGCCCAACAGTTCCTCGGCGTGCTGTTTTATAATTTCGGTAAGATGGGTGGCGATAATCGAGGGCGGGTCTACTACGGTGTACCCCAACTGCTCAGCCTTGTCCCGCTGCTCCTCCGCAATCCATACCGCGGGCAGCCCGAAGGTCGGATCAAAAGTCTTCTCTCCCGCAAGCTGCTCCTTTTCACCGCTGGGGTTGATTGCCAGGTAGCGTCCCATGCGGATCTTGCCCCTGCCCACCTCCACACCCTTGATCTTAAAGCAGTATTCCGGCGGGTCCAGGCGCATATTGTCGATTATCCGTATCCTGGGCACAACCAGACCCAGATCCAGCGCCGATTCCCTTCTGATTCTGGTTATCCGGTCCAAGAGTTCGGCGCCGTGCTCCTTATCCACCAGGGGAATGAGTCCGTAACCCAGTTCCAGGGAAAGTGGATCAAGGGGCACCACCGGCGATATCTCCGTGGGGGCACGGTGTTCCTGCTCCGAGGCCTCTTTGAGTTTTACCTTCTCTTCCTTGACCATGATGTTGCGCGAAAGGATGTATGCCAGAAATCCGAACAGGCCGGAGAGGGGCCAGAGTACGTACCAGGGGAATCCCGGCAGAAAGCCCATAAGCAGCAGGAAAACCGTACCCACCAGGTAGGGTTTTGCCTGGTTGGAAAACTGGGAGGTCACGTCGGAACCGAAGGTTGCGTCCGAAACTGCGCGGGTGACGATAATACCGGTTGCCGTGGAGATCAACAGGGTGGGCAGTTGTGTTACCAGGCCGTCACCTATGGTCAGGGAAATATAGGTGTGCACCGCGTCGCTCCAGGATTCTCCGTGCAGTGTCATACCCACGATCAGCCCGCCGATCATATTGATCAGGGTTATCAAGATGCCGACCTTTACGTTTCCGGAGACGAATTTGGAGGCGCCGTCCATGGCCCCATAGAAATCAACCTCGCGCTGAATCTCGTTCTTTCTCCTGGTGGCCTCCTCCTCGGTGATCAGTCCCGAGTTGTACTCGGCCTCAATCGCCATCTGCTTTCCGGGCAGCGCGTCCAGGGTGAACCGGGCGGCAACCTCGGCAACCCTGGTGGATCCCTTAGTAATAACAATGAACTGGACCGCGATGATGACGATAAAGATGATCAGGCCGATTATATACCCCGTAAACGATTCGGCCGAGCCGGTAACAAAAGCACCGAAGGCCCTGACGATCTGCCCGCCGAAGGCCTTGCCCTGTGATAAGATAAGCCTGGTGGACGATACGTTAAGCGCCAGCCCGTAGACCGTGAGGATAAGCAGCATGGTGGGGAAGACCGAGAAATCCAGAACCTTTCTGGAAAAAAGCACTATCAGGATAACCAGGAGGCTTAAGACCAGGTTCACCGCCATGAAGGTGTCAAGAACAAAGGCGGGCAGCGGGATCAGCAGCATGAGGACAATCATAATCACGCCCGCCGCAATGGCCAGGTCGCTTTTTCTCTTGGTTAAATATCCTAATACCTGGGGAACGTCAGCCATGAGTGTATCCTAATCCTTTCATACTACATTACCTCCCGGTCCAAACCTTTAAGTTTATAGATTTCGGCCAGGATGGTGGCGATTACCTCATAGAATTTTTCGGGGATCACCTCCCCTATTTCAACCTCACCGTATAACGCCCTGGCAAGCGGCTTGTTTTCGATAACCGGAACCTCGTTTTCCATGGCGATCTCTTTGATCTTTTGCGCGATAATATCCACACCCTTGGCCGTTACCGTGGGCGCGCTCATGGTAAGCCGTTCCCATTCCAGGGCCACGGCATAATGGGTCGGGTTGGTTATCACCACGTCCGCCTTGGGTACGGCCTTCAGCATATTCCTGGTCATTATCTCCCGCATACGCTCCCGCAGGCGGCTTTTTACCAGCGGATCGCCTTCATACATCTTGCGTTCTTCCTTCAACTCTTGGCGCGACATCTTCAACCGCTCCCTGTACAGGCGCCTCTGGAACATGTAATCCGCGATCGAAAGCAGCAGCAACAGAATACCGGCCTCGATCACGATTCTAAAGGCCAGCGACGAGATAAGCTCCACGCCGTAGAAAAAGTGCACCTTTACCAGGTTCATGATCTTGGGCATTTCCGCTTGTATATTCAGGAAGGCCAGTATTCCCACCAACAGCACCTTGACCATTGATTTCAACAGGTTGAATCCCGCCTCGGCGGAGAACATGGCCCGTTTGAAAAATTTTCCGAACCTGGGCACAATCTTACTGAAATCCGGTTTTATGGGTTTTACCGTAAACAGGAACCCCACCTGCAGGAGATTGCTCATCAGGGCGGCGATAAACACCACTCCCACGACGGGCAGGGTAAGCTGGATAAAAAACGTGAATACTGCGGTTACGGTAATGCCGCTCTGCGTTACGTCCAGTTCACAAGAACGCTCCAAAAAATACCGCAGCATTGCCACAAAGGTCCGCAACAGGGAGGTTGCCAGCAGGGCGATGGAGCCGATGCCCACGATCAGAATCAGGGCCGAGCTGAACTCGGCCGATTTTATCACACGGCCCTCTTCCCTGGCCTTACGCAGCTTATGCTCTGTGGGCTCCTCGGTTCTGCCTTCGTCCTCGGCCGCGAACCATTGCAAATGAACCTGCCTAAGCTCCGGCGGCGGGAGTGTCAACTCAAATGTATGGAACAGCCGCTCCTGTATCATGATCCCCCCGTCAATATGCCCTGGTACACCTTTATCAACTGCCGGAAGCTTCCGTCGATAAGCCTGGCAAACGCCTCCACCAGAAACGGCAGTGAAACAAACAGAATAATATAGGCAACGCCTATGGCAATGGGAAACCCCAGCATCAAGAGGTTCATCTGCGGGGCGGCCTTGGCCAGGAGGCCCATGCAGACCGAAACCAGAAACAGTGTTCCGAGTATGGGGAACGATATGGTTAGCGCGCTTTCGAACAGGCTTCCCAGGCTGCCGGCAAACAATTTCATTAAGAATTCTTTGCCGCCCACAAGGTCCGATGCCTTAATCGCTTTGAATGACCTATACACCCCGGTTAAAAACACTTTTTGAAACCCGCCGATGGTAATAAAGGCGAACATCCCGATGATGTTCAATAACTGGCCCATGAGCGGCACCTCGATCTGTGCCAAGGGATCGAATACCGAGGAGGCGCCGAACCCCATCTGCAACGAGAAGAACCTGCCCGCTACCTGAAAGGCCACGTAAATGAGGGCCAGGAAAAAACCGATAATGACGCCGATCAAAAGTTCCCCGATTACCAGCAGAAAGTAATCCACGATATTAGACGGAAGAGTGATCCCCATTGTACTGACCCAGGGATACACCGCCAACGAGGCGAAAAGGGCAAGTCCGATCTTGGCGATCCTGGGTATGGCGCTTGAAGAAAGCAACGGCGCCACGTTCACCATGGCCAGGATTCGGACGAAGATCAGGAGGAAAATCTGAAATTGTACAACGTATAGTTCTATGACCTTTCTCCTTTATCAGGGCACCGCGGATATCTGCTCAAACAGCCGTATGGTAAACTGCACCATAGATGTAATTATCCATGGACCGAATATAATAATGGCGCCCAGGATGGCCGCGATCTTGGGCACAAAGGTCAGGGTCTGCTCCTGGATGCTTGTGGTTGCCTGGATGATTGAGATGATCAAACCGGTAAGCATACCGATTAAAAGAATGGGCGCCGAAATTATCAGGATCTGCAGCACCCCTCCCCTCAGCAAATTTACTGCCATGCCTAAACTCATAACTCCTCCTTACACTTTCTCCCCGGCTCCGGTTACATAAAGCTTTTCACCAATTGCATTGTGATCAGGCTCCAGCCGTCCACCAGCACAAACAGAATCAGTTTGAACGGCAGTGATATCATAATGGGCGGCAGCATGATCATGCCCATTGACATTAATGTGGATGCTACAACCATATCTATAACAATAAAGGGAATGAAAAGCATGATACCGATTTTAAAGGCTATACCCAGTTCGCTTAAGATAAACGCCGGTATGAGCACATGGATGGGGACGTCGCCCTTTGTTTTAGGTTTCGGGTAGTTTCCAAGTTTTAGAAACAGTTCCACGTTTTTATAGTCATGCCCCAGCTGCTTCCACATGAAGGCCTTTATGGGTTTCTGCGCATTATCGTACATTTTTTCAATAGCAATCTCCCCGTTGGCAAAAGGCTTTAATGCCGTATCGTATACGGCACTGAAGGTGGGCCACATAATGAATATGGTAAGAAAGAGGGCGATCCCCATCATCACCTGGGTGGGAGGCACCTGCTGCAGAGAGAGGGAACGGGTAATAAAATTAAATACGATCGCGATCCTTAAGAAAGCGGTGGTCAGCACTAACAGCGAAGGGGCCAGGGTGATTACCGAAAGCAGGAGCAGAAGCTGCAGAGACAGCGCCACCTCCTGGTTATTGTTCGCGTTTCTAATCCCTATATCGACATAAGGAATATTTATATTGGTGTTCTGTTGCGCATATGTTACGGATATACTGCAGGTCAAAATAATAACCGCAAGTAGAAATATTTTTTTCATGTCCCCTCCCAGGATTTTTTTGGTGCGCTATTTATTCAGTCTCTGCAATCTGCTCCTTTGTTCCTTCATAAAGTTGATGCTGTGGTCAACGGTCTGCCCCTTGGGCCGTCTGCGGTTCAGGAATCCCATAATCAGATCACCGAAACCCTTCACCGAGTTAAGCTTTGCCTGGCTGGACCGTAATTTCAGGGTGTCTTTTGTTTCCTTGTCGGACACCTCGGAAATCAGAGACAGGGCCTCGTTGGATGAACCGATCAGATACATGGAGTTACCCACCTCGATCAGATGCAGCATCTTATTACCGGTGATGATCTTGGAACCCAGCACCCTGATAAGCTCGTTCTCCACTATTTTTTTATGCATGCCCTTTTTAATGGCATAGAAGATCACCATGATGATGACCACGACCACGCCCAGTCCTAGAACCATGGAGATATAATCCCAAAACGTGGGGCCAACGGGTTCCACGCTCCGACTCTGTGCCGCGTCCGCGGTCTGGGTGGTGTTTTCCGTTCCATATCCTTCATTTAGAATACTATGCTCATCCTCCGCAAACACCGAGACACTTATAATACCTGCCATAATTAATATTAATACAAGAGATGTGGTTTTCAGTTTTCCCCTCCCGACACTGAAAATCTTACTTTTACTATATACTGTTTGACATTATGGCACGAAAAACGTTTTCTGTCAATTAAAAATCATTTTTTTTATTTATGAAAAAATCGCCCATTGGAAGCATTTGCGGGGGCTTTGTAGGTGGTTTTTTATTTTAAATCCGCCATTCTTTCCAGGGGCGACACTATCTCCGTTACACGTACCCCGAAGTTTTCATCAATTACCACAACCTCACCCTTGGCAATCAGTTTGTGATTTACCAGTATGTCTACGGGCTCGCCCGCTAGCTTATCAAGCTCGATAATCGTACCCTCGCCTATGCCGAGTATATCGCGAATAAGCTTCTTGGTTCTTCCCAGCTCAACGGTCATTTCCATGTACACGTCCATGAGCAGTCCGATGTTACTCTGTTCCTGAGAGACCTGTGAAGACTGTAGATTTGGGAACTGTACCGATTGCACATTCGGCGTGGACATCATGCTGTTCAACCCTTCCAGAATGGAATCATCTCCGCCTGATGCGTTTGACTTTCCTTTTGCCATAACATCTCCTTTGCTGCCCGTTTTACTGCCCGCGGTCACCGGCTGCCCGGCCGCCATCCCGTTTCCCGTTGAGCGGGCCACGACCTCTTTTACCGACGACAGTGCGAATAATTCAATCAACACCGCAGGTTTTTCTCCTTCAATGGAAATCGGATATTCCACCTTGACCATGCTGTCTCCCGCGGGAAGTTTCACCTTTCCTTTTTTTACCTTGTTGCACTCCGCTGGTGAGATCATGACGGTCTGATTTATCTGATTTCCCAAGGTGGTGGCAATGGCGCCCACTATATTCGATATGGCCTCCGCCACGCCGGAAAGCGCCGCTTCGTTCAGTTCCACCCCGCTTTGCCCCATAATAAACCCGGCCAGTGTGGTGGCGATCTCCGGAGAAAGCAGGTAGGAATGTTCTCCCACAAGCCCTTCCGTAAAATCGATCTTCACCTCTACCACCTCGCCTGCAAGTTCGGCCAGGAGCTGTTGTTTTGATATTACATTAATCTTGGGCGCACCGATAATCACGGACTTTCCGCTTATCATGGAAATATTGGAGCTCTGTGATTCCACCGTACTCTGGATAATGGATTTAAAAGCGTTTTTTTCATTATCATCCAGAGGTCCGGCGCTGCTCAATTCCTTGGCGTCCGTAATCTCTTCGGTACCCTGCAACAGCGCATCTATTTCATCTTGTGAAAGATAGCCTTCACTCATCTTTATTCTTCCCCCTCTACTTTTAGTTCCTCAAACTCCTCCGCTTTGGTTTCCTCCAATTTCTTTACCACCTGCACCGCCGTTTTATTTCCTATGTTACCCGGCCTGCACAGAAATTTTTTCCTATCCCCGATTTTTAAGGCCATGGGATCGTTTATTCGTACATTGGGCAGGCGTATGACATCCCCTTTCTTCAGGGCCAGCACATCCTTTACCTTGAGCATCATGCCGCCTATCTCGGCTACGATATTTACGCTTACGGTCTCAAGGCGCTCCCTTAAAATATTCAGGTTTTCTGTGGTTGTTCCACGGCGCACCGATGAGTACCAGTACTGTGCCGAAAGTTTGGAAATAATCGGTTCTATTGTCAGGTAGGGAATACAGAAGTTCATCAGCCCGTCAACATCACCCACCTTGGTCTCCAGAGTTACCAGGACCACCATCTCCGTGGGAGGCACAATCTGGGCGAACTGCGGATTGGTCTCAATCTGCCCCAGGCGCGGACGCAGATCGATCACCGTGCTCCAGGCCTCACGCATATTTCCTAAAATACGAACGATGATGCCTTCCATGACCGACTGTTCAATGTCGGTCAGGTCCCTTGACAGCTTTGTTTCCTCACCTTGTCCGCCGAACAGCCTGTCTATAATGGAAAAGGTTACAGAGGGATCAATCTCCAGGATCGCCGATCCCTTTAAGGGGTCCATATTGATCACGGCAAGCGTGGTCGGATTGGGAATGGAGCGGATGAACTCCTCGTAGGTAAGCTGATCCACGGAGGCCACGTGTACGTGCACAAGGCTGCGCAGTTGGGCCGAGAGCGATGTTGTGGTAAGCCTGGCAAAGGTTTCATGCATAATGGAGACCGTACGTATCTGGTCCTTGGAAAACTTGTCCGGGCGTTTAAAATCGTAGATCTTTATATTTCGCTGCGCAGGCATGGCCTGCGTTTCCGGTGTTTCCACCTCGCCGGAAGAAATGGCCGATAGTAGCTGGTCTATTTCGTCTTGAGAGAGAACTTCAGTCATGTACTACCCCTTCTTCCATTATATAACCTTTTTAACTAAAAGAAAAGTGTTTTACCGCTCCTCTTATTGCGGGAAGGTCTGCAGCTCCTGAATCAACACGGACTTTATTTTTCCGCTTCTCATAATCTGGTTAAGGCTGTACGTGATGTCCCTTTCAAGAATGCTGAAATTGTCTATGGTTAACTCACTGGCCTTTTTGCTTCCCAATATCTTCAGGATGATGTTATGCAATTGGGGATCCCTTTCATTTATCTCGGTGGTCATGGCGTTGTTTCCCTTTTCATATCCCAGGAATACCGTAGCCATAAACATATAGGGGGGGTTGTCCGATGTCTGCCCACGCAGGGGTTCCAGGTTCTTATAGAACTGCAGCACCTCCGTGGAACCGCTGATCTGCTGCGATACGGGCGGCAGCTCCTGAGTCGGAACCCTGCCCTGTAAGGCGAGCTGAACCGTCAGATACGCAACCACAATTACAATCAACACCACAATCAGGCCTATGGCCGCCCATTTCAGGGCCTTTAACACCACAGCCGGTACAAAACCGACTTTACGGCCGACCTCAACCTCTTCTGCCGCCTGTTCGGCTTCGTTATCTAAAAATCGATCGTCATCAGCCATTGTTACTCACCTCGCTTTATAGATTATAGATGCCCTTCCGTTAAAATCACAATATCCACCCTTCTGTTGTCCGCCCGCCCTTCCTCGGTGGCGTTGCTCGATACCGGAACCGTATCCGCAAAACCGGCCACCTGCAGTTGCTCCTCCGGTACCCCATACTCTATAAGATATTTGAGTACGTTCAATGCCCTGGCCGTGGAAAGGTCCCAGTTGGTGTCATATTCAGAGCCCGGCTCCATTTGAACGTTATCGGTGTGCCCCTCGATTCTCACCTTATGGTTTTTCACTTCAGGTGAACGCAAAAGGTCACGCACCCGATAAAGCAGGTCCCTGGCCTGCTCGATCTTCACTTCCGCACTGGCCGGATCAAAGAACATCTCCGCGGAAAGTGAGACGACCAGTCCCCGTTCATCCTCTTTGATGCGCACCTTGCGTACCGCTATCTCCGGTTCAAAGATGGATTTGGCCAGCTTGCGGGCTTTATCAAGCGCCCTGCCCCTTTCGGTGGACGGCAGGCTCATGATGTTGTTTCCCAGTTCGGCAAGTTTGCCCACCTGCAGGGTATTGCCCCCGCTTAAGACCCCCAACCCCTGAAATGCCGCGAGAATCATACGCAGCTCACTGCCATTAATCTCGGCCGTGGTAAACATAACCACAAAAAAAACCAGGAGCAGGGTGGTCATATCCCCGTAGGTGAGCATCCAGTATGGTGAACCTTCATCTTTTCGTTTTTTCTTGCGTTTAAACGGCATATCTCTTTTTTAGTCCCTTCCGGACTCCTGTTTTATGGCCTCCCGGCGCGCGGGCGGCAGGAAGGCGATCAGCTTCTCTTCCAGGATACGCGGGTTATCACCCTGTTGAATGGACAAAATACCCTCTATCATTATTTCTTTTATCAGGCTTTCCGCCACATCCCTATCCTCTAATTTATTTCCGATGGGAATAAAAAGCAAGTTGGCCATCAGGGCGCCGTATAAGGTGGTCAACAGGGCGGTGGCCATGCCGGGACCAATGGCGGACTTGTCCTCGATATTTCCCATGATGGAAATAAGCCCCAGCAGGGTGCCGATCATGCCGAAGGCGGGCGCGAGCTTGCCCCAGTCCTCGAATAACTTTATGCCGATGCCGTGGCGCTCCTGTATTTTGCTCAACTCATTATAGAGCACGTTTTTTATGATCTCCGGGTCCGTACCGTCCACTACGAGCTGGATTCCCTTGCGCAGGAACTCGTCCTCAACCTCGTCCAGGTCATCCTCCAGGGCCAAAAGGCCGTCGCGGCGCGCTTTCTCGGAAAATGCCACCAGGCGCGAGATGATGCGCTCTTCCTCCCAGCTTGGGATGCGCAGGGTCAGGCGAACGTACCTGAATATGCCCAGGGTCCGGGCAAGCGGATTAGATATCATGATAGCCGCCAGGGACCCTCCGATGGTGATCAATACGGACGCGGGATCAATATAGGTGGTAAGCGGAGCCCCCATTACCACGATTCCGAAGCCTACCAGTACAAAGCCCCCTATAACGCCTAAAATTGTTCCAAGATCCATATCACTTACTCCTCGTTTTTAAAGGCCCCGATCAGCCGTCTGTACTCAACTATTCTCTTAAACACAGACTGGTAGTCGTCTTTGACCACCAGTCGTTTTCCGGAAAGCATAATAAGTGTTGTATCCGGGTTACATTCTATATACTCTATCTGATGAGGGTTTATATAGAATATTTTTCCGTCAAGCCTCGTAACTTCAATCATACACCACGATTATACACCCTTATCGCTTTAATGTTAATATTTCCTGCAGCATTTGATCGGAGGTGGTGATGGAGCGTGAGTTGGCCTGAAAACCCCTTTGTGTCACGATCATATCCACAAACTGCTCGGCCAGGTCCACGTTGCTCATTTCCAGCGTACCGGAGATTATTTTCCCCTTTCCCTCGGTGCCCGAGGGACTGACCAGCGCCAGGCCGGAGTTGTTGGAGACAATATAATTATTCTCGCCGGCCTTCTCAAGCCCCCCGGGATTTGTAAACGTAGCCAGGGCGATCTGCCCCAAGGCGCGGTCCACGCCGTTCGAGTACACCCCGGTAATGACGCCGTTCTGATCGATCTTAAAATCCTCCAGGTACCCTAGGCCGTGTCCGTCCTGTTTGACGGCCTTGGTAGTGAACGTGTCAGCCGCCTGGGTGATGCCGGTGGCCGTACCCGCGGTGCCCAGGGTAAGGTTGAAGGTCTGTGCGGCCGCCGGCTCGGTACCCGGAACATCATAGGTAAGTGCTATCTGCAGCACGCCCTCATTCAACGTCTCACCGTCCGGGTCTGTTACGGAGATGATGTTCCCGTTATTGTCGAAGTTCAGGGTAAAGGTATTGGCCGCCGCTCCCACCGCGCCGATATTGGCCCTAGCATCAGCGCCGTCTACCGTGGCCGTCACATTCCATTGGTTGTTTACACCGGCGGCCTTCTGAAAGTTCAGGCGCAACTGGTGCGTATTACCCAGTGAGTCATAGATCTCGATGGTTGCCGTATGAGTATTCTCAAGCACGGTTTTAGGCGCCGCTCCTTCGGGAATGGGAATGGCCCGCTGGTCCAGGTTACAACGGTAGGTAATGTCCGTGGTTGCCAGGGGCAGGTCTTTACTGTATACGGGAATAACCATGTCTTCCAGGTCACCGGAGGTATTTATGACATTTTCACCGGCCACGTTCTGCGCCACCCAGCCCTGTACGCGCATCCCGCTGGAGGGATTCACCAGTTTGCCGTTTTCATCAAGTGAAAACGCCCCGTCGCGCGTATAAAACCGTCTGTCACCGTCTTTAAGGATAAAAAATCCTTCCCCGCTGATGGCCACGTCCGTTTTCTTGCCGGTGGTCTGCAGGCTTCCTTGTGTATGAATGGTATCGATGGCCGAGATCAGCATTCCCAGACCAACCTGTTTCGGGTTCACGCCGCCTACCTCGTCGGTGGGCTTGGCCGCGCCGGATACCATCTGCGAGAGCATGTCCTGAAAGGTAACCCGGCCCTTTTTAAAGCCCGTAGTGTTTACGTTGGCAACGTTGTTGCCGATTACATCCATCCTTATCTGATGGTTTTGCAGTCCGGCCACACCGGAGTAGAGTGATCGCATCATAACCTATTCCCCCTCATCATTCTTCAACTTGCTCACATTTTGAAAGTCGTAATATTTTCCGTTCACAAGCAGTTGAGGGAAATCCCCTCCGCTTATTTCCTCTACCTTACCACTTATGACCTGGCCCCCCTCTACGATATCAACGAGTTTCCCTAACAGGGAAAACGCATTATTTTTCTGAATCAGTTTTGAAACATTATTAATTTCCGTATTCATGGCAGCCATGGCTTTCGACATGGACGTTACCTGGTCCAACTGGGAAATCTGCGCCATCTGTGCTATGAAATCCCTGTCTTTCAACGGCTGCGTGGGATCCTGGTTTTTAAACTCCTCGGTCAGCAGCTGGAGAAACTCCGGTTGTCCCATCACCGTTTTATAACCCTTGCCGTTGTTCACCACGGCGTTTGCCGAATCAACCAGGCGCTGGGTCGCGGCCAGTTCCGGTTTTGACAATACCGCATTATTCAAACCGCTTATATCCATACAACTCTCCTTTAAAGCACTATGTTCACCAGGGAATCCGCAGTCACCAACTCCCGGTTTTGCTCATGTTCACGTTCCCATCGCTCCTGCGCGGTCTCACCCTTCATTGCCGTACCGCCGTCCTGCCCGCCTTCCTGGGGCGAGCCTTTTTCACTGCCCACAAACACGTTTATCATGGCCTGGTTGAACCCGTCCTGTTTAAACGCGTTATAAAGATTGGCAAGGCTTCCCTGCACCATTTCCTTCACAGTATTATTGTCGACAAATATCTTGCCCACTAAATTGTTATCATGAATATTTAGACGTACCCGGACATTTCCCAATGATTCGGGTTTCAGCACCAGGTGAATTTCGCCGTTTCCGCCGTTTCCGATGATCATTCTTGTCTGTTTGACAAGCTCCGCGCTTAACGCCTGCTTTAGCTGCATAAACTGCGGCAGCGGCTGTTTGGCCTGCAGGTGTTTGGCCTCAAAATCGGTTTTCAGGTGGAGCATACCATCGTTTATGGCCGTGTGCTTCACAAAGAGCTTCATGTCTTTGGCGTCCAGCAGATTGTCCGCCGCTTTAATGTTCTGCGTATCGCTCTTTTTATTTTCATGTCTGGCTTTATGATTCTGCTTTACCGGAGGCGCGGGCGTCTTTTCACGGAGGTCCACCACAATCAGCTTGGGCCCTCTGTCCTGGGCCGTGTTTTTTTCGTGTATAACCGTCTTCAGGTTTTTCGCAAGCTCTTGTGTCATAAACCGGGCCGCCTTTTTTCCCGTTCCAGCGGTTTTTATGTCCTTGGACGCCTTATGGCCGCCCGTCTGCGGTGCGGAGAACCGGGCTCCCAAAGCGCTTCCGGCCAGTCTGCCCAACAGTTCAGCCGGCTGATCTTTTTGCGCCTTTACGGGCTGTGGTTCGCCCTTTTCTTTATCTTTTGGCACCACGTAAAACGGCCTTATGTCTTTTTTCTTTTTCAATTCTTCACTTAAGGTGCGGCCCCTGGATTTCTTGGCTGAAAACTGTTTTTTTATTTCCTTCTCCAGCACTGCCTTGAACGAAACAGCCCTGGAGCGCCCCGTCGCTTTGGTTTCTTTTGGGCCTTTGGTGTTATCGGATTTCGTATCTTCTGTTCTGTCCGTTTCTTTTTTCTTAAGGGGACGCGCGCCGGGCGCTTTTACTTCCGGAAGGCTTTTATCCTGCTTTAAAAACAGCATGGCGGATAAGGACGTATCTGTTATTGCCAATGGCAACCTCCCTCACGGGTGATTTTACCTCCATTTTTCCTGTATCTCGGCCGCTTTGTCCGGCGGCATGATGCTTAACCAGTAAGGCACTATGGAATCTTCGCCCGCCTGCCGGGCCATGGCTTCCGTTATCTTCATAACGTCTATGACCTCCTGCACATTCATGGCAAGCATCACATTCACAGCATCTTTAGGAGGCATTCCCAAAAATTGCCGGGACATCTGTTCCAGACGTCTCATTCTATCATCGCCCTCTTTTGTTTGCTGATTAAGCAATTTTTCTCTCTCCGACAGCTGTTTTTCCCGTTCGGCCAGATCGTCCATTTTCTGGGTCACCTCCTGGTTTTTCGAGTCCACCTCCGTCTGCAGTTTTTGCACCTCCTGCTGCAGGAGATCCACGGCCTCATAGTCCTTGGCCAGACGCTGTTTTGCCAGCAGCATGGGATCGCTCACGTCTATTTGTGTTTCGGTCTTCATATTGAACAGGCCGTAAATCGGCGCCAGAAGTGAGCTTGAGTCCACAATCCCCAGGCTGTTCAGAATGAACAGTCCCAGAATGGTTAAAAGTACGACAATAAGCAGGAGAACAAATATTCTCAAGCTTATGGGTATTGAACTGTATTCCGGCATACCGTTACTCCTTTGTTTTCAGGGTGAGGGTTTTACGGATTTGATCTCCCGTATTTATATCATCGACAACTTTAAACTCTTCTTTCTTTGCTTCTTTATAATGCTCTTCCTCTTTTCTCTGTTTCAATTTCTCCAGGACTTTTTTTTCTTTTGACGCTTCAAGAAACTTCTTTTGTATCTCTTCCCGTTCACGTTTTTTGCGTTCCAGCCGAATGCCGCAGTTTATAATGGTCTGCCTCATGCGCGCAATGTACATTTCATTGGAAATAAGGCCGTATATGTCGATTATCCCGGCGGCCGGGCGGCGCTCATCAAGCATACGCCCAATCCGTTCCCTGCTTTCTTTGATTTTATTTTCCAATAGAATGACCTGCCCCGTTATATCTGCCAGCTTCATCTCCCACTCACGCTCCTTATAGCGCTTTATGGTAAGCAACCTCTCCAACCTGAAACTGAAACGTTTCATACCTGCATCCCCGAGATCCGTCCGATATGGGAGAAGGTTTCCTCAAGTGAGGACTTCTCAAAAATAGCCTGCCGCAGGAATGTATTGATATCCTGTATCTTACCGATGGCCTCGTCTATCTCAGGATTGGAGCCCGCTGCATAGGCGCCGACGTTAATTAGGTCTTCGGCGTCGTAATACACGGCCAGCATGCGCTTGATGTACCCCACCGCCTTCTGCAGTTCGGCCGAGGTGACATATACGCTGAGACGGGAAACGGACTGCAACACGTCCACGGCCGGGTAATGGTTTCTCTGGGCGAGTTTTCTGGTCAGCACCACGTGCCCGTCCAGAATGCCCCGCACCGCGTCGGAGACGGGCTCATCCATGTCGTCGCCCTCGACCAGAATGGTGTAAAAACCCGTGATGGTCCCGTTTTCCGAGGTTCCGCAGCGTTCCAGCAGTTTGGGCAGCATGGAAAACACCGAAGGCGTAAACCCGCGGTTGGCGGGCGGTTCGCCCACGGCCAGGCCTATCTCGCGCTGTGCGCGCGCAAAACGGGTGACGGAATCGAACATCAGCATCACGTCCCTGCCCGTATCACGAAAATACTCTGCAATGGCTGTGGCCACAAACGCGCCCCTGATACGCGCCAGCGGGGGCTTGTTGGATGAGGCCACCACGATCACCGAGCGCTTGAGGCCTTCCTCCCCCAGGTCGTTTTCGATAAATTCCCTTACCTCCCTGCCCCGTTCGCCGATAAGCGCGATCACGTTCACGTCGGCCGAGGTGTTGCGCGCGATCATGCCCAACATGGTGGACTTGCCGATTCCGCTGCCCGAAAATATACCCATACGCTGGCCCTTGCCCACGGTCAGAAGCCCGTCGATGGAACGAACGCCGGTGGCCACAGGCTCGACGATACGCTTCCTGTGCAGCACATGGGGCGGGGTGTTGAAGATCGAATACAACTGGGGGGAGCCTATATCACCCTTGCCGTCTATGGGCCTGCCCATGGCGTCGAGCACCCTGCCTAAAAGCCTGTCCGAAACAGGAATGCTTAGACTATATCCCATGGCAATGACAATGCACCCTACCTCTATGCCTTCCATCTCGTCATAGGGCATCAGCTGCACGGTTTTGCCGTTTAACCCCACCACCTCGGCCCAGATTACGCCGCTGCCCTTGGGAATGAGTATCTGGCAGAGCTCCCCCACCACCGCCATGGGCCCGTTGCTTTCGATAAGCAGGCCTCTGAAGCGCTCAACCACGCCTGTGCATTTTATGGGGTCCATTTTTTCCAGGATTTTGGTATATTTATCGAAAATACTCAATTTAGGTTCCCCTCCGCTTTTAAAACTAGACCTACGTTACTGCTCACCCTTGGTGCGGATGGGCATAAGCTCTACGATGTTCTCCTCGATTTCGTGCAACTGGCTTGAAATACGCGCGTCAATCTGCCCGAAGTCCGTTTCTATGATACAGCCGCCCTTGTCCACCGAGGAGTCTTCCAGCACGGTAATGGACTTTACGTTCTCCACCATGCCCATGAAATCCTTTATATGCTCGGTGGTAAGGTCCAGGTCGCTCAGGTTCACCCTGATCACCACGTCCCCGCGGCTTTTCAGTTTTCGGAGCGCCTGAATCACATTGTTTATCACAACGTTCTTCTGGTTCTCCGAGATCACCTTAATGACCTTCTTGGCGATAAGCAGCACAATATTGATGATCTGCGTTTCGGATTCTTCGATGATCTCATTGCGTTTGTCAATGGCCTTGGTAATGATCATGTGCAGCCGGTCTACCAGCCGCTGCATCTCGTCCTTACCTTGAGCAAAACCCTTATCATGGCCGTCACGGTACCCCTTCTCGTAGGCCTGGTTCTCTATTTTTTCAACCCGCTCTTTGACCTCAGCCTCCAGCTCGGCCGCCTCCTTTTTGGCGTTCTCAAGAAGCTGTTTGGCCTCGGCCTCGGCCTCCTGCTTTATTTTCTGGGCCTGGTTGTTTTTCTTTTTAACCTCTTCAAAGGCAACGGCCTCGGCGTCCTTGACGATGCGCTCCGCCTCGGCCCGGGCCTCCTGTATCTTCTGCTCCCGCTCCTGGTCCCAACGCGCCTTGAACTCCTCCGCCTCCCTGCGCACATCATCGATCGACGGGCCGGTATATTCCTCAACCGTTTTCGGGACGACCTTTGGTTCTTCCTTTTCTATAACCCTGGGAGGCTCTATGAACACCTTCTTGGTTACGTTTATCACTTCCGTAGGCCGAAAAACATTTTTTGCCACGGTTTTCTCCTTACGTTCGTATTGGGACCTGCTGCGGACCATAAACCGGCGGCGGAGAGAGACGTCCTTAAACCATATCCCGCACCGATTTTATGCGGGCCCGGAAGGCCCTTTATACAACCAGCTCATCCTCACCCGCGCGCGCCACCACGATCTCGCCCTGTTCTTCCAGTTTGCGGATAATGGCCACGATCTTCTGCTGCGACTCCTCAACGTCCTTCAGGCGGATGGGTCCCATGTACTCCATGTCCTCTTTCAACAGGGTGGACGCCCTGCGCGACATGTTGCGGAATATCTTGTCCTGCACCTCGGAATCAACCGCCTTCAAAGCCTTGGCCAGCTCGGTTGTGTCGACCTCGCGCAGCACCTTCTGGATGGCACGGTCGTCAAGCAGCACGATATCCTCGAACACGAACATGCGCTTCTTGATCTCTTCGGCCAGTTCCGGGTCGTCCTCTTCCAAAGATTCTATTATGGTTTTTTCCGTGGATCTGTCCACCAGGTTCAGGATCTCTACGATGCTTTCCACGCCGCCTGCCGCCGTATAGTCTTCGGAGGACAGGGTGGAGAGTTTTTTCTCTAGAACCCTTTCAACCTCGCGCAGCACCTCCGGTGAGGTACGGTCCATGGTGGCTATGCGTTTTGCCACATCGGACTGTATTTCGTGAGGCAGGCTGCCCAGGATCACACTGGCCTTCTGCGGCTCGAGGTAGGCCAGGATCAGGGCGATGGTCTGCGGGTGTTCCTGTTGAATAAAGTTTAACAGGTGGGCCGGGTCCGTCCTCCGGATAAAGTCGAAGGGCCGTACCTGCAGCGAACTGGTCAATCTGTTGATGATGTCAACCGCCTTCTGCGTGCCGAGCGATTTTTCCAGGAGTTCGCGTGCGTAATCGATACCGCCGGTGGTAATGAAGTCTTGGGCCATCATGAGCTCCTGGAACTCCATCAACACCTTATCCCTGTCCTCGGGCTCGATACTCTCCAGGCGCGCGATCTCGAAGGTAAGCTGTTCTATTTCATCCTCGCGCAGGTGCTTAAAAATCTCGGCGGATATCTCCGAACCCAGGGTTACCAGGAAGATCGCGGCCTTCTGGCGTCCGGTAAGCTGTTTTTTATGCGTACTGTGCTGTACCGTGTGCTTCCGCGCGGTGGTATGTACTGCTGCCGCTGCCGGTGCCGCTGCGGCGGCCGCCGCGGTTGCCGTGCTTGATGTTTTTTTCGCCATGGTTTATTCCTCCAGTAACCATGTTCTGATAAGCTGGGCGACGTCCTCCGGATGTTCACGCGCCATATTAATGGCGTTCTCCTGCATCTCAAGCCGCGCCCGCTCTTCAACGGAGAGCTCAACCTCAACACCCTTTTCCTCGGCGCTGCGCAGGGCCGCCTCACGCATGGCCTGGTGCTGACGCGCAAGCTCTTCCTCTTTGAGACGCCTTCTCCTTTCAAGATACCGTGAAAGTATCCTAAAGGCAATTATGGCTACAAAGATCAGCCCTATCCCTATTATGATCCAAAAAACGACTCTCTGCAATGCCTTTTGACCCCGATACATTTCGTCTTCCTGCAGAAACTGTGCCGTCCTGTCGAATTGCATGGTCTCCACGGTGACGATATCTCCCCGTTCCCGCTTATATCCCACCGCGCCTTCGATAACCTTGCGTGCGGTATTGATCTCATCGGCCGATATCGGTATATACTCGCGCTTTACGCTCCCGTCCGGATTGAACACCAATTCTCCCGTGTTTTCGTCCCGCACCTTTTTCCAGCGTCCGTCTATGGCGATACCCAGGGTAAGGCGCTTTATGGTCCAGGGCCTGTCCTGCATGTGAATCTTGCGTGAATTGATGGCGTTTTCCACCTCATTCACGCTCCGATCATAGGTACCCTGCAGATTGGAAAGGTCCTTGAAAGCCGGGGGCACCTGGCCCTCGGTTCCCGGGGGACCCTCGGGATTGAATCCCGTGCCCTTGAACGCCTCATTTTCAGTTGCCTGGTGTTTTGTGATCGACTCCTTGTATTCCGACTCGTCCCAGGCCGTTTTAGGGTTGTCCGGCCGCATCTCTATGGGAAAGTACTCCTCCGTCTCGGTAGATTTCTTACTCATATCCAGGTCTATATCGATCCTGACGATGCGGATTCTGTCCGGCGTGAATATCTTACTCAGCTCCTTATATATCTCCGTCTTCATCCTCTTTTCTTCATCATCCTTGATCTTGAGTTCTTTTTTAGCGATCTCCAGGCGCTCGCCTTCCTTGACCTCCTCTGAATCAAAGTCGTTCAGGTGCACCCCGCTGATCTCGTCCGTGATGAAGATGTTCTCCTTCTTCAGGCCCGAAACCGCGAACATGATGAGTTTCTCGATTCCCTCTATCTTCTTCCTGCTTGTTGTGATGTCCGACCCGGGTTTGGGCGTGATGATCACGGAACAGGTGATGGGTTTCTGGTCTTCTTCCAGAAGCTCCTTGTCCGGCACGGACAGGTCTATACTCACCGCGTCCACATCGTTGAGCGCCAGAATATGTTGCTTGAGTTTTGCTTCCAAAGCGCGTTTCAGGTTGGTGTTTCGCTCGAAATCCGTAAGCGTCCAGCGCTCCATATCGAACACAGCCCAGGGATCAACGCCGTCGGGTACCAGATCCTCGCGAATGAGTATGTCGCGCATGCGCATGGCGGTTTTTTCATCCTTCATATAGATGATATTGTTTTCCACCGTATAATCCACGCCCTCCTCATCCAGGCGCGTGGTAATGCGATGCAGCTTTGCTTCATCCGTAATGGCCGTGCGAAACAGCGGCGGGCGTGAAGGCGCCGCACTCAGGCTGAACAAGAGAATCAGCGCGATAATGGCCACGCCGGCCACGGCAAAGATAATGATCTTCTGATTAAGCGACCATTTTTTCCAGAGTGTCTTTATCTGTTCAATTATTTTTTTTAACCATTCGTTCATTTCCCCTCCCTTTAATGAACGGAATAATCCGTTGATGCAATTTACTGCTTCAACCGCTACTTTTTTACCTTATGTTAATAATCTCGTTATACGCGCGCAGCGCCCTGTCGAAGATGGCCTTGGTTATGGACAGTGAAAGATTGGCTTTGGCCATACCCAGGGTAAGGTCATGCACATCGACCGATCCCGGCTCCGTGATAAACTTTTGCGTAAGATTGTACGCGTTCATCTGCATATCGTTTACGTCGCCCAGCGCGCCGGCCAGGGTCTCGGCAAAGCCCTTACCCTTTACCTGCCCGGCCTTCTGCCGGTCGAAGCGCTCGAAATACTTGGGCTCCACCTGTATGGGCCCGGTTTTGTGTCTGAAAACTCCCGATGTAAATGTATTATAAAAACCCGGCATCTATTACCTCCCTACTTCCAAGGCCTTTAAGAACATGCTTTTCGCGCCGTTTATAATGGTAACATTCGCCTCATAAGCGCGTGAGGCGGATATCATATCGACCATTTCACTGACCACGTTTACGTTCGGATACTCGACATACCCCTTCTGCGGTCCGGTCTTGATGGCGTCCGGATGCGTGGGGTCCCAGACCAGCCTGGGCTTGGACATATAATCCTTCTGGATATCCACGATCCTTACTCCCCTACCGATCTGGTTCTCCAGGTATTTGGGCAGGAACGGGCTACGCCAGTACGGCTGGGAAACCCGCGGCCTGAACACCACCCTGCTGCGCCTGAACGGCCCGCCCTCAGGCGTGCGCGTGGTATCGACATTGGCAAGATTGTCGGCGATGACATCCAGGCGTGTGCGTTCCGCGGTCAGCCCGGAAGACGCCGTGTTTAACGCCGTATAAATCCCCATTCAACTCTCTCCTTCTATCTCAGCACCATATTCAGGCGCATGAACTCGCTGTTTACCGCCTGCAGCATTGTCTGGTACTGTAGCTGCGTGGAAACCGCGTTCATCATCTCTTCGTCGATGTCCACGTTGTTCCCGTTGTTCTTGGCGGTGGTCAGATAATCAAGCACCACCTTGGGCTCCACGTCCCTGTATGTCTTGGGCGTAAAGAACGATACACCCCGTTTGAATTTCAGCTTCCCGGGAAAAGAGGGTTTTACCTTTTCGGCGTCAAGCGCGCGCTTCAACTGGGCCTCGAAGTTCACCACCGAACGCTTGAAGTTGGGTGTTTCCGAGTTCGCGATATTATTTGCGATCACGTTATAGCGCAGGAGCGAGGCGTCCAGGCTCTTTTGCAGCATGTTCAAATTTTTTTCAAAAGCCGGTGTATAATACATTCCCTTTTTTCCTCCTTACCTAAGTTTCGGTTGAAACACGGCCCGAACTTAGGCCTATCCGCCTCTTTGTTTACAATATATAGCGGGTGACGTCCCTGTCTTCTATAATGTCTCCCAGCTTGTCGTCCACATACTTCCTGGTAATATCAATGGTCTGGCCTTTAAGGTCCGGAGCGTGAAAGGACACCTCCTCCAACAGGTTTTCCATGATGGTATGCAGCCGGCGCGCCCCGATATTCTCGGTGCTGGAGTTCACCTCCGTGGCGATCTCCGAAATCCGGTCTATAGCCTCCTGCTCAAACTTCAGCGTTACATCCTCGGTTTTTAAAAGCTCCTCGTATTGTTTGATCAGCGCGTTTTTGGGTTGGGTGAGGATTTTCTTGAAATCATCACTGGTAAGCGCGGAGAGCTCCACGCGCAGCGGGAAGCGCCCCTGGAGCTCGGGGATAAGGTCCGAGGGTTTGGTCATATGAAAGGCCCCGGCCGCGATGAACAGGATGTGCGCCGTGTCTATGATGCCGTAGCGCGTGGTGACCTTGGAACCCTCGACGATGGGCAGAATATCGCGCTGTACGCCCTCGCGTGAAACGTCCACCCCGGTCTTGTTCTGGGTGGAGGCGATCTTATCCAGCTCGTCGATAAAGATGATACCCATCTGCTCCGTCCGCTCCTTGGCGATCTCGGACACCCGGTCCATATCTATGAGTTTGTCACGCTCCTCGGCCAAAAGGATTTCCCTGGCCTGCTTTACGGAAACCCGTTTTTTCTTTTTCCGCCCCCCCAGCAGGTTTGAGAGGTTGCCCCCGATGTTTATATCCATCTCCTCGAAACTGGTTCCGGAGAAGATCTCAATGGACGGAAAGGCCTGTTTGGTGATGTTTACCTCCACCAGCTTGTCGTCCAGCTCGCCGTTGCGCAGTTTTTCCCTGAACTTCTCCCTGGTGGAGGACTGCGCCGCCTGTTCCGTCTGCGCCGCCGCGTTTTCCGCAATCGCCCCACTGATCTTTCCCGCCGATGACCCGGCCACGGGCTTGTTGCTTCCGGGCAAAAGCAGGTCCAGCAGGGCCTCCTCCGCCCTCTTTTCGGCTTCGGCCTTTACGGTCTCCTGGAACTCGGCCTTGACCATTGAAATGGCCACCGAGACCAGATCTCTGACCATGGACTCCACGTCCCGGCCCACGTAGCCCACCTCCGTGTACTTGGTGGCCTCCACCTTGATGAACGGTGCTCCCGTAAGTTTGGACAGCCTGCGGGCTATTTCGGTTTTTCCCACCCCGGTAGGCCCGATCATGATGATATTCTTGGGCGCCACCTCGTCTTTGAGCTCTTCCGGCAGCTTGGTACGCCGGTACCTGTTGCGCAGGGCGATGGCCACGGCGCGCTTGGCCTTTTCCTGCCCGATGATATATTTATCAAGTGAGGCGACGATCTCCTTCGGGGTCATCTTATCGGTATCAATATCCATTATAATTCCTCCACGATGATTTCTTCATTTGTATAGATACATATTCCGGCCGCAATTTTCAATGATTTTTCCACGATCTCCCTGGCGGACATATCGGACGAGTCCAGGTAGGCCAAGGCCGCGGCGTACGCGTAGTTTCCGCCGGAACCGATACCGATCACGCCCCTTTCCGGCTCAACCACGTCTCCGGTTCCCGAAATCAATAATATTTTTTTCTTGTCCCCCACCAGGAGCATGGCCTCCAGCCTGCGCAGCATCCTATCGGTTCTCCAGTCCTTGGCAAGCTCCACCGCCGCCCGCAGCAGGTCTCCGGAATACTCCTTTACTTTTCCCTCGAAGCGCTCGAACAGGGTAAAGGCGTCAGCTGTCGCCCCCGCGAAACCCACAAGTATCTTCCCGTCATAGATGGCGCGCACCTTGCGCGCATTGGACTTCATGACGGTATTCGCCAGGGTCACCTGGCCGTCTCCGCCGATAGCCAGTTTACCGTCTATTAACACCGCAAGAATGGTCGTTCCGTGAAATCGCTTCATTGTATTTCCTCTCCTTCCTCAATATCGCCTTTCATCCTGGCATGCGGATGGCTGTTTCTGTAAATGGATTTCAGTTTTTCCACACCAACGTGTGTGTATACCTGGGTGGTGGAAATATTGGCATGACCCAAGAGCTCCTGCACCACCCGGATATCCGCGCCCCGGTTCAAGATATGCGTGGCAAAGCTGTGCCTGAAGGTATGGGGGCTTACCTTTTTGGCGCAGGTGCCCGCGTCCAGGTGTTTGTACACCACATCACGTATGCCGCGTGTGGTAAGCCTGCCCCCGTTTTTGTTGATAAAAAGCGCACGGCCGTCCGCGTTTTTCATCCCCGCAAGATACGCTTTTCGCCGCGGGATATATTCAAGCAGCGTGCCCGCCGCTCCCCTGCCCAGGTACACGAGCCTTTCCTTGCCGCCCTTGCCCTTTACCTTTACCATGTGCTCTTTGATGTTGATATCCAGCAGGTCTATGGCCGCGGCCTCGGCCACACGGCAGCCCGTGGAGTAGAGAAACTCAAAAATCAGCTTGTCCCGGAAGGAGATAAAATCCGTTGCGGGAATGTTTAAAAACTCCTCCACCTCCTCCTCGAACAGGAAGACCGGCAACCACCTGTCCACCCTGAGGCACTTGATGCTTTTAAAAGGGTTCGTGCGGCAGTAGCCGTAGCGCTGTTTGAAGCGGTAATAACTGCGCAGCGAGGAGATGACCCGGTTGATTGATTTTGAGGAAAGCCCACTGCGGGAAAGATCGGAAACAAAGGCGCGCACTTCCTGTACACCCAGGGCATCCTCGTCGCAGCCCGCGTCTTTAAGAAACTGCGCAAACTGCCTGAAGTCCAAGGCATAGGCGTCTATGGTATGGGGTGACAGTTTCCTTACGCCCTTTAAATACTCCATGTACTGTTTATGCACTGTTTCGTGACTCTTCATCATTGTTGTTTGTTTCCCCGTTTTTCTCCGGCGCGTATTCTTCCACCGTATGCAGGTAATCGCATTCCGGATTGATGCATGCCTTGATAAAGCCGAACTTTTTATCGGTTTTTTCCACCAAAAACTTACCGCACTTGGGACAGTTCTGGCTTAAGGGCTTGAAGTGCGTGATAAAATCGCATTCCGGGTAGTTGGTGCAGCCGTAAAACTCCCTTCCCCTGCCGCCCTGCCTGCGGCGCGTAATGATCTGCCCGTTGCAGTTGTCGCGCGGGCAGTCGGCCAGGGGCACGGATTTGGTGTTCCGGCACTCGGGAAACCCGGAGCAGGCCAAGAAAAAGCCGAAGCGTCCCAGCTTTTTGATCATCTTTCTGCCGCATTTTTCACACACAAAATCGGTCTCTTCATCCAGCACACCCTTGATGGACTCCAGGGTTTCCATGACATGATCCACTTGTTTTTTAAAGGGCCCATAAAAATCCCGTAACATGGCCACCCATTCACGGTCATGCTCCTCTATTCTATCAAGCCTGCTTTCCATTTGGGCGGTAAAGTTGACATTAAGAATATCCGGGAATGAGCGTATTAACATGCCGTCGATGATTCTGCCCAAGGTTGTGGGCACAAGCTGTTTGTTTTTCCGCACCACGTAATAGCGGTCCAGCAGCACCGAGATGATGGGCGCATAGGTGGATGGCCTGCCGATGCCCTTTTCCTCGAGGGTCTTGATGATGGACGCGTCCGTGAAGCGGGAGGGACCGGAGGTAAAATGCTGTTCCGGCTCGAACCCCGTGCACTCGACCCGTTCGCCCGTCGTAAGCTGCGGCAGCAACGTCTTCTTTTCCCTGGAGGCCAGAATGTGCAACACCTTCTGAAAGCCCTGTTCAACAATCTTGGTGCTCGATACCCTGAACACCGCTTCCCCGGCCGTAATATCCACCGAGGTGGTAAGCAATCTGGCCGGCTTCATCTGGGAGGCCATAAACTGCTCCCAGATTATTGAGTACAGTTTGAACTGTTCGGCGGTCAGACTCTGCCTTATGGACTCCGGCGTTTTGTCTATATATGTGGGGCGGATGGCCTCGTGCGCATCCTGCGCGCCCTTGGCCGGGCTGTAGATGTTGGCGCTCTCCGGCAGCTCATTTTCATAGTGCCGTTTGATGAACTCACGCGCCGCGGTGAGCGCGCTGCCCGCGATCCGTGTGGAATCGGTGCGCATATAGGTAATCAGACCCACGCGGTCGCTGCCGATGTTTATGCCTTCGTACAACTGCTGGGCCACGCGCATTGTCTTGCGCGAGGTAAACCCCAGCCGGTTGGCCGCGGCCTGCTGCAGCTTGGACGTGGTAAAGGGGGCCTTTGGCCTTATGACCTTTTCCGTGTTCTTTATGTTTTTTACGATAAAATCTTTGTCGTTAAGCTCCTTTATGATGTTTTCCACATCCGCCCGTGATGTGAGTTGTGGTTTTTCCCCTTTATACTCAACCAGCAGCGCCTCAAACCCTCTGCTCTTCTTCTTGAGCAGGGCCTTCAAGGACCAGTACTCCTCCGGGATAAACTCTTCCACCTGCTTCTCGCGTTCACACAGCAGGTGTAGGGCCACGGACTGCACCCTTCCGGCCGAAAGCCCGTTCTTGACCTTGGCCCAGAGAATAGGCGACAGATGGTATCCCACCAGCCGGTCTAAGATGCGCCGGGCCTTCTGGGCGTTTACCTTATCCTGGTCTATGTCCCTGGGCTCCTTGATGGCCTCCCTAATGGCGTCCGGCGTAATCTCGTTAAACACAATGCGCTCGAAGCTCAGGTGCGGATACTTGCGCAGGATCGCGTTTTTGATATGAAAGGAGATGGCCTCCCCCTCACGGTCGTTATCCGAGGCCAAGAGAATTTTTTCCGTATTTTTGGCCTGCTTTACCAGGCTCTTTAAAATCTTGGCCTTTCCGCGCACCGTAATATATTCCGGGGCAAACTCATGCTCCACGTCCACGGCCAGGCGTGATTTGGGCAGATCGATCAGGTGCCCCATCGACGCCTCCACGTGGTACCCTTTGCCAAGGTACTTCTCTATGGTACGGGCCTTGGCCGGTGATTCCACAATCAGCAGAATATTCCCATTCTGTTTCATCTACTCACTCCGATAATAGTCTCCGTTGTATACGGATATTTTTTCGTCAAGCTCCAGCTCCATCAGCCGGGCGAGCGAGACTCCGGGCCCAGGTTCGTTATCGACACCCGCCCGCCGCGCCGTCCGTACGCTTTGCGCTGCCGGGTGTGCGGCCGGCACCGTCTCGCTTCGTGTTCCCCGGAGCTCCCTGACCACGGGATAGGCGTTGTCTATGACGGTCGCGCCCTGCTCATGCAGCCGGCGCGTTCCACGGCCCGCGGCGCTTTCCAGGCCCACTGAATGCACGAACAACTCCCTGCCCTGGTCTAGGGCAAAGTCCGCGGTAATCAGGGCTCCCGACCGGGCGGGTGCTTGCACCACCACGACCGCCGTTGACAAACCGCTGATGATGCGGTTTCGCTCCGGGAAATGATACTTTTGCGGAAGCACGCCGGGAGGGTACTCGCTGACCAGGCACCCGCCCTCCTCAAGGATCTTTATGGCCGTGGGCTTGCTTGAAGCCGGGTATACCATGTCTATGCCGTTACCCAGAACGGCCAGTGCGTAACCGCCGATGGACACGGTTCCCTTATGCGCGGCCGTATCTATACCCCTGGCCAGCCCCGACACAACGCCCACGCGGGCCGCGGAAAGCTCTACGCCCAGTGAAAAGGCGCGCATCAGCGCCTCTCCCGTGGGTTTCCTGGTACCCACCACGGCCGCCAGCGCCAGATCCTGCCTGATCCCGCGGCCCCGGTAGTACAGCACCAGGGGCGGATCATAAATCTCGGCCAGCTGCCCGGGATAACCCCCTTCTTTGTAAAAAGTGTATTTAATATTCGCTTTCGTCAAGTATTTTTTATCACATTCGGCCAGGCGCACGAAAAGCTCCGGCCTGAAGCTCGGTGTCTTTATGTTCCGGCCCAAGGTTTGCAAAAGATCCCGTCGTGAAAACCTTAAGAACTCTTCCGTTGAGGAAATTACACCGGCCAGCAGCAGCTTCTCCCTGGGCTTTAAAAAGGGGATCCTGTTGATCGCCAGATAAAGTATGTCATTGTGACTGCTCATGCGCTTTTTCCTTTATGATCTCTATGTTTTTCGCGGCCTCATCCTTCATTACCTGGTTTGTGGTAAGGGACTCGATTTGCTCATACTGGGCCAGCGCGTCTTCGTAGCGCTGTTCCTGGTAATACACCCTGCCCAGCAGGGCCATGGCCTCGGTATTTTTCTTTTCCTTATCAAGTATACGCAGCAGGTACTGCTCGGCCTCCGGCGCCCTATCAAGCTCGAAGATCAGAAGTACGGCCAACCCCTTGAGCGCGTCCACATAGCCGGGATCAAGCTGGGTAGCGCGCATATAATAAGAGTAGGAATCGCCGAACAGGGTCTGCCGCCCGGCCTGCTGGTCCGCGGCCACCATGGCCTTGGCCATGTGCGCCGCGCAGCTTCCCGCCAATTCGAATAAAATGGGGTTCTCCGGCGTAATATCTATGGCCAGTCTCAGGTTAATGAGGGCCTCGTTGTACATCTGTTCGTTCACATATTTAACGATCAGCACATCCACATAGCCTTCCGTGTTCTGCGCGGGTGCCTCCTCCTGCCGTTGTTTCAGGTTGGCAATTGCCTGCTTCAAATCCTCGATCTCCAGAAATTTATTTGCCAACATCTTATAATACAGGGCCAGCTCGCCTTTTGCTTTGGCCGCATCCTCAATATTTTTTTCAAACATGAGAATTGTGTTTTTTATCTCTTCAATAGTCTGTTTGGGCACGGGTTTATTCTTATAGGTAAAATCCTTCATTTGGGCCAGGGTTTCCAGAATATTCTCATTAAACACCCTCGGCCTGCAGCCCAGTAACAGCACGCAGATCAGCAGGGGAAGACAGCGCCTGAGGCTGGTTATTGTGATGTAAGATTTCATGGCCGACATGTATGTCTCCCTTCTATAATATCAATCCGTATCAGCCCCTGGGATGATACCGCTTGTGGTATTTCTGCAGATCATCCTGTTCCAGATGCGTATAAATCTGGGTGGTGCCGATATCCGCATGGCCCAAAAGCTCCTGTACGGAGCGCAGGTCCGCGCCCCCTTTGAGCATGTGCGTGGCAAATGAATGGCGCAGGGTATGTATCTTGCCCTGTATGCCCGCGCCGCCCGCTATTTCTTTAAAGCGCTTCCACATGCCCTTGCGCGACAGCTTGCGCGCCCAGCGGTTTAAGAATACGTAATCCAGGCGTACTTTCCGTCCGCAGATCCGCGGCCGGGCATTGCTCAGGTACTGGAGAAGCCAGTAGACGGCGTGTTCGCCGATGGGCACCAGCCGTTCCTTGGACCCCTTGCCCAACACCTTGATTATTCCCTCCTTTAAGAACAGTTGTTCGAGTTTAAGATCCACGGCCTCGGATACCCGCAGGCCGCAAGAGTAGATCAGCTCGAACAGGGCGCGGTCCCGCATGCCCAGCGGCGTGGTATCGTCGATGGCGCCCAGGAACGCATCAACCTCTTCTCGTGAAAACACCGCGGGCAGTTTCTTGGGAATACGGGGCGTCTCCACCAACTGGGCGGGGTTGGCCTGGTGCAGTTTCTCCAGCATGCAGTAATTATAGAACGCGCGCAGGCTGCTCAATATCTTGGAGATGGTGCGCTGGTCAAGCCCGTCCACCTGCCGGGCAACCAGGTATTCGATGATGTCCCTGGACGTGGTCTCGGCAAGCTCCCTGTGCTGCGCCTCCAGGTTTTCCAGAAACAGTCTGCATTCCGTCAGGTAGGTGAGCACACTGCGTACGGCCAGGCGCATCTCCACGCGCATATAATCCTCAAACAGCCGTAAAATCCCCGCAAACTCCGCTTTCATCAGTCATTCCGCCCCATCGCCCGCTTGTTGCGCAGGATCGTCGGCACCCACAGCTCGGTTTCCGTGGAGTTCCTGCCCAGAAGGTAATCGTTGCCGGCCTTGCTTTTAATGCCCTTGCTCATGGCGATCCACTCATTATAAGAGATGATCTCCGAATCGGTCTCCTGCGCCGCCTCCTTTTTGGGATGCAGCACCGCCTTGTTGAATCCGGTGGCGATCACCGTAACCTTGATCTGGTCGGTAAGCGCGTTGTCGATGGCATTGCCGGCGATGATCAGGGCGTCCACGTCCGCATTGGCCGTGATGATCTTGACTATCTCCTCGTATTCGGTCAGGGACAGGTCCTCACCTCCGCTCACGTTTACCAGCACGCCCTTGGCCCCCTCTATGCTTGAGTCTTCCAGCAGCGGATTGTTGATGGCCTGCGTGGCCGCGTCCACGGCCCGGTTGTCACCGGCCCCTACGCCCACGCCCATCATGGCCTCGCCGCGTCCGTTCATGATGGTCTTGACGTCGGCAAAATCGATGTTGATCTCACCGGGCACCGTTATCAGGTCGGAGATGCCCTGTACCCCCTGGCGCAGCACGTCGTCGGCCATAAAAAAGGCCTCCTTGATGGGTGTGCGTTTTTCCACGATTTTTAGGAGATGTTGGTTGGGAATCACTATCAGGGTGTCAACCGACTCACGCAGGCGCGCCAGGCCCTGCTCCGCCAGCACCATTTTTTTCCGGCCCTCGAAATCGAACGGCTTTGTAACCACGGCCACGGTCAGGATATTGAGCTCGCGCGCGATATGGGCGATGATGGGTGCCGCTCCCGTGCCCGTGCCGCCCCCCATGCCGGCCGTGATAAACAGCATGTCCGAGCCTTTGAGAATCTGTTTCAGCTCCTCCTGGTTTTCCAACGCGGCCTTTTCCCCGATATCC
The DNA here is from genome assembly GCA_964638895.1 of uncultured Spirochaetaceae bacterium. Taxonomy (GTDB): domain Bacteria; phylum Spirochaetota; class Spirochaetia; order SZUA-6; family RPPD01; genus JAFGGG01. The sequence goes on along the minus strand of CAZWYY010000002.1, from coordinate 14,950 downwards.
GGGATTCCACCGGCCCCCAGGCCCCCTGTGAGTTTGGAGCCTATCGGGACCTTGGTCCCGGCCTTTGAGGTGGTAAGGGCCTGGATATCCGTGTTGACGGCGATAAACTGGACATGCTGTAACCCGGCGCTGATCATGCGGTTCAAGGCGTTGTTGCCTCCGCCCCCAACCCCGATTACTCTTATAACTGTTGGGCTCGAATGGTCATCTTCAAGCATTTCTATGGTCATACTCCCCTCCCGAAATATGTTTTAGATGTATAATAACTTTTTTAACCGCCTAAAAAAATTCCTGAAACCACTCCTTTATTTTTGTGAATGTACCGCGCGAACGGTCCTTGCGCTGTATGTCTATTCCCGCGCCTTCCCCCCGCTGTGAGCCTTGAAGCAAAAGACCCACGGCCGTGGCGTACACGGGACTGGAATACTCTTCAACCAGGCCACCCAGACGCAGGGGAAAGCCCACGCGCACGGGCAGGCCGAATGTTTCCGTGGCCAATTCGGTGACCCCGAGCAGAAGCGCGCCCCCGCCCACGACAACGACCCCGCCGCCCAACCTGTTCAGGTAGCCCTTGTTTTCAATCTGCTCCCTGGTAAGCCGGAAGATCTCCTCCATGCGCGGCTGGATGATCTGGGCGATGCGCTTGCGCGAGATCCGCTCAGGCGGCCTTCCGCCTACCCGCGGGATATGCACCTCCTCGTCGTCCTCAAGCAGGTCCATGTAACAGCAGCCCGCCTCCTGCTTGATCTTTTCCGCCGAATCTAAAGGTGTCTTCAACATAATGGAAAGGTCGCTTGTCACCTGGTCTCCGCCGATGGAAAGAATCGAACTGTGGTACGGCGAACCCTCGATATGCACCAGGATGTTGGTGGTGCCTCCGCCCAGGTCTATAAGCAGCACGCCCAGCTCTTTTTCGTCCTGGGAGAGCACGGCGCGTGAGGCGGCCAGGGTTTCGAAGATAAGCTCATTCACCTTGAACCCGGCGCGGTTCACGCTTTTCATGATGTTCTGGGCCGCGGAGAGCGAGCCGGTAACGATATGCACCTCGGACTCAAGGCGTACCCCGATCATGCCCACCGGGTTTTTGATCCCCCCCTGGTCGTCCACGATGTACTCCTGTGGAATCACGTGCAGGATCACCCGGTCCATTGGGATAACCACGGCCTTGGCCGCATCGATGACGCGGTCAACGTCCTCCTTGGTTATCTCACGCCCCTTGCCCGTAACGGCCACGACCCCGCGGGAGTTGATGCCCTCAATATGCGCGCCTGAGATCCCTGTATATACCTCGCTTACTTCCTTTCCGGACATCATTTCGGCTGCCTCTATGGCCTGGACAATGGATTTTACGGTAGACTCGATATTGATGATGATCCCACGCCGCAGCCCCCTGGTGGGATACGAACCCACGCCCGTTACTTCCAGGGAGTTGTTTTCATCGTACTGGCCGATTACGGCGCATACCTTGGTGGTTCCGATATCCAGACCCACAATCACTTCATCCTGAGGCAATAGCTTATTCCTCCTTCATTCTATACACAAGCTCGCCCGTCCTGAAATCCAGATCCCGCACTTTCTGTAACATACCTTCCTGGTCCAAAAGATTCAAGGCGATGAACATATACTTTATAATAGAAGCGTCTAGGCGCCTGCCTACCAGTACGCCCTTGGCATAGTTTACCGGATAGACGACATACTCAAAATCACCGGCGTCCGTTTTTACCGCCTTGATCTCGGAGATCAAGCTCTGGAGCCCCGGTTCAGACCGGCTTATGCGTTTAAAATCCCGGAGAAGGGGAAGCATCTCCGGAGGCAGGCGCATGCCCTGCTCCAGTTTATCAAACCTGAGTCCGGAAAGCACAGGCAGGTTTAAATTGCTTACCCCGACGCCGATTTGGAACACCACCCCTTCCTCATCGATGCTTAAGGGCACGGTGCGATTGTCATAGTCAACCAGGACGACCATAAGCGGAACCCTGCCCGTAAGCGTCAGTTTGAGCGTGTTGGGAAAAATCTTTTCCACGGCGGCGCCTTTTACCAGGGGGTGCGTCATCAGCCTCTCTCTCATCTGTGCGGCATTAATGAGAAAATAATACTCCTTTCCGCTTATTCCTGCAAGACGCAATATTTCCTGTTCGCTTAAGCCCGTATCATTGCTGATCACGATGTTTTTTATCATGATGCGCGGGGCGATAAAAAAATGGAAAAAAAGCTCTGCCGCGGAAAAAATAACCAGCATAATGATCACGCCCCACAAAACCTTGCGGATTGCCGTATCCGCCCCCTGTTTTTTCTTTGAGGAAAAGGCCAGTACGTCAGCCATAAACAGCCTCCTCCCTTGCCGCACAGGCGCGGGAAAGGTTGAGCAGCAGTCCGCACATCACCAGTGTGATGACGATGGACGAGCCCCCGTGGGAAAAAAACGGTAGGGGGATACCGGTGGTGGGGATGAGCCCTGCCACCACGAACATATTGCACAGCGCCTGCACCAGGATACAGGAGGTAATGCCGAAGGCCAGAAAAAACGAAAAACCGTCCTTGCTTTTTAGCCCGATCTGGAAGCCGCGCAGGGCGAACATGGCGAACAGCATGATGATGAAGAAAAGCCCTACAAACCCCAGCTCCTCCCCGGCCACGGCGAAGATGAAGTCGGAGCTGGCCTCGGGCAGGTACTTCTTCTGCACGCCCATGCCCAGGCCCCTGCCCCACAGCCCGCCCGTGGTCAGGGAGATGCGGGAGGTGATGATCTGGTACCCCGTACTGTCCGGGTTTCTGCCCGGGTCCAGAAACACCATAAGTTTTTCCACCCAGTAGGTCTTGGTGAACAAAATAACAATGCCGATGGGCAGCACGATGGTTGCCAAGTAAAAAAAGTACACAAGGCGTATCTTGGCGATGTAGAACAAGGACACGGCCATAAAGAAGATGAACGCGGCCGTGGAAAGATCGTTCTGCAGGAAGATCACTACGACGAACAGCGAGACCATGATCAGGGGGGGAAGCAGCGAGTGAAGCGGATTGTCGAGCTTTTTTTCTTTTTTACTCAAGATCGAGGCCAGGTAAAGAATGAGAGCCAGTTTCACGTACTCGGACGGCTGAAACGAGTAATCGAAAAAGAAGATCCAACGGCGCGCGCCGTTGATGTCCTTGCCCAGACCCGGCACAAACGGCAGCAGTGAAATTAAAAAGGCGCTCGCAAGCACGTACGGAATGCTTTTTCTGATCAACGCCAGGGGGGCCCGGGAAATCAGGTAGGCGAAAAACCCGCCCAACACCAGCCAGATGATCTGTTTGTTGAAAAAATACTGGGGGTTTTTACCCAGTTTCTCGGCATGAACATACGAAGCGGAAAAGAGCACGGACAGCCCCACCCCGAACAACAGAATGATGATGACCAGCAAGAAATAATCTATCTGCCCCCTTTGCACCTTCTCCACCTGTTGCACCGGCCTTCCTCTATTGTATTTTCAGCGTGGAAAGCCCCAGTAGGGCGAACAGCCCGCCCAGGATCCAGAAGCGGGTTACCACCTTGGACTCTTTCCAGCCCTTTAACTCAAAATGATGATGAAGGGGCGCCATTAAAAACACCCTTTTCCCGGTGAGTTTGAACGATACCACCTGGATGATCACGGACAGGGTCTCGATTACGAACACCCCGCCGATGATGATGATCAGCGCCTCTTTTTTCAGGATCAGCGCAAACACGCCCACAAGCCCGCCCAGGGACAGGCTGCCGGTATCTCCCATCATAATCTCGGCCGGGTGGGCGTTAAACCACAGGAACCCCACGCAGGCCCCCACCAGGGCCAGACCGGTGATGGTCAGCTCGCCGCTGTTGGCGATAAAGGGAATTCCCAGGTATTCGGCAAAGCGGATGTTTCCGGTCAGGTAGGCCATAATGGCAAAGGTAAGCCCCACCATAATCACCAGGCCCGTAGCCAGCCCGTCCAGGCCATCGGTCAAGTTTACCGCATTGGAGGTGGCCAGAAGTAGCAGTACGGAAAACGGGATGTAAAAGTAGGAAAAATCCATTACCGGGTTTTTGAGGAACGGGATGTAAAGCAGGGTGGTATAGTCATAGCGCACGACGAGCTTCATGGATGAGAACAGGGGCGGCGTAATGCTTACCGTATGGTAGTTCCTAAAGGTAAAGATCAGCAGGGCCACGGCCAGGGCCAGCGCGAACTGGGTGATCCACTTGAAGCCGCTGGTAAGTCCGGCCGCGTTTTTGCGCTTTATCTTCAAGAAATCGTCCACAAAGCCGATGGCGCCGAAGCCCGTCACCGCCAGCAGGATGATCCAGGTATAGGTATTGTCCAGGCTCTGCCAGAGCAGCACCGCGATGACGATGGAAAGAATGATTAGAATGCCGCCCATGGTCGGGGTCCCGGATTTGGACAGGTGGGTCTCCGGTCCGTCCCGCCTGATCTTCTGGCCTACCTTCAGCTCCTGCAGCTTCCTGATGATGCGGGGCCCGAACAGAAAGGAGATCAGAAGGGCGGTCACCGCGGCGTACGCGGCGCGAAAGGTGATATACTGGAATACGTTAAAGAAGGTGATGTATTTTACCAGCGGATAAAGCAGTTTCAGGACCACGGTATTCCCCCCTTTCGTGTCCTTGAATTTATGCCAGGGCCGTAACCAGCCTTTCCAGTTCCAGGGCGCGCGAGCCTTTGAGCAGCACGATATCGCCCTCCGCAACATAATCCTTGAGCACTGGCGCCAGTTTGGCGGTTGAGGCCTTCCAGCAGACCATACCGCCGAACCCGGCCTTTTTACAGGCATGAAAGGCGGCCTTCGCCTCCCTGCCCAGAAACAGGGCGCCGTCCGGTTTCTGGGCAGCCACAAGCCTCCCGATGCGTTTATGCGCCGGAGCGCTCCGGCTGCCCAGCTCAAGCATGCTTCCCAGCACCACGATTTTTTTCCCCCGCCAGGGAAGATCATGAAAAAAATCCAGCACCCCTGACACGGCGTCCGGATTGGCGTTGTAATAGTCCTTGATGACCGTCACCCCGCCCCTGGACACCTCGGACCGGCCGAACATGGGTTCCACGTGTTCCAGGCCCTGTTTCACGGCCGTTTTGTCCACGCCCAGCTCTACGGCCACGGCGATCGCGGCCAGTGCGTTCATATAGTTAGGCCTTCCGAAAAGCGGGAAGCGGATCTGGAGCTCCTCCCAGTTGATGATGCTTCCATCCAACCCCAGATCCTTTTTCCCTAAAAGCCCCTTAACGCTTTTTTCCCCGTAGGTAATCACCTTGCCGCACACATCACGCGATAAGAACTCTAAAAACTCATCGTCCTCGGGCAGGAACAGCTTTTGCGTTCCGGTAAAATGCGCGGTTATCTTTTTCTTCTCCTCCGCAATCCCCTGCCTGGACCCCAGAAGACCGATGTGCGCGTTCCCGATGTTGGTGATCACCGCGATATCAGGCCTGACAATCCGGGCCAGCGCGTCCATCTCGCCTCGATGATTGATGCCCATCTCAAAGATCGCGTAGGTGTACGAGGCGTCCACCCTGAACGCGGTCAGGGGTACGCCGGTTTCCGAATTCAGGTTACCCTTGTTCATAACGGTAGGCGCAAAGCGCGACAACACCGCGCCCAAAATCTCTTTGGAGGTGGTCTTGCCGCTGCTCCCGGTAATGCCGATGCGCAGCACGCCGGGCAGGCGCCGCAGATGCCAGGCCGCCAGGTTCTGCAGGGCGGCAAGCGTATCGGGCACGCTTACGCACGATATATCCGGGCCATCCAGCAGGGGCAGGATACGGGACTTTCGCCGTGTCCACTCGGCGGTCGTTACCAGAAGAGCGGCCACGCCCACCGCAACTGCGGCCTCAAGGTATTCGTGGCCGTCCGTGCGCCCGCCGGGCAGAGCCACAAACAGCATGTCGGGCGCCGCCTCACGCGAATCGATACACACACCGCGCACCGGCGCCCCGCCGGCTCGTTCACAGGCGCCGCCCACGGCCTCCGTCAGTTCCAGGACCGAGAATAGGGTCTGTTCCGTTTTCGTTCCCCTCACCTTGGTCTCGCGCTCCCTTTGTTACTCGAACTCTATCAACGTAACCCGCTTTTTATCGATTTTCCGCAGGCCGAGCTCCTCCGTGGCCAGCTTTTCCATGCGCTGCGGCGTTCGCAGCACCTCAATACTGGCTATCAGCTTTTTATTTTTTTCCAGCCAGTCCTTCTGGTCCGCCTCCAGTTTTTCAACCTCGGCCTTAAGCTTCATGTAATTATAGGCCTGCACGCTTGACAAAAAAAGCACCAGCGGAATGGTACAGGCGAATATAACGATTAATACCCGTTTGTAATTCATGCGCACTTCTCCACAACTCTCATTTTTGCACTGCGGGCGGCCGGATTGGCCGTACGCTCATCCTGCCCCGCGGTAACGGGCTTTTTTGTGAGCAGCACAAGCTCTTTTTTGCCCCTACATTGACAGATCGGCCGTTCCGGGGGGCAGATACAGGACTTATTTTTCTCCTTGAAGAAGCGCTTGACGATCCTGTCCTCCAGGGAATGAAACGAGATCACCGCGATTCTGCCGCCCGCCCGCAAAAGCTCAAACCCCAGGGCAAGCCCCTTTTCCAGTTCGGAAAGCTCGCCGTTTACCGCGATGCGCAACGCCTGGAAGCTTTTGGTGGCGGCGTGGATTCGCCTGTTCCGGTACGCGGGCGGCACGGCCCGCCGGATGAGCTCGGCAAGCGCGACGCTGGTGCGTACGGGCGCCGTCTTGCGCGCCGTGCAGATTGCGCGCGCGATTGCGAACGCGTACGCCTCCTCGCCGTACTCGCGCAGAATACGCACAAGCTCGGCCCGCGGCGCGTTGTTCACGATGCCAAAGGCGGTCTCCCGCCCGTACCCGTCAATCCGCATATCCAGGTACTCGTCCCGACCGAAAGAAAAACCCCTCCCGCTTTTTTCGTAATGAAAGCGGGAGATCCCCAGGTCAAAGAGGATGGCGTCGGGTTTCCTGCCGTTATATTCTTCATAGTGCGTAAAAAACTCGGAGAAGCGCATGGTAAAAAGCCGTATTCGTCTGCCGAAAGATGTAAGACGACGCGCGGCAAAGGCGGTCTGCTCCCTATCCGCGTCAACGCCGAACAGCATAAGCGCGGGAAAGCGTTCCAGAAATGCCTGTGCGTGTCCGCCCTCCCCGCAGGTAGCGTCTATAAATACGGCACCGGGCCCCGCCTTGGGCCCCAAATACTCCAGCACCTGCTCCAGCAGCACCGGCGCGTGAACGGCCGTATCGTGTTCGTCTGCATGCATAAGTCCGTTACTCATTTCTGAACGTCACCTTTGCGCCCAGCTCCTCGGCCGCGTCCCTGAACTTGCTTTCGTTTTCATTCCAGTAACTCTGGTAGTTGTCCTCATCCCAGATCTCCATATATTTCAGCATACCCAATATAATACATTCTTTTTTTAATCCCGCATACTCCCTTAAGGTCTGGGGAATACTGATGCGCCCGGACTTGTCTATCTCCAGCTCCTGGGCGGGTGCCAGAATCCTTCTTTGGATCAGCCTGGCCTTTTCGTGAAAAAGCGATGCGGAAACAAGCATGTCCTGGGAAATCTTTTTCCATTCATCGGGTGAAAACAGCCAGATACACTTTTCCACACCCCGGGTAACGATAAGCACATTGCCTGTTACCGCGGTACGCATGCGCACCGGGATCATGAGGCGCCCCTTATCGTCCAAAGAATACTTAAATTCGCCGGTCAGCATCCACTTTTCCACCACAATCTGCTAAAATATCCCACTTTTTCCCACATGTTGATCATTTTATGCTCAAAATGTTTTCTGTCAACTATAATTATCGGAAAAAAATAAATAAAATCAGGGTTTTGGAGTAATTATACTACATATTTGTGTGGTAATATCGAAAATTCGAGAGATTTTCGCCCTACACGCGCCGCCTAATTGGTAAGATGGTCGGCGCTTTCGAACCCCAGGTCCAGGGCTTTGATATTAAACTCATTGAAGGCGCGGTTGCGCTCGGAAACGCCTTCTTCCAGCGCCTCCTTTACGGAATCCAGGGAAGCGATCTCCGATTTAAGTTTAAGAAGCGCGCCGACGGCCACCATGTTCGCTGTTTTGGGCGATCCTACCCGCTCGGCCAGCTCGTTGGCCGCGACGGGTATGCACACGATGTCCTGTCGCTTGGGCGCGGTTTTGATGAGTGAGGAGTTGTAGATCAGCATGCCGTGGGGAACAAGCCGGCCCTCGAACTTTCGCAGGGAGGGCTCGTTTAAGACCACACAGACCGTGGGTGAAAACACCAGCGGCGAGGGGATCTCCTCCGAGGATACGACCACCGAACAGTTGGCCGTGCCGCCGCGCATCTCCGCCCCGTAAGAAGGGATATGAGACACGTGCCTGCCGTCGTTCATGGCGGCGATGCACACCAGTTTTCCGGCCAGGATTACGCCCTGCCCGCCGAACCCGGCAAAGATAATCTTCTCTTCCATACCTGACACCTACCTGTCGCGAAAATTTTCCAGAGGATAATAGGGCACCATCTGATTCTCGATCCACTCCACGGCCTTCACGGGCTTCATGCCCCAACCCGTGGGACACATGGACAGGACCTCGATAAAGGAGTAGCCCCTGTTTTCTATCTGGTTTGCGAGCCCTTTTTTTAGGGCCTTCTTTGTTCTGATGATCTGTTTCACCGAATGCACGCCGGTGCGCTCAATAAACACCGGCGCCTCCAGCGAGTTTAAAAGCTCACAGGCCCGGATGGGATACCCGGCCTCGGCCGCGCTGCGCCCGTAGGGGGAGGTCTTGGTCTTCTGCCCCACCAGCGAGGTGGGCGCCATCTGCCCGCCCGTCATGCCGTACAGCGCGTTGTTGATAAAGACCACGGTGATGTTTTCTCCCCTGTTGGCCGCGTGAATCGTCTCGGCCGTGCCGATGGCCAAAAGATCGCCGTCTCCCTGATAGGCGATCACGATATTCTCCGGGTTAACCCGTTTCAGGCCCGTGGCCACCGCGGGTACGCGCCCATGCGCCGCCTCGCAGCCGTCCACCTTGATATAAAAATACGCCAACACGCCGCAGCCCACCGGCGCGATCAGCACGGTTTTCTGCGCGATCCCGAACTCGTCTATAAGCTCGGCAAGCAGCCGGTGCACGATCCCGTGGCCGCAGCCCGCGCAGTAATGGTGCGCCTTTTCGCTTAGTAACGCGTTGCGTGCAAATACGATTTTCTCAAGCACTTTTTCCCGTGTATTAAGCTGCATAGTTTTTAATCCTTTCCGTGATGGTCTTTATTTCCGGGAGCATGCCGGCCATCCTGCCCAGGAAGTCTACGGGCACCGAGCCGTTTACGGCCAGGCGCACATCCTCCACCATCTGCCCTGCGTTCATCTCCACCACCAGCACCCGCCGCTTTCCCGCCGCGCACGCTGCCAGTTGCTTGGATGGAAACGGCCAGAGTGTGACGGGCCGAAACAGCCCGGCCTTCACCCCCTGCGCGCGCAGGGAATGCACGGCGGCCTTTAACAGCCGCGAACTGATTCCGAAACCCACCATGAGGTACTCGGCGTCGTCGGCCATATACTCCTCCGAGCGGGTTTCGTTTTGCTCAACTGCGTGGTATTTTTCCTGAAGCCGAAGATTAAGCTTTTCCAGCGCGTCCTCCGGAGTCAGGCGCAGGGAGCGTACGATGCGCGGCGCGCGGTCTTTGGCGCCGTCAAGCACCCAGTCCGATTTATCGAAGCTTTTCCCGCTTGGCGTGGGGAGCACCAGGGGCTCGGACATCTGCCCCAGAAAGCCGTCCCCCAAAATCATGCAGACCATGCGGTAACGGTCCGCCAGGTCGAAGGCCAGCACGGTCAGGTCCGCCAGTTCCTGCACGGAATTGGGGGCCAGTACGATCAGGCGGTAATCGCCGTGGCCGCCGCCCTTTACGGCCTGGAAATAATCGCCCTGTGAACCCGCGATACTCCCCAGTCCGGGCCCGCCGCGCATCATGTTCACCACCACGGCCGGCAGCTCCGCGCCCGCCATGTAGGAGATGCCCTCCTGTTTCAGGCTGATTCCCGGTGACGAGGACGAGGTCATGACCCTGGCCCCGGCCGCGGACGCCCCGAACACCATGTTTATGGCCGCCAACTCGCTCTCGGCCTGGAGAAATGTGCCGCCCACCTGCGGCAGGCGCATGGCGAAATAGGCCGGCACCTCGTTTTGCGGGGTTATGGGATACCCGAAAAAATAGCGGCAGCCCGCGATGATCGCCGCCTCGGCCAGGGCCTCGTTGCCCTTCATAAAAACTTTCTTACTCATACCTCCTCCGCCACCCTTTCATACCTGATTACCCGGATTGCGTATTCCGGGCAGATCTGCCCACAGAATGCGCAGGCGGTACAGTTGTCCGATTCGTCGAAGCAGGCGTACGGCACGCCCCTGTCGTTGGTATCTTCGGACATGGAAAGCACCTTCTGCGGACACACGGACACGCAGAGTTCACATCCCTTGCACAGTGCGGTATCGATTACCGGTCTTCCGGACGCCATAGGTCTCCTCCCCCCGTATGCGTTGATATGTGATAAACATATACGTATACGTATGGTTTGTCAATATTAATTGTAACAAGAATTGCTTTCTCAGCGTACCGGCCCGCGGATATGGGTTCTTGACACACCGTTCTCTTAGGCTTATCTTGATTGTGTAAGCCGCCTTAAGTTCTTTAACAGAGAAAGGAATCTGAGATGCAACACACGGATCCTGTTATCAAAACATGCCAAGACCGCCGGATTGCCTTTCTCTTTGACAGCATCTCCTCCCTGGACGCCTACTTCGAACTGAATGAAAAAAATACGTGGTACCTGCTTACGGACGCCAACCTGGTTACCCTGGCCCGCGTGTTCGACGACATAGAGTTTCCCGGCCTGCCCACTGTTGACGCCTGCCTGCGCAGTGCGCACAGGCGTTATTTTTTCCGCTGCGTAGACAGCCTGGCTGCCCCGCCCGCGCGGTTTTATACGGCCCAGAACTTCTATTTTGACTTTAACGCGGGCAGGTTTATAGACACGCGGAACGCATATCGTGACCTGCGTAAAAGAATCCTCTCGCCGTTGGGTGGCCGCAGTCCCGGCTGGCAACAGGTCATGGACGCGGCGCACCTGGCGGCGCGCTACGGCTTTACCCCCAGCCGGCAGGAGATCGTCCCGGCCGCAGGCGGCCCGAATCCGCCCCTTGCCGCGCAGCGGCGCCTGCTGCAAAACATTTTGTGCGGCGCGTTTCCCGGGCGCGGCCTGGAAATCCTCAAGGCCGGCGGTTTTATCTCCGCGTTCTGGCCGGAACTCCTGGCCATGCTCGACGTACCGCAGGACAAGGACTACCACCCCGAGGGCAACGTGTGGGAGCACGCCCTGGCCTGCTTGGAGCACAGGAAAGAGCCTGATCTTCTTCTGTCTTTGGCCCTGCTCCTGCACGACATCGGAAAAACCACAGCGCGTGGCGACCGTTTCCGGCCCTTTCAAAACCACACCGAGCTGGGGGCTTCCTTAAGTTCCGCGTTTCTGGGGAGGCTGGGTTTTGAGCGGGAGCTGGTCCGCGACGTCGCCTTCCTGGTGCGCCAGCACATGATGCCCGCGGCCATGCACAGGATGCCCCTGTACCGCATAGAAAAGCTGCTGCGCTCACCCCTGTTTCCGCACTTGCTTGAGCTGTACCGGGCGGATATTGAATCGTCGTTTTGCAAGCCGGACGGGTATTACGAGGCTTGCCGCATCTACCGTTCTTTTTTAAAAATAGAAAACAACCCCTACCGCTCCATTAAGTTAAGCAAACGTATTTTTGCCCAGTGAACACACCCATGCTCAGGTGCGGCGGTCAAGGGTTACGGACTCGAACACCCTATGCAGAATTTTATTGGTGGAAAAGGGCGAGACGATGATATTGTCCGTGCCCGCGTTGCGGAACTGGATCACGGATGATTTGTTCAGTTTGTTGGCCAATATGATAACGGAGGTTTTTCTTCTGCTTACCGCAACGCGGATGTCCCGCAGCATACGCACCACCTGTTCATCGGAGAGCTCGGCGTCCAGGAAAACGATAATGTAGCTTTTCTCTTTTACCATGGCACCAAGGTCCTGCGTGTCCTCTTTTTGTTCTATATTAAAATAAATATCCAGAGAGCGCAGAATGATGTCGTACACCTCCCGGCTGCCGGACACAATAAGCACGTTCTGGCCCTTCATTCTCCTGAAGAACAGGCTGAGTTTTTCGTCCCAGATCTTGGAGATGTCCACCTCGGCCTTGATGGGATCAAAGGCTTCCGCGAAAATGGAGTAGATCTGTTTTTCATCCTGCAGCAGGATCAGGTCTTCCACCTCCCGCTCGATCTCGCTTAAATCAAAATCGCTGTAATAGGTAAGAGAGTTCAGGCCCTGCTCCTTTATTCTCTGCAGCAGGGGTTCGGTCAGGGGGGTGAGTGAGGGCACCACCTTCCTGCCCTGGTTATCGTACAGATCAAAGATATAGATGCAGCCTGTTTTGAGAAAATCGGTAGGCACCGTCTTTTTTTTATCAAAATCGATCTGCAGGGATTGAAACCCGGAAACAAAATCCTTTACCACCTCAAACTCCGCATAGCGGGAGTTCTTTTTCAGGATGGAAAGCAGGGCCGGCAGGGAGGTCAGGAGTTTGATCTGGAAATTCTTGATCTCAAGCTCCGGGTAATGCAGAAAGCGGAAAAGCAAGTCCAAATTCTCCCTCGTGATGCTTTCCTCGTAAAGCGAGGGAATGATAATCAGCATCTTGGGCGAGGTTATCTCGTTGTTCTTACAAAAGGCACGCACCAGGTAATTGAACTCCTCAAGCTTGTCCTCCTCAAAATTGCCCTCGATCTGGCTGATGATCACATTGCCCCGCACATGCATGTCAAGCAGCATAGGGGTCCGGTTGGAAAATGCCTGGGGCGGCAGGTTGAACAACAGGCTGATGCGCTCCACCAGGATGACCGGATTGATGGGGCTGGACATAAAGGCCACCACATTCATCTTTTTCAGGTTCAGGATCTCATCGGAGCCGAACTCACCGATAACAAACACCGGTATGTCCGCCGTGGCCGCATTGTTGCTCTTTTTGATAAGAAACCCCTTGCTGCCCATGGCCGGAAAGTTCTTGTTGAGGATCACCAGGTCCGGCTTCTTGGACAGGCAGTCAGTGAAACCGTCCACGCAGTTATCTACGATCTGCACTAAGAAATCCTTGAGCTCCAGGTAGCGTTTGATGAAATCGAGAAACAGGGCGTCAGGGTGTATAACCAGTACTTTAACGATACACTTTCTCCTAGGCGTTTATCACTATTGTAACGGATTTCGTCAAATTTTGAAAGCCAAATTTTTTTTAACCTATCTATAATATGCCGCCAATTCTTCTTTTAACCACTCGAATTCATTTTTAAAATCTATGCCGCTTGGTATCTTTGATATTTCATTTTTAAAAAGCGCATCGTTTTCAATATTCCGCAACGTTTCTTCTGTTAGCTTGCTATCACCGAACTCGCTTCTGGCCACGGTCTCTCCGGAAATTCTGCTGTCCTTGTAAATGAAAGCAGTGCCCGCCGTAACGCAAAAGGGCGGGACATACGCGGCGTTGTCGGCCACCGTAAGCGGAATGTGTATTTGGTATTCATAGTCCTCACTATAGACTACGAAATTCACGTATCCGTTTTCACCGTAAATGGATGTTTGCGGACTTTTGCTCCAGAAAAATTCCTTATATGTGTTATTATTGTAATATGTTAAGACGCGCGTTTCCACGGGATCGTACCCCCTTACATACTTTTCCGGGTCGCCGTTCTGATTAAGATGATACCGTTCCTTGACCTGCAGCTTTCCATCGACAAAACCGTAGCAGAACACGGTGGTGGCCTTGTTGTTTTTATACCCCACCTCGATGTACAGCACATCCCGGTCGTAATTCGTGGGATCGATATTCTTAAGGCCCTTAATAATTTTATCTACTTCAGCTTTTTTAACGGGTTTGGAAAAGGCCAAGTACACCGACCGGGGAGAGGTAATATTCCTCTGCCCCTCAAGGTAGTATTGAATCTTGTCTTTCAGGCGGTCTTTGCGTATATAGGCCTGAATGATGACCTTGTTGTTTTTCAATACGGTATCAGGTTTCACCCCCTTTTCCATACGGCCTATTCTACCCAGAAGCATGTCGTATAAATAACACACCTCTCCGGTTCCTTTTTTCAGCTCCTGATACATGTCCCTGTGATTGTTGCATTCAAGCGACACCTTCAGCCATGAACCCTGCTTTTTTTTCAGGGTTACCTTTGTGCCGTCGTAAAGCACCCCGATCTTCTCCCCGCCCGGCTTCAGGTACATATCCGTACTGCCGTCTATCATCTCCGCAATACCAGCCGCCAGGAAAATAAAGATGAAAATAACAGTGACAAGTATTTTTTTCATCAACGTCCCCTTTTAAATAATGTATCACGAATTTTACTATAAACATAACCCGGACGCAATAGAAATGTAACATTTTATACGACGATCTATTGAAAAAGAGAATAGGTGATGCTATACTTCTAAATTGTATAATTACGGTTTCAGATTTACTCTCATATGATGAAAAGCGGGGGGAAAAGGCCTTCGGGCCTTAGGTAAAATTTGATAAGGATGGATAGTTACATGAGCATATTGTATAAGGTTACCAAGAAAAAGCTGATATTTATTGTTATCGACATCCTGATAGTGGTCGCTTCTTACGTATTGTCTTACGTGTTGCGGTATTATCCGAATTTAAGCGGCAACCTTGTCATCCTCTCCTACCCCTACTTTTTGCTGTTGATCGGGGCGTACCTGGTTTCGCTGTACGTCTGCCAGATCTACCGGATTATCTGGTATTACTCCAACATCAGGGATGTCTACCGGCTGATACTTGCCAATGGGCTGGGCGTTATGCTTTTTATCGGGGTTG
>CAZWYY010000001.1:0-105691 GCA_964638895.1 uncultured Spirochaetaceae bacterium | reverse complement strand
GCTCCACTCCTCAAAAGACAGAATCTCACCCAAGGGCCTGGTCTTCAGCCTGTTGGCCATTGCGGGATACTCGACGTCCGATCTCTGCATAACGGTGATCGCCAGGCAGCTCAACCACGCGCAGTTTGTTAATCCCGCCTTCACCGGCACCTGCATCGTGTATATCTGTAACGGTATAATCGGCGTATGCATGCTGCCCTTTTTGCGGGACTGCTTTAAAAAAGCAGGGCTTTGGCTGTACGCACTGCCTTTCGCGCTTACCTGGTATATCGCCATCAACCTTATTTTTCAGACCTTCCTGGTGCTGGGGCCGGTGTTCGGGAACATCCTGCAGTCCACCAGGGGCTTGATCTCTGTTTTGCTGGGGAGACTTGTATTGGCCTTCGGTATAAAAAGCCTGGAAGAAAGCATGCCGCGCCACGCGTTCCTGCGCAGGCTGGGGGCGGCCATATTCATGACCGCCTCGGTAAGCCTGTTTGTAATCAGCATCTGAACAATACCATATTCCCTGCTCACGATTACCGGGCATTATGTATACCCCAACCTTAATTTCATTTATTTCTTCGGAAAATATCCCCGGTCCGGAAGGATACGGCTGATTATGTCTCCGTAATAAATCAATTATACTGGTAAAGGTATTTTGGGGAGATTCATCCGCATCACGTATAATAGCGTATTTATACACATTTTTAAATCCACTCTGATTTAAAAAAGCCGGAAATTCTTGATTAAAGTTATTTTTTCCGCCTACTTTTATAACCTGGACATCATTGATATTCAAATGGTCAAGGAGGGCATTAAAAAAACAAACCTCATCTTTACCTTCAACAAGAAGTACTTTGCTTTTTTCAATGACTATTGTATTATTATTCATGTTATTTTCACAATCGGGTATTACCGAATTTCCCAATTCCGATCAATTGATGCCTGTAATATGCTATATGGGTAATTTTTTATAACGAATACACCCTTTTTATCTCTATCAATACGTATATAACCAAAACTATCTTTATCAGACTCAAAACCGGTCAAGGCAGCCTTTATACATTCATCACTATGTGTCGTTGCCATAACCTGACAATTAAACTCACGAGCTGCTGCTGATATTCCTTTCCAGATTGATGGTAATACGGAATAATGTAGTCCATTTTCGACTTCATCAATTAAAACCAGTCCGTTTTCGCTAGTTGCTATGGCAAGAATAATCGACAGCATCCGCTGCATCCCCCCACCCATATAGGGTATGGGTATTTTCCTGCCGTTTCCGATATCACCATGTAAAATAACCATTTTTTCACCCAACGCAATAACGGAGATTCCCTTTAAATTCGGTTCTATTTTTTTTAAGAAATCAAGTATAACATTCTGCCTTCCGGCAAGATCAAGTTGGCCGTAAAGGACGGCATCCTCGTTTGGATTCACATAATTCGCCGGCCTGATTTTTACATTTTTAGGACCACCCTCGGCATTATCAATATATATTGATAACCTATTTCCCTTGTCCTCCCGCATTATAACAAAATGGGATGACTGGATTGGCTTTTCATTATGTAAAACCGTCACATCCAAAGCGGAAACCGATTTTTGTCCAGCAGTTAATAGCGTTTCAGTCTCCATTTCTTTTTTTATAGAATCACCTGTACTCATTCCGGGTCGAAAATTTTTGTTTATCTTTAATTTCATCCTTTCAATATCATTGTTTTCATCAGTAACGGTTATTACAATTTCTTTTTCCATATCATATTTTGAAAATATCGGCCCCCATAATTCCCTCGGCTCCATTTTAATACCTTGAACACCCCTCCATAAAGAAGGTTTTACCGGTGCCGTTTCATGTAATCTATCAAAAAAAAGAAACAAGGCTTCCAAAATTGATGTCTTTCCAATATTATTAACCCCACCTAGGATTGTCACATTGTATAAATTACTGATATCAAGAGAGTCGAAACATTTAAAGTTTTCTATATGTATTTTTTTAATCATAGTCAAACACCTCTAAAAATATAATAAACTATACACCATATTCTTATGTAATTAAAGTCAGATTTTATTTAATTTATATCCGATAAATGAGTGGCTGGCTCCAAGGTATCCGGCTTGTAAAACATTGTAAAAGACAAGCTAATTTAAAAAGAGTGCATTAGAATGCATGACAGACCAAGCCGGATTATTAAAAGGGGGTGCAACACCATACACCCAGATTCTTAAAATCCTTTCGGAACAATAATCGTGCTCCACGATTGGGCGGGTAGAGTTACCATAATCCGGTAATCGCCTATGGATATTGTCTTCGCGCTCGGGCTCGTTTCTAAGTTCTCAAGCTCTATAACCAGTCTGCCGTCCGGGTTCAGAAAGGCTACCGCCTGCCTGTCGCCACGGACAATTTCAACATAGTGCGCGCCCGGCTGCACAAAGTAACTGAAATGCTTGAAGGCGTAGAACATGGGCGTATAGATCACCTGTTTTGTGTGTTTATCCACCACCACCGCGGCGTTCTGCGGCCAGGGCCTCTGGGCGTCTATATTCTTGCCCTGCTCATCCAGGACCATGTTCCAGAGCATATAAGAGTTCACCCCGGCATCGAAAAAGGCCTTGACCTTCTTCCAGGTATAACTGCCGTAAGCCCAATCATTCTGTGGTTTGTCCGGATCGAATATGAAATCCGATCTCCAGAACCAATTGCCGCACTCGGTTTCCGTCTGCATGAGAATCTTATCCGGGAAGTTCTTTTTTGTTTTAGCCACCTGGGCCAGCCCGTCCCATTGGAACCCCACCAGGGGGACATACTTCGCGGCCTCCTTGTCGGTCAACACCGTGCGTGGGAACTTATTGTAATCCGCGTCTTGCAATGTTCCCAGCATGATTTGCACCTCGGGAATTCTTTCCCTGAACAGGGGCCCCATGTAATCACGGATAAACACCAGGAACTGGCCCGGCGTCCACAAACAACTGGGGTAATGCGTTTCTATTAATGGCTCGTTCTGCACGGCCACCGCGTATACGTCTATGCCTTGTTTGCGGTACTCCTCGGCGAAACGGGCCAGGTAGAGGGCATAGGCCTTATACACACGCGGGTCATGCTTCATATTTCCACCGTCAAACGCATCATTGGTCTTCATCCAGGTGGGCGGGGTCCAGTCCGAGCCCCAGAGCTTCAGATCGGGCCTGTACTTCATGGCCGCCTTGATATAGGGGATAAGATATTTTGTATCCCGTTCTATGGAAAAATTTACCATCTCAAAATCATTTTTAACGTCGTCGAGGGTGTAACGGTCTACCGCGTAATCGCTGGCCCCGATGGGTACCCGGCAAATGTTGAACCGGGCGCCGTCCGCTGGATCAAACAACTCTTTGATTACCGCATCCCGCTGCGCCGGCGTGAGTACCGAGAGGGCGACCCAACCTTTCTCATTGAAGGCCCCGCCGAAACCGTCTATCTCTTGCCTGAGGGAGGAGGGATCGATCTGAATATCCGTCTGCCCTCCCTCGACGCCATAAACGGTCAATGCCTCCGCGTCCCGCCACTGCGCCTGCGGCGTACTCAACTTCCAAACCGCTTTGACCTGCAGCGGAACAAGGCTTTGTTTTTCGGCGCACGCCGAAAATCCGGCCGATATCGCGAGGACGATAAGTATAATCCATACGTAGTTTTTTTTCACTTTTACCCCCAATTCATCTGATTTACCATACATGTTAATTTATTAGCATTTTTATAAATATAAGTCAATCCTGAACGGGCGCCCGTCGGTTTTTTTAAAATCCCGCCGTGAGATGGCACCCCGCGTACGTAAACGTATAAAACGTATAATCAAACTCAATGTGCTCGGATGATACGTGTGTAATAATCAGCAGCCTGTTTTCAAAGGGAGATTTAACGGCATACGTGCCTTTTATTTCGGCGAAGTTCCCCGGAATATCCACACTCGAAATTTTTTTCCGCTTACTTCCGCGCACGGCATATATCTTGGGCTGTGTGCCCGGTTTGATCGCGTCGTATTCGATTTTTAAAGGCTGTAAATTCTTTGGAAAAGCATAGGGCAGACTCACCGGTTTTCCCGTATCAAAGGTGATATTGTTATCCTGCATGGCCGCGGCCAGTTTATTATATATCTCATTTTCATTTTCTGCGCCGAATGACATATACTCTTTCACGACCTTGTCCGTTACCGTGTCAAGTATAATCCAAAACGGGTACATGTTCGATCCCGGCTGTACAATTGCTACCTTGCCGTCCCGGGACCAGCCTGCTACGGCGACAACGTTTATGCTGTTGGAAAGATTTTCCTGACGGCCGTCGAATACGATCAACATAGTATCCACAGAGATCGGTTCCATTAATTGCGCGGAAATAATCCAGACACAACAAAACGCGCCAAAGAGGCAGCATATAATAATTAATGATTTTTTCATTTTAACCTCCTTTTCTTATTAATAACTATACACAATATGTAAAATATTGCATTAATAAATTAGCATAAATTATCATACCGCCACATCACGGCCGAACGGGTGTTAATAAAAGCAGCTCCGTGGTATGTTGACAGTTTGCTTTGAGGCTTTATTAAAAAAAGACGGCCGTGTCCCGAATCAAGTTTCAGGAAAACAGGCCGCCGTGCTAATCCGTCCGCTTTAGACTGCGGCGCCGCCTCTATTTTCCGCTAGGCGCGCAGCAGCTCGTCCCGGAACTGGTGAGTATACAGTGTATAATAATGCCCTTTGCGGCGCATCAACTCTTCATGATTGCCCTCTTCCTCGATTGAGCCGGCCTCAATAACGAGTATCCGGTCCGCGTTCCTGATGGTGGAAAGCCGGTGCGCCACCACAAAGCTGGTCCGGTCCTTGAGCAAGGCCTTAAGCCCCATCTGGATCAGGTGCTCGGTAAGGGTATCGATTGAGCTTGTGGCCTCATCAAGGATAATTACGTCCGGATCGTTCAAAATTGTCCTGGCCATGCTGACCAGTTGTCTCTGGCCCACGGAAAGCATACCGCCCCCTTCGCCCACTTCCGAATCATAGCCCAGCGCGGTCTTTGCGATAAAGTCATGCGCATGCGCCTGTTTGGAGGCCTTAAGGATCTCGGCCTCACTCGCCTCCGGCCTGCCGTAGCGGATGTTTTCCATGATAGTGCCGGAGAACAGGTGCGGGGCCTGAAGTACGATCCCGATCTTGTCCTGAAGCGATCTCTGCGTGATCTTACGGTAATCGATTCCGTCTATAAGGATCCGGCCCTTTACCGGTTCGTAAAACCGCGGGATCAGATTGGTGATTGTGGTTTTGCCGCCCCCCGTAGGTCCCACCAGGGCGATCATCTCCCCCGGATTCACCGTAAGCCTGAAATCCCTTAACACGGGCACGTCCTTCCTGTAGGAAAACCCCACATTCTTGAACTCGATCCTGCCTTTGATCCCCTTTATGGGCACCGCCTTTTCCTGATCCACGATCCGGGCCCGGCTGTCCAGCAGCGTAAACACACGCTCCGCGCTGGCAAGAGAGCGCTGCATGTTGGCGTACACGCGCGCCAGGTCCTGAATGGGCCAGAGCATAAAGATGATATACGAGATAAAGGCCTTGATCCCGCCCACGGTGATAAAGCCGGATTCGAACTGAAACCCCCCGGCCCACAACACGATACACACGCCCAGGGCCGTGGTCAACTGCACGGCCGGCAAAAACAGCGCTGATAAAAACCCGGCTTTAAAGGATGCCCTGTACATGGAATCCGTGACCCCCTCAAAACTTTTGGCGCTCTTCTCCTCCACGCAGAGGGATTTTATCACCCTGACCCCGGAGATGGTCTCACTAAACATGCCGGTTATTTTGGAGTTTAAGGCACGTACCTTGCGGTACTCACTGATAATAAAGCCCTTGAACTTAAGCGCGCTTACCACCAGGAGCGGAAGGATTATAAGCACAAGCAAGGCCAGCCGCCAGTTGATAACGAACATGAACACCATGGCGGCCGTCACATTCATGGCGCCCCAGATCCCGTCCACAAACATCCAGGTGAGAAGCTCCGTAATCCTTGAGGCGTCCGAGGTGATGCGCGAAAGCAGCCAGCCGCTTGAGGTTTTATCGAAATACGAAAACGAAAGGCTTAAAATGTGGTCCAGCATCCCTTGCCGCAGACTCTTGAGCGACATTTCACCCAAAAGCCCGGCGCAGAGGATAAACCCAAACACGAACACGGCGTTGCAGCAGATGATGCCGAAGTACAGAGTCATGTAATGGAACACGGCGTCCATGTCCTTTTTCACAATACCGATATCGATGACGTTTTTGAGCACGTACGTTTCCGAGGCCTGGGATACGGCGAAAAGCGCGATGCATACGATAAAGCCGGCCAAAAGCGGCCAGTTTTTCCCTGACAGCCCGATGATCCGCCGGAACAGCGTGCCCGTTTTAAACTGTTTTACTGTATCTTTCATGTCAGTTCTCATCTTACCAATCCCGATTGAATGGCAAATATATGCTGATAAATGCCGGGCCTCCCGATAAGCTCTTCGTGCACCCCGGTCTCCACTATGGCGCCCTTGTCCATGACGATAATCCTGTCCGCCTTCATCAGTGTTTCTATCCTGTGGGCGATGATAAAGGAGGTCCTGCCCCGCATCAACGAATCCAGGGCCATACGGATCTTGGTTTCCGTGTGAGCGTCTATGGCCGAGGTTGAGTCGTCCAGGATCAGGATGCTCGGGTCCTTGAGTATGGTGCGGGCGATAGCAATCCGCTGCCTCTGCCCGCCGGAAAGGCTTACGCCCTTCTCCCCGATTAATGTATCGTACCCCTCAGGAAAAGTACGAATGGTGCCGTGAATACAGGCCATAGAGGCGGCCTTTTCCATCTCGGCCTGCGTGACCTCCCGATGGGTACCAAACAGCAGGTTTTCCCGGATGCTTGCCGTAAATAAAAACGGTTCCTGCTCCACCGTACCGATATTCCTGCGCAGGTACCGCTTGGTAAGTGAACCCAATGCGTAGGTATCGATCAATATCCGCCCTTTGTCCGGGTCATAAAACCTGGGCAGCAGGTTCACGAGCGTGGTTTTACCGGAACCGGTGAGTCCCAGGATAGCGATTTTCTCCCCGGCGCGCACATGAAGGTTGATGTCTTTAAGCACCGGAACCCCTTTATTATAAGAGAATCCTATATCCTGAAAGCGAATCTCTCCCTTCAACCTATGCGACAGCTCAAGCCCCAGCGTTATGTCCTCGGCCTCGGCGTCCAGAATTTCGTTGATCCTGAAGAACGAGACCGAGCTTTTGGACAACTCTATGATCATCCTGCCCAATTCCTGCAGGGGCCAGATGATGGCCGCCACCATGGCCGTAAACGCCACATACGTACCGTAGGAAATGGCGCCCTTCAGGGTAAAATAGGCCCCGATGGCGGCGATGGCGATGAACTGGCCGCCGCACAGCAGTATGGACAACGGCCAATAGGCCGCGTGCAGAAAGGTCAGCCAGTTTCCCCTCCGGCATTGTTCCTTGTTGATGACGTCAAAGTGGTCGGCCTCCCACTCCTGGCGCGCGAAGGCCTTTACCACCCGGATACCGGCCAGGGTTTCCTGAATCGAGGCTGTAAGGCTTCCCTCCTGCTCCTGGTAGGCCTCAAACCCATTCACGATCTTTTTAAAAAAGAAAAAAGAGAGCAGCAGGATAAAGGGAACCGCCACAATGGAACCCAGGGCAAGCTGCCAGTACAGGACGAATATGGCCGCCAGGTTGATAACAAAGAGGAATATAATCCTCATCACACCGGGCACCTGGTCAGCGTAGAATTTTCGCACACTGTCCACGTCAGAGGTGGCCCGCTGCACCAGTTCACCGGTCTGCATCCTGTCATGGTATCCGAAGGGCAGAAGCTGGAAATGCCTGAACAGCCGGTTGCGTATGGCAAAGGCCACTTTTTCCGAGCTTTTAGCGCTGCCCCGGCCGGAAAAAAACGCGAATACCCCCCGAAGCATGGCCGTGGCCAGAAACAGCAGGGCAAACCCGATAATATCCACTGCCTCTACCCTGCCCGCGATCAGGGCGTCCACCGCGTCCCTGATGATAAAATTCCCTATTGTGGTCAGCCCCACGGAGAGGCCCAGGGCCAGGACGGCCAGGGTAAAGGTACGTTTATAGGTTCCGAGTACGTTATAAAGTGTATGCAGGACAAGCATGGGACGTTTCCTTTTGTCCCCGTGTCTTTCACGCTTTTTCATAATAAATTCCCCTTGTCATTGCCGCGCGCGCTGTAAAGAACTATGCTTTGCAGAGCGGTACGGCCACGCATCCAATGCATAAAAAAGGCCGCCATATACCAAGGCGGCCTTTCATGCAATATATTTTACCTGCTTACGCGGGCAAAAAAAAGGCCGCAAACCCTATCGTGGTCTGCGGCCGGAATAGACTCTTTATAAAATCAGCGCCTATGTTCCCCCGCAGACACACCTCTCCCGTCAATAACGAAAGTAAAGGCAAGTGCTGTACATTTACGGAACATAGGCATGTATAATTCTCCTTGTTATAAAAGTAGCATACTATAAACAAAAATCGTGATGCGTGTCAAGTAATTAAATAAAAATCTGCATAATTTCATCAGCGCGCATTACGCGGCCGCAGACATCGAGTAATTTCCGGGAATAATTTTCGGCGGTCGGTGACACCGCATAACAGCCACTCACAGACGCAGGTCGCGCGACTCTACCGCAGCTCCCTTATCTTCAACTCCGTGTCCTTGTTGTCGGCCATCATGGTTTTTAAGCGGTTTACATCCGTATCGCCGCAATGATACGGATACAGAATCTTAGGCTTGATCACCTTTGCCGCCGCCGCCACCTGCTCGGGCGTCATGGTATACGGCTGGTTCATGGGCAGAAAGGCGATGGTAATGTCCTTAATATCCGCCATTTCCGGTATGTTTTCCGTATCCCCGGCGATATAGATGCGTGTCTGTCCCAAAGTAAGTATATAGCCGTTATCCCTGCCCCTGGGATGATACTTGTCACGCCCGGGCGTGGTATTATACGCGGGTACGGCCTCAACCCTGATATCGCCGGACTGCCATGACTTTCCATTGGCCAGCGCGATCCCGGATTTGACGATCTCAAAGGACGCCGGGTTTAAAATCAGCGTGGTGGATGATTTGCGTATCTTGGAGATGCTGTTCGTATCCAGGTGATCGCTGTGCTGGTGCGTCACCAGGATGATGTCCGCCTTGGGCATGGTACTATAATCCGCATAGGCTGCCACGGGATCGACATGAATAATGGTGCCGCCGTAATCCAGCATCAGGGTCGCGTGACCCAGAAAATAAATTTTCAAAGTCTTGTTTCCCAGCGTATACTGATCCATCTGCGGCTCCTTTGCTGCTGCGATTTGAGTGAATATCAACAGGTAAAAGATTAAAATTGAGAAGAATAACTTTTTTATACTCGTTTTCATAATTAGAAAAAATTTATCGAAGTATCACACCAAAGTCAAGGACGGATTTCCAGCCTTTTTAAAATACTCATCAATTGCCTGCCGCAGGCTGCGCTTTTTTTCATCATCACACCAGGCGGCCGTAACCGCGTTATGCAATAACCGCCGAATATCACCGACGCTGAATCCCAATTCATCCATCAGGCACATATACTCCTGCACCAGGCTGTTGTGGAACATTTTTGGATCGTCCGTGTTGATGCAGACGTTTAGCCCCGCCTCAAAATAGCGCTTCACCGGATGTTCGGCGATTGAAGCTACAACCCCCGTACGCACATTGGACAGAGGACAGACCTCAAGAGGGACCTGCGTAGCCTTTAAATACGCAACCAACTCCGGGTCCTCAAAACTCCGCGTACCGTGTCCTATGCGTTCCGCCTTCAGGGTTTTCAACGCTCCCCACACGCTCTGTGCTCCGGCCGCCTCACCGGCATGGGCCGTGGTATGGAAACCATAAGTACGCGCTTTCTCATATACGGCCGCGAACGGCTCCGGGGGATATGACTGTTCCGAACCGCCGATCCCGATGCCTATTATTCCAAACCCCTTCAGGTCCCTGATTTTCTCAAGCTGTTCCATGCCTCTCTCAGGGCCGAAATCCCGGCATAGATCATAAATCAATCTCAGTTCAATATCCTTTCCCACCTGTTTAATACCGCCGGCCACCGCTTCCACAATCCTTCCCAGTTCCAGGCCCTTTGACACATGATCATTTGGAGTAAAAAACACCTCCGCGTATATAATATTCTGGGCGGCCAGATCACGTGCCACACCGGCTGCCATAAACTCAAAATCCTCGTATTCTTTCAGGAACTGGTTTTTCCAGACCCAGGTTTCAATAAAATGGGGAAAGTCCCTAAACACAAACCTCATGCGCAGGTTTTCAATGTCGTTTCCCAACTCTTTATGTCCGCCGTACTTTTTCACCAGCTCCCATAGTATCTGCAGGGGAATGGCGCCTTCCAGGTGTAAATGAAGCTCAATTTTGGGCAGATCTTTAAAAAAGCTTTGGATCGTCTTTTTTCCCATACCATGTTATGACACAATATCAGGTGAGATTCAAGATAAGAATTGGATAATTAAATTGTACAGATAATCCCATACTATTTTCTGACCCGGATAATCAAAAAATACGGCATGAGCGCGGCGTCTTTCAATTTCGGATATCTTTTAATCACATCTTTTTTCGGAGCCGGCTCGTCCATTTCTTCAATTATAAAACCGGTTTTTACCAGCAGGTTTACCCATTCGCTGATGAGTTTATTGAACCTTGGAATTTTGAATTTTTTATACTTTGCTTTTTCTTCCGGCGGAACCGCGCTGAACATCCACTCATCGATCTCACCCCGCGGGTTCTTGAAATAATTTTTAATGAAGTAACCCTTTAATTCCCCGTTTTCATATATCCATCCATTCCCTACCCTGTCAAAAAGGGGGTGCAATATCGAAAACTGAAAAAACCCCTCCGGTTTCAGCACTCTATATATTTCACGCAATGCCTTATGCTGATCCGGGAAATCCATGAAAGCCTGGGTTGAAATACAAAAATCAAAATATCCGGCATTGAACGGAATATGATAAGCGTCAGCCGCAATAAACATAAGATTTTTACAGCCTGATTCACGTTCCTTTGCATAGGAAATAAATTTCTCAGAAATATCTATGCCGGTTACCACCGCCCCTTTTTCCGCAATAAGACGTGTGTTGTGCCCCTCCCCGCAGCCCACATCCAGTCCAACCAGGCCCGCCACTGAAGGCAGCATGTTCAGAAAGGCCGGTGTGGCAATATGATCTCGATACAGATCATAGCCCCGGCGGGACAGTTCAGTCCAAGCAGGAGCGTTTTGATTCCAATAATTCCTGATATCTTGTTTCCGCATTGTGTACTCCGCGTTTTTTAATTTTAGCTTATACACAGGTAGTGTCAAGTAAAACAATATATAAGCATAATAAAACGGCATTGATTACGACCAGCAACACAAGCAGACCAGATATCAAACAGGCCATATTGATAAAGATATGATTCAGGCTGGAACCGAACTCATGTTCAAATGGATTGAACAGCGTACCCCTCCCTTTCCGGCGGCTTGTGAAAAAATACGATTTATGCGACAATCACTATATGGTTGAGTATGAGGACATGACCCCCGAGGAAAGGGACCGCTTCATCTACCTGATCTTAAGCGAGGACGCCCTGAAGGCGATCGTCCTGATCATGAAAAAAAAATACGGCCCCGACGTGTCCACGGACAGAATAATGCGTTTTGCCTTCAAGGTGGCCCGCAACAGAATGACCCCGGCCCATCTGAAAAAAACAAAAAAAGCGAAAGCCCGCAGTAGTAACCCGTAAGCGGCCCGTTAAATACTTAAAAAGGCGGGCTTTTCAGCACGGATTACGCTTTGGCGTATCCCTTAATTCCGCTTATCTTAAGCCGCGAGTATCTCCTGTACACTCTTGATCAACTGCTCGTCATTCACCGGTTTCTGGAATACGGCCGTGGCTTTTAATGATTTGAGTTTGTCCTCGTAGTAAGCCCTGTCAGAACCGGATACCACAACCACGGGAATCTTGCCTTCCTTTTTGCCCATGAGCTCAAACCGCGGCTCTTCCCCTTTGTTTACCCCCAGGTCCAGGTCAAGAATGAAAATGTCGGGTTTATTGTAATTATTATATATCTTATCGCGCGCCTCCTCCAGATTGGAGGCGAAAATGATGGTAAGCCCGGCGGTCTTCAGGATGATACCCAACTCCTCCCTGATGGCCTGGGTATCGTCCACAATCAGGGCCTTTTTATTTTTTAGGTTTATATCGACCTCTTCGGCATAGCGAACCAGGGAACCCAGTTCCGAAGGCTCTCCTCCCGCCGGCTTTTGAACGTAATTGTTTATCCTGATCACAAACTCAGCGCCCGCGCCTTCCGCGAATTTTCTGCCGGTTCTTTTGGAAGAATATTCATCTTATCTGTTTTGATGTTATCCGGATCATCCTCCACAATGGCGCGGAACGAGTTTAGGAACAGGTTTCGTATGATGTCCTCTTCTGGTTTTATCGATATTTTTCTTTTCAAAGCTGTGGGAAATGCTCTCTTTGAGCCCGCTGATGTATTTTTTATATTCACCGATTGCCGGGCCGCCGTTATGCCCGCCAATTTTATCCATAATCATTTTTTCAAAATAAGACACACTGTATAAACAGCAACTAATACTTGAATCAATCCGACATAATATAAATAAGATCCCTATTCTGATTTATGCAAGACTGTAATCATAATTGCATAATCTAAAGCGACCAAAACAGATGAAATACTTAATGCTATTTGCATGATACGTTTTAAAAAAGGGAAAATAGTTAATAACAAGAATATTATTATAGAAGGAATAATAAAAACAAATCGTATGAGCCATGCATAATTTTTACTTAAAGGTACAATCCAAATATCAAGAATACCAAAGATTGATATTAAAATGGCACTGAGTATAAATGTTGTTCTTACAAGAACTAATGAATTATTATTATTATAATCATCATCATCATCATCAAAAAATTTTTCTTCAAGTTCTTTATTAAATTTAGATAAAATATGTTTGAAATGGATCTGAGGCAATTCTCTTATTTTTTGTTCATAAATAATTTTAATTAATTTGCTTAAATTGGTTTCCATCTTTTATCACTTCAATATATTGATAAACGCCAAATTCATCTCTATAAAAATCAACATCCGCGATATTATTAAGGCCCTCCGCAATGCTATACATTTCCTTTTTATCTTTATAATTTAAGTGCCATTCACCAACATACTCCATCCATAATCTCGTTGGATTATCAGGATGTGCATTGGTAAATAAGGTCTCTTTGGCCCAAAACATTTTTTTCTTTATTAATAGCAATAAAATTTAAGATATTCTCTCTTATGATTTTTTTTTACCGGGTCCATTATTTTCTATTTTCTGTATCGCACGATCTATTGCGCCTTGGTCTTGATCCAAAAAAATGATATCTTTTTTAAAAAAAGCATTATTAAATGCTGAATATTCTAAAATAATTTTTTCTGCTTTTTATCTTGCTCTTCAGTTAAGGTGTTACGGTATTCGGTAAGTTTCTTCAGTTTATTTTGCAATAATTTGAAACATTTTTACTTCCCCTTGTCATGCGCAATCCGGGGAAAAGAAAGAATGAGGTCCTTCAATTCTAAATATCGCTTTTTCATAGGCTCCCGCTTTTTCCCACTTCTTCGGATAGGTTTTTAGAATTGAATTTTTGCCTGATTTTTTTGTACCCAAAATTACAGGTTGTGTCCAGCACATTTTCTTAAATACACCCGGATTGACGTTTACCGGTCCGGCGGCGGCCCACTGACCCCGGCGGCCGCTTACGTGAATTTCTTCCGCAAGCCTCAGCCCGCTTCACAAAGACTTCAAGTTACTTTCTGCTTTTATTAAAAGAATGCGCCTTGGTGTAGTTGTTGCGGCCGCTGCCGTCGGTAAAGCGGGTAAACACCTCCACCTCCAGGCGTCTACCGCTTAAGCGGATCACCAGGATTGACTGGCTGAAATCCGTGTCGTATATTGCGGTAATTGCTTGTGTGTCGCCGGTCATATTCTGCCCCACACTCGGCGAATAGGGATATGCGACCACCTTACCCCAGTCACAGTCCTTTGGATGGCATTTCCCCCAGACGTGAACCATCAGCTTGTTCCCGCTTTTTGCGATATCTACCCTGGTAATGCCGCCGTCAAGATCAACATTCCGCCAGATGCCGAAATACTTGGAGAGATCGGCAAACAAGCCGGCGTTCACCAGAAAGATCAGACACAGAAATAAAAAACCCATTTTCAATGCTTTCATAAAAAACTCCTTCTCCACATAGGTATTACTCATTTAAATTTAATTAAAGGCATCAGTCAAGTAGAGTTTTTTCGACCGTGGAAAGCAGTTCGTCCTGGTTAAACGGTTTTTGCAAAAAGCTTTTAACCCCCATCGTCAGTACCTCCTGCACGCGTTGATCCTTGCGGAAACCGGACATGAGAATCACCCGCACCTCGGGATTTATCTTACGCATCTCAATAAACACCTGCTTTCCTGATTCTTTGGGCATCACCATATCCAGGAGTACAACGGATATGTCTTTATGATGTTTTTTAAAGTGGTCCAGACCCTGGGCGCCGTTTACCGCGCTCAGGACATTATAGCCGGCGGATTTAAGTATTTTCTCCACTGATTTTCTGATCACATCCTCGTCTTCGATCACCAGGGCGGTGCCCTCACCATAGTATATCCTTTTTGTGGTCTCGATTATTTGGGTTTTCACCATCTTCGCCGGTTTTACGGGCAGGTACACGTGGAAAATGGATCCCTGCCCGGGTTCCGAATACACATTGATGTGCCCGTTGAAACGCCGGATTATACTGTATACCATGGCCAGGCCCAAACCCGTACCCTTACCCGGATCCTTGGTGGAAAAAAACGGCTCAAACACCTTTTTCACCGTGTTCTCATCCATTCCCACGCCCGTATCCTCTATGGAAAGGCACCAGTAATCCCCCCGGGCCGCGTCCTCAACCCCATTGCCCACGGATTTATAGAGTGTGACCTTTTTAGTGCTTATTTTAAGCGTACCGCCCCATTTTTCATTTTTGGGCCGCATAAGGGTCATGGCGTGCGAGGCGTTGATGCACAGGTTAAGGATCACCTGCTCCAACTGGGCCGGGTCGGCCAGAATGGGAGCCGACTCCGGGTGAGAGGAGATGTCGAACTCGATGCTCTTGTCGAATGATTTGCGGCAGATTTTCACCACATGATTTACGGCGTCGTTCAGGTCAAAGGCGATGAATTTTACGTCCTTGCGCATGGATATTGTTAAAAGCTGCTGCACCAGATTAGATGCGCGCTCCACCAACTGGGTGATCATCCTGAACTCTTCCTCAAAATCAGCGCGGGTAAAGGTCTCTTTGGAAGGCAGGATGCCATGGTTAAGGAAGGTGATGGTGGCGAGAATTCCGCCCAGAATATTATTAAAGTCATGGGCCAAACCTCCCACCAGCGTACCTACGGCCTCCATCTTCTGTGCCTGGATCAGGTGCTGCTGGATTTTCTCCTGTTCGGTGATGTTGTTTATTTTAACCACCGCCCCGCTTATCTCTTCCGATACCAGGGGAAAGATCGTAACCGTCCAATACTGCTTTTTAATAGGTTCCTTTGCGTACTCAATCAGCCTGTTCTCGTTTATTACCTGCTCAAAGGCGTTTTGGTATTTCTTTAATAACGGAACAGTCTGCCACAGGTTGCTGTCGGGGGCCACATCCTGGAGTTCGGAAAAATAGGTTTTGGCCGCCGCGTTTATATACGTCACCTTACCGCCCGGGTCAAGGGCGATAAGCGCGGTGGGCATGGAATCGATTATGCTGTTCAGGTATATCTGAAGTTTTTTCGTCTCACGAAAAAGCAGCGAGTTCTCCAGGACGATCGCCGCCTGCCCGGCCATGGCGTTCAGTAAATCAAGCTCATGCTCACTGAATAGGCCCCCCACCAAATGATTGCACAGGTAAAGCAGGCCTATTCTTTTATCCCTGCTTAACAGGGGCACGCATAAAATCGACTTTAAACCGTATTTCACCACCTGGGGATCGTGGCGCAGCAACGAGTCGATACCCGCATCGGAGATTACCATGGGCATATTGGAGTTGTCCACCTTTGAAATCACACCCGAACTGGCGGGGATTTTTTCCATGTCCTGCAGACCCACATGATATTTGGATACAAGTTTATTGTTTTCATAGAGAAACAACTCGCCCTGTTCGGCGCCCACAAGCTGGATGGCATGATTTAAAATTTCTTCCATTAATAAATCGATGTCATGAATAATATTGATCTTCTTGCCTATGTCTATGACCGTATCCAGTTCCCTGCTCATGGTAAAACTGCCGGTTTTTATCGGCAGCTCCTGCAGGCCGGATGCTGTTTTACCGTTATGCATGCCGCCGGCCTCCTCAATAAGCTCCTGCAGAAGCCGTTCAATTTTACGCATTTCAAAGGTTGCCCCGCATTTGTCGAACTCCAGGTACGCGCGCTCAAGCATCTCCGTGGCCCTGCGCGGTTCGGTTACCGTCAGAAACTCGCCATAGGTGTATAAAAACATGGCCTTGGTGTAAAGTTCCGGGCTTTGTTCAAAAAACATCATCCCCTGTTTGAATATGCGCCGGGCCTTTTTACGGTTGTCTTCCACGCGCCAGGCATAAAGCGCCGAAAGGCGATAGAATATCCCTCTCTGACACTCATAGGTCCGGGCCAGGACCGCGCATTTGTTATAATAGCGCCGGGCCAGGCGCACACGCTGCCGCTTTTCCCTTTCATTATCAGCGTACCTGATAAACTTCTCCAATAAGGACTCAAGATAAAAGGGGAATATTCGTGAGATGACCATGGCATGTGCCTGGTGTTCCGTGTTTATAACATCAAGAGACAGGTTGAAGTACTCTTCAACCTTCTGGTAACTTCCTTTTCGTGCGTATGCTTTTACCAGAAACAGGCACGTATACTGCAGGTTCACCTTATCCGAAACGCGTGTAAACTCGGAAAGCGCCGCTTCCAGGAGTCCGATCGCCTCATTGGTTCTGCCCAGATAAAACGCGGCGATTCCCGCAAAAAGGTCGCCGATACTTATCAACAGCCTGTTGCCGAACAGTTCTCCTTTTGACCTGACCTCCTCGGAAAGCTCGCCCAGCGTATCGAAGCGTCCCAGAAATTCGAAAACCTGGGCAGAGCAGTTGCTTATCTCCTGCAGGTAGGTCACCGTATGCTGTTCCCGCAGGATCTTCAATGCGTTTATCGCCTTGTCGTATGAGGACTCATTCAATTCAACACCCGCACACACAGCCAGGTACAGGGCTTTTACCAGGGACGGATTCGGCAATAATTTTATATACTGTTCTATTCGCCGCAGAAAACGCCAGATCCTCCTATAGAATTTTTTCACCAACAGGGGAGGGCCGCCCATGGACCCGAGCACCGCGCAATGGGTAAGCAGCAGCTCCACTCCTTCCTCGCTTATCCCCGCCCTGTCGCACAGGTTAAGGGCCTTAAAATGGGAGTAGATTAAAAGCTCCCTTTTAATCGCCCACAAACACACCCAGCCGATCATTTGAAACAGGATCTGCTTCTTGAATTTTCTGTTTTCCTTCTCCGCAATGCCCTGCTTTCTGAACAAATAGGGAAAAATCGAGTGAACGTATTGGATAAGGATCTCCTTCAGGAGCCTCGAGGCAAGCAGCGGTCTGCTTCCCGGTACTCTTTCCCTCAGCAGTGAAAGCGCGTGTTTTAGTATCAGGATGGCCTCTTCATAATGACCGTCCGCCACCAGACTGTAACTCATTTTTTCATATAATTCGATCTTGTCTTCGGGGTTTTCAATCAGGGACAGGGCGGTCTCAAAATGCCTCTGTGATTCCTTGTAATTGCCGATGTGTTTCAGGGACTCGGCCAGCCTTTGGTGCAGGGCGCCCGACCCGGCATACTTCGGGTTTTTAACGGCAAGGGAAAAGAAACGAACCGCGTCCCCGTGACTGTTCCTGTTTTGAGCCAGTTCACCGGCCTTGATGAGGTATTCTCCTGTTTTCAGGCTGTTGCCGGAGTTCTGAAAATGATACAGAATTTTATACACGGAGTCGCCCATGCGACCATTCGCGCTTTCCAGGTAGCGCGCAATACTCTCGTGGTGTTTTCTGCGTGTACTCAGGGGAATTTTATTATAAAAAACCGCATGCACGATATCATGGCTGAAATAGAGTGATTGCCCGCTGGAAATAATAATGTTGTTTTTCTTGGCGTTCTCAATGGCCTGGAATATAGTATCGTTTTTCAGTTCAGGGAAACATTGGGACAGATATGAGTATTCGAATTCCTTTCCGTACACCGCTCCCTTGGCCAGTACATCGCGCTCCTCTTCCGAAAGCCGGTTTACGGAGTTCAAAATTATATCAGCCACATTGCGGGTGTAGGGAAGCACATTAATCGTATCGTAGTCCAACCGCCAACCGTCCCGGTATTTGATCATTTCGTCACGAAGAAGCGACTGGATGAACTCCTTTACAAAAAAGGCATTGCCTGCGGTTTTCCGGTAAATTATTTCGGCGAGTCGTTTCAAAAGGCTGTTTTCATCTCCCAGCATGCGGAAGACAACTTGTTCCACGTCATCATGACTAAGATTACCTATTTTTAAACGATGGATATTATCCTGCTTAAATAATGCTTCCAAAGGCCCCGCTGCTTTTCCCTCCGTTTTCTCCCGGCAGGCCAGCACATACAATATATTCTCAAGTTTCTTTACGGTTGCCAATTTCAGAAGCAGGCTCAATGTACCGCTATCCGCCCATTGTATGTTGTCGATAAAAAACACAACCGCCGGCAGGTGCTTTCCCAGGCTGCCCAATAAATTAATGAAAAGATTTTCAAACCTGATTTTTTCCTGTTCGCCTTCCAACTGTTTTATTGAAGTATCTTTGGAAACAAAACCGCCGAGCCCGGGTATCATTCCGACGAATAACGGCCCTATCTTGCCCAGGCAGCGGTTGATGGCGTCTTTAATGGCCAGGGATTTGTCTTTGGAAAACATCTCCATTATGTCGATAAAATTATCTATACAGCGGATAAATCCATGATAGGGCAGTGGGTTTTCCATCTCCTCAAACTCAGAGCTCACACAAATTCCGCCGGATACAAAGGCGTACTCCTTCAATTCTTCCTGTAACCTGGTTTTCCCGACGCCGGGATCCCCGCTGATCAGTACAATTTTACCCCTGCCCTTTTGAGTTTGCTCATACAATGATCTTAAATATCTAAGTTCGTAGGGACGGCCGACAAAGTTTATATGTTCTCTGGATATTTCAGGCTGGTCCGAAACACCCGGTATAAAATCCAGTACTTCGGGTTCTCCCGCAGTTCCCCTCCTGATATTTCTTAGATCCCTGACCAGGATGTTCGTATTGGCATACCTATCGCTTAATTCTTTTTGCAGCAGCTTATCTATGACCTTTTCCAGAATTTCCGGAATCCGGGGATTAAAAGCGCGTAAAGAACGGGGTTCGGAGGCTATATGCATATGAATGAGGGAATATATATCGGTGTGCGTGTAAGGGAGCTCTCCTGACAGCATACGGTAAAACAATACTCCCAGGGAATAAAGGTCGCTGCGCAGATCTACGGGTCTCTTCAATACGCCGCTTTGTTCGGGGGACATATACGCGAAGGTATCGGAGATATGAGACCTGTAGACACTGTCCAGGTCCTTCAGTAACGCGACGCCGAAATCAAGCAGTTTGATCCCGATCTCTTTTCCTTTCTTGGTAACGATTATATTGCCGGGCTTAATGTCGCCGTGGATCATATTTTGTTTATGAATAAAGGCCAGTGTTTCACTCAGGGGAATGGCGATATTCAGGAAAAGCGGTATATCCAGTCCTCCCCGGTCCTTAAGAAAATCGACCAGGCTCTGCCCTTCTACGTATTCCATGGCGATATAATTACCGCCCCGGCTTTCACCGAAATCATATATTTCCACTATGTTCTCATGACGCAGTTTTTTCAGAATACTGATCTCTTTGTTAAAACGAAGGAGATTCTCAATGTTCCTGCTTCTCTTAGATTCCGGTATCCTTTTAACAACCACCCTGTTGTGGGTGATAATATCCTCCGCCAGCCAGATTTCACTTATCTCGCTTCCCGCGGTCTTTTTTTTAAGAAGATATTTTTCCGCAAGCAAGGCATGGTTTTTCTTCAAGATTCAAACTCCCTTTTAGCCTTTCCCGTGTACAAAATATCGCTTATCTTCAACGGGAGCAGGGAAAAACCCTGTTCTTTCCCACGGATCTCATTTGCCGACAGATAAGAGGGCAGGCTTATCATATAATGGGCCATGATTGCTATTTTTCCTTCATCAAAACAAAATGGTTTATCCATTACCAATGTAACAAATAAAGCGGCATAATTGGGGTAAATTTTCTTATACTTTTGGATGAGCGGGGCTGCTTTAAAAAGTAATCGTGTGTACTCACCCGGCGGATAATCCCATTCCTTTAACAACTCACTAAGTTTTAGGTACCGTTCATCGGGACCTTGGATCAAAGGCCTGCCGAAGCCGGGGAAAAAAACGCGCTTGTTGACATATTCCTCAATTAGCCTCTCAAGCGGTGTGCTTAGAGAATCCCGCTTTAGCTTCTCCAAAAAGCGTTTACAGGCAAGAGAGGCCGCCACGGCAAACAGTTTTGAGTTAGCCGCAACATGCGCTGCTCCCACAGAGGATGATAACGGAGAACCGCACGCGGCCGCGTACGCGCCGACCCTGATACTCCAGATGCGTATATCCGGATAGATATTCAGGCAGATTAATGTATCGATAAGTTTTGTTTCCATAGCGGTGGGCCTTCTTCCCAAAGCCCAGAGCAGAAAGGCCTCGGTCTGCGTGAAATTTTCCGCCAGTTCGTTTATTACGTCATATCCGCAAAACTCAATCTTCCCGTCCACAATCCCGCCCAGCGAGGTGGTAATGGTATTATAATTGTGATAATACCGGGTCAAGCTTTCTTTATCCGTTTTCACTTGTTCTTCCTTTTTCATAGTTATACACCGCGTCGGAGAACCACGTGGGATACTCATCCCACTTTTCGCCGTAGCGCTCACAAAGAAAGCCCAGCATACCAATACCGCCGGAAAGCATAAAGAGTCCGTGGCCCTGCGTGGGAGAAAATCCCAGGTCTAGCAGCGAGGCGGCAAACACTCCGTACAGGCGGGCCCCGGGCAGCCCGGCAGCCTTGGCTAAAGTCTCGATATGCAATAGCAGGTTGACAAAAAACCCGTCCCACCGTCGTTGTTTGAGGATTTCCGCCAGTCTGCAGGCATGGATGTCAGCCCCCGCGTTCAATAATCCGAAACCGGGCAGGTTTCCCGTATCACTATATTTTTGGGGTATTTCCTTTATATCGGCAAGCGGCCTTTCCCCATCCCCTGTTTGGCGCCGTATCTCCAAAAGCATCATCATCACCGTCTCCACGGCAAGACCGCCTTCAAGCTCTCCCATGGAACAGGCAAAACCGGAGATAAGCGCCCCTCCCACCGGACACCCGCCGATGGCCGCGGACATGGCGGCCCTGTTCTGCAGGTGGCGCGGTCCGGGGTTCATTACCGAGGATAGTAAAAGGTTGAAATGTTCACAGGCCTTTTGATCCGGAAGCTCACCCTTCAGATGGAGGAAAATCAGATCCGCAAAACTCACCCTGCCCAGAAGGGTATTATAAAAATCATACCCGTGACAGTAACTTCTCTGCGCGTAAAAGGGATTGTCATCTCCGGCTTCCTCAAACCAGATCGAGGTTTTTATCTTGTTTCCCCGGGTCTTCAAACATGGCACCTCCTTCTGAAAGCTTTCACCACTTTCTCTATACGCTTTTTTTCATATATTTTAATACCGCACGAACCCTTTCCAAGAAAGGAGGTTCCTCATGGGCGTCAATTACCGCGTCAATTACGGCGGGTTTTTTCTCACTTAAAATCCGGGGCATGATCTCGCATAATTCACCGGGCCTGGTAATCCGGTACCCGTCCGCGCCGTAGACACGCGCCAGCGCCGCGAAATCCACCGCATGAAACTCCGAATGCAGGCCCTTACCCACAACCGCCCTGTTTCCATGGAACACCATCCCCCATTTACCGTCATTCAGGATAAGCCAGACGGCGGATATATTGTATTCCACTGCCGTATGCACCTCATTACCGTTCATAAGCATGGAACCGTCACCCACCACGGCGATCACCTGTCTTCCGGGTGCGGCCAGGGCCGCGCCCACAACGCCGGCTGTGGCATGGCCCATGGAGGCAAATCCCAACGCGATATAATACTTTTGAGGGGGATTGATAACCAGGTAGTGCAGGGTCCAGGCATAGGCATTGCCTGCGTCGGCCAGAACTATGGCATCCCTTTGCAGGCAGATGTTCAGGTCATTCATCAGGCGCTGCGGTTTTAAGGGTACGGCATCGGAAAGCAGTTTCTCAGGCTCCCGATAGATGCCATACTCCTTTTTATAGTTTAAAATGGTTTCGAATCTTTTTCCGTTCACGATATGTTTTAGGGAGGACACGGGGATCTGGTTTTTTATGCGCAGCAGACTGATTAAGAGCTCCTTGACCGCCGCGCCCACATCCCCTACGATACCCAGGCTTACCGGAAAGTTCTGGCCGATATTCTGCGAGTCCACGTCGATCTGAATCAGGTACTTGGTGGGAAACAGGTCCGGGTTCCAGGAGTCGGATGTCCATTCGCCCAACCGGCTGGAGATGACAAGCAACAGGTCCACGTTTCCCTCAAGCAGGTATTTTTTGGCGCATAGGTTACCGGCGAATCCGAACACGCCGAAAGAAAGCGGATGGCTTTCCGGAAAAATCCCCTTACCCTTGGGGGTGGTCAACACCGGGCAGTTAAGCATCTCGGCGATATGGATCAGGTCCTCGATATGATACTCCGAATCTATGCCCGGTCCCACCAAAATTGCCGGGTGGCTTGCGTTTACCAGCAGAGTGGCGGCCTTTTTGATCTGTTCAAAATCAATGGCCGCGTGTGAGACGCGGTACTTTTTGGTGTCGCCGTGCACGTCTATACTTTTGAATTTGTGGGAAGAGACATTTGAGGGGATGCTGATATGCACCGCCTGTTTATGCTCCCCCTGGGCCACACGCAAGGCCCTGGTGAATATTTGCTGGAACACATCGGCCTCGGAGATAAGACTGCTGAAACCCGTAAACCGGCCGTAAATGCCTACCGTATCCACCCCGAATTCGGAGCTTTCCTGTACCGCTCCCTTACCCATGGTATGGGTGGCGGGCTGGCCGGTTATGGCCAGAAGCGGAATCCTGTCCTGCTGGGCACAGGCAACCCCCGTCAGCATATTGGTTGCTCCGGGCCCGGCCGTGGATAGGCATACGCCGATTTTTCCGCTTACCCTGGCATAGAGATCCGCCATAAAAGACGCGCTGCCTTCGTGTTTACACATAATAAATTGAACATCGGGTGATTGCTCCAAAGCCTCCAGAATGGAGATAATGGTGCCGCCGGACACGCCGAATACGTATTTTACACCCTCTATGCGGAGATATTCCACCAGGACTTCCGCACAGGTAATATTCTTTAATGTGTTGAAATTTGTGACGCTAAAATCAATGGGAGACATCAAGGCCACCTTTGGACCCAAATTCAGGCCGACAGTCCGACGTATGCCACGATAAGAGATATGGATGCTTTTGTCAATAGACAGAATCTTTTGTACAATTTATTAATAGAATATAGTAAAATAAACAATGAGGTGAAAGATGGATCTCAGCGGGGCGCGAATACTCATTATAGATGATAATAAGGATAATCTCGACGCACTGGCGCATATGCTTAAACGGATCGGGTATGAAACGTATACGGCCCAGGGGGGGAGATCCGCCTTGAAGAAAATCCGCTCCGTTTCATTTGATCTTGTGCTGCTTGACATTGTCATGCCCGATATGGACGGATACCAGGTGCTTACCGCCTTTCGAAAGACCTATTCCATGATCGAGCTTCCCATAATCATGCTGACGGCGGTCTCGGAAAACATCGATATCGTCAAAGCCTTGAGCCTTGGCGCCAACGATTACGTCACAAAACCCTATGATTTTTCGGTGATAAACTCACGCATACGCACCCAGATCAGTCTTAAAAAAACACAGGAGGCATTACGTTTAAGCGAGGAACGCTATGCGCTGGCCGCCCAGGCCACGCAGGACGGCCTCTGGGATTGGAACCTTGATGAGAACAAGGTATACTATTCTCCAAACTGGAAGGCCATCCTTGGATTTTCCCGTAACTCCGTCAAGGACACACCCGGCGAATGGCTGGAACGTATTCACCCGGCGGACAAGCCAAAGGTTACGGCGTTGCTGGAGCAGCTGAAAGGTGGCCGTATCAACCGGTTTCAGGTAGAACAGCGAATCCTGCATAAAAACGGAAACTACCGCTGGGTAATTACAACCGGAATAGCGGTAATCGACACCAAGGGCAATACGGTGCGCATGACCGGCTCCATGGCCGATATAACGGACCGCAGGATTTATAACGCGCTTACCGGGCTCCCCAACCAGGTTCTTTTACTGGACCAACTGGAACGTGTGTTGAGACAGATAAAACTCAAAACCAGGCCGAACGCGGCCCTGCTGTTTATTGACCTGGACCGCTTTAAACTCATCAACCAGGGCCTGGGTATGATGGTGGGTGATAGTATACTGGTGCGCCTGGCGGAGAGACTCGGTTCCAGCCTTGATTCCGACGATCTGCTGACTCATTTTGACAGGGATGAGTTTATTATTTTACTAAATGAGTACGAAAATTTAAAAAAACTCACCGATACGGTACTCCGCCTCAAACAGACCGTAAACCGGCCTCTGCGTATTGAGGAGGCCAAAGAGGAAATCAGCGTTTCGGTAAGTATCGGCGTGGTGATAATCGACGAGAAATATGATTCGGTGGAAAAGGCCCTGCAGGACGCGGAGTCCGCCATGCAGCGCGCCAAATCAAGCGGGAGTAATAATTTTCGTTTTTTTATCGAAGAGATGTATATCCACGTGAAGGAACGCCTGAAAATCGAAAACAGGCTGCGAAAAGCGTTGGAGCGGGACGAACTTATGCTGTATTACCAGCCGCAGGTGCAGCTTGCCAGCGGAAAAATAATCGGGGCCGAGGCCCTGGTGCATTGGAAGGACCCGGAAAAGGGGCTTGTCCGGCCCAGCCGGCTGATTCCCCTGGCCGAGGAAAACGGAATGATCATCCCCATAGGATATTGGGTGCTGCGCGAGGCCTGCAGGCAGCATAAGGAATGGCAGGAACAAAACCTCCGCCTGCATCGTATAGCCGTAAACCTGTCGACCCTGCAGTTCACCCAAAAGGATCTGGGCGGATCCCTGGAAAACATTCTGCAGGCCACCGGCTTGAATCCCCGGTACCTGGAGCTGGAGATTACGGAAAGCAATGCCATGCGTGACGCCGAGAACTCCATAAAAATCATAAAACGCCTTACCGCGCTGGGTGTTTCCTTTTCTATCGATGATTTCGGAACCGGCTATTCCTCGCTTTCCGTACTTAAACAGTTCCCGCTTAAAACCTTGAAAATCGACCGTTCTTTTATCCAGGACGTACCTGAGGACGAGGATGCGGTTGCTATTGTAAAAGCCATCATCGCCATGGCCCACAGCCTGAAATTCGAGATTATCGCCGAAGGGGTGGAAACCGAAAAACAGCTGGAATTCTTACGGAAACTGGGCTGTCACAGTTACCAGGGGTTTTTATTCAGCAGACCGCTGCCGGCCGCAAAAATGACGCGGCTTTTAGAGCGGGAAATCAGCTGATCATGCCTTGATCAATAAAAGCGGAATACTGGTTTTATGTTTCAGGGCATCCGAAACGCTCCCGAACAGCAGATCCAAAAAGAAATGGTGGCCGTGCGTAGCCATGGCTACAAGATCATACTCTCCCTGGTCCAGTATACACAGGAGCTCCTGCTCAGGCTCACCGCTTTTAAGGATCACCCGAACGGGAATATCCGCGTCTTTAAATATTTTTTCCGTTTTCTCCATGACGGCCGAGGCTTTTTCATGCAAGAAACGATCCTGATCAAGAGTATGCGAATGGACGATATGTACCAGGGAAACCGTTGCCTTGTGAATGTGCGCAAGTTCACGAACATGTTCTATGATCACCTTATCTACGGGTGAGCAGTCCAAAGTAAGTAGGATATTTTTATACAACGCCATCAGGAACCTCCTTGACCGATCGTTGAATAAAGCAGATAGATATTCAGTGCGATTATCACAGCCGAGATTACAAGAGCCAGGACAAGTTCAGGCAGCTTGCTGCGGAACATTCCCATTAAAGACTTTTTCCGGCAAAGGATGATCAAGGGGATCAAGGTAAAGGGCAGTTGGATACTTAAGACAACCTGGCTGAAAATTAGGATCTGGTAGGTGTCAAGACTTGCCACAATGATAAAAAAAGAAGGGATGGCCGTGATAAAAACCGATATCTTGTAAAGCAGTGTTCGAGGATCCTCTTTTTTACCAAGAAAACCGGTAATCACGTTCACCTCGGCCATGGAAGAGGTTACGGATGAACCGACACCGGAAAAAAGCAGGGCAATGGCAAAAAGCAGGCCGGCCAGTGGTCCGGCCAGGGGCAGCAGGGTGGCGGAGGCAGATTCGATGCTGTCCACAACTACATTGTGCCTGGCAAAAACCGCGGCCGCCACGATAATCATCGCGGAATTAACGATCCAGCCCAGGAACATGGCGGTAAAGGTATCGATCTTTTCGTATTTCAGGGTGCGCAATTTCGCCTTCTGGCTTATGCCCCATTTACGGCTGTGGATTACATTGGAATGCAGAAAGATATTGTGCGGCATGACCACCGCGCCTAAAATCCCCATGGCAATGTAAATACTCTCCCTGTTTACCGTGGGCAGCACAACCGAAGGCGCCAATTGAGGCCAATTGGGCTTTACAATAAAAATTTCTATTATATAACACACCGCGATGATCCCCAGAAACCCAATGATGATCCGTTCCAGCCTGTGGTAGCGCTGGCTTACGATCATGAATACCTCGATCACAACCGTGAGCAGGGCGCCCAACCATAAGGGAAACCCGAAGAGCAGTCGAAACCCGATGGCCCCGCCCAACAGCTCCGCCACATCCGTGGCCACGCAGGCAAGCACTACGGTTA
This sequence comes from uncultured Spirochaetaceae bacterium, assembly GCA_964638895.1. Lineage (GTDB taxonomy): Bacteria > Spirochaetota > Spirochaetia > SZUA-6 > RPPD01 > JAFGGG01. The sequence continues at coordinate 78,447 of CAZWYY010000001.1, read as the reverse complement.
TACCTACCGGCGTGGCTATATAGGCGGGAAAATTTTCCCTGATATTCACGGCCAGAGATTTCCCGGTGGCGATACCGAGCTTGGCCGCCATATTCTGGATGACAATCAACATCAGCGTGCTTAGGGTAATAACCCATAAAAGCTCATAGCCGAACCGCGATCCTCCTTCGATATTGGTGGCCCAGTTGCCCGGATCAATAAAACCCACCGTAACCAGAAAACCCGGGCCCAGAAAGCGAAGGATCCTTTTCAGCATTTCCCGTATATTTGCATTATTTCGCATTCATATTACCAAGGTATGCCATTTGCCGCCCAATGTCAATGAAGCCGAAAAAATAGAAATTTAACGGAATAATTATATTCACTTCCGGTATATTTGAGTATACTAAAAAAATGGAGATAGAAAATGCTTAATAAAAACAGATACAGGCTGCGGATAATCATTCCCGCCTTTCCCAATTTCAACATATACAGTTTCACGGCAAGGGAAACCACGTCGGTGGGCCCGCTGGCGGTTGCCACCTGCGCCAACCTGCTGGAAAACTGGGATGTTGAGGTTATAGACGAAAACAACTGCAGAAGCAAACTATGCCCCAAAGACCGGTACGGGCGGCCGGACCATATCGCGCTGCAGCAGGAACGGCCCGCGGACGCAGTGGGCTTCTATGGGTCCATCACCTCCTCCATTCCGCGGCTGTACAAATTGGCCGGGCTTTATAAAACGCTGGGCGCCAAAACCATCGCCGGCGGCAAACATATAGAAAACCTGCCCGCGGAAGCCCTGGAGAATCAGGTGGATGTGGCCGTATTCGGGGAGGGTGAAATCACCATCCAGGAACTGTTGGTGGCCTGGGAAACGGGGCAGGAGCCGGACGGGGTTCGCGGTATCGCCTTTTTAAAAAAAGGCGTAATGCACCGGACCGCCGAACGGCCGCTGATCACCGATTTTGACAGCATGCCGTATCCGGATTTTGACCTGCTGCTTTACGCTAAAATCAAATACTACCCCATAAACCGCATCCGCGGCTGCAATATGAAATGCGAGTTCTGCGCGGTCAAAGACAGGGCCAGATGCAGCAGTCCGCAGTGGCTCATGAGCCAGGTAAAACACCTGGTAGAGACGCGGAACGCGCGCAGGTTTTTTGAGACAAGCGATCATTTTGCCACCAACCGGGAGCAGGCCATTGAATTCTGTAATCTTTTAGCCGAGTATCAGAAAAAAACGGGCAAACGCCTGTTGTTCACTATCCAGACTAGGATCACGGACGCCAGATACCCGGAGCTGCTCGCCGCCATGAAACGGGCCAATTTTTACATGGTGTGCATAGGCTATGAGTCACCCATAGATGAAGAGCTGTTGGTTATGAACAAGGGCTACAAATCCAAAGATCTGCTTAAATGGACAAAGTTGTTTCACGATCAAGGGGTGTTTATCCATGGCATGTTCATCTTCGGGTATCCGCAGAAAGAACAATATAAAATAACCCTTCCCATCAAGGAACGAATTAAAAGATTCCGCGGCTTTATCATGAAATCAAAAATAGATACGCTGCAGGTGGTCCAGACCATACCGCTGCCCGGAACCGAGCTTCGGACCCGGCTGGCCAAAGAAGGGAGATTGTATCCGCTGGACCGTATCGGGTGGGAGTATTACGACGGCCAGTTCCCGCTTTTCGAACCTGACAACGGAATCGACCCGGAAGTAATCCAGCGGGCGGTGTTCAAGGACATCATGGGTAAGTTTTATCGCTTTCATAACTTCTGGCATATATCAAAGAACATCCTGTTTCATTTTCCCAGAATAGTCTGTTCTTCCGCGCTAACCATCATTACCTTCAGGGTGAGGTATATTATAGACGCGTTTTTAAAATGGAAAAAACGCTATTTCAGGAATTACCTCCTGAGATTCGGGGGATATATAATCCTGAAGAACTGGATACGCAATTTTAAAAGCGGCAAGTTTTTGGAAAAGCTTCATAAGGCGAAATTCGATTTGGAAAGCGGTTAACGGTTTTTTTTAGGTTTTAAGGCTGTTATTGAGGATATCCACATTCTTCAGATTTTCGGACATTACCTCCCGGATCCCGTTAATTGAGGAATGCAATTCATTTTCTTTTTGTTCCTGTTCCTTTAACAACTCGGTAATCGACTCAAAGGATTTTTTTAAATCCATTAGTGTGGTTTTAATCTTTTCGTCATCCTGCTGCTCCTGCTGACAAAGACTGTTTATCCTTGTGGTGTCGTTCAGCAGGCTTTCCACGGCCTGTAAGATGGTAACCGACTGGTTTTTCTGCTCTTCTATCATAGTGGTAATATCGTTGATTTTGCCGGCCGAATGTTTGGACTCTTCGATTATATTAAAAAGCCTTTCATAGACCTCATCCGCCAGTGAATTGCTTTTGCCCAATATGTTTTTCATATTATTTAAATTCTCAAAACTGGTATCCAGGTTTTGCTTGGATTTGGAGGCAAGTTTCCTGATTTCACTGGCGATCACCGAAAACCCCTTGCCTATGGCCCCGCTGTTGGCGGCTTCTATGGACGCGTTTATGGACAACAGGCTGGTTTTCTCGGTGATATCCTCAATAGAGGACAGCACCTGGTTTATGAAATCCGAATACTCCGATATCTTATTGATGGTTCTTTTTGATTCGGTCACGATCTTCGAGCTTTCATCCGCGATATGAGCCAACCGGTTGGCGGTCTGGCTGGTTTCAATGGAAGAAACGGATGTTGATTCAATATCGCTTTTCATTTTAGACATGATGCTGTTCACGTCACCCACGGCGGTGGTCTGATGGCTGATGGCCAGAGGGATTCTCTCACTGGAGGTGGTTATCCGGTTGGCCACCTGCAGCAGCATGGATTCAATTGAGTCAAACTGACTGATGATGCTGTCAAGAAGCGCCTTATTGGTTTCCCTGTTCTTCTCGATTACCTGGATTGATTTTTCTATATTACTTTCAAGCCTGGTGCTTGATTCAACCAGGTTTCCGGCCACATAGGAAATATCATCCATCATGGCTTTCAGCGCTTGGTTCTTCTTTTCAAGTTCCCTCCGGTTGTTTTCGGACTGCGTCTGTACGCGGGACTGATCTATGGATAGGGTAAAAAATATACACAGCACCATGAGTACGTATCCATACGGAACCGTCCAGGTATAAGGCGCGACAAGCACCATTATGTATATGATATCCGTGGCGCTGGTAATAATAATCGCCAGAAACCCGATCAGAATGACCAGCGGGCTGTACTCTTTTTTCCGTGTAATCGAGAAAACCACATACCGGCAGAGGATGATAAATGAAAACAACAGCAGGGGAAGCAGATAATAAAGCATTATCACGTCAAACTGGGCGGCAACCCCCTGCTTGGTGGGCTGGAACATGGTGATAACAGCGCTTACCGCCGCGGGCAGCATGATAATTCCCTGCACGGACAGTTTGACGGACCGGCGTTTTCTAAACGTTTCCGTATACTCGATAATAAACAACGCCAAAAACGCGGTTGTCAGCGGGAATCCCAACCTGGATATTTTCTCGTTCAATACCTCGTTTACCAGATCATGGGAGTAACTGATGTTGAAGTAACTGAACATAAAAAACAAGCAGGCCAGGGAAAAAAACAGGTACTTCATATTCTTGGACCCATGGGTGATAAAAAGAAACAAAAAATACAAAAAAAGCACAAAAGCAATCATACATGAGCCCTGGATCAGGTGAATATTAAACAGATCCCGGAAGAAAGAATTGAACATTCCCCTGCTGTAAGACAGGATGGTAACAGTTCCCAGCGGCCTTGTTTCATAACGGGGAAAGATCTGGATGGCGATTTCGTTTTTCCGCGCGCCGTAGGCTAAAAGCTGCGGGGGCAGGAGTATATTGGGTGAACGATAGTAGGTTGAGTTGTAATGCTCACCATACCTTCCCCACATGAATAACTCAACCCCGTTCAGGTACAGGTGAAAGGGATAATCGGCCGGGCCCAGGTGTACGGCCAGATCCTGATTTTTAAGCGACTCATCCAGGTAAAACACCGCCCTGAAGGTGTACATTCTCTTCTCTAAATCCTTTTTCTTGGGCAGTTTCAGGCCGTCATACCTGGTGAATCCCAGCTCCTCCAGATCCCCCGAAATAAATGCGCCTTCACGCACGGCGCTTTCCAGAATAAAGAAATTGAGTTCAAGTCTGTCGTCTATATTCTTCAGGCGTTCCTCGGCGCAGAGAAGCGGTGTGATAACAAACAGAATTAATAACAGGGTAATAGATACTTTATGTGTCATCATATCTTTGAATTACATAAAAAGTGTAGTGGATGGTAATTTTAAAATCAACGATATTTTGATATTTCTTTGTATAAGAGTTATAATATCAATTATGAAAACAAGATATGCTATCATTCTGCCGTTTTTATTATTGCCGTGTATCATTGCCTCGGACGTTAAAACCCCGGCTGTCAAACAAGGCCTGGATCAGCTTTACGCCCCGGATTCCGCAAAAATCGTGGTCAGCCTAGGCAACTTCACCTATGGGGATGATAAGATGGGCTCAGAGTTCTCGAAATACCTGGAGGACTGCATAGGAGAGGCGATTATCGGATGCGCGCAGTACGAACTATTCTCCAAAAACAGGTTGGAGGAAATCCTCAAGGCCCAGGAGCTTAACCTCTCGGACCTGACGGAAGAGCCTTCGGAGACCATAATCGGCAGGTTGAAGGGGGTCCAAGCCCTGATAACAGGACGGTTTTACAGCCGGGGAAAGGACGTCAAGGTTTTTGTTGAGTTGTTGGATATCATCCACGGCACCTATTACGGAAAAACATCGTTTATCTTTCCGGGAAAGGAATTTATTAAAAACACCGCCTTACAACCTGAGAATTATGACGATGCCGTAGCCGTGCTTAACAAGGTAAATGAAATCGATGCGGCCCAACCTGAAAATCTCAAGATCAGCGCATGGCCGGACCGGGGAGCGGGCGGGGTGTATTACGAAGGCGAAAACCTCTTGATTCGGTTTAAATCAAACCGGGACTGCTATATTAAAATATATCACATAGACGTAAACGGGAAGATGAAACTGATTTTTCCCAATAAATTTCATCATAATAATCTCATAAAAAACAAGCGGGTATACTCCATCCCGGAAAGCAATTACGGGTTCGCCTTCAGGTTGGGGGCCCCTTACGGTACGGAATTCATCAAGGTGGTGGCGTCTCCCAGCCAGTTTAAGGATATCGAATCGGCGTTTGAAGACCTGGGCGATGTCGCGTTGAAAAAGATATACAAGGCCCTTAGCCCAAAGCAGAAAAAAGAGGGCGTAGCCGAAGCCTTGTTCAGCTATACGATCATCGAGAAGCCCTGAAATTATTTGGGAATCTTAAGGTACACTAATTTTCTCAGAAGCATGTGCATCAAGGTAAAGGCCTCCGGTGTAAGTTTGTCCACCGTGTCATAATGCGAGTGCCGCAGGCGCCAGGTAAGCGGCTGAATGGCGGCGTATTTCTGCCTGATAGTGTGAGCCTGTGAATCTCCGAGTTTCCCCCTTAAATTCTGCGCACTCCTTTTCAGATTTTCCAAGCCCGTCCGGTAGCGTACCGCCTCATGGTAGGGAAGCACGCAAATCTGCATGGCCGGATACCCCTGAAGCACCAGGCCCAGGTTGTCGGAAAAAGGGGTCCGCAGGGAAAGAAAATGCCCCCCCTTCAGCGTTTCAAGCATATCCATGGTAAATGATCGCAATACCCGCATTTTAGCGTATACCTCGGTATCGGTTCTCCGCCGGCTTTGCAGCAACCGTTCGCCGGCCTCGCTTAAAATAAGCGTATCTCCCACCCCGCACATATCAAAATTAAAGAACACGCAGTTGTGTACCTTGAGTTTCTTTAAGGCCATACCCAGTTTATACGTTCCCTGCTCCTGAATATTCCGGCCCTCACGCGCCTCCTCATGGTCGCTTAAGACGATCTGAATGTTGTGGTGTTTAATCTCCCTTGTTTTAAGGAAGGCCGCCAGCCTGAGAAGCTGAAACACCGCGGCGCTATTGTCATTGGCGCCGGGCGTGTTTTCCTTCCGGTCATAATGTGCAATAAGCATCTTTACATAATATTTTTTATCGGGCGGCTGTAGGGCGTCAAAGTTTACAATAAAAAACCTGGAATCGGTTAAAGGGCTGATTTTAAAAGGGATTTGGTGTGCCGCAAGGTAAGACTCCAAAAAACCGAAACGATCGCAATGGGGCGCACAAAACTCGTGTAGGTGGCGGACTAACTGCTGATCCATGATAAAAGCGGTAAGGCGGTCGCCGCAATCGTTCAGATCTGGAAATCCGGGCCATGGCCTTGTTCTTTATTAAACACATACTGTTCCGGCTGGTAATAAATTCTGCTGTGTGGTGGAACTGATGATAGGATCCACACGTTTCCGCCGATGATCGAGCCTTCACCGATTACCGTATTGCCACCCAGGATGGTGGCCCCGGAGTAAATGGTAACATTGTCTTCAATTGTCGGGTGCCTTTTTTTCTCTCCCTCTTCTTTTTTTACGCTTAACGCCCCCAGGGTGACCCCCTGATAGAGTTTAACCTTATTGCCGATTTTAGTGGTCTCGCCGATTACCACCCCAGTGCCGTGATCGATAAAAAAGTATTCGCCGATGCCCGCGCCCGGGTGGATGTCTATGCCGGTCTTGCTGTGAATATATTCGCTCATCATGCGCGGAATCAGGGGAACACGGCGAATCCAAAGCTCATGCGCCATGCGGTGGACAAGAATCGCCTCCAGGCAGGGATAGGAAAGTATAACCTCTTCGTGCGACTTGGCCGCCGGATCTCCCTGAAACGCGGCCTCCACATCCAACTTTATCAGGCGCCTGATCTCCGGAATCGTGCTCACCACCTCGCAGACGATTTTTTCCGCGTGATCGCCTACCCCCCGTGAATCTTTTCCGGTCAGCTTGTTCTGGTACTGGATGCTTTTTTCCACTTCCGGGACAAGGCTGCGCACGATATTGGTGATTTTCTCCCCCACCACGTATTTTATATTGAGCTGGTCTATCTCCTCTTCCTCCCGGTAGCCGGGAAACACCAGCGATTGAAACTCGTTTACAATCCGGATAATGCTTTTTTGCGAGGGAAGGTTGGGCCCCTGAATATGGTTGATTCCCCCGATCTTGCGATATGAACTGATAATCGTGTCTACCAACTCTTCAATTTTTTGCCTCATACTATATACTCATGGAATATTATTCCGCCTTTGTCAAGTAGAGGAGAATAGTATAGCCACCATAGCCCCCGGCGTAGTGGCCCACTCACTGGATTTGTGCAAACACACCCCCGGACAGCAATGGGACGATCCGGCCCGAAGAAAGCCGGGCGGAAACCTCAAGCTCCGGGGAGCCGATGAGAAGATCGATGTGGATTTTGCCGGTGTTAAACCCCGCCTGTTCCTTTTGCTCCTCGCTGTAATTCTCGATTCCGTCAAAGCATTCGGTAAAGGCGGAACCGAAGGCGATATGACTGGCGGCGTTTTCATCATAAAGCAGGTTATGGAATACATGTCCGCTTTTATATACCGGAGAGCTTGATTCCACCAGCGCCACCTCTCCCAGCCGCCGGTTCTCGGCCTTGGCGAAAAGGAAGGCCTCAAGTTCCCTGATCCCCCGGCTGCCGGAAATTTCCGTCAGTATGCCGTCCTTAAACTCCAAACGGATGCGTTCAATGAAAAAATTGCGGTACACAAGCGGGCGGCTGCACTCAACCCAACCGTCTACACTGTGAAAATCCGGGGCTGAAAACACTTCCTCGGTGGGGATATTGGCCACAAAGCGTTCCCCGGTTTTACACAGCGACTCGCCGCCCTGCCATCTGGCCTGCGGGGCCAGCCCGATGCGTAAATCCGCGTGAGGCCCCTTATACAGCAGTTCCCTGATCTCAAGTGCGTTAAGGGTTTGTTTGATCCTGTCCAGTTTGTCCAGGTGGCCCCTCCAGGCGGCCGGCGGATCGGCCGTATTGATCCTGCAGATGTCAAAAATAGCGTCCCAGAGATTTTGCACCGCCTGCGCCGTACCGACCCGGGGAAACATCTTTTTGGCCGTGGCCGCCGTGGCCGAGGCGGCCACACACCACCTGATCGCATTGGAGCGGACCTTCTCGTGAAAAAAATACAGATTTTCCGCCCTTGCCAAAAGCATTTTATTGCTGCGCCGGGCGTCGGTTATTTCATCCGCAGCAAGGTTTTCCCTTCCGGTAAGAGACAGGAACACACCCTTACGGAGTATTATCTCCTCGTAAGCTTTGATCATGCCCGGGGGAAAATAATCCAGGCTGGACTCAGGTGCGCGTTCAAGGCGAATGGTATCTAACTGTTCATCCAGGTAAAGGATATTCACATAAGCGGCGCCTTTGGCGTAGGCCGCACGCGCGCAGGCCAGGGCCAGTTCCCTGTGTACGGTAAAGGCCTGAATCAGGCAGTGTTCACCGGGCTTGATATTCAGTCCCACGGTAAACAGGAGTTCGGCATACACGGCAAGCTTTTCTTTAAATATGTTTTTGGTCATGGAGCGGCAACTATAAGCGTTTATTCATTTATCGGTGTATTTCAGAGGAAATTCCTGGCTTTTGAGAAAAAAACTTGGGGCAGTTTATAAAAATAATTGTAGGCAAGCTCCAGGCTTTTAAGCGATACCCTCTCGTCCTTGCCGTGGAACATGGCCGCGTAGTCGTCGATGGAAAAAGCTTCGTCGAACAGGGAAAATCCGTATACTGTGGTACCCCGGCTTCTCCAGAACCGGCCGTCCGTCACGCTGCCGATAAAAAACGGGATGTAATACGCGGTCGGGTAGACCGGTGAGACGATCTCCCTGGTGGCCTGGAACAGGGGCGTGGCAACCGGGGAAACGTTTGCCGGAAAATACTCGGTAATCTCAATGGTAAAATACTCATGCAGCGGCCCCAACACCATTTTCAGTTCGGCAACCACATCCTCGACCGTTTGGCCGGGGAGAATGCGGATATCAAGCTCGATCATACCGCTGTCGGGGATCACGTTCGTTTTATTGCCTGCCTTGACGATATTCGGGCTGATCGTCATCCGGCTGGCCGCGTGTAAAAACTTGGCCAGGCCGGGCGTTTTGGCGTACAGAGTTTGCAGCGCCTTGCGTAAAGTCCCCGCTCGGCTTAATGTACGCGCCTGCTTTGTGGTTTCAGCCAGGGACTTCACCATCTCCAGGTATTCGTCGGAAAATCGCACCCGGGGCTCGTAGCGGGCAAGACGTTCCACGGCCCTCCCCACCTTAACGGCGGCATTATCCGCATGAAAGGGCAGGCTGCCGTGACCGGCGGTCCCTTTGGTGGAAAGCCGGGCCCATACAATACCTTTTTCGCCGCAGGAGACCGTAATTCCTAAACCTTTTCTGTTCCGAATAAAGAAACCGCCGAGCTCGGTTATCATATAATCGGCCTTGACCTTGTCCCAGTGCTTTTCCACCAGCCAGCGGGCCCCCAGCCTGCCGGAGGCCTCCTCGTCCGCCACCGCCAGGTACACAAGATCACCCGGGAAACGGTTTTTTTTATTCACAAGTTCGGCAAAGGCAACAGCCTGGGCCGCGGTCATATTCAGCATGTCCACGGCGCCCCTGCCCCACACATATCCGCCCCGCAGGTCACCTGAAAAAGGATCACAACTCCACTGCTCCCCGTTCGCGGGTACCACATCCAGGTGCCCCATATAAGCCAGTGAAGGTGCCTTGGGATCACCGCCCGGTATCCGTACTACCAAGCTGGCACGCCCCTTTTGTGATTCAAGAATCTCGACCTTTATGCCGTATTCTTGGAAAAAACTCTTTAAGGTTTCGGCGGAACGGATTTCATGGCCGGAACCGGGTGAGCCGTCGTTTACGCACTTATTGCGGATTAATGACTGCAGCAGGGGGACAAGTTTTTTTTCAACCACACGGTGTTCCGACATCACTGGCTACCTTAAAACTCAATTGTAAAACTGTTATATAATCCTTTGTACGGGGTGGGATGGGCCTCAACCCGGTTCACATACGAACCGGTCGGGCCCCTTTTCAGCCAGGCCAGGAGGCTGTCCACCTGCCGGTCTTCTCCCTCGGCCAACACCTCAACCGATCCGTCGAACATATTTCTTACATACCCCTTTAGTCCCAGCCGCTTGGCCCTTTCCTGGGTTGAAAAGCGAAATCCCACACCCTGGACTACTCCGTAGACCCTGGCCAGCATGGCTTTGTTCTGCTTTTGGTCCATTATATTAATTGCCCTGCTCAAGCTCCTTGGCTATTTCGTTTTCCAATTCCGCGTAGTCAAAGGGTTTATAGAAGACTTTAAAGGGAATATGAATATTCGGCTGTAGAAAACCGCTGGTAATTATTATTCTTTTATCCGCGCAGTATTTTTTAAGCAGGCGTATCCAGTAATCACCGCCCAGAATATCCATGCGGTAATCGGTTACAATCAGATCCACATTATTGTCAAGAAGCTGCTTTAAGGCCCCGACACCGTCGGAGGCCACAATAACCTGGTAGCCCTTTTGTTTCAGAAAATCACGGAGGGTAAGTCTGATTGAATCCTCGTCTTCTACTATTAAAATAAGCGCCTGCGACTTTTTATCCATCTTCTCCCCGGTATCTGTTCAATAGATCAACTATTTTTTGCTTCAAGGCTTCAAGATCTAGGGGTTTGGCAAAAAAGGCATCCGCCCCGTTGCGGATTATGGATTCCTCCTCAGCCGGATCATTCAAACCGGTGATGGCTATCACAGCCGGACTCTGTGTGCTGCCGTTCTCCTTTAACTTCTGACACAGTTTGTGCCCGTCGATGCCGGGGAGATTAATATCAAGAATAATTATACCCGGTGAATATTCTGAAATAAGTTTGCCCGCTTCAAAACCGTCATATGCCTGTAACACCGTGAAATCCGGAAACTTTTTCAGCAAATACCGCTTAAGCAGATCATTGATATCCTCATCATCATCAACCACAAGGATACTATCCCAGGACGGTTTTTCATCCGCTGTCTCTTCAAGCTCGTCGGGGATTCTCATCCCTCGCGAGCTTAAAAACTCGATTAAATCATCCGCATATACCCTGTACTGGCCTCCCGGGGTAACGAACGCCTTTAAATGGCCGCTTTTAATCCAATTAATGGTGGTCTGATTGACGACGCCGCAGATATTAGCCACCTCGAGTGCAGAAAATATTCTTACCTTCTTTCCATTCTTTGCCATTTATGGTACCCTAACGGAAAATAAACAATCGGATATTTCTTCAATCAACTAAAAGTATAATACTTTTATTTGCTATGTCAACGTATAATAGGGTTTTTAAAAATGCCGTCTCCGATTACAAATACCTGAAAGACAAAAAATACTCGGACAAAGCCGCACTGAAACTGGTGGGAGATCACTACCGTCTTTCCAAAGTCCAACGCAACTGCCTGTTGCGCGGAATTGTGGCGCATCATACCGCACGGATGCGTAAAGTAAAACTGGTAACACCGCGAAAGATAAAAGGCCGTTCCCTGGGAATCGATTGGTATAATGTGCTTATTACCGTTGAGAGTTACCTGAAAGGGCATCTGCTGTTTATGGCGGATGACGGTGTGGTCAGGGACACCTCCTCCACCCACGGCAGCTACAGGCAAAGCCAGGTCACACCCCGCGCCATTGACGCATTCTGTAAAAGCATGCTTCGGCTTAAACCCGGGAGGATCAGGATTGTGATGGATTCCCCGATTTCATACTCCAAAAAAATGGCCGATGATCTGCGCGCCACCTTTGATTCCGTATTGACCATGCCCTTCGAGATTTCCCTTATGCATTCAGCTGACTTCGAATTGAAAAGCTTTGACGGGATTGTGGCCTCGTCCGATTCCGTTATTATCGACAGTGCGGCCGCGGTATTCGATATCGCGCGGTTCTGTCTCGCCGCTTATTACGGGTACAGGCCAATGCCGGTTGAGAAGCTTGTGTTTGCGGATTAAAAACAGACCAAAAACGGGCGGCCCTAAGTGGTGGATTCGCGCTCCAGGGCTTTGCGGATCAAACGCGACGAAAAACCACGCGCCATAAGCCGCCTTATTAACGCCGGTTGCCCAACCCCTCCGTTCCTTTCAATCAACCGCAACAAGACCCTGTACTCCTCCTGCTCGCTGTATTCACCCAGTGCGTTCCGGGCGGTTTCCCGGTCTATGCCGGCCCGCGACAGTTCCGCCAACAGCGCGAACCTGCCTTTAGTCCCTTTTTTTATAACCGAACGCACCCAGGCCCGCGCGTATCCCTCATCATCCAGGTAGCCGCGTTCTATCAAATAATCCAGAACCCGGCCGATGTCGGGCTCCGCAAACCCCTTTGCTTCAAGTTTTTGCTGCAACTGCCGCCGGGAATGCGCCCGTTGTGCCAGATAGCCCAGAGCCCGCTCGCGGATTTCCAGTTCGTGCGATAACGCCAGCAACTCCCTGACCTTGTTCATACTCAAGGTTTGCCCGGGGTTCAAAAAATGTTTTTCTATTATCTCGTGAACCAGAACAATTTCGAAAGAATTGGTAAATGTGATTTTACTTTTTTTATAACGCCCAACCTGTCTGCCGATCAAGGCAATGGTGAGGTTAGCGCTTGGAGAATTGAAATCTCCTGCGGGCGCCTCTTCTGCCATATTTTTTTCGTTCTACCATACGCGGATCGCGTGTAAGCATACCGTTCGCCTTCAGAGAGGCTGTATTGCCGGAATCAGCCTTCACCAGACCGCGCGCGATAGCATGTCTTACGGCACCGGCCTGGCTTGAGACACCGCCGCCTGTAACCGTGGCCAACAGGTCATAATTGGCCAGATTATCCGTTATAGCCAGGGGTTGTTTGACAATCAGTTGATGCAATACAACCGGGAAATACTCCTCCAACTTTTTGCCATTTACGGTTATTTCTCCCTTACCTTTTCGTACAAATAACCGCGCTACGGATGTTTTTCTTCTTCCTGTAGAAATACTTAAATTCTTTACCAACTGTATTCTCCTCTGGATAAAACCGCTATACTTCCAGTTTTTCCGGGTTTTGTGCGCTGTGCGGATGCTCGGGACCCGCGTACACTTTCACATTATTAAAAAGTTTTCTTCCCAATCGTCCCCGGGGCAGCATGCCCTTGATTGCGTGTTCCAGGGGAAACGTAGGTTTTTTCTGCATCTTTTTCGCCAGGTTTTCAACCTTAATTCCTCCGGGATACCCCGAATGACGATAATACAATTTCTGTTGATATTTTCTGCCGCTTACCTGTATTTTTTCGGCATTAATAATCACGATTTTATCTCCAACCTCGGTATGCGGTGAGTAAATCGCTTTATGTTTGCCCCTTAAAATCGGCACCACCCCGGCGGCAAGCCTGCCCAGGGTCTTCCCTTCGGCGTCGACAAGATACCATTTTTGAGTAATATCCTTCTTTTTTACAAAAATCGTCCTCATAAAACATAACCTTTATTTTGAATTTGTGTAAGGAACCCAAATATTTACATATTACCCTAATTATGTCAAGCTGTTTTTATTCTTCCTTGGCTGCGCTTTTCTCTTCTTTTTTTGCTTCAATCTTGTCTTTGATATCAGCTATCCCGATAAAAAAAGCAATAATTCCTATTAAGAGAGCGAGGATGGGTGCCCCGCCTTTAAGAAAGCTCAGGACAAACAGCCACCAGTCCTGGCCATAAAGTATATTCGCAGGTAACACGGTCCATACTGCCACGGCAATAAAGATTAAACCAATAATAAGTGCAATCATTCACATACCCCCTTATTCTTTGTAAAAAAGTTCCTTATGCAAAGATAGCTATATTTTTAATTATGTCAACTCCCTTTTGCTATTTTTTATACAAGAGGTGCGGGCCTTCCGCCGTTTAAACGCAAAAAACATACAATGTTTTTACTTATGAAAAAGCCGCCCTTTGGTAGTGGGCTTTGTCTTTATTAAACAAAGTGGCGGCTTTTTCTCCTCCCCAGCACCACTTTGGGGTGCTCCCTCAAAAAGCACCTGCAAGGCAGGTGGTTTTTTACTTGCATAACTTGTGTTTTTCTATTACTTTAGCCCTATACCACTTTAACAAGGAGTACCGCATGAAGGTAAGAATAGATGCCGATTTATGCACGGGGTGCGCCCTGTGTACGGACAGCCTCCCGGAAGTATTCACCATGGGTGATGACGTGGCTGAGGTAATAAAAGCCAATGTTTCCGGAGATCAGGAAGCCGCGGTTCAGGAAGCTGCCGACGATTGTCCGGCCGAAGCCATAATTATCGAATAAGGGAAAGGGTTGCCCCGGCGGCAGCCCTTTTTTATTCTATAGCTCTTCTTTTGCCCGAAACCAACATTAATCCCTGAAATACAGCGATTTTAAAATGAAAATGTTCAAAATGAATTGCTGCCTGAAATATTTGCCATATTTTAAAAACATGGTACAATTATTACTGATATGAAAAAGGCCCTGACGCTATTGTGCATCCTCTGCCTTATCTCACTCTTGGGCGCGTCCATTCTTGTTCCGCAGGGAGAACGGCTATGGCGCTTCATTACCGGGGGGCGAATCCGTTCCTTTCCCGCGGTGGGTTATAATGGAGTGGTCTATTGCGTTTCAGAGGATCGCTACCTTTATGCCCTGAACAGGGAGGGCAAACAGCTGTGGAGGCTTGACCTTGAAGAACGCGTAAGTGATTGCTTTGCCGCCGGATATGACGGGACCCTATATGTTGGATTAAAAAAAGGGATCATCCTGGCCGTTAACCCGCGCGGCATCCCTATCTGGCGCTACGACGCAAAGAATGAAATAGCATACTCCCCGGCCATGCAGCGGGACGGTACGGTGATGTTCCTTACCCAGCAGGGCGAGTTGTTCTCAATTTCGCATACCGGTTTTTTGCGCTGGAAACTGACACTTGACCAGCCGCCCGCAGACAGCCCGGTAACGGACGCCGAAGGCACGATCTATGTTCCTCTTGACCGTGGACGGTTATCGGCCCTGTCCCCCTGGGGGCGCGAAAAGTGGAACATTGAACTACGGGGCAACCCCCGTACCCCGGCCATTGCAGCCGACGGGACCCTCGTGGTGGGAACGGACCTGGGCCTGCTCTATTCCATCAGGGCCGACGGTCACATACTGTGGGAACTGTCCTTTGACTCCGGGCTCAGCGCCCCGGTTCTGGATGATGACGGGAATATCTATGCGGGCCTGGGCCGGGGTGGTTTATGCCGCGCCAGCGGGAAGGGCGAATTGGAATGGACCATACGCCTGGGCAGAAGCGTCACCGGGTCGTGCGCGCTTGGCGGAAGCGGTACGGCGTATGTTTCCGCGGATGACAATTACCTGTACGCGGTCTCGTCGGGCGGCGCGGTTCTCTGGTCCCTTCCGGCCAGGGGGAAACTCACCCATCCTGTTCTCTGCCCACAGGGCGTTTTATATGCTGGATCGGACGACTGGTCCGTATATGCCTTCAAGGCCGAAGCTCCGGCGGACAGCGCCTGGCCCCAGTACCGTCATGATTCTCTGCATACGGGCAGTTCCTCCCGTTTGACCGCGACAGCTTCCATAAACGAACGGTACGGGAAAAACCCCGATTTCCTGTACTTCAAAGGACTGCTGCTGTCCAACAATCCCGAACTCATGGAAAAGGGGCTTGCGGAAATTCGATACAGATATGATCATTTTTTCCTGAGGGAAGACGGCATATATCTTTTTTACCTTCTGGGCCTGGTGGCGGGGGGAGGCATGTTGGAGCGAAACAAAGTGTACAGCTATCCTGCCGACGGGTATTCGAAAATCAGGGCACAGGCCTGTGAATTGTATACATTAATCGGGGGATTTTATGCGCGTGACCTGCTGTTAAGACTGGTCAGGGACGAGGGTGATGCGGGCATGAAAGCAGCTGCCATTCGCTGTCTTGGCATACTGCAGAGTGACCCTCAGGGTGACGCGGTTCACGAAATATCATCCCTGCTGCGTTCACCCGGACAAGACACCTCGGCCAACAGCGTGGCCCGTGCAGGAATCACCGCATTGGTAAAAATTTACCGTTATCACGGAAACCTGCCGGCCGAGGGCATACGGACGCTCCTGGCTGTTGCCGGGGGAGACTATCTGGATAATGTAAAACAACAGGCCACGGCCGCTTTGCAGGCCATACAATAACGAAGGAGAGTGAAGTATGAAAAAATTTATAGTCATATATGCGATGTTTTTCCTGGCCCTGTACTCCTGGTGCGATCTCAAGGTCGATCGCAGCGAGATCACCAAAGGCCGGGAAATAAATTTCGTGGGCTACTCCGGCCCGTACCTCTATTACTATACCCTGGAGGAAATCCGAAACATCGGTATTCACCTGGGCGGCAGCATCACCGGAGCATATTCACGCGCCACCTTCAACGGATTGTACTCCATCATTCACGCTTATGATCCGGCCGATTCTTCCGGGAAACTGGACGCGGACATTTTTGTAATCGAACCGGGAGCGTTTCTGGACAATGTTAAAAACCTGAGGATAATCCTGGCGGGGTTTTTGGAAAAAGCCTATGGGTATTCTTACGATGACGCCCTGACAATCGCCAAGTTCATTACCTACTATAATGCCACCTTCCGGGGAGATATGGCCTATTTCCGCGAACGCTACAAGGCGCTTGTGCTGAAACACATCTCCGCCTCCGACGCGGGACTGGCCGTAGCCTACAATGAATGGCCGGGTAAAACCAAGGCCCTTATCCCGTTAAGCGACGAAATCCAAAAAGGAAACGGGGGCTCCCCGGACACAACCGAGCTTACCGGCGAAAAGGTCATCCAAGATCTGAAAAAACGCGAGGACAAGGGTATTGAAGATAGGAAGGATATGGTTGAGATTCAGGAAAAAGAATTGGAAAAGGCCGAGAAGGACCTGACCAAAGATAAAACCACACTCGAGGAGGACAAACAAAAGCTGGAAGAGGACAAGCGGCAGCTTGAGCAGGATAAAAAGAACGGCATCCTCACCGACGACCAGATAGCGGAAAAAGAGGCGGAAATCAAAAAACGTGAGGGCGAGATTAATAAACGGGAAGAGGAGATCGCGGGGAGGGAAGAGGAGGTAAAGAAGAAGCAGGAGACCGTGAAAAAAACACGTGAGGATATTGTGACGGACGAACGCAGCCTGCCCGCGGAGAAAAAGGGCCTGGAACGGGAGACCGGTACGACCATACCCGACGCGGCATCAGGCAAGGCCCTGTTTTTACAGCTTACCCCGGGTGCGGAAGACACCAAAGGTGAACTGGTACTGCTGGACTTCGGAAGCGACAGTGTGCTGGCCCGCTCGGAACATCTCAATATCAAGGAACGAAGATATTATACCTTTGCGGACGGCGTCCTTGTGGTGGCCGAACCGGGGGCGGACGGCCGTAACTATCTGGTGCAGCTTGATCCTGTTTCTCTAAAACCGGTGGTTAAAAGCGGCGAACAGGTATTCGGCAGGAGCATCATACTCATTAGTACGAATAATGTATATGCAGTGGTACGGATGGGCGACTCCTTTTATGTCGGAAAGTTCGACCGCAACCTGAAACTGCTCAATGCATCGGAAGAGGAGGTCAATCCGTTGACCCCGCTTATTTTATCGGGAACATCGCTTTACGCCCAGGCAAAACGGGGAAGGGTACTGCTGCTTTCCCCTTCTGACCTGGCACTCCGTAAGAGCGCGGCTTTACCGTAATATGGAACCGGGAATCACAATTGTTTACACCGGCCGGGGCAAAGGCAAGACAACGGCCGCCTTGGGAACCGCCTTGAGGGCCGTGGGGCAGGGTCTGAAGGTATGCATTATTCAGTTCATCAAACACCCGGGATTTGTAAGCGGGGAGCACAATTTTTTTAAGGACAACTTCCCCGCCGTGGAACTGCATACCATGGGGTTGGGCTTCGTGCGTTCGGAGCGAGGCAGGCTGAAACACCGGAAACAGGCTCAGGCCGCCCTGGAGTTTGCGGCCTCCAAAATAATGTCGGGAGCGTACGACCTGATTGTGCTGGATGAGCTGACCCATGTTATTTTGTTGGGCTTAGTTGAAGAAAATGAAGTATTGCGGGTGCTGAAAAGCAAACCCCGAAACCTGCATCTGATAATCACCGGGCGTGATGCCGCTCCGGCATTGATACGGGCTGCCGACCTGGTGACCGAATGCCGGCAGGTGAAACATCCCTTTGAGAAGGGACGCGATGCCATCAAAGGTATTGATTACTGAGAAAAAGCCGCCGACCTCTACTCAAACTTGTTTACTGTAGCCGTCGGTGGCGGCTTTTTCTGAAAAGGAATTAAGCACACATATCAGCTCTTCGGGCCTGAAGGGTTTGACGATAACCCGGTAATTCCCGGCTGGGAAGACGGCTTCCAGCTCATCCAGGACGAGCTTGTCATTTCCCAGCGCGGTTGAGAATACGAATTTTGCCTTAGGCTCGAGCCCGGCGATTTTTTTAGCCGCCTCGATTCCGGACATCACCGGCATAGTGATGTCTATAATCACTATCTCCGGTTTATGCTTCGCGAACTTTCTTACCGCCTCTCTTCCGTTTAGGGCATACCCGATAATACAAAATCCTTCGTTTACCAGGGCGGGCGCGGTCTTGTAATGCACATAAAGCGAATCATCCGCCAGCAACACGGATGTACCGCGGGGATTCTTCAGTTTAAAATCGTTCAGCCTCAACCATACCCTGCCGGTCTCCTGTTTGGTGCATTCCCCCCTCAGTTGGTCAAGAAGGTTGGCAAATACCAGGGAATCCATGTCCTGCTCCAGATCAGGAAACTCAATCTCCAGGATTTTCGCGATGACCCTCGCTTTTTCTTCTATGTCCTCGGGTGACAGCCCATACCATTCCTCAAGCTTATGAAAACCGTCGCTTAAGCTGTCCATATGAAACGCTGGTACGGCAATGGTCATGATGGTTCCTCCGCCCGGGTTGTCCCCCACCAAAATACTGCCGCCCTCCTTATTTACAATGTTCTTCACAATCCACAGGCCTTTTCCGGAACCCTCTATGCCTTTCACGGACTTGATCCGGTAGGACCGCTCAAAAATCCTTGCTTTCTCCTTGTCCGGGATACCCATACCCGAATCCATTACGGCTATGCGGATATCCTTGGCTGCGCGTTCCAGGCGGATCAATACCTTGCTTTTTTCATCAGAGTACTTTAAGGCGTTTTCAATGACATTATACAGCACGTTTTTGAAAACACGGCCGGTTTCAATAAAAAACAGCTTGCGCGACCTGTAGCTGAACTCTATTCTGTCGTACGAGACCAATGGTGTCCGGTTTTTATCAAGAGAAATGGATTCGATCATATCAACAAGGGAAAATATCCTTTTCTCAAAACTGATGTACCCCAGGGCCTCGGAAATAAGATTATACAGCTCGCTTATATGTTTATGCAGTGTCTTGGATACACTGTTGTCCGGCAGGTCCGGCAGGAGGGCAAAAATATTGGCAAAAAGGTTCCTGCTATCATGCGCCAGAATGTCCAGCGTGGTCTGAAGCACCAGGGCATCCTCATGTAATTTTAACTCAACCTCGTTCCATTGGGAGTGCATATCATTCTCCAGGTTGATTTTATTATAGTGGATTTGATGTCGGCTTGCCAGATTGACTGTTGGTTAATTGACTGCTTTTCTTTTTACCGCTACCTCGGATATATAACTGTTTTCCATCCCTTTAAGGACTTTAATCCAGGTTAAAAACTTTTCCGCCTCTTTTTTTATGCTGTAAGGTCCTATACGGACCCGGAAAAAGGTTTGTCCGTTCACATCTTTTGTCAGTATCCTGCCGGGAAGCCCCTTCGCGGACAGCGTATCGTTGAGTAGTTCCGCCTTGCTCCTGTCCTGATAAGATCCGGCCTGGATCCAATATTCCTTTACCAGCACGGTACGGGTTTTGGCGGGCTGACCTGAGGTTTCGGGCGCGTAAGAGGCGTTTTTATTGCGGGGTTTGGGCTGTGTTACCTTAGGTTTTTCCTTTTCTTCCTTGGCCTCCCCGGCCGTACCTTCCGGCTCTTTTTTTACGTGGGTTTCTTCCGCCTCCCCTATAACCTCCTTTTCCGAGGTTATATTCTCTTCCTCAAGGGTCGGCTCCAGTCCGCTTAGGGGGTAGTTCTCCCGCGTATAATCAAACGCGTAACTTTCCGCATTAATACGTGACATGGGGTTATTAATTCCCGCACTCTCCTCGGTTTGCACGGTCAGTCTCTCATCCTTAAGTAACACCAGCCCGCCCAAGAGAACAATGATCGCAGCCACCGTAACCGACAGGATAATCCAGATTATTTTTTGATTTTCCATTTCTTTTACCCTTCCGTTCGATTCCTTTGCGCTACAAGCCCGGCAATCCTTTTTTTAAGCCCTTCCACGCCGCCGTTATTGTATACATAATAAATATCGACCGCCGGCCGTGTTAATTTAGGGAAGATTTGACCCTGGGCAAAAAATCTTTGCAGCGCCCGTCCGAAACCCAGGCGGTCCCTGTGTACCGCCCTGCGTAGGCGGGTAAAAAACCGGGCCTTCACCATGATCACAAAATCACACAGGGAATGAAGGTCCAATTTAAACAGCAGCGCCGCATTAATCACACATCCGTCCTTATGGGCGTCGACAAAACGCCGGATGCGGACCTTCATCAGGGGATGCAGGATCTTCTCAAGGCGGCGCATATGCTTTTTGCGGGCAAATACCATGTCGCCCAGCCTGCGCCTATCGATCTTGCCCGCCGGGCCGATAATCGAAGGGCCGAACTCGGCAGCGACAGCCTGTTTTTCCTGCTCCAGTACCTCATGGCCCACGGCATCCACGTCTATTTCCGGAAGGCTGTAGGTCTTAAGGATCTTTACCACCGTGTTTTTGCCCGCACAATATTTCCCCGTAACACCGATTACCATGGTTAGTGTATGTTTCCCCAGCTCTCACCCTTTTCGATATTCACCTTGAGCCTGACCTTGAGTTTGACTATGTTCTCCATTACATTCTTTACCAGGGGCTCTACCCGGGCAAATTCCGGTTCCGGCACCTCAAAGATAAGCTCATCATGAACCTGGAGGATCAGGGAGGTCTCCAGCCTGTTCCGGGAAAGCTCAGCCGCGATATCACGCATAGCGCACTTGACGATGTCGGCGGCGCTGCCCTGGATCGTGGTGTTTACCGCTATGCGTCGGGCGGCCATTTTCTCCATTCGGTTCTTGCTGTTGATATTAAGGATCTCCCTTCTTCTGCCCATAAGGGTTTTTACATACCCTGACCGCTCGGCCGATTTGACGGTTTCATCTATATATGCGCGCACGCCGCTGAATTTCGCAAAATAATAATTTATAAAATCCTCCGCGTCCTTCTTACTGAGTTTCAGATCCCTGGCCAGTCTGAATGACGACATGCCGTATATCACCCCGAAGTTGATGGTCTTTCCCACCCTGCGCTGCTCGGGGCTTACCTGTTCGCGCCCTGTATTGAAAATAATGGCGGCGGTTTCGGTATGCACGTCCCTGCCCTCGTTAAAGGCCTGGATCAGCAGGGCGTCGTCGGCCACGTGGGCCAGTACGGCCAGCTCAATCTGGGAGTAATCCGCGCTTAAAAAAACACAACCCGCGGCCGGCACAAAGGCCTCCCTGATTTTACGGCCCTCCTCGTCCCTGATGGGGATATTCTGCAGGTTGGGGTCCTTGCTGGAAAGCCGGCCGGTTGATGTTCCGGTCTGGATGAACTGGGTATGAATCCTCCCCGTCTGTGGGTTGATCAACCCGGGCAGGGTGTCCAGGTAGGTGTTTTTTAGCTTGGCCAGGGAGCGGTGTTCCAGCATCTTGCGCGGCACCGGGTCCTCCGTACCGGCGGCCAGTATCTCCAGCACCTGGGTATCGGTGGAGTACCCCGTCTTTGTTTTTTTTACCGGCTTCAGTTTCCGCTCCGCAAACAAGACCTCCTGCAGCTGTTTGGTGGAGTTCAGGTTAAACTCCCTGCCGCACAGGGTATACACCTCCCGCTCCAGTTCGCTCATGTCGGCCTCATACTGTTTGCTTAAATTTTTCAGTTTTTGCGGTAATATCCGGATTCCCTTCAACTCCATTTCAGCCAACACCCGTATAATCGGCATCTCAACCGTATAAAAAACGGATTCCAATCCCGCCTGCTGCAACAACTCCGTAAAACACAGGTACAGCCTGTAGGTGATATCCGCGTCCTCTGCCGCATAATCGGTCGCCCTGCTTATATCAATATCGGACAGCAGTTTCCCGCTCTTTTTTTCAATAAGATCCGTGTATTTGATGGTGTTGTGGCCCAGGTATTTCTCGGCAAGCTTATCGATACCGTAGGCGCTCATGCTTCCGCTTTCCAGCACCCAGGCCGCGATCATGGTATCAAAGAACACCTGCCCTATGGTGACCCCCCAGCGCGTTAACACCTTGTAATCGTATTTGATGTTTTGTCCGATTACTTTGTGTTTCGGGTTCTCTAGAAGTTCCTTTAACCTTGCCTTGACCGTTTCCGCGGGCAGCACCGTGACATCATGCGCCTTGACGGGAATATAACAGGCCTTTCCGGAGGCGGGGCAGAGGGAAAACCCTATGGGTACGGCCAGCATATCGTTCTTGCTGTCGGTCTCAACATCAAAAGCGAATATGCCCGCGCGTGCCGCCTCACCGACCCATTGATCCAGTTCCGTCTCGGTGGTGACGGTCGTGTAGGTTTCCGGTTTTGTGCTGGTAAGCTCGGACACCTGTTCCGCATCCCCGCCCAGCTCCTGAACAAGGGTTTTCATGCCCTGTTCGACAAAAAGTGGGATGGCCGCGTCCACATTGAGGGAGGCAAGCTCAAGACGTTCCACATCCCTGTCCACGGGCACGTCCGTGTGCAGGGTTACCAGTTTTCTGCTCAGCTCGGCCTGCTGCCTTGACTCAAGCAATTTCCGTCTCTGGGTTTCCGGGGTAACCTCGTCTATTTTCTCATAAATCCGGTCAAAGCTTCCGAACTGTGCGAGCAGCTTCTGCGCGGATTTGGGACCGATGCCCTGCACGCCGGGAATGTTATCGGACTGGTCACCGGTCAGGGCCAAAAAATCCCTTATCTGGCCGGGATACACCCCCATTTTGGCATACACCTCTTCCTTACCCCATTCTTCAAAAATTCCCCGACCTTTCTGCTGGCGCAGCACCATCACCCGGTCTCCCACAACCTGCAGGATATCCTTGTCCTTGGATACGATAAAACAGGGGAACCCCTGTTTTCCGCACTCCAGGGCCAGGGTGGCGATAATATCATCGGCCTCATAGCCTTCGCAGCGCAGCACGGATATTTCCAGTGCCGTAAGGATTTCCTCAATCGTGTCTATCTGCAGATGAAGCTCCTCAGGCGTGGCGTCCCGTTGGGCCTTATACGCGGGGTATTCCTTATGACGAAAGTTTTCGGTCTTGGAATCCAGGATAACCGCCAGGTGAGAGGGATGGCGTTCCCGTGTCAGGGCGAAAAAGAAGCGGAAGAATCCGAATACCGCGGATGAGTTTCTGCCGTCCGGAGTATAAAGCGGCCTGTTTTTAAAGGCGTAGTACGCCTGGTAAATGAGGTTATAACCGTCGATTAAATACAGCGCTTTAATCATGAAGAAATATCTATAAAATTCGGTTTTCCGATTTTTTTGTACGGTGAGCTTACAATATAGTTCCTGAAAGGTAAAGCGTCTATTTCCTTCTTTATGGCTTGGAGTTTTTCTTTAAGCAGATTTTTATTCTCCAGGTTGGCCTTAAGGGCTTTTTGGCGTAGGGCCTCCAATCCGGCCCGGAGTCCCTCGATCTCACGGACGGCCGGGGCAACCTCCTTTTGATACTTTAAACTCCAACTGAGAAGCGCCTTGGCCCCGGATGTTATGGCCGTATTATGCCGGCCTTCAAGTTCGGTGTACAATGCAATCTTATCAAGATCCGTCTTTAAAATCGCGGTCTTCTCGTTTTTCAACAGAACAAGGTAATCCCGCATATTCTGCTGTTGGTTTAAAAGCATGTTTTTAAGGTTCTCAACAATGGTTGTTTTTGCTTGGCTTTGGGGAGTATGCGTCATTGTCTTACATTATCATGCCTTACGTTACCCGGCGATATTTATACTGGAGGTGTTACTTTGATTCGACTCGGCGCCCGCTTTGTTTGCGATCTCGGCCCAGGCTGAACGAAGCTCAACCAGCAGTTTTTTTACTTCTTCAAGCACCGTGCTGTTCTTTTTGATATTCGCCTCAAGCAACCTGCGGTTCATATACATATACAGGCTGAACAGGTTTTTGGCGATCTCTCCGCCCTTCTCAAAATTGATCGAGACAATCAGTTCGGTTACGATATCCTGGGCACGAATAATATGGTTGCTTACCTCATCGTAGGCTTTGTACTTTTTATCTATTTTTTCCACGGCCATGTTTATGTACTTTATAGCCCCATCATAAAGCATAAGGATGAGTTTGGCGGGCGTTGCGGTCTTAATCTGCGTTTCCTTGTAGGAATGAATAGGATCCATCTTGTTCAAGGTCTTGTTTCCTCCCTTAAAAGGCTTCCTTGCCATTTAATATATCGACACCGCCCATTTTTAACTTAAGGCTCTTCCTGTATAAATCTACGAATTTCTCTAACTTTTGCAATAGATTTTGGTTAAAATATTTTTTATTTTGCATGCTCCATGAGGGTGGAGACCGTTACGACCTCGTACCCACGCTTAAGCAGGGCGTTAATGAGAATATCAACCCTTTGAAACAGGTAATCGTCCCTTCCACCGTCAGGGGTCCCAAGGCGTATGGGAATTATGGAACCGGGTTTCTTCATCTTCATGATACGTTCCACCAGGTCGGCGGAAGAAAAATAAATCCCGGAGCTGATGTTCTTGTCATTCTTGGTTACCCAGTCCAGGGTATCGATATCCCGTCCGATATAGGCGTAATTCATGGCTTTGGAGGCCTTGATTATTTCGGAGTTCACAAAATAATACGGGGCGTGCCAAAGCAGGGACAGTTCCTTACCGGAAACCGTGTAGTATTCATCCTCATTGCGCGCCAGACCTTTCTTGATAAACTCTTCGTCAACCTGAAAACGGGCGTCGGTCATATTAAAATAGGCGTAAAACAGCGAGCCCACCTCATGACCGGATTCCGCAATCTCCCTGACCGAGTCCGGGTAACGCCGGATAAACTCGCCGTTTAAGAAAAAAGTACAGCGCAGCCCGTACTGTGACAGGGTTTTGAGTACCTGGTGCAGCCCCTCAATAGAATCGATGGCGTTAAACACCAGGGCGACCTCCCTGCGCCTGATGCGGGAGCCGTGATTAAAGAAGGTAAAGTCGATGGGTGTTTCCTTTTCCGGGTAACTTTCATAAATGAATTCTTTGAAAGGGAAAAGGGTTACGGTGGTAAGACCTTTAAGGTCGCGTACCATGATCATATTTTTATAGTTTCCGTATTCAACCTTCTCTATATAGACCCTATAATCTTCACCGGCCACCTGGGCTTCGGCCGTGTTATACTCGTTTGCGTTCTGCCATGAAACCTCATTCACAGGGGTGCTGTAGACCTCGGCATCTATTTTGGTAAGAATAAGATTATCGGTTTTAGAAAAGCCGAAAATCCCCGGCTGGGAAAGACTGATGAACTGCCGGGCTTTGGTATTTATATTGTACAACTCTATGTAGTACGCCCCGGCGATTATCAACTCGGAGTCGGTTTTCCACAGCACCTGCAGCACCTGCGGATGGCTGATTTCATGCAGTTTGTTCCATCTCCGGTAATCGTAGACCTCCAGCGTGTCCTGTTTCAACAGAACGATCTTTTTCCCGTCGCTTGAAAGGAACATGTCCTTTACATCCTCAATGTTCAATTTAGCAAAAGTCTTGTTCTCATTCAGAATAGGGATTGCAATACGGTAAAGACTGGTTTTGGTTTTGCCGTTTTCCAGTCTTTCGGCCAGCAGGGTAATATAATCATCGTCCGACCAGATGATTTTAGTAATCATGGCGTTTTGCGGCAAGTAAAGATAGGGCAGGTTGGTAATGGCCCCCTGGTACTGCGAATCGAGGGGGTTCAAGAGGTAGAGAAAGATGTTTTTCCCGCCCTTATTATACAGAATCTTTTTACCGTCCGGAGAAATTCGGAAGCTGTCGAAGTTGGTTTCGAAGGGAAAGGGAATCTTTCCCACGATGGTTCCCAACTTTAAGAAATTTATATACAACCCCCTGGTAAAAAACTCACCGCCCGCAAGCCTGTATACCAGGGTGTCGTGTATGTAATACAGGTTTCCCAGATTGTCCCAATTGACATTGGAAATACCGCCCTCCGCGATATTTCTGTAGGTCTCCGCGATCACGCGGTTTTTACGCAGCTGCTCAATGGAAAAATAATAGATTTTATTTTCCTTGCAGTATACAAAATAAAACGAGTCAGCGGACCAGTGCACCGGAGGTCGGGTAAGATTCAACTCGATATTCTGAGAAACGACGATTTCCTTATTGGTCTCGAAATCGTAGAGCATCAGGTTGCCGAACGCGGCGGAGAGGGGCTTGAAATAAACCACGTAACTCCCATCCGGTGACGCCTTTACCGGACTTATCTTGCCGCTTTCGATCTCATTCCCTTGGGCAAAGGCGGGAAAGACCTTGACCGCCTTAATGTCCTTAAATCCCGCTTCGGTTCTGAATACGCCGAACCTGTTTTGAATCTGCAACACGCTGTTATTGTTCAAAAGCATTATTTTTTCAGGGAAGAATGTAAGCTGTGTAATTGTTTTTTGCCGTAAATCACTCATAAACAGGGTACTATAATTCCCAAAGCCGGGAAAATCGGTTTGCGCCTTGAACAACAGGGTATTGCCGGTTGAAAGTTTCAAATCCGCAAAACTAATGTCCGCGTAAGCGGCGGGTCCCGTAAGACCATATATGGCCGTGAGTAATATAAGGCATTTGGTAAAAAAAGAGCGTTTACTGTTCATACTCTTTGTAATATTCGGCAGTCCGGCAGAAAAAACTTATTATTGTTTGATATGAATGATGATCGAATCCAGCTCTTTCTCAAGAGTGCAAAGCTGTTTTTCAAGATGATCCAGTCTTTTCAGATAGTTTGTTTTACTTTTTTCTTTTAACTGATGCATGGATTTGTTCACTATCTCTTCCATTGTAACCGGATTCTTTTTGGGAATCCCGCAAAAAGGACAAAAATTGAAAGCCACATTTAAAATATTTCCGCAATGCTTACAAAACGTAACTGCTTTCATCCTTTACTAGTATAAATACCTTACCGGCGGTATTCAAGTATTTCTTAATTATATTTTCGACGGTTTCTCCCTTAATATTGAGGCCGCCGTTCCCGGTATAAGCCTTCTTCTATTTGCGCACGGGCCTATTTTTTTCGCTTGAGTATATCACCACTCTCGATCTTACCCTGCACAAAATAACGATACCCGCACCAGTTAGCACCAGGAGAATTACCAGTGCCAGAATATTAATAGGTTGGGGAGGAAATGTCAGGTTCACCTCCGTGTGGGTGTGGCCCGCAAGAGAGATCTGGGCCGATGTTGTCTGCCGGGACAGCCTGGCTTCCACAATATAATCCCCCGGCACGTCAACCATTGTGGTAAGTGGTGAAATACCGGCATAGCTGTTATTGATATATATTCTGGCATGCGCGGGTGTGGTGATTACCCATAACGTGACCTTGCCGTTTGACACCGTACTTGACCCCGCGTCCGGAGCATCCCCCGTATCCTGCGCCGGGACGCTCCATTGAAATAAAAATAAACCTAAAGCACATAAGACCGGCAGTCGAATCATGATCTTTTATGGAATATACGGGCCGGCCGCCTGGGCCGGCCCGATATAATCTTATTTTCTGATTGAATACAGCGCGTTTTTCCCCGGATACTCTGATCGTCCTTCCAGCAGGTCCTCAATCCGCATAAGCTGGTTGTACTTGGCCAGGCGGTCTGAACGGGACAACGAGCCGGTTTTTATCTGCCCCGTCTCCAGGGCCACCACAAGATCGGCGATGAACGCGTCTTCGGTTTCTCCGCTCCTATGGGAAACCACGGCCGTGTAATTGGCCTTTTTGGCCATTTCCACGGCTTCATAGGTTTCGGTGATCGTGCCGATCTGGTTCACCTTGATCAGAATGGAGTTGGCGATGCCTTTTTCGATACCCGTTTTCAAACGCTTGGTGTTGGTTACAAATATATCGTCCCCCACCAGCTGCACCTTCCCGCCAAGCTTGTCCGTCAAATATTTCCAGCCGTCCCAGTCATCCTCGGCCATGCCGTCTTCCAGCGAGATAATGGGATATTTGGCTATCCAGTCCGCCCAATAATCCGCCATCTCATTGGGGGAAAGCTCGCGTTTATCGGATTTCTTAAACACGTATTTACCCTTTGCCGTATCAAAGAACTCTGATGCCGCCGGGTCAAGGGCGATATACACGTCCTGTGCGGGTTTGTACCCGGCCTTCTCCATACCCTGCAGAATAACCTCTATCGCCTCCTCATTGGACTTGAGCATGGGAGCGAACCCGCCCTCATCGCCCACAGCCGTGCTGTACCCCTTGTCGTGCAGGACTTTTTTCAGGCTGTGAAAAATCTCGGCCATCATACGCACGGCCTCCCTGATGCTTGCCGCGCCCGTAGGCATAATCATAAACTCCTGGAAATCAACCGAGTTGTCCGCGTGCGCCCCGCCATTAATGATATTGGCCATGGGCACGGGCATGACCGACGCGTGATAACTTCCCAGGTATTTAAACAGGGGAAGCCCCAGGTAGTCCGCGGCCGCCCTGGCCGTGGCCATGGACACCCCTAAAATAGCGTTCGCGCCGAGTTTCCCCTTGTTTTCCGTGTCGTCCAGTTCAATCAGGGTTCTGTCTATATCCACCTGATCCAGGGCGTTCAGTCCCAGAACCTCGGCCGAAATGACATTGTTCACGTTCTCCACTGCTTTTAAGACACCCTTACCGGAAAAACGCTTTTTATCGCCGTCACGCAACTCCACGGCTTCATGCTCACCGGTGGACGCTCCGGAAGGAACCGCGGCCCTGCCCATTGAACCGTCCTCAAGAATAACGTCAACCTCAATAGTGGGATTCCCCCGTGAATCGAGGATCTCCCTCGCCTCAACATATTCGATTGTACTCATACGTACACTCCTTTATTTGATTTGTTTTTAACGCATCATTTATACAAGAACAAATAGCCTTTATTGTCAAGTGGCTTAAAAAATATAAAAATTATCCTTAATATGGTATATACTTATAGATTAGAAAGGGGGATGTATATGCGATTTGGCGCGTTATTACTGCTTTTCTTTTGTTTTTTTTATTTTTCCTGCGGCAACAATCCGGACAAAACCGGGCGGGATTTTATCGATACCACCGCGGATAATTTTTCGGAAGCCCTGAATATCGAGCTGAACAAGAGTCTCGATTTCTCGGAAAGCTCCATAAATTATTTTGACATCAATACGATCGAATCCGGGGAGTTTAAAATACAGGAGGACGACAGTCCTCTTACCATCACGGACTACGGTCCGGTGGGGGTCCTGCCCGTGGAAATGCGGCAGCCCACCATTTACGTCGTATTCTCACACCCCATTGTACCTCTCTCCAGGCTGGGCGCGCCCATAAAGAAATCGCCCTACATGACGATTTCCCCCGAGGTTCCCGGCGTGTTCCGCTGGTACGGTTCCAAACTGCTCAGTTTTGAGCCCGAGGAGTCGTTTTTTGCCGGCGTACAGCGCACCTATAAGGTCACGATCTCGGCCGATGTCCAGTCCCTGGGCAAGAAAAAGCTGGGCAAGGAGCACAGCTTCGAATTCTTCAATGAATACCTGGATATCGCCTCTTTTCATCCCGGCACGCCGGAAGACCAGTACCAAATCAATTACAAAGACGTACCGCCCGATATGGCTCAAAAGATGACCGTTCGCTTTACCTACCCGGTGGATATGGGGCTGATCACCCGTTATCTGCGCGTCGAATGCAACAGCCGTACATACACCTTCACCGCAGCCCGTCCGCCAAAAAAAAGCGAAAATGATTCCGAAAATTTTATCCAACGATCGGTGATCCTCACCATACAGCAGAAACTCCCCCAGGACAGCACCGTAGTACTCACCCTGCTTAAAGGCGCCCGTTCGCGGGAGGACTGCGAGGGAACGCCCAAGGACATTCAAAAAAGCTATCACACCCTGACGCCGTTTAAATTTAAGCGCAGCACCAATTATAATTACTCGTTTCCCCGGAGTGAAAAGGGGGACGCCAACCCGGTGTACCTGGAGTTCTCGCATCCGCTCCCGGAAAAGGATATAGAAAAATACTTCTCCACCTCGTTTAACATCCCCAACCTTAAAGACAACATCCAAGTCTGGTATAACACGGTAAAAATTACCAATCTGCCGGTTGCCTATGACTCAAGCTATGTAATTTCCATCAGCAGGGACCTCAAAGACATCTACGGCCGCAGGCTGGGAACGGATTTACAGGAGACGGTCAAGGTGGGCAAGGCCGCGAGCTACGCCTACTTTCCCAACACGGGCTCAAAAATGCTTGAGGCCGCGTTCGCGCCCAAAATCATCTTTGAATACCAAAACATTGCCAACGGCAGGTGGAAGGTTGGACCGATTGAGGACCCCTATCCGGACAAAGGTATATCTTTCGGCGGTAATGAGCTGGAAGAATACGACTTTTCCGACGCGAAACCCAACACCAAGAACTACCGTGTTCTGGATCTCTCCCCCTACCTTAACAAGTCGGGAAAAGGCTTCGTTGGTATTGCCTGGCATTTCAGGCCGTTCGACCGAAACGGCAGGCTGAGGGAGGGGTACCAACAGAACCTCAACTTACAGGTAACCGACCTGGGTGTGACCACCCGCTACGCGTACAACAAAATCATTGTCTGGGTGGCTTCGCTTTCCAGCGGTAAACCCGTGGAGGGCGCCGTCGTCACCCTGCTGCGCAAGCAAACGCCCAAGGACAGCTTCCGGACCAACTCACAGGGCATTGCCATATTCAACCTGGCGCCCGGAGAGTATCAAAAGGATTTTTCCGATTATCGTTACTACGATTACCTGCGCATCAGGGTGGTGAAGGGCGATGACAAGGCCGAGTTCCGCCCCAACTACTCGCATAACATGTACCACTTCGGTATTTACAGCTATGAAAGTCCGGCCACCATCGAAAATCCGCGCATGGAAACCCTGTTTTTTACGGACCGCGGCCTGTATAAACCCGGAGAAACCGTTACCTTCCGCGGCATAGACCGCACCTGGTCCGCCGGTGAGTATTCCATTTACCGGGGTCCCTATACCATAAGCGTGCGCGAGCAGAGGTGGGACAGCAAGCCTTTTTACCAGGCAAGCGGAACCACCAGCGGCACGGGCGGCTTTTTCGGCAGCTTTAAACTGCCGGAAAGCTTGGAACCGGGGTATTTCTATATTGAATACGCGCGCGACAACAAAAACAAGAGCACTGTGGGCTTCCAGGTGGCCCATTTTTCACGCCTGAACTTCCAGGTCAGCCTGAATAAGGCGGACCGCGAGTATTACAACGGGGACACGCTTTCATTTAAAGCCGAGGCCGACTACCTGGCCGGCGGGGCGGTTGCAGGCGGCACCTACAATTATTACTGGTACAAGGAACCCACCTCCTTCAAACCGCCCGGCAAGCAATGGAAGCCGTACAGGTTCGGCCCCTCGGGCTGGGGCTCGCAGATTACCCTGGGCTCGGGAAACGGGACGCTGGGAGCGCAGGGCACGGCCTCCATCAGTCAGGAGACAACATCCGACGGCCTGGCCGGAAAACCTTACCGCTACGGGGCCGAGGTGCTGGTAAACGACATCAGCCGGCAGGAGATCGCCGCGCGCCAGTCGGTCATCGTGCATCCGGCCCGCTTCTACATCGGGGCCAGGGTTGGAAAGAGCAGGGACGAATGGTGGTCCACCTTTGTGGAGGCCGGTAAGCCCTTTGAGGCCGGCATAGTGCTGGTAAAACCTGACGGTGAGGCATACACCGCGGATACCGACGTGCGGGCCGAGCTTGTCAAACAGACCTGGAAGGCGGCACAGCAGCAGGGAGTGTACGGCAGAATCAACACACGCTATGAGCTGGTAGAGGAAACCGTACAAAAACAGACCATGCGCATCGGAAACGGGCGCGGGGAGTTGAGTCTCACTCCCCCGGAGGCCGGTTCCTATATTCTGCGCTTCACCTCCGCGGACGGCATGAACAATACGGTAATCACCGATGTGTACCTGTACGCCACCGGAAGCTCCTGGGTGCGCTGGGATACCAGGAACCCCCAGGATATTGACCTTGTGGTGGATAACGAACTCTATGAGGTGGGCGAAAAGGCCAGGATTCTCATCAAATCACCCCTGCCCAGGGGTGACTACCTGCTGACCATCGAACGGGAAGGGATATTTGAGGAGAAGATCGTCCACATCGAGGGTTCGGCCCAGCTTATCGAGGTTCCGATCATCGAAAAATACGTGCCTATTGTCTATGTGGCGCTTTCCAGCTATTCCAAACGGGAGGCCGTGGCCTCATCCTACTTTGAACCGGACCTGGGAAAACCCAAGGGTTATTTCGGCATCACGGCCATCAAGGTAAGTACCGATACCAAGACCTGCAGCGTGGAGATCATCCCCGGCAAAGACATTTACAAGCCCGGGGAAAAGGCCGAGGTTACTATAATTGTGAAAAAGAACGGCAGGCCCCTGTCCGGCGCGGAGGTCACCTTTCTGGCCGCGGACAGGGGGGTGCTTGACCTGATCAACTACCACGTCCCCGACCCGATAAGCTTTTTTTACAACAGTTACAAGTTCCCCCTCGGCGTACTGGGCGCGGACTCACGTTCGCTGTTGATCGATCCCGTCACCTACGAGGTGAAGGACCTGCAAGGCGGGGGCGGAGAGGGCGGCAAGCTGCAGCGGCGCAAGGATTTTGTGCCCCTGGCCGTGTTTGAGCCGTACCTGGTCACTGATGCGCAGGGCAGGGCCGTGGCCCGGTTCACTTTCCCGGACACCCTCACCACCTACCGTTCCACCGCTTTAGTGGCCAAAGAACAGATCTTCGGCATCAAGGAGCAGGAGATCATGGTGCAGAACCCCATCAATGCGCGCGCGGCCCTGCCGAGGCGCCTGCGGGTGCGCGATACGGCCGTCGCCGGCTGTATCCTGACAAACCTAAGCAAGCAGGACTACACGGTGTCTGTTTCCTTGCGGACCGATATCATAGGCGTCCACGGCCCAACCAGTAAAACCGTGAAGATCGGCGGCGGCAAAAGCGAGGAGGTGGCCTTCAATCTGATGGCGCTTAAACAAGGGGAGGCCACGCTGGTGTTTACCATCCGCTCGCCCGTGCTCTCGGAGGAGCTGGAACACAAACTTACGGTGGAGAAGCCCCTGATCACGGAAACCTTCACCGTTATGGGCAAAACCGAGTACACGGATAAAACCGCCAAAAAGGGAACCGACCAACTCTTCGCCGAAGAAGGGTTTGTCATCCCGCAAAGCATCGCTCCGGGATACGGGGGGCTTACCATCCGCCTGGACTCCACCAGGCTGGGCGCCCTGGCCGAGGCCGTGGGCTACCTGATCCATTACCCCAACGGCTGCGTGGAGCAGCGCCTGTCAGCGATCCTGCCCTTTATTCTCTTCGGGGACAAGCTGGCGGAGTTCGGCCCCGAGTACGCGAAGTATGATTCGCGCGCGCTTGTGGAATCCCTGTTCAGCCTGCTGGCCAAATACCAGCACCGGGACGGGGGATTCAGTTTCTGGCTGGAACGCACCGAACACTCCAGTCCCCTGGTTTCGGCCAAGGTGGCCCACTACCTGTACCTTGCACAAGAGAGGGGGTATCGTATCGACCCGGATATAAACCGGGATAAGCTGCTTTCCTATGTACGCGGATTTTACAACGATAAATATATCAACGACTACCTGAAAATGTACGCGCTGTACATCTTGAGTCTGTACGGGGAGGACGTACGCAGCCGGCTTGAGGCGTTTGCCGACAAGGGCGACGGCATCGGTCTGGCCGGCTATGCCCTGCTCGGCCTCAGTTACCAGAGGTTGGGAGATACCGGCAGGGCCCGCACCATGCTTGAGCGCCTGAAAAAATTCATTAAGGTAGGTACCCGCTCCATCGACCTGGTGGAGACCTATGAAAACCGTTACTATTTTGATTCCACGGTACAGGAACTGGCCCTGCTCTTGATGCTGTACCACAACCTGGACCCGGGTAATGATATGCTGCAGAGAATCACCAATACCCTGATGGGCAGGCAAAAAAAGGGGTACTGGAACAATACCTGGGACACTTCCTGGGCGCTTATTTCCTATAATGAGATTCTGCGGGGAGAGGCCGGAAGCGATACCAGGTTCACGGCCGACGTGACTATAAATTCCCAGCCGCTTATCGTCAGGGATTTTGCGGGAATATCCAAGGGCACCTATGTTAAGGAATACGCCCTGTCCGAATCGCCCTTGTCGCAGTTGAAGCGCAACACCCTTTTCCCGTTACGGCTTACCAAAACGGGCAGGGGCATGCTCTATTACAGCATCAGCATGCGTTATGCCCTGCCCACGGAGATCGCGCCCGCGCGCGATGAAGGCTTCAGCGTGTTTTCCGAAATTTACGACCTGGACGGAAACAAGATTGAGAGACGGCAGCTTGAGTTGGGAAAAACCTACAGGATGCACGCGGTGATCTCCAGTTCCAAGCGCAGGAGTCTTGTGGCCCTGCGGGTTCCGGTGCCGTCGGGCGTGGAAATCGTGGACGCCACGTTCGTCACCACCGGCCGGTACTACAATAAGGGCGGAACCTCCTCCAGGCAATGGGTCCGGGAGACGATCTACGGCGATGAGTTCACCTTTGTGGGGGAGGGCTCCTACTATATGACGCCGGGCGGCCTGTTTTTTGATTTCTACGGTCCGGAACAGAAGATCATGGACAACGAAGTAATCTACTATTTCGACGATCTGTACCGCGGCAAGCAGGAAGTGACCTTTTTGTTCCGCACCACCACACCGGGAATTTATCCCACCCCGCCCGCCTACGCGGAGTGCATGTATGAGGAAGAGGTGTTCGGGCGGGCCCAGGGCCGGCTGATCGTGATAAAATGAGGCGGGGGCGTAAGTCCAGTGGATTCCCCTCCATGGGATGGGATCAAACCATGAAACTCAAGGCCTTTTTAACCAATATACTTATAAGCCTGGTCGGTATCTGCCTGGTGCTGCAGTTGCTGCTGACCTTCTGGCCGTACCCTGAGCTTGCGGACTTCAGGCATAAACCTTACAGCCTGCATATTCTGGACAGGGGCGGCGTCCTGCTTTCGGTTTTTGCCCTGGAAAACGGGCAAAAACGGGAATATGCGTCGCTCTCCGACATGCCGCCCGTGCTGCTCCAGGTATTTATCAATGCGGAGGATGCGCATTTTTATTCGCATCGGGGCTATGATCTTCCGGCCCTGCTGCGCGCCCTAGGACAGAACCTTTCCCAGGGGGAGATCGTATCGGGGGCGTCGACCATTACCATGCAGTTGGCACGGCTTATTTCTCCTCACGGCCAAGGATACGGCGGCAAACTGGAGGAAATATTCCACGCCCTGCTGCTTGAGTCCAGAATGAGTAAGGATGAGATCCTTGAGCTGTGGCTGAACAGCATTCCCTTCGGGTTTAATACGGTTGGGGTGGCGTCCGCGGCCAAGGTCTTCTTCGGCGTTCCGCTGGAACACTTAAGCCCGGCCCAATGCGTGCTTCTGGCATTGATTCCGCGCAGCCCGGCCAAATACAACCCCCGGGCGGGCGGCCGTGAAATAACCGAGGCGGCGCTCAAGCTCGCCGGGCGCCTGGGCATTCCCCTGGCCGCCGGTGAGATCAAGCAGGCTTTGAGCACCGCCGGGAAAAGCGCCGCGCAGTATCGGTGGCCGTTTCTGGCCCCGCACTTTGTCAATTACGTGGCCGCCCGGCTTACTGACAAGGACCTGGCCTCCGGCAAACCGGTGTATACTTCGCTTAATCTGGATTTAAACATGGCCGCAGCCGCGGTATTAAAGGGAAAAATCGCCTCGGCCTACGGCAACCGTATTCATAACGGGGCCTGCCTGCTTGTGGATAATAAAACCGGGGAGATTCTGGCCTACGTGGGCTCCCAGGATTACTTCGACGACGAGTATGGGGGCCAGATAGACGGCATTCAGATCAAAAACCAGCCCGGCTCCACCCTGAAACCCTACCTTTACGCCCTGGCCCTTGATAACGGATTCACCGCGGCCTCTATCCTACCAGACATTCCCTCGGACTTCGGTGGCGATGAGGTCTACATCCCCCTTAACTTTAACGAGCGTTTCAACGGCCCGGTCCGCCTGCGCGTGGCCCTGGCCTCCTCCCTGAACATCCCCGCGGTCCACCTGCTGGAACGTCTGGGAGTGAAGAACTTCACAGACAAGCTGGTGGAGCTGGGTTTTAATTCCATCAGGGACCAGGCCTCATCCGTGGGCATAGGGCTTGCCCTGGGAAACGCGGAGGTTTCACTGTATGAGTTGGTGGGCGCCTTCGGCGTGTTTACACGGAACGGAATATTTTTACCGCTTACCTGGAAAAAACAGAACCCGGGCGATCCCGGATCAGCCCTGCAGGCCAAACAGGTGTTTCGTCCGTCGAGTGCCGGAATTATCTGCGACATTCTGTCAGACCGCAAAAGCCGAATCGCGGGGTTCGGCCCTTCTTCCATCCTAAACACACCGTTTCCGGCGATTTTCAAGACCGGCACCTCCAACCAGTTCAATAATATCTGGGCCATCGGGGCGACGCCCCGTTATACCATGGGCGTGTGGATGGGTAACTTTTCCGGCCAGACGGTAATCGGGGCGCCCGGCAGCTCCCTGCCCGCGCAGGTGGTTGTGCAAATTCTGTCACAACTCAGCGTACAAGGCGAGGGCTTCCCCCCCATACCCGATGTCCACAAGGTGGAAATCTGCACACTCTCCGGGGGCAGGGCCACACCCCTTTGTCAGTCCGTCACCCAGGAATATTTTACCGTGGGAACCGAGCCCGAACCCTGTTCATATCACATGGAGGTTAACGGGCGGGTGATGATCAATTATCCCGCCGAATACCAACTTTGGGCTCGGGAAAGCGGGCGTTCCTTTGCCGAGGGCAGTACGGGAGGTGCGACCGGAGATGTTCAAATCGTGCATCCGGGACATGACGCGGTGTTTTTTTTCGACCCGGGGATTGCAGAAGATGAACAGGCCATACGCATAGAGGTAATAAACTCAAATCCGGAGGATTCGTTGGCGCTATACCTCGACGGGAGGCTTGTCGCACGGGGTTTTTCTCCGCTTACCTATACCTACCATCTGGGATCGGGGAGGCACACGGTTTCGGCCGTGGGCGCCTCAGGATCGGACCAACTGCAGTTTGAGGTACGTTAACCGCACAGGACGCGGTCTATATAAAAAAACCTATATATTTTTGGATTGTTATTTTACATGTATATGTTTATAATACATTTATGGCAAAGGATGCGGCAAACATAAATAAAATCCTCAGTCTTGAATCGGAGTTCAACCGCATCCAGGACGTGGATATTTTACTGGAAAGAATCCTCACCGAGGCGCGATGTATGCTTCGGGCCGATGCCGGCTCTATTTACATAGTAGAGGCCGACAAACTTGCCATAAAATTCTCTCAAAACGAAACAAAGCAGAAGGAGCTTCCCCCCGGGCAGAAGCTCATCTATTCCATATTCAAGCTTAATCTCAACAAAAAAACGGTCGCCGGCTATGTCGCCTGTACCGGAGAGATAGTAAACATCCCTGACGCATACGCCATTCCACCCGATGCGCCCTATCACTATGATCCCAGTTACGATAAACTGGCCGGTTACAAAACGGGTTCCATGCTGACCATCCCCCTGAAGCTGAACACCGGAATAATCATTGGGCTGATACAGATTATCAATAAAAAAAACGCCAGAAATGAGATCATCCCTTTCACTAAAAACGATGAGCTTCTGGCCATGCACTTCGGCAACAACGCCACCGTCGCCCTGCAGCGTGCGCAGATGACCAGGGCCATAATCCTGCGGATGATTAAAATGTCCGCCCTGCGCGATCCAAAGGAAACCGGCATGCATGTCAACCGCGTGGCTGGGTACGCGGTTGAGATCTACGAGCGATACGCCAACATTCACAACATCCCGGAGAAAGAGGTGCAGAAGAACAGAGATATGCTGCGCATGGCCGCCATGCTGCACGACGTGGGCAAGATTGCCATCTCCGACACGATTCTGAAAAAACCCGGTAAACTGGATCCGACGGAGTATAATATAATGAAGGGCCATACATATCTGGGTGCGCGTTTATTCATGGATAAACAATCTGAATTCGACGAGTTGGCGGCACAAATCGCCTTAACCCATCACGAAAAATGGAACGGACAGGGCTACCCGGGTTATATAAATATCGCCACGGGCAAACCGAAGAAAAAAGACAAGCAGGGCAACCCCAAGGGCCTGAAAAAACAGGAAATCCCCCTCTGGGGCAGAATCGTGGCAATCGCCGACGTATATGACGCGCTTTCCTCCAAGCGCGTATATAAAGAAAAATGGGAGCAGGACAAGGTGTTGGAAGAGATAAAATCTCTTTCGGGCAGCAGTTTCGATCCCGAACTGGTCGACATCTTCTTTGAAGTGCTTCCGCATATCAAACAGATTTCCGAACGCTACGCGGAAGAGAAGGAATAACCTCGGCCGGTACGGGAGGGCGCGTATTATCGGCGGTACGCGCCTTAATATAAAAACAAAATTAATCCGGCGCCTGCAGGCTGTTGCCGCCTTTTAATCATGCGCACGCGTACAGACGGCCACATTATATTGGTTCTCGTCCTTTACATAGAGTGCCAGGGAAATAACATCATCATTTACCACGTAATAATACACATCCATGGTTTCTTCATCCATATTGACTGTGAAGTAGTTACCTTCGCTGCTGAGCATATAGGGAATGGTTACCTCCCCGTCCACAATAATGGTTCCGTCCGCCTTGAACTCCCAGCTTTCACTATTCCCACCCGCGATCATGCATTTTCCTGCGGTCATCACGAACTGCGGGAAAACGTCCCATTTGCCCAACAGAGGATTGGGGTTTCCGTTGGCAAAGACGCAGACGCATGTCACGATGAATATCAGGCATAACAACAACCTCTTCATACCCTCTCCTTCACGGCAAGCCTGCCGCTTGCCGTTGCATATATTGCTTACAATTTATACCCGAATTTGCGCAGAAGCTCTTTGCGCTTTTTTTTATCCAAAGCGGTTTCCACTCCCTTTGGCGATGAGCCGTCCACAACCCCGACGATGCCCCGGCCCCGCTCTGTCCCAGCCACCAGCAGCTGCAAAGGATTGGCCGTGGCGCAGAAAATTCGCGCCACCTCCTGGCAATGCTTAATCTGGTTGAGGACGTTTATGGGAAAGGCGTTCTTCATGATCAGATAGAAGGAATGCCCGGCTCCTGCCGCCTGTGCGGCCTTTACGGCCGACTCCACCAGGGAGTCGTCGTTGCCTTCGGTTCTGATCAGGCAGGGTCCCGATGATTCACAAAATGCCAGTCCGTAGCGGACACCGGGCACGGCGCACACCATGATCTCCGCAATGTCCTCCACGGTTTTGATAAAATGCGCCTGTCCCACGACAATATTGCAGTCTTGGGGAAGACTGACATCAACGGCTGTAATCTCCATTACACACCTCCTTTGTCTCAGGGATGCAGAACATCCAGGTCGATTTCCGCGGCCGTACAGGGCATCTGAATGCCCCAGTTTTCCAGGATCGCGGGATGGAGCTCACCCATAACCCCCATACTCTGCTTGTTGTAAAAAATTTCGGCGCTCCTGCCCCTGATAAAGCGCGGATCATCCAGCTCTTGCAGGATGTAGGTCCTGCCCAGGTAATAAAATATCGCGGATACCTTGGCGCTGATATCGTTGAAATCCGCCTCCCGGTCTGCTATGAAAAAGGTAAGGTAATTCCTGGTAACAGATCCGTAGTTCTCTTCCGGATGTTTAAGCACCACCTTTCCCACCTCGAAAATCAGGTGCGGGTACACCGCGTTCCCGGATACGGCTTCCGAAGCCAGCATATTGGGAATGATGGAATTGCGGACCATTTCGTAGCTTTCGGTCATGGGATTGGCTATCTCGATAATATTGCCGGAATCAAGCATCATTTTCTCTATAAAATCCCGTTTCGAGCCCAGGTAGTTATAGATCATTTCCTGGAAACCTTGGCCGATCATAATATCCCGCGCCAAGCGTGAAAACTCCTCCTGGGGGCTCAAGCGTCCGATGGTAAAGTCTTCAGGCGTGACAGGAGTGAAATTTCTGATACCGCGGCCCATCATGATTTCTTCCACCACATCCACAGGATGCATAAAGTCGTTCCTATACGCCGGGGGGTATATGGTGAGAGAGTCCCCGCCTGCCGTCACCCTGTTGCCCATTTTTTTGATAAACGCGGCCGCTTCCGCAGCCGGGATCTGCTCTCCCAGCAGTTTGTTCGCGTAGTGAATATCGAGGGAAACGGGCTGCTGAAAATAGAAGGGCGTGACAATCTCCCGCCCCAACGGCGTATCGTACGGATAGCAGATTTTTACCGGTTTGATACTAAATCCGGCATCCGCGAAATCACAGGCCACAACCGATGCGGCCAGAAGCAGTGTGTAAATATCCGTACCGGTAAGCTCCACGAACACCCTGCTGTCGCCGATCTCCACCGCGCCGATTTTATCGCTGTTTATTATGGGGGGAAAACTCAGGACATCGCCTTTATTGTCCTTTAAAAAGGGATATTTGGGAAAGTCCCGCACAATATACCCGAACTCCACCCCCTTGGGATGCTCACTCAAAATCTCTTTAAGATTGTATTCCTTTTTCAACCCCAATGGCACAAAACGGGTGTTTTCCGGTTCCGCGGCCAGGTAATGAACCGGGTACTCGATGATGTCCGAGCGGTAAATGCCCATGGCTATGGTTTTGCGTTTGCTGCCGTAGTTCCCGCATAACTTTTCCTGTGATTGGATCAGATCGATCAGGAGAGGATCCTCAATGGCCGGCCCTTCCGCGGCAAAGGCCGCGATATAAGGTCGGATATGCTGCAACTCCATGTCCACGTAGACCACCCGTTCCTGCGTGTCTTTTTTTTCGCCTGGAGTGGAGAAAAAAGAAAAGCCGGGAGCGGAGGCCCCCATGTATAGCTTCAGCTGCCGGGCCAGTCCTATGGTGGACCATAAATCCGGCCGGTTGGTATCATTAAGCTCTATCTTCAGGATGCCCTGCTCTTTGTCCACCCCGTCCAGCTCGGCCTTGGCGATTTCCAGAATATCGATCAGTTCAGGCTGGTTTAATTTTTTTCCAAGATACCTGTAAAACAGTCTTTCATTCACTTCAATCTTCGGCATGGCTTAACTCCTTCTGCGCAGGCGTACCTGCTCGATATCGGCCTGAAATAAGTCGCGAATATCCTTTAATCCTAAGGACATGAGGGCCATGCGGTCGATACCCAACCCCCAGGCCAGAACCGGAACATTCACCCCCAGCGGATAGGTCACCTCCGGTCTGAAAATCCCGGCCCCGCCCAGTTCAAACCACCCCAGTTCAGGGTGTTTTATGTGTACCTCAACCGAGGGCTCCGTAAAGGGGAAGTACCCCGGAACATACTTAACATCCTTGGCGCCCGCCACCTCTTCGGCGAACATTTTCAACAGCCCCAACAGGGTGCGCAGGTTCACATCCTCACCAAGGACGATCCCCTCGGTCTGGTAAAAATCGGCCAGGTGAGTGGCGTCTACCTTATCGTAGCGGAAGCACCTTACCACGCCGAAGTACTTACCCGGTATCTTGGCGTTAACCAGGGCCTTGGCCGAAAGAACGGTCCCCTGGCTTCTTAAGATCAGCTTCCTGGTGAATTGTTTGTCGAACTTGTAACCCCACCCCCGGCTGCCGGTCTGCCAGCCGTTTTCATGAGCCTGGGCCACCCGGGTTAAATAAGGTTCGGTAATGGCTTTAGCGTACTGCGGCTCTTTGATGTAATATACGTCATGAATATCGCGCGCCGAATGGAACTGGGGCATAAACAGCGCGTCACAGTTCCAGAACTCGCTTTCCACCAGAGGGCCGTCATATTCCTCAAACCCCAGGGATACAAGCTTGTCCTTCAAGGCGTCCAGGAATTCCACATAGGGGTTCTTCCTGCCTAAAAGCACTCTGACCGGCGGGGACTGGATGTTGTAGCCGCGAAAACCTTTGTTTTTCCATTCACCGTTTTTGATTATTTCGGGTGTAAGCATCCCGATCTCTTCACCCGTAACCCCTTTTTGCAGCAGGCTCTTCTGCACGGCTTCGCCCTGAGTGGTAAGCACATAGGTCACCTCGTCGCGCTCGATCTGTTTGCAGATACTGGTTGATGAGCCGCGCTTTTTTGCCAAGGAGGAGGCCAGTTCCTGCAGCTCAGGATCTAATTCCGTATCCTTAAGACTGTTCTTTTCGTGTAACAGATCAAGCAGCTTCCGCACACACTTTACCTTATGGTTTTTACCGGCATCCTTGATACATACCGCCTTGTCCCGGTTCATGGAGAGCATGCCCTCTTTGGAAAGCAGGCCGAAGGCCGAGCCTACATCCTTGTTTTCCAGACCCGACTCCTGCGCCAGCCGGGGCAGGGTGAGCTCCCCCCGCTGTTCCAAAAGCGCGATTACTCGTTCTTCGGGCGTTCCGCGTGTATGATACTCACGGCCCAGGGGCGTTATTTCATACGAAACAACCGAAAATCGGTCAAGCTCCGCAATAAGCTCCTTGGCGCCCAACCAGCTGAACACCTGGTTGCACTGTCCCACATTGAAAGAAAGCTTTTTCTGTAAAACCTCCGCAGTAAGCTTCTCCCCTTTTTCAACGGCACGCAATACCTTGATTTCCAGGGGATGAAGGGTTTTTATAATGGTTTCCACGGCGTCCATGACAACAACTCCACGCATATTGTAATAAGTTCTTAATAGGTAACCTTAAATAGGAATATTGTAAAGGGGTTTGCCGTGTTTTTTAGCCCCCATGCCTCCAAAAACCAAGGATAAAAAACACGTTCACTCGTGTAACATACAGTCCCGGAAAGGGCCGGCGGCGGAATCACCGGCGGACTCAGTCGTCTTCCTCCAGGACTTCTATCTCATGGTGCGCCGATTCCTGTACCTCTTCGTATTTTCTGCCTTCTTCAACCAAGGCCCGTATCTTTTCAAATGTGTCCGGGGTGACGGTAAAGCCCCTTTCCAGCGCCTGATCCTCCGAAACCGGTCTTGCTTGATTTTGGTCTTCAAAAAAACCCAACGATCCGTCAAATATCACCGGTTTTCCGCTTAGTACACAGGTACCTTTTACCGGCTGGTTAATAAACATTAAAAATATCATACACACACCTTCCTTCACTATATCTATACATATTAATAAAAAAGCGGGCGCTTTTCAAGTTTTGCCCTTACCCGGGGCGATCGGGTGGTTTAATTCCACATAATTTAGAAACCAGCAACCGACGTTTCACCCTTTACTCCATGTACTCATACTTCGATAACTAGTATATTGGAGCCAAGGGAAAGAAAAATGCTGAAAAAAACCCGGTTTATTCTGTTGGGCCTGATACTCAGTATCTACTGGCTGAATGCGCAGTCACTGCACACCATCACCTGCACATTCCTGGGGGACATCATGGCCCATGACGTCAACTACAGAATGAAGAATTACAATCTTATTTACGAGGATGTCAAGGACCTGCTGCTTACCGATGATCTTACCTTCGGTAACCTGGAGTTTCCGATTGCGGCTGATCTGCCGTACTCAACCTATCCGCGCTTTAACGCGCATCCGGAATATGTGGAGGCTGCGATCAGGGCGGGCATTGACGTCTTTTCCCTGGCCAACAACCACTCCTGCGACCAGGATAGTGAAGGCGTGCTAAAAACCCTGGACGCCATGACCCGGC
Source organism: uncultured Spirochaetaceae bacterium (assembly GCA_964638895.1). Classification (GTDB taxonomy): domain Bacteria; phylum Spirochaetota; class Spirochaetia; order SZUA-6; family RPPD01; genus JAFGGG01. Next base: position 34,397 of record CAZWYY010000001.1, on the reverse strand, counting down.
TTAGGACACGCTACGGGCGGAACATCTACTTTTCCGGCATTCAGGAGCACCCGGACCTGGGGATACGGCCCGAAACCATTTTTCATGGCGGCATTAAGATTGGGTTTTTGGCCGTTACCCAGTTTTTGAATGTTCCCCAGGAAAAGCCCTACATCAACCTGGTGGATTATAACGATGAAAAACAAACGGCGGACTTTCTGGCCCTGGTGCGCCGGGTATCAGCGGAATACAACCTGTTTATAATTTCCTTTCATGGGGGCGTGGAGTACGCCACACAGCCGGATCCCGGGAAGGCCGCCTTTTTTAAGGCATTGATAGACGCGGGCGCGGATATTGTCTACGGTCATCATCCGCACGTACTCCAGCCCTTTGAGATAATAAACAAGAACGGAATGAACAAGCTGATCATCTACTCCATGGGTAATTTCATTTCAGGGCAGACCTGGCATGTAAACCCCCAAAAACCCCACAGCGTGTGGGCCAATACCGGGGATTCGATGCTGCTTCGCGTTTCAATCCAGATCATAAACGGGAGGGCCCACGTCTCCCGGATAGATCCCGTACTCATCTCCAATTACATCAAGCCCAACAAGGATATTGTGGTAAGAAAACTGGAACCGCTCGCCGGACAGACCCTGTCCGGCGCCTGGACCCGCTATTACCGGGTGCGTCTTGAGGTGATGAAAGAATATTTGCACCGTAACCATAAGATCCCCCGCAAGGAAGCCGAGTAACGGCGGCTTTGATTTTGGAGTTTTGAGTGGTCCGAAGGGGAGCTGCCGGCTCAAAACGTGTGTCGAGGGTCATGGAGGGAGCGGCGCGCCCGGTTTAATGTGCGCTTTGGGCGTAGTGCGCCCGAAGCTCGGCCGCAAAATATAGGGAACCCACAGCCAACACAGGGAGCACCCCCCCGGACAACGCCAGGGCTTTGTGTAAGGCCCGGCGCGGATCGGGTTCCAGATACACGTTTTTATTATAACGACGGAAGGCTTCATACACTCTACCGGGCTCACTCCGGCGGAAAGAGCCGGGGGTAGAAACGATTATACGTAAAAAATACGGGGCCAATACGGCCGCCATTTCGTCTATATTCTTGCCCTTTACCGCGGCGAACAAGAGGATACCCTCCCGCCCGGCCAACCCGGTAAAGCTTGCCATGGCCCTGGAGACCGAACCGGGTGTATGGGCTCCGTCCACAATAACCAGCGGGGCCTTGCAGACAACCTCCATTCGTGCGGGAAGAAAGGCTGACGCGAATCCCTTCCGATAGGCCTGCCCGGGAATGCCCGGATACAATGTCCGCAGGGTAACAAAGGCCAAAGCGGCGTTTTCGGCCTGAAACGCCCCGGCAAGACCGAGGGTAAAATGGTTCTCCGCACCCCATTTAAGGGTAAACCTGAAATCGGTTCTGTCGATACGCTCTACAACCTGCAGGTTCGAAAGCTCGTCATCCAGAAAAAGCACGGACGCGTTTTTTGCCTCGGCCTGTTCCCGTATAACCCTTTTTACGGCCTCCGGTTGGCGGGCACAGAAGACCGGTACCCCTTGTTTGATGATTCCGCATTTTTCCGCCGCTATTTTTTCAAGCGAATCACCCAAAATGGCCTGGTGCTCCAGCTCTATGGGAGTGAGTACCGCAGCAGCAGGGTTTACAATGTTGGTGGCGTCCAGCCTGCCGCCCAGTCCGGTTTCCAGAACCACATACTCGCAGCGCGCCCGCCTAAAGGCAAGCCAGGCCAAAAGGGTCATCAACTCGAAAAACGTAGGGTTTTTTGATTCAGGAAAGGCTGAGAGGGGGATCCGCTCGATTTTGTCTTTCAGATGAAAACAAAGATCGGCGAACACTTCCCGGTCTATGGGCCGGCCGTTTACGGCAATTCGCTCCTGGATCGAACTTACATGGGGCGAGGTGTAAAGGCCTGTACTTCCGCCCGCAGCCGTCAGCACCGAGGCTGTCAGCGCGGCCGTGGAGCCCTTGGCCTTTGAACCGGCAATATGGATGACCTTAAAATCAAGCTGGGGATTACCGAAGCGTTCAAGCAGAAAACGCATGCCGTCAAGTTTGTACTCGTTCCGGTCAACGGAAGAGGTGTCCCTTTCCAGATTGATGCGTGAATACAGAAAATCAACGGCCTGTTTAAACCGGGAACTGTTACTTTTTTCCATAAGAAAGACGGCGTACATGCTGTGGAAAGGACTTGAACCTTCACGGGGTAACCCCCACTAGCCCCTCAAGCTAGCGTGTCTACCAATTCCACCACCACAGCGGTAAATAAGCGTGTATTAATATAATAGACAAAAATCAGTTTTGTCAAGGTTACTGCTTTCTATATAGTATGATCAAAGATTGTACAGATTATTAAAGAATAAAAAACCGCAGATTACGCTGATTATAATGGATTATGCAGATTAAACTATAAAAAGAGAAATCTGTGAAATCTTATTAAATCTGCGGAATCCGTGTTTCAGTGTTTTTCCGTGCGTATCGGTGAGACGACATTTAATCGTAAAAGGATTCTCGCCGGTTTGCGTTGAATTTTTACACTTGAAGCAATTCGTCATTCCATGCAGTATATACCTAGTATGAAACAGAAGATTCACTATGTGTGCGGGGCCTGCGGTCACACCGAACCCAAATGGCTGGGCAGGTGTCCGGAATGCGGCAACTGGAATACATTGCAGGAAAACGAAGTGGAATCGCATAAGGGCGCCAAAAAAGCAAGCGTCAACCTGACCACGGTGCCGCTTTCCTCACTGCAAAAAAAGCAGGACCTACGCTTTGACTGCGGAAATGAGGAGATAAACCGCGTGCTGGGCGGGGGAATCATGAAGGGCTCCTCCATTCTCATCGGCGGTGAGCCCGGAATCGGGAAGTCAACCCTCATGCTCCAAATTGCCTCCACCATAAAATCAAGCGGCCGCGTGTTATACGTCTCCGGTGAGGAATCACCGGCGCAGTTAAAAATGCACGCCGACAGGTTGGGAATCATCGCCTCCCACATCGAGGTACTGGCTGAAACCGAGATGTCCGCCATTAATACCGTGTTGAATAGGGTCAATCCCATCCTGGTGATTGTGGATTCCATCCAGACCATTATGGATCATGAGCTTGGTGTGGTGGCGGGCAGCGTCAACCAGATAAAGTACTGCACCCAGGAGCTGATCGAATGGGTAAAAACAAAGACCTCGGCGCTTTTTTTGATCGGCCATGTCACCAAGGAGGGGAACATCGCCGGACCAAAGGTGATCGAGCACATGGTGGATACGGTGTTGTCGTTTGAAACCGCGGATAATGACGTGCGTTTTTTACGCGCCAACAAAAATCGATTCGGTCCCGGTGATGAAATAGGTATTTTCCGCATGACGGAAAACGGGCTTGTCCAAGTAAAAAACGCGGCCACATTGTTTCTTGAGCAGCGCGCTGGGGAGGTGCCGCCGGGCATTGTCATCACCCCGTTATACGAGGGTTCACGTGTGCTGTTGGTGGAAATCCAATGCCTGGTTATACCCGCAAAAGGCGGCATCTCGCGTGTTTATTCCGACAGGATAGACGCGCGCGTAGTCTCAAAGGCGGCCGCTGTTCTGGAAAAGCATCTGAAGATAACACTTACGGATTATGATATTTACGTGAACGTAGCCGTCGGGCTGCAGGTAAAAGAAGTGGGGGTGCAGCTGCCCCTGTGCCTGGCGCTGTATTCCGCCCGCCTTAACGTACCACTGCCGCTGCATACGGCGGTGTGCGGAGAGGTCAGCCTGGCCGGTGAAATCCGCACCGTTAAACAGCTTGCCAAGCGCCTTAAGACAGCCTGGGACCTGGGCTTCGCTTCGCTTGCGGGCCCCATGGCCGATGAAACGCTTTTATTGAAGGATGGTGAGTACAAGGGGTTTTCCTCACTGGGGCAGGCCGTGCTGTCCATGTTTAAATCGACCGGCCGGACCTGATGGTGAGGGCTCGCGCCGGCCTTTTTTCGGCACCAAGAGCCGGCTTTTATTTGGCCCCCAGAAGCGAGGTTATAAGTGAAATGCCGACCCAGGTTCCGATCATACTTCCCACGCCGGCAAGAAAAAACACCCAGAATATCTTCAACACGCGATTCAGGTATAGTCCCTTGAAACTGTTCAGATCCTCAAATAAATTCTCAAAATCCTTGACCTTGGGTTTCATCATGTAATACTGAATCAGTCCCCCCACCATTCCGGCGCCCACCACAGGGGTCAACGAGGTAAAGGGTGCAGCCACAAACACAACCAGAATGGTCACCGGATGGGCCAGGGCCAATACCGCGCCCAGGCTGGCGGGGATGCCGTTGGCCAAAAACCAGGTCCAGGCCATGTTAAAGCCCTTTTCAGCGCCACCCATGATCACACCCAGGGCAATGAGTCCCAGCACAATTACCGTGACAAACCAGGGTATAAGCTTAAAAATGAATTTCTTGGGCGGAATAACATCGATATCGGAGACATCATTGGCCTGTTCGCCCTTGTCCAGACGAGTCAGGTTTGCCAGGATTCCCTCAACATGACCGGCCCCGACAACGGCCACAAGTTTTCTTCCTGGTGTATTGAATATTTTAGTGGCCAGGAACCTGTCACGTTCATCGATCAGCACCTCCTTTACGGAAGGCAGATACCCGGCAAGCTCCTCCATCATATTGTGCATCAGGCTTTTTTCCTTAAGCTTCTCCATTTCCTCTTCTGACAGCTTCTCTTTGGTAAACACCGAGCTTATCAGGGCGGCAAGCATCTTGTTTTTTCCCCAGAAACTCGATTTTGCCCAGGCCCGCCGCAGGGTAACCTGTACCTCCCTGTCACAAAACTCACATTCAATCCCCAACTCTTTTGCCACATTGATGGCCTTCAGCATTTCCTCACCGGGTTTTACCCCCACATTCAGCCCCAATCTTCTCTGAAAAGAAGCCAGCACCAGATTGGCTAGCAAAAGAAAGCCTTTTCTTTCCTTAAGTACCCCGGAGATATCAAGATTCTTCCAGACATTGGTCTGGGTCAGGGTCTGGTAACGCGTTTTATCAAGTTCCACGCACACACGGTCGGGATTTTCCTTCCTGATAACCTCCTCAACCTCGGCCACACTGGCCTGTGAAACATGAGCCGTTCCCACGATGGTTATTTTTTTCCCGTTTACCTTGATTGTCTGAACTGTGTCATTCATACTGTTTCCTTTGTAGTTTATTTGGCGGAGAACTTACCTAACTCAAACTGTGCAAGGCGCTTTTCAACATATCCCCAGGCCTCAATATCCACCGCTTCCTGTAAAAAGGCGGCGGCTGTACGCTTGTTGTTCCGGAGCAGATTATTGACCGCGATATAAAAAAGCATCTGTGAACGAATCCTGGGAACCTTCTCGTCATTGGCAATAGCGATTACCGCTGATTCGGCGGACGGCTCCAGATAATAGCGGGCGATGTGATACGCCCAGGTCCCGGATGGGATTCCTTTGAGTCCGGTTTTCAGGTATTCCCGTGCCTGTTTTTCTTTGCCCTGCTTTTTTAAACTTAAGGCGGCCAGCAGTATATTTGAATAGTTTTCCTTTTCATATTCAGCAGCCTTGGCGAACATCTTCTGCGCATCCGCATAGCGGTCTTTGAGATAATAGAGGGTTGCCAGGGACGCGTAGGCAAAATAATAATCCGGTTTTAGGCTGATTATCTTTTCATAATCACGGATCGATTCGTTTACCAGGCCTTTTTCCTCCAGGACCCCCGCCCTGAAAGTATAAGCGATGAAATTATCGGGATCAAGACCGATGGTGGTGTTAAAATCATCCAGGGCGCGTTCCCGCTCACCCATACTTAAAAGCAACCTGCCGCGATCAAAATAACTGTAATAATACTCTGGATCCAGCTCGATCGCCTTACTTAGATCCGCAAGCGCCTCCTTGGGCCGGTTTAATACCTTTTTTGTTCTGGCCCTGTCTATATAAGAAAACGGGTATTCGGGCTCCGCGGCAACCGCCTTGTTTATATACTCCAGCGCATCGTTATACTTTTTCCGGCGGAAACTGATGTTTCCCAACCCTAAAAGCGCAACGATATTCTGATTATCCAGGTTCACTGCCTGCTTGAAAAACCCTTCCGCTTTTTTATAATCCTTGTCATAAAGATAAAGCGCGCCCAAAGCGGAAAGCGCTTCATTATGGGAGGGATCCAACGAAACCACCCGCTCCAGCAGCTGTCTTTGCGTTTTTTCATCTCCCGTCAAGGCCTTAACCAACGATTTATCATAGAGGGCCTCTACATTGTCCGGTTCCTGCGAAAGTACATTGTCTATAGCTTCTTCCGCCATGACGGTTTTTCCGGCGAACAGCAGCAGCCTGGAATAAAGCAGCGTGGTTTCCGTATCCCCGGGTTTTTCCTTGAACGCCCGCTCATAGGCCTCCAGCGCTTTGTCCGCTTTCCCCAACATCAAGAAAGCGGAAATGCTCTCAAAGGGGCTGTCGGCAAGCGCAGGGTCCTCTGCGGCCGGTTCTTGGGTAACACAGGAAAGGCCGAGACAAAGCGCTATAAGGATCACGACACCGCCTATGGCGCGCGAAGCTATATTTTTCATTGTCAATCTCCTTGTTAAGGATATTTAATATAATCCTCTTCTTTTATTTAATCAAGCCGGAATGCTTGACTTAGACACGGTGTTATACTATAGAGAGATATGAATAATAAAAACCATTCAAATTCAGACATCCGCGGCGCTTTTTCCGGACTTTATGATATTATCTGCAGACTGAGGGGGCCCGACGGATGTCCCTGGGACAAGGAACAGACCCCTTATACTATTCGTGAAAACCTCCTTGAAGAAGCCTACGAGTGCATCCATGCCATTGAAGAAAAAGACCTCGAGAATTTTAAAGAGGAGCTGGGTGACCTGTTTTTGATCCTCACCATGCTGTCCCGCATGAGTGAGGAGTACGGGCAGTTTACCCTGGCACAGGTACTTGACGGTATCTGTGAAAAACTCATCCGCCGGCATCCGCATGTTTTTGAAAAAAAGGAAACCAAATCCGTGGAAAAAATCCTCGAGCACTGGGATTACATAAAGGAACATGTGGAAGGGAAAACATACAAACATACGATATTTGAAAACCTGTCCAAAACCCTGCCGCCCCTGGAGCGCGCGTACCATATTCAGAAAAAGGTTTCAAAAGTGGGGTTTGACTGGGAAAAACCGGAACATGTATGGGAAAAAATAAAGGAAGAAATGAAGGAGGTGGAAGAATCCTTTACTGGGGCCGGCATAGAGGAACTGGAACTGGAGGTCGGTGATCTTCTGTTTACCATTGTAAATTTTTCACGACTGTCCGGGATTAATCCCAGCCTGGCCCTGGAACGCTCTAATATAAAATTCATGAGGCGCTTTCAAAAGGTTGAGGATAAACTCAGACAGATGAATATAAAGCTAAAAGAAGCCGGCCTTAAGCTTCTGGACTCTTTATGGGAAGACGCAAAATCCGACTGACGTACCTTATCGTCTACCCTTGAAACTGATACGGATCTGCTTGTACAGCCCCTCGCCTTCACTCATGGTCTCTATATCCGGCGCGTCATTAAGGGTGGTATGAATGATTCTTCTTTCAAAGGGGTTCATGGGCTCTAGCAGGCGTGAGCCGCCTGAACGCCGGACCTGCTGCGCTACGTGCTCGGCCAGTGAAACGATCTTCTGTTCTCTTTTGGTCCGGTAGTTCTCGGTATCCACAATAACACGCAGCTTTGTATTCTCGCCCATCCGCCCAATCACGGCGTTCACAATCAACTGTATGGCGTCCAGGGTTTTCCCCCTTCTGCCGATCAAAAGACCCGAATCCCGGCTGTTAATACTGATCCCCAGCCTGGCATTCTCTCTGGTCGTTACCTCAACGCTGCCGTTTAACCCCATTTTTTCGATCAGGTGTTCCACAAATTGCACAATCTCTTCCCGATCATTATCGTTCCCGCCAGGCGGCTCTACGCTTATTTTAACCGCAGCTTTGGAAAAAAGTCCCTTCTTCTTTGATTCGATTACCTGGTATTCAAGATGCTCTCTGTTTATTCCCAGTTCTCTACACGCATTCTCAATTGCTTCCTCTAAATCATTTCCCTGAAATTCTAATGTTCCCATATATCTTTATCTCCTCATATAGGATTTCATACTCGTCAGACGCGGCTTTTTGGGCTTCGGAGGACGGTTTTTAAAATACTTCTTATAGACCATCATCTGTGCGGTGGTAAGGATATTCTGCACAGTCCAATACAGCACCAGACCCGAAGGCAGGTTGTATAGAATAAAGAAAAATACACCCACCAGAATATACGGCAGCATCTTCATTTTACTGTCCGTGCCTGTACTGGTCTGCGTCAATTTTGACGAGATTATCTGGGTTGCCAGCATGATAAACGGTAGGAGCCGGAGGTACTGCCAGTTTAAAATCGGAATGGTAAAATTAAACTCGGCAATATACTCGGGAGAAGACAAATCGGGTATCCAGCCCGGAATAAACACCGCGTTGCGGAGGCCGAAATGCTCCTGCAGCAGGATGTACAGGGCAAACATGATCGGCAGCTGCAACAACTGCGGTAAACAGCCCCCAAGGGGATTTACTCCTTCCCGCCGGTAGAGTTCCGCCATTTCCATGTTCAGTTTCTTCGGATTATCCTTATATTTTTCCCTTAGTTCATTCATTTTTGGACTGAGTTCCTGAAGCCTACTCATGGACTCGTAACTCTTCCTGGTCAGCGGAAATACGATTACCTTTATAAGAATGGTCAAGAGAATAATGGCGATACCGTAGTTCCCCACAAGGTTGTAAAACAGATCAAGCGGATACTTGAGGATATCGGCGATAAAACCGATCAGAAAAACCGACGGCACAACCTCGTCAAGATGCCGGTCTTTCAGCCCGTATGAATTGTTCTTGGCCACATTATATTTTTCCAGAAGCGACCTTTTCTTGGGCCCTATATATATTTTGAATGTATCTTCTCTTCTTTGCGTTTTATCGTACGGCCGCTCAATATCAAGCGCTGAGCGTACCGGAACCGCGGTATCAAGCTCCCGGCTGTCAAAGACAAGGCGCTCGGGGTTGAATGACGGTAGGACGATCAGGGTATAATATTTCCCCACAATGCCCGTCCACACGATGGTCGATTTCTCCACGGTCTGGGTCTCACCGGGATGCACATCACGCTCGTTTCGGCCCTTATCGTAATAGACAAACTTCCGGTATTCGCCTCTTCCCTCCAGTTTATCAAAGGACGGACCGATTTGCGGACCGATACTCAAGGTATACATCACGCCATTAAAATCCAGATTCAGGTTTTCATTCGCCTGGTTCTCAATGGCTATTTTCAATTCAAACATGTATTCATCGGGATTCAGAATATAGGTTTTGCGCAGAATAAACGGCACATCTTTATAACTGAAGGTGCGGGAAAACTCAATCGAGTGCGCGGCCTCATCCACCTTGTACTCATACACAGCGTCCAGGGCTTCGGTTTTATAATCCCCGAAATGAATTAAAAACGGGTATTCCGTGGAGGAGGATGTGTCACCCACAAACACCATCTCGGTATTCTCCCCGTTGGAGTCCGTGAGCTTCACCGACCGAATAACAGCGCCTTTGTTGGAAAAAGTAACGGCATAATCATGCAGCCCCTGTTCCAGACGGATATCATTATTGACCGCAGGTTCCTGTTCAAGGGGAAGCGGGACCACACCGGTTTGTTCCTCGGCCGGCTGCTCCTTTACGGGCGGCTGTTCTTGTGCCGGTGGTGCCTGTGGTTTCTGTGGAGGCGCAAAAAGCTGCATTATCAGCGACCACACCAAAAATATTACCACTAAAAAAATAATTGTTAATCCGGTTTTTTTGTCCATTATATCCTAAAACTCCTCGGTTGTGTATTTATTTTACGGGATCATATCCGCCGGGGTGGAAGGGATGACATTTCAGCAATCTTTTTACCGAGAAATATAATCCTTTAAAAAACCCATGCTTCAAAAACGATTCCTTCGCGTATTCGGAACAGGTAGGGAAGAATCTGCAGGCCGGGGGGAAAAGGGGTGAAATCATCTTTTGATATATGTTTATAATAAATACAAAAATATACTTCATCAGTTACCCCCCTTAAGTTTCCAGCAAGTGCCTGGCCTTCAATATTTCGAAAAACCACTTTTGCAGCTGAACGTATGAATATAACCCGGGTGACAGTATAAAGATAAAATCAAACCCGTTTTTTATTCTATGTTTATATTCTCTGTAAATCTCTTTTAGAATACGCCTTTGCCTATTCCTGTTTACAGCATTTTTAAAGCCGCGCCTGGTAAACACGGCAACCCTATTGGAAAAGTCTGCGCGCGCTTTAAAAAGAAGAGTCAACCCTTCTACTCTAACCCTGTCTGCCGAATGAAGTAATGTCGTAATATCATGCTTTTTATGTAATCTCTCAGCTCGTGTAAGGCTTTTTTTCATCTGCAACAGAGAGCTTTATTCTTCCTTTTCTTCTGCGTCTATTTAAAACGAGTCTTCCATTTTTTGTTTTCATCCTCGCCCGAAAACCGAATTTCCTATTCCGTTTGGTTCTGCTGGGCTGATAGGTCATTTTCATGATCCAACTCCTCTTACGGTCTTCACAATCTTATAAAATAATGTGTTTTTAGTGAACCTGCATTGAAAAACGATGTATGGAAGTATACTTATTTATACTCCAATTGTCAACAATTATCCCGTTTTTGGGGTTTTTTACGGATTGATTTATATAGTTTCTTCAGCACTTCCTTTAAATCACCGTTTTTCATGTTTTTCAACTCATCCTTTAAATCAATATCCCCGGCAACCCCTTTTACAGCCGGGGGTATAGTATTTTTTTCGGCACTCTTTGTCTCACTGTGTAGGCTGACGCGTATGTTTTTAATATGAAATTCAGGGTAGAGTCGGTTTATCACGGCGATAAGCTTATCCTTTTTCAATACTATCAGTTGTGACCAGGCGGGATGACTTGCCGTAATTAAGAGCGTATCATTCCTGATGTCGATAAGTTTAAGATTTCGGGCCGGTTCCTCGCCGAGGATTTTTTCCCATGCCCTGAAAAAAGAGGCATATCGCCTTCCCTTTCCACCTAAACTATCCTTAAACGCATTCTTTAAAATATTACCGGCTCGTTCCATTCCTGAAATGTACCGTTTCTGATAAGATATTTCAATGTACCTGTTTTTTCATAGGAAGCAAAGTCCTCATCCGGTAAAAATGAAAAAAACGCCTGATCATATGCGGGCAACAGGTTGATTATGGTTTCTTTTTTTCTTTTATCGATCTCAAGCAGCACATCATCCAGCAATAAAAGCGGTTTCTTGCCGGTTATCATCGTATAGAACCGGGCCTGGGCCGCTTTTAAAATAATTGAAATTAACCGTAACTGGCCTGTTGAGGCTACTTTTAAAAAGTCTTTTTCCCCCAGATAAAAAAAGAAACGGTCTCTATGCGGGCCCGTTGTTGTGGTTTTCCACACAAGGTCCCTCTGCCGTGTTCTCTTTAAAACACTGACGGCGTGCTCTTCGGTTTCACAGTCTTTCCACGAGGGGGCATAGTGAATAACCAGCTTTTCTTTAAACCCCGAGATACTGCAGAACAACTCCGAAAAAATGGAATTAAAGGACTCGGTAATATCCTTTCGTTTTTGCTGTATCTCCAGGCCGTACTGGACCAGTTTACGGTTATACACATCAAGGATATCCGTGTTTTTTTCTTTTATCATTTGATTTCTGTGCTGCAGGATCTTCTGATATCTGCGTAAGGTATCAATAAACACCACGTCATAAATACAGAGTGTCTGGTTAAAAAATCTTCTTTGCAGGGAAGGAGAACCGGTCACGATCTGCATATCATTATGTGAAAATACCACACAGGGGATGTTTTGCACCAATTCTTTCCTGTCTTTGATTTTTTTCCCGTCGACAATAATATCCTTCCCTTTATTCCTGGAAAGCCTGACGCTCACCTTTCTTTCCGAATTGTCCTGCTCAAGGAAATCCCCGGTGACAAAAGCCTGTGAACTCATGTTGTTTATCAGCAACCCGTCTTGCCAGACTCTGAAAGAAGAACCGTAACAAAGAAGATACACAGCCTCGATGATATTGGTCTTTCCCTGTCCGTTTTCACCGATAAAAAACACCTGTGAGGATTCGAGGCATACTGATGTGTTCTTAAAATTTCTGAAATCATGCAAGGTTAAGGATTTGAATCCCATTAATCTTTTTGCAGGGGCATTATTATATTGAAATAATCTTGTTCTCCGAATGGTTTTACGGTAATCGCTTTTTTATTATCCGTAAACTCAATAACAATTTTTTCAGTGTCAATTTCCCTGATCGGTTCCAACAAATATAGGTAATTCACGGCAATGGTGATATCAGGCCCGGAATAATCACATTGAAGTTCCTCTTTGGCCATACCAATTTCACTTTCCTCCGAGCTTACGGTGAGTGTATTTCCCTTAATCGCCATAAATACCCGGCGTGACTTGTTCTCAACCAGAATTGATACTCTTTTTAATGATTCCTGTAGGGCCGCCTTATCCGTCACCACCTGGTACTCGTGCTGCTCAGGGATGATTTTTTGATAGTTGGGAAATTTACCCTCGATTAAATTGGAGGAAAAAAGGTGATTATTCAGTTTTACGAACACATTCTTTTCTGTGATGGCAAGGGAAAGATTTCCCTGACCGGAGGCGTTTTTTCTTATAATATGCAGAATCTTGGGCGGTACAATAACACCGGTAAAATCCTGAATGGGGGAAGACAGTTTCTTTTTAATCATGGAAAGCCTTCGCCCGTCGGAGGCAACCATACACAGGGAGTCTTCTATTTTCTCAAGATATACTCCGTTTAAGAAAAATCTTGTTTCATCATCGGAGATTGCAAAGATGGTTTTTGAAATCATATCTACGAACTCTTTCTGCGGAAACTCAATAAACAACTCTTCGGCAACACCATGCTGCTCGGGAAATTTTTCCGGAGGAATGCATTTAAGGGTAAATTGAATATTGCTTTTTTCAGGCAGTATTGAAAGAAGAACATTTTCCTTCAGTTCAAAGGTGATATTGTCGTCAGGTAAGGAACGTAAAATATCAAGAAACCGGTCGCACAGCACGGCAACCGTACCGTTTTGCGTGGTATTGACGGAAATCTGTGATTTAAAGGCAACCTTTAAATCACTCGCGTTTAAACGCAGAATATTATCATTCGCATCAAGCAGTACGTTTGAAAGGATAGAAATACTGCTTTTTGTGGATATGGTATCATGAGCTATTAAAATTTCTTTAAGGATGCTTGACTTGTCACATAAGAATTTCATAATTAATACTCCTATTACTATTAATATATTAATTAGTAGTAGTAATAGTAGGCACACTTAATATGTGGAAAAGAGCGATAATTTCTTACCTAAAAACAAGTTACCCTAATAATAACTTAAGGGCGTTTTCCACATTTTATGCAAACATTAACAGGTTATTAAAATATGCACAAGAGAATTCACACCTTAATAACAATTTTTTAACCGCCCGCATTCTTTTCCTTTATTGTTTTTATTAGGTGTTGAATGGTGGGCTCCAGGGTAGGATCGGTTTTTATCCTGTTCTCTATTTTTTGGCAGGCATGCATCACCGTTGTATGGTCTCTGCCTCCGTAATCAAGTCCCACCTCCGTTGTTGAATATTCGGTGATCTCCCGGGAGATATACATGGCAATCTGGCGCGGGAAGGCGATGGCCTTGGTTCTTTTTTTGCATTTTAGATCATTGCTTGAGATTCCGAAATAGTTGGCCACCACCCTTTGAATCAGATCCAGGGGGATATTCCTGTGGTGGGGCTGGGAAAAGAAATCCTTTAATTGTTGTGACGCAATATCCAGGGTTATTTTTTTATTGACCAGGTCTCCATAGGCGATAAGTTTGGTCAACGCCTTCTCAAGGTCTCTCACGTTAGTAGTGACGTTTTTACAGATAAGGTCTATTACCTCATCTGGAATCGCGATTTTCTTGTTTTCAATCTTTTGCTTTAAAATGGCTATTCTGGTCTCATAATTAGGGGGCTGTAAATCCACGTTCAGGCCCCGCTCAAACCTGCTGCGCAGCCTGTCCGAAAGTGCCTTGAGTTCGGATACGGGCCGGTCACAGGTGAAGACCATCTGTTTGTTGGCGTCATATAAGGCATTGAATGTATGGAATAATTCTTCCTGGGTCTCCACTTTTCCGGGTAAAAAATGGATATCGTCAATAAGGAGAATATCAACCTTTCGGTACTTGTTTTTAAACCTGTGGGCGGATTTTTCCTTGATGGCCAGGATAAACTCATTGGTAAAGGTCTCGGCCGTCACGTACACGATTTTCAATTTTGGAAAATCACGATAGGCGGAGTTGCCGATGGCCTGGATCAGATGGGTTTTGCCCAACCCTACCCCTCCATAGATTAGGCAGGGATTATACGCGGTGCCCGGATTTTTAGCTATGGCAATAGCTGCGTTGGCGGCAAAGGAATTGTTTTCTCCGATCACGAAACTCTCAAAGCTGTAGTCTTTATTAAGCTGGGGATGAGTACGTAGCGGTTTTGGTTCCTGCGGTTCGGGTGTTCCGGGTTTTTCAGCCTGTGTTTCAGCCGTTATTTTTGCATTAATATTAAAACCGATCTTGATTTTATTGCCCGAGAGATCAAAAAGTTTATTTTCCAATAATGAAAGGTACCGTTTGGTAACCTGATCCTTGTAGAATGAAGAAGGTACGTTCAGGATAATTTGAGAATCATCGGAATCGTGGTATTCGATGTTTTTAAACCACATAATATATTCCTGTTCCGTAATTTCGTGTTTGATTTGGGCTATGACCTCTTGCCAGAATGGTTTATAATCCCATTGCCCGGATTTCATATAACGGTTTCTCCAATTTGTCTGCAAAAAACTAACAGGTTATCCACAACAAAAAAAACATAAGTGTAGAATAAAATATACAGTCCCGTTACCTTTAAAAGATACAATTTTGTATCAAATTAACTAATTTCATATAACATAAAGAGTTATATTTGGAATATTAAAAAAATATAATATTTCCATTTAAATATAATCAAAAACACCACTAATTCTGATAACATAAATATATATATCAGTTATTCACAACTTACCCACAACCTGAAAACCGGGTAATTATCGTGAAAGAGTAGTGTACTCTATTATGCTTTTTTTTTCAAGAACGCTGGAGAGAAAGAAGCGAATATTTTTTTTATTCCAGCTTGTGCCTGCCCTTTAATGCCTGGGAAAGCGTAAGTGCGTCGGCATACTCCAGATCACCTCCGATAGGCAGCCCCAGGGCGATTCGCGTTACGGCCGCTCCCGTATTTTTTAGAACCTTGGCTAGATATAGCGCCGTTGTATCGCCTTCAACCGTAGGATTGGTGGCGATAATTGCTTCTTTAACTCCGGCGCCTTTAATACGTTCAAGAAGCTCCTGTATTCTGAGGTTGTTCGGCCCCATGCCCTGCAGGGGAGAGATCACACCGTTTAGCACATGGTACAGTCCATGGTGAACATGAGTGGACTCTATGGTCAGTATATCTTTAGCCTCCTCAACCACACAGATAATGCTTCTGTCGCGTCCGGAATCCCGGCAGATGTCACACGGGTCCGTTTCCGCGTAATTGCCGCATTCACTGCAACTTTTCAGGTTTTTTTTCAGGGCAAGCAGGGATTCGGCCAGGGATTCGGTCTTTGAGTCCGAAGATTTAAGCAGGTAATAAACAATACGGGAAGCGCTTTTTTTACCCAGGCCGGGAAGTTTGGAAAGCTGATTGATGACATGCTCGATGGTGTTCACGCTACGGTCCAAGGAATCCCGGAGGAAGATCCATCCCGCCGCTGAGTACGGAAAACTCCTCTTTCATTTTTTCACGTAATTTGGCGAAGGCATCGGAGTAGGCCGCGCGAATAAGATCCTGAAGCATCTCTATATCATTTGGATCTACAACCTCGGGAGAAAGTTGGACCTGTAATACTTCCATTTTCCCATTGATTTTGATCTTCACCATATCACCGCCGGCCGTGCCTTCAATAATCATGTCTTTCAGTTTTTCCTGCATTTCCGCCATACGCGACTGAATATTCTTAAAGTTTTTTATAAACTCAAGCGGGTTAAACGCCATTACTCTTCTCCTTTAACAACAGTGCCTTTAAACACCTTTTTAATCAGATTTTCATCTTCATCGGATGCCGTGTTATCGGCTGCCCCGGCCTCCTTGATCAGCTCCACCTTCACACCAAGGTGTCTTCCGGCCAGACCGGCCGCAATCTCCGTTAAGGCTTGTCTCTCTCCCATGACAAACTCGGCCGAAAAGGCGTCCTTTTCCTGAAAAAGCAGTACAAGCTCGTTCTGGCCCAAGCGGCATTCCGAACATTTTTTTAAGGAGGAAGCAAGGGTAAGCTTTTTCTTCCCGATCGACTCCATGATACCCTGCAGGATCTTCTCGGCCGAAAGCCCTTCCTCCTTTGGGCCCGGAGGCGTCTCGGGAATATGCGTATCGTTGGGCGGCGCTTGCACACTCCCCACCTGCGCTTTCATCTTTTGAACGGTCTCAAGCAGTTCGGACAGTGTAATCAAACTGTTAAGATTGCACAGCCGGGATAAAAGTAATTCGAGCTCGAATTTTTGGTTCAGCGAAAAACGGAAGTTTCTGTACAAATGCAGGATCAGATCAAGGGCCTTTTCAATCTGTGGTATGGAAAAGGCGTCGACGATCTCTTTGGAAAAACTTTCCAGTGAGCAGCCTAAAATGGATTCTTTGGTGATTCCGTTTTTTAAAAACAACAGGTTCCGGAAATATTCCGCGAGGCTGATTACAAACTGCTCTTCGGAAATACCCTTATTTAAGGTATTGTCCGTGGCCTGGAGAACTTCTTTGATTTCGCCCCGAGTCAGCAAACGCACAAGCTTCCCGATCTCTTCCGATCCTACGATCCCCAGTTTTTCTTGGATCTTGCCGATGACAATGTTGCTGCCGGAAAACGAGACAATCTGGTCAAAAAGTGTATACGCGTCCCTGAGTGAGCCGGTCGCTTCCTTGGCGATCCAGATCAGGGATTCGTTGTCTATTTGTACGGCAAGTTCGGACGCGACCTCCCGAATTTTTTGTTTGATGTCCGAGAGGGCGATCAGCCTGAAATTAAATTGCTGGCAGCGGGAGCGGATGGTGGCCGGCACCTTATGCACTTCGGTGGTGGCGAAGATAAACGCCACATGAGGTGGCGGCTCTTCTATTGTTTTTAACAGCGCGTTAAAAGCGCTGTTGGAAAGCATATGTACTTCATCGATAATGTAGACCTTGTAGCGAAAACTGCTCGGCGCAAAAAGCACCTCGTCCCGTATTTCCCTTACGTCATTTACGCTTGTATGGGAGGCTCCGTCGATTTCGATTACGTCAAAGGAGCGGCCTTCAAGGATTTCCGTGCATGAGGCGCATGTTCCGCAGGGCTCGGCCGTAAGGCCCTGTTCGCAGTTTAAGGACTTGGCCAGGATTCTGGCCGCCGAGGTTTTGCCCACACCGCGGGGTCCGGAGAAAAGATACGCGTGAGCAATCCTGTTTTGGGTAATGGAATTTTTCAGCGCCGAAACAATAAACTCCTGTCCCACCAATTGGTCGAAGGTCTGGGGTCTTTTTTTCAGCGCCGTTACTTCATAATTCATACTGTATTATACATCGTTTACGGAATAATAAAACCCCTTTAGCGCAAACCAAGCCGATTGCAGCTCATTTACCATTCGCTTACCGCTGCTCCCTTCCGGTCCTGACGGGGTTGGGCGACGGCAAATAGTGCAGAGCCTGAATAATACACTAAAGGGGAACGGAGAGAGAGGGATTCGAACCCTCGGTACCCGGTTAGAGTACACACGCTTTCCAAGCGTGCACCTTCGGCCTCTCGGTCATCTCTCCACATATGTCAAAAAACCGGTAGCGGAGAGAGGGGGATTCGAACCCCCGGCCCAGCACTCAAAACACAAATTGTAGGTAAGAAAAATATTCTTACGCCGTCAATTCTTATTTATGCGTTGAGTGCTGGGCAACGGTTTTCGAGACCGCCCGATTCAACCGCTCTCGCATCTCTCCTAATTATTGTGCCCAAGAGGATTCGAACCTCCGACCTTTAGATCCGCAATCTAATGCTCTATCCAGCTGAGCTATGGGCACGAAAAAACGGAGAGGGAGGGATTCGAACCCTCGGTACCCTCACGAGTACAACTCCTTAGCAGGGAGCCCGATTCGGCCACTCTCGCACCTCTCCCGATTGTGCATTACTTTTTTCCTTGTTTATGACGGAGAGAGAGGGATTCGAACCCCCGGTGAGTTGCCCCACAACGGTTTTCAAGACCGCCTCCTTCAACCACTCGGACATCTCTCCGGTTATGTTATAAACAGTATAACTATACTCATGCCTAGTGCGTTTGTCAATAATTTTGCATGAGCGACAGGATTATAAAAATTGAAGCTCACGGATAAACACGGAAAAACAAGGGAACACAAATTGCGCACAGATTTTTTTTATTTTAATCTGCGGAATCCGCGGTTTCATGTTTTTCTAATAATTTATGTAATCTGTGTCTAGGAATCACGGGTCCGCCCGACCGGCGATTACACTGAATTATTGCGTCTGCCCGGCGATAAGAGAATAAATTCTATCCAGATCATCGGCGGAAAAATAGGATATTTCAATTTTCCCCTTTTGCAAGGTTCCTTTGATGGAGATTTTGGTGCCCAGGGCATTAATGAATTTTTCTTTTATATCGTCAAGCTCGGGGATGGAGCGCGATTTTTCAGGCATCCGGCCGCCGTGTGTTTCCTCCCGCGGCAGCTCGAGTCTGGCCGCCATGGTTTCCGCCTCCCTGACAGAAAGGAATTTATCGATGATGCTGTTGTAAAGAATTACCTGGGCCGACGGGTCCTCGAGCGAGAGGATGGCCCGGGCGTGTCCCGCGGATATCTTTCCCTGTGAAAGCCCGTCCTGCATGGTTTGGGGCAGTTTCAGCAGGCGGATGCTGTTGGCAATTGTGGAGCGGTTTTTGCCCAGGTGCTCGGCCAACTCTTCCTGTTTAATATTTCCCAGGTCCAGCAGGTGCTTATAAGCCTGGGCTTCTTCGATGGGGGTAAGGTCCTCCCTTTGAATATTCTCAATCAGGGAGATTTCAAGTTTTTCTGTTTCAGAAAAGCTTTTTACTATAATGGGGATTTTTGCCAGTCCGGCCATTTTAGCGGCCCGGTAACGCCGCTCTCCGGCAATGATAACATATTCCTGATCCGCAACCCGTTCTACCAAAATAGGCTGCAGCACGCCTTTTTCTTTAATAGATGCCGCCAGCTCCCGCAGGCTTTCTTCGGTAAACTGTTTACGCGGCTGGTCTGGATTGGGCTTGATAAAGGCGGTTGCCACCTCCGCCTGTGTGCCGACGCTTTCCTTGTTCTGGGCACTCTGCAGCAGGGCTTCAATCCCTTTTCCCAATGCTTTCTTAGACATATTGCAAAACCTCTTCCGCTAGTTTTTTATAACTGGCGGCCCCTATGCATTCCGGATCATATTTGTTTATAGGAACAGAATACGACGGGGCCTCGCTTAAACGAACATTGCGGGGGATTACGGTTCGGAACACCTTGTCCTTGAAATACTGGGTCACCTCCTGCACAACTTCGTGGGCCAGGCGCGTTCTGGAATCATACATGGTAAAGAGAATTCCCCCGATCTGCAGCTGGGGGTTGATGCCCTGCTGCACGGTATTGATGGTCTGTAACAGGGAGTTTAATCCCTCAAGAGCAAAGTACTCACACTGCAGAGGTATCAACACATAGTGTGCGGCTGCAAGACCGTTTATGGTCAGGATACCAAGCGAGGGCGGGCAATCGATAAGTATATAGTCATACTCATGCTTCATGCTCTCAAGCGCTTTTTTTAAATAAAACTCGCGTCCCTCAACATCGGCCAGCTCCACTGTGGCGCCGGAAAGATTGATATTTGACGGGATAATAAAAAGCCCGGGCACCGCGGTCTGCTGCACCGCGCTGGTGCCGCTCACATGAGCCGTAATCACTTCATATATTCCGGGTTTGTTGTTATCCGCCCCCACATTGCTTGAGCAATTGGCTTGTGAATCAAAATCGACAAGCAATACTTTTCTGCCCGCATCGGCAAGGTAGGCGCCGATATTCACGGCGGAGGTGGTTTTGCCGACACCGCCTTTTTGGTTGGCAAATACTATTATTTTTCCCATTCAAATAACCTATGATCAAAGATACCATGTACTATATCAGAAAATCTTTGATTGTGGTAAGCACTTTTTACGCTTTAAATCCGGCAATTTTAATTCGAAACCGGCAATTGTCATTTTGAACCAGGGGGTAGCATTAAAGAAAGCTAATGCGATAAAGACCTCTAAGAATAATCGTTCAAAATGAGAATTGCCTCCATATACATGCTCCGGCAGGCAATTTTAAATTTGTGAGCTTATATTTTCATGATCCTAAAAATCTTTTTCCGCTTCCACTACTATGCCAAGGAACAAATTTAAAATTGCTGTTCAAAAACGATTGCATATTTAGCTTGGTGATAATATCTTATAAATAACATTTGAGGATTGAAAAATAGGTTTATTATTATACAGCAAAGGAGTAAGTATATGCTGAAAGCACAGGTTGAAAAGGCCCTGAACGAGGTTCGTCCTTCACTGCAAGCGGATGGCGGTGATGTGCAGCTTGTAGAGGTCAACGAACAGGGCGTGGTTAAGGTAAAACTTACCGGGGCCTGCCACGGGTGTCCGATGTCGCAAATGACATTAAGTAACGGCATCGAGCGATACCTGAAAAAACAAGTTCCGGAAGTGACGAAAGTGGAAGCCGTGTAATACGGCTTTATCAGTATAAAGTAAAAGGGCTGCCCGTTGGATGAGGACTGCCCTTTTTTTATGTTTCACGTGAAACATTATTCTTCTTTTTCATCGCGGGCGATTCCCACGACATAGTCGTCGTTCTTTATTGAAACAATACTTACCCCGATGGCGGTTTTCCCCATCTCGGGGATGCTCTTTAATTTCAGCTTGATTGTATTTCCGGTTGAGGTGATGCAGACAAGGTCATCCTTTTTCCGAATGGAGAGGGCGCTGGCAAGTTTCCCGGTTTTTTCATTCGTTTTATAGCATGTCTGGCCCTTAGTGCCGCGACCGTGCGGCTTGAAGTTATCGTAAAGAATCCGTTTCCCATAGCCCTGGTTGCTGATAAGTACCATATGCTCGTCCTTGCGGATGGTCAGGGCCGCGATTACCGAATCGTCCGCCGCAAGCCGGATACCGGTAACGCCGCGCGAGGACCGCCCCGTGGGCCGCACTGTCCTTTCCTTGAAACGCAGGGCAAGGCCGTTTCGTGTAACAAGCAGGATGTCCTCGTCGCCTTCCGAAAGGTTGGCGCCGATAAGCTTATCGTCCTTGTCCAGGTTGATGGCGATAATCCCCCGCTGCCTGGCATTGGAAAAATCGCTTGTTTTCACCTTTTTTGCCACACCCTTGCTGGTGACCATGAACACGAAGCTATCCTCGGAGAACTCACTCAGCGAGGCGCAGGTGGTAATATCCTCGTTTTCGGAGATGGCCAGGAGCGCTTTAATATTCTGTCCTCTTGATATTTTGGACCCTTCGGGGATCTCGTGCACCTTAAGCCAATAGGCCTTTCCCTCCGATGTGATGAATAGGATGTAATCATGGGTGGAGGCGATGAAGATCTGGGTGATAAAATCCTCGTCCTTTAGTTTGGAGGAAGAACTTCCTCTGCCCCCCCGGTTCTGGCGTTTATAGCTGGAAAGGGGCAGGCGCTTGATAAAACCTTTGTTGGAGATAAGAATGACCATGTCCTCTTTTACGATCAGATCTTCAATATCAAGCTTTTCAACCTCGGCCTCAATAATTTCTGTTTTACGCGGGTCGCCGTATTTTTTGGCAAGCTCCTCGGTTTCCTCTTTAACCACATTGAGTATCTTTTTCTCGCTGGACAACAGGTCCCTGAGGTAGGCGATCAGTTTCTTTACTTCCTCAAGTTCTTCGATGATCTTCTGTGTTTCCAGGCTGGTGAGTTTTTGCAGGCGCATATCCAGAATTGCCTGGGCTTGTTTGGCGCTGAACTTAAAGCGCTGCATCAGATTTTTTCTGGCCATATCAACGGTCTTCGACTGTTTGATTATTTTGATAACCTCGTCGATGTTGTCCAGGGCGATTTTCAACCCTTCCAGGATGTGCTCGCGCTCCAGGGCTTTTTCCAGGTCGAACTTACTGCGGCGGGTGATGACCTCTTTTCTGTGGTCGATAAAATCCGCCACCATCTCTTTCAGGTTGAGAAGCTTGGGTCTGCCGCGTACCAGGGCGATGTTATTCACATTAAAGTTGATCTGGAGTTGGGTGTTGGCAAACAACTGGTTCAGGATTATTTTGGGAATCGCCCCGCGCCGGAGTTCGATGACAATGCGGATGCCGTTTCGATCGGACTCATCCCTGAGATCGGAGATGCCGTCGATTTTATGGTCTTTTACCATCTCGGCGATCTTCACGATCAACGTGGATTTGTTCACCTGGTAGGGAATTTCGGTCACGATAATGGCGTCCTTCCCCCCTTTGAGGGTTTCCAGAACCATCCTGGCGCGCAGTACAATCCGCCCCTTGCCTGTTTGAAATGCTTCCTTTATGCCCTCGGTGCCGTAAATAATACCCCCGGTTGGGAAATCCGGACCCTTTATATACTGCAACAACTCCTTGTGGGTGATCTTGGGATTGGCGATAAGCGCTGAAATCGCCGCCGCGATTTCGTTTAAATTGTGGGGCGGCATGTTGGTGGCCATGCCCACCGCGATACCGCTGGCGCCGTTGGCCAACAGAAAGGGAAAGGTCGCGGGCAGCACCAGGGGTTCCCGCATCGAATCATCGTAATTGGGGCCGAAGTCAACCGTGTTTTTATTTATGTCGCGCAGCATCTCTTCGGCAAGTTTTGACATGCGCGCTTCCGTGTAGCGCATGGCCGCCGGCGGATCTCCGTCCACCGAGCCGAAGTTACCCTGGCCCGTGACCACCGGGTAACGCAGGGAAAAGTCCTGGGCCAGGCGTACCAGGGCGTCATAAATGGACTGGTCGCCATGCGGGTGGTATTTTCCCAATACGTCGCCCACGATTCTTCCCGTTTTTTTGAAGGGCCTGTCCGAGCGCAGCCCCATCTCGTTCATGGAATAGAGTATCCGCCGGTGAACGGGTTTGAGCCCATCACGCACATCCGGAAGCGCCCTGCTGACAATGACGGACATGGCGTAATTGAGATAAGATTCCTTTACTTCATCTTCAATGGCAACAGGGATTACCCTGCCGATGTGGTCGCTCATGGTAGACTCCCGTTAGCTAGTAGTTATACGTCAAGAAAAGATACGGAAAGGGCGTTTTCTTCAATGAATTTTTTTCGTGGTTCCACGTTCCCTCCCATGAGGGTGGTAAAAATCTCCTCAGCCTCAACCGCGTCCTCCAGGTTGATCTGCATGATGCGGCGATTTTCAGGATTCATAGTTGTCTCCCATAATTGTTCGGGATTCATTTCACCCAAGCCCTTATAGCGTTGAATGACTATCCCATCCTGATTGCCACCCCCATTGGGCTTGATCTTTTTAATTATTTTATCCTTTTCCGTATCGTTATAGGCATACTGAATTTTTTTATTATACACGATTTTATAAAGCGGCGGCATGGCGATATACACATGCTGTTTTTCGATCAGCTCCTTCATGTAACGGAAGAAAAAAGTAAGCAGCAACGTACGGATATGCGAGCCGTCCACGTCGGCGTCAGCCATAATTATGACCTTGTGATAGCGCAGCTTCGATACATCAAAAGAAGTGCCGGCGCCTGTTCCCAGCGTGGTCACAATGGGTATCAGTTTGTCATTAGAAAGCACCTTGTCGATCCTGGTTTTTTCCACATTCAGCATTTTGCCCCACAAGGGAAGAATGGCCTGGAAATGTCGGTCGCGGCCGAGTTTGGCGCTGCCCCCTGCCGAGTCTCCCTCCACAATATAGAGTTCGCACTTGGCCGCGTTTTTTTCCGCGCAGTCCGCCAATTTTCCGGGCAGTCCGGCACTTTCCAGAAAGCTCTTCCTGCGCGTGAGCTCTCGGGCCTGGCGCGCCGCCAGCCTGGCTTTGGCCGCCAGCAGACATTTTTCCAGAACCTTCCGAATTATTCCGGGATTCTCCTCAAAATAGCTGGTCAGGTTTTCATTCACCACGGTTTCGACCAAACCCTTGATCTCGCTGTTGCCGAGTTTGGCCTTGGTCTGGCCTTCAAACTGGGGATCATGGAGTTTCACCGAGATCACCGCGGTGAGGCCTTCGCGGGCGTCGTCGCCGCTTAGGTTTTCATCAAGCTTTTTGGATAGATTCATGCGCTTTAAAAATTCGTTCAGCACACGGGTAAGCGCGGATTTAAAACCGATGAGGTGGGTGCCGCCCTCACGCGTATTTATATTATTGGCAAAAGAAAAGATATTTTCCGCATACCCATCGTTGTACTCAAGCGCGCATTCGATGGCCACATCATCCGTTTGGGCCTCAATATAAATCGGCTTATCGTGAATCGGGGTCTTGTTCTTGTTCAGAAACTCAATAAACGACTGCAGCCCGCCTTCGAATTTAAATGTGTGTGTTTTTATTTTTTTAGGCCGCTCATCGCTGAGGGTAATCTCGATACCCTTGTTGAGAAAGGCCAGCTCTCGTAAACGGTTGGCCAGGATGTCGTAATGATAATCCGTGTCTTCAAATATTTGGCTGTCCGCTTTAAAGCGGGTATGCGTGCCGGTGATCTGGGTTGTGCCGATTTCCTTGACCGGCTCCTGGGCCACCCCCCTGGTGTATTTCTGGTAATATACCTTCCCGGAGCGATGCACCTTCACGTCGCACCATTCGGAAAGGGCGTTGACCACCGATACGCCCACACCGTGCAGGCCGCCGGAGACTTTGTAACTGTTTTTATCGAATTTGCCACCTGCGTGAAGTTTAGTCATAACCACTTCCAGGGCACTCACTTTTTCAGTAGGATGGATTTCCGTGGGAATCCCCCTGCCGTTGTCTTCGACCCTGATTACATTATTCTGTTCGATGACCACCGTAATAACCGTGCAGTACCCGGCCAGGGCCTCATCTATGCTGTTATCCACCACCTCATAAACAATATGATGCAGTCCGTCCGAACCTGTTGAGCCGATGTACATACTGGGTCTTTTACGGACATGCTCCAAGCCCATGAGAACTTTTATATTTTTAGCTGAGTAATCTTCTTGCATTAATAAACCTTATCTTTCCTTAACAGGGATAGCGTATTATATTACGTGATAAAAAAAAAATCAACACAGCGCCGCTGACGCCGGCTATTCACCCGATGAAATACTTGGCCCGGCGGGAGAAGTCTTTCCTGAATCCGGCCTTCACTATTTGAAGTCCATAGAAAATAGTTATTTTGCTATATAGCAATTATTATATTTTATCTATCAGAATGGAGCATTTGCCCGATGGTATGGGCAGGGTCTTCTTCTTCTGGCCGATGATATTCACCGTAAAATAATAGAGTTTTTCCGATTCCAGTTTTATTTCCCAGCCGCGCGCGCTTTTATTACTAAGAATTGTAATAAGGTTTCTTTTCAGCGACAGATCCTCTATGCCCATGATCTCCAGGGTGGGGATAATCCAGTCCACGGTTTTTCGGGGAAGAGAGATTGAGAGGCCGATGACGTTTTCTATAATCAGGGCTACGGTGGAAAGCGCGGCATAGGGCAGATAAAGGTTTCGCGGAAAATTCTCTTTTTTAGGCCATTTGGCCTTGCCCTCCTTTACCGGGCAGTACGCCTCCCACAGCGTTCCCGGCGTATTATCCGCGGGATGGGTGCTGTCAAGGATATAATAGAGGTGGCGGATCGCGCATTCACGGGCCAGGTCGAACCTGCCGTATTTTTCCAGGCCCTTAATCACAATATAGGTAAAAGGAGGAAATACCGAGCCGCGAAATCCGTTTCCCGTGCGGTCGAACTGCTTGCTGTTGGCCGATAATGTAGGAAAGGGATTCTCCACGCCGAACTCCCTGGGATTCGTCAGGTGTGCGATCAGTTTTTCCGCCCGCTCCTCATTCGGTATCTCACCGAGCAAGGGCCAGAAGGAGGCGACGGTTTTTATGCGGACTTGTTTTTCCTTCTTGTCCAGATCATAATAAAATCCGTCCTCGGCGCTCCACATCAGGGAGTTGATCCGTGTTTTTAACGAAAAATAGTAGCGTTTATACCGATAGCTTCGTTCTTTATCATTAAGGATGTCATAGAGTAATGACATATAGAGGGCATTCAGCGCCTGCTGAGAATTAAAATCAATGGGGTATTCCATTTCACTGCGGGGCGAGTTTTCCATGATGGTGGCTGGCAAGGGCACGGAGTACAATCCGTTCTCCGCTTTAAACCTGCTTTCCAGCCAATGGTAATACAGGTCAAGCTTGGGAATAATCTCTTTGATGCGCTTTTTAGAACCGATTTTATGATACATGTTGTACTCGGCCCAGGAAAAAAGAGGGGGCAGAACCCCGGATGGGTTTTTTTTATGGATAACCGGTTTCCCGTCCTTTTCGCTGTACTCCCCGTAAATCGCCCCGTTCTCCTCCTGCTGCTGGTAAAAATTATCCAACATCGGTGTTACCGGGAGATTTTTGTTGCTGTACACAAGAAAAAACGTGGAAAAACAGGCGGCGAACTGGTTGATGGTGTCGCTTTCCGGGTAATTGAAATATTTGGAGTGAAATCCGTTTTGAGTTGTCCCCTGTTTCCATGAGTTTTTTATCCAGTTCCAGGTCTGGTTATAGAGGTCAACGATATCCTGATCATAAAAATGAACCTTGGGGAATTCTTTCTTTATCACTCACACTCCTTATTATTGTCGGTTCTCATTCCGTCGGCCCGCATCGCTGCCGATGTGCTGACGCGGGTGCATGAGTGGAATTTTCGTGGTGTTACTCGGGGCAATCACATCCTCGATTTCCGGAACGGCCTTAATACATTTATCGTCTAAAAAACCGTATTTTACACGTATTTCACCGCAGGAAGACTGAAATTTTTTCAGGCTCCTTTTTAAGTATTCTCCTCTGCTCCGGATGCCATACCTATCCGTGGTGTTGATACAAGAAACTCTCGCCTGGTATGATTATGTAATAGTATAAGGCAAATATAAATAAATAAATTCCGGGGGTCAAGATCTTCCGGCGGAAACATCGGCTATTCTCCGAGCCTGTTGATCAGCGCGGCCGTATACCCCGCCCCAAATCCGTTGTCTATATTCACCACCGTAACCCCCGGTGCGCAGGAGTTAAGCATGGTCAAAAGCGGGGCAATCCCGTTAAGGTGGGCCCCATACCCCACTGATGTGGGCACGGCGATCACGGGACAGCTCACCAGCCCGGCGATGACACTGGCAAGGGCGCCGTCCATTCCGGCTACGGCCACTATCACCCTGCTTTGGCGAAGCGCATCAATCTTAGAAAAAAGCCTGTGAATTCCCGCCACGCCGATATCCCAGTAGGTTTGTACATTCGCCCCGGCCGCCCCAGCCGTGACCGCGGCCTCCTCGGCCACGGGGATGTCGGATGTGCCGGCTGACACAACCGTTACCCTTCCGGTTCCTTTTACCGGGGGTCCGATGACAATAACGCCGCTCTGTTCATAGAAGCGCACCGAGGAGAAACGGCTGCGGAGTATTTCAGCCGTGGTGCTGTTTGCCCGGGTAAGCAGGATCTGCGCCGCGTGTTTTGAGATTTCCTGCGCGATGCCGAGAATTTGCTCGCCCGTCTTGTTTTGACAAAAGATGACTTCAGGAAAGCCCGTACGCAGCCCCCTGTGGACATCCACCTCCGCGAATCCGAGGTATGAGGAGAGCATACCATTGATTTGTGTTACAGCTTCCTGCGGAGAAAGGGTATGCTGTTTGATTTTTTCCAACAGGTCTAAGAGTGTTTGTGTATTCATTTTCTTCCGATAAAATATTAATCCCGTATCAAAAAGGAGTCAAATCTTTTTTAAAATTACAAAATATATGGTATATTAGATATAAGCGCGTTTTTCTTTCCACAGGCGTTTCGGGCAGGGTACGAAATATAATAACATGAATTAATGGAGAAAATTAGGCAAATATTTCTCCATTGCTTACGATAATTAACGTAAGTAAGGATAAAGGGCAATGATGTCTAAAAAAAGATACACAATTCTCTTGTGCTGCTTTTTTTTAGTATGCAGCGTGCTTTCATGGGCGGAAGAAAAAAAAATAGTTCTGGGCAGGGAAGACGCCTGGAAAGCCCTTACCGGTTTTGATAAGGTAATATTGCAGAAGGGGAAATGGGGTTTTCTTGATCTTGTGCTGGAGTACGGCGAGTATCAGGCCCAACCCCAAACGGACCTGCTGCTGCACTTCAATCGCCAACCTGTGAAAGAAGAAACAGGTCATTACAAGGTTGAGATGCAAAAGTCTTTCGTATCCTCACAGCTTTTCAAATTGGGAGAGGGTGCGGCCGCTTTTCAAGGCCGCGGAGGCTGTCACGTCATACCGCGGGGCGCTTCCCTTTTCAGCTCCGGGGCGGTATGGAACGATTTTTCGATTGAATTCTGGGCATATCCCGCCTCACTCTCACAGGGAGAGACCATCCTCTCCTGGCACGGATTAAGGGTAGTTGA
Source organism: uncultured Spirochaetaceae bacterium (assembly GCA_964638895.1). Classification (GTDB taxonomy): domain Bacteria; phylum Spirochaetota; class Spirochaetia; order SZUA-6; family RPPD01; genus JAFGGG01. The sequence continues at coordinate 5,625 of CAZWYY010000001.1, read as the reverse complement.
CAACGTGCTTGTCCCCCAGCGGTTTGAGTGCAGGGTGGAAAACAGAAAACTGGTCTGGATTTTTGATAATTTTTTTGTGTCTCCGGACGGCAATAATTATTCCTTCACGCTGAAAGGATACAGCAAGCTGCTGCCGCGAACATGGCACCATCACCTGTTGCGCTATAACAGCACCCAGGGCCTGCTGGAATACCTGGTTGACGGTGTGCCCGAAGGGGTGATCTACACCACCAGCAGCTTTACCTCTTCCGGCTCAGTGGCCAGGCCCGTATTGGGAGAACCGGATGACGCCCAGTTGGTAATCGGCAATGATTATACCGGTTTTATTGACGAGTTCCGGGTTTCCGAAGAGTTTGTAACCGCGCCGCGCCTCGGGAAATACGAGGTCCACGGAGGAAGCGCGGAGAGCGGGGTTTTTGACCTGGGTTATTCGGGCACTCGGATACATATGATAAGCGCCGATATCGATAAACCCGCGGACTCTGAAATTTATTTTTTTTACCGCTGCAGTGATGAGTTCAGAACGGCAAGCACCCTTTCCGCCAAATGGGTACAGTTTATTCCGGGAACCGCTTTTATGGCGGACGTCAGGGGACGGTATATCCAGGTCCGAGTGGAGCTGTTCCCGGACGGTCGTCGGGAACAAACTCCTGCCGTGCATGAGATCGATATCAGGTATGAGCCGGACCTGCCGCCCATAAGTCCGGTGGGATTTAAGGTAAAACCCGGCAATGCAAAGGTTACCCTTACCTGGAAAAAAGCCAATGAGGCGGATGTGAAGGGCTATATGATTTTTTACGGTGACGGTCCGCTGAATTACATGGGTACGGGAAGCGACCAGGGTGATTCACCCATCGACGTGGGCGATGTGGACAGCTTCCGGATTACGGGTTTGGAGAATGGAAAACTGTATTATTTTTCCGTGGTTGCCTATGATTCTTCCAGCCCGCCGCATCTCAGTGATTTCGCGCAGGAGAAAAGCGCCAGACCCTCAGAGGTTTTGGAATGAAAGCAATGACATCCCAGGAACGATTGGCCAGGGCCCGCACGAGTTTTCTGATGGGCGAATATGAAATGGCTGAACGGCTCCTGGAAAAGATAGTCCTGGAAAAACCGCATCTGCCGAATGTGTACAATATCCTGGGCAGTGTCTATGAGCGCAAAGGCAAATACAAAGACGCCATTAAGGCGTTTCACAAGGCCATTGAACTTAGACCCGACAACGGTGAGGCGTATAACAACCTGGGGGTGGCCTATAAAAACTCCGGAGATACGGATAAAGCGTATTCCATTCTACAGAAGGCCCTGCATGTCACGCGTAGCAAGGTTGACATCTATTATAACCTGGGCAATTTATATAGGGACAAGGGTGAATATGAACATGCCCTGCAACATTACAGACAGGCCCTGACACTGGATCCCGGCTATATACTGGCCTATAATAATATGGGCACGGTCTTGGAGAAACTGGGCCGCTTTGATGAGGCGGTCAGGGCCTACCGGCAGGGGTTGCAGGTTGATATCAACCATCCGCGCCTGCACTATAATTTGGGGGTGATCTTCAAGCGAAAGGGACTTTACAAACAGGCCAAGGACGAGTTTGAATATGCGTTGCGTATAAATCACGGCTGGACCCAGGCCATGAACAACCTGGGGCTGGTGTACCAGGAGTTGGGCGAGCCGGAGCGCGCCCTGAGTATTTTTCAGGATGTTTTAAAGACCGAACCTCAAAATACCGAGGTCCACAACAATATCGGGGTGCTGCTGCAGAAGCAGAAGCAGTTTGACAAGGCGGACAAGGCTTTTAGGACGGCCATTCAGCATAATCCGGATTACGGTTTGGCGCATTTTAATCTGTCTCTTCTCCTTGCCGAGAACGGGTATCATAAAGAAGCATTGGAGCAACTTCAAAAAATCAAAACCCATGATCCTCATGATCTTCAGATTCCGTTCAGAAAGGGATTCGTCCTGACGGTTTTGGGTCGATTTAATGAGGCGGAACGCTGTTTCCACGAGGTACTGGAAAAAGATCCCTCTTCCGCAGATGCCCTGGCCGCACTGGTCAATGTATATTTAAAACAGGGGAACATTCAAAATGCCTATGACATGCAGAAGCGTCTTACCGGGCTTGGGCATTCCAATCCGGAGTTCCACCTGGAGCTGGCGTTTATCCGAAAGGATCGAGGGGAGTATAAAAATGCTGAGGAGGAAATAAAGCGGTATCTGGAAAAGTGCCCCGGAGATGAAAACGCCCAGGTTCTCCTGGCTGATCTCTGTTATAAGCAGGGAAACCTGAGATACGCACAGGCCGTTCTTTCGGCTTTGATTCGCGGCGGCAGCTCTCACGAAGAGGCATATTATTTATTGGCCAGGGTGTACCGGGAGTCGGGGGATTATAAACGGGCGGTTGCCGTATTAAAGGAGATTGTTGAGAAACATGGCGCCAGCGAAGCGGTTGCGGACATGGATAAATTGAACGAGTCGTTGAAACTGTATGAGGAAACCATAAACGAGTACGAGAAAGAGTATGAAGAGCAGTGGCAGAAAAATCTGATCAAATACAGGGATTTCAGCGAGGAAATTGAAAAACAGCAGGCGGTGGAAGAGGATGCCTTCCTGTTTAATGAGGAACTGGCTGAAGAGCAGGCCGTTCCCATCATCCGGGTCGGCGGTATGGAACCGGTTCTGGCGGTAAGGGAGGAGCAAGAGGAGCTTACGCTTGAGGAAAGCGAGGAGGTACTGCCTGAAGCAGAGCAGCACCGGGTAATTGAAATTAGGGAAGAAAATGCCCCTTCGCTTATGAACCTTCTGGAAGGACAGGAACTCTACAGGGAAGCCCCGTTCGCGCAGCACATACCGCGTCCATATCCGGCTGCGTCGCCTTTGCCGGGTTATGACGTGCCGGAAACAACCCCGCCTTCCCCGGCTTTTACCAATGGCGCCGCGGAGGATCATGGTCCGGTCGCGGAAAGATCCTACGAACGGCCGCAGGAACGCACAGCGGCTTATGAGAATGAATTAAAAAACCTTACGCATGAGCTGCGCAGGGCTGTGGATGCGGCGGGTAAGGCAGTTCAAAAGAATATGTCCGACATGCAGGCCGCGACGGGATCTGCGGTGCCTTCGCCGACCGCGCCGCCTGTTATTCCGCAGTATATTTTTGTACCCCAGACACCTTTGCCCCTTGAGATAACCTCCCGTGGCCCGGAAAAACAGGAGGCGGACCGGCCTGAGGGGTCTGAAGACGAAAACCGGGCCGAAGCGGGAGCATCCGAATTGGTAGAGGAAAAAGCAGAAGCGGGTCCGCCGCGTCCGGAAGAGGAGGAGTCCGCGGCGGGTTCATCGCAGGCGGAAGAAGAGAAGGAAGAGCCGGAAATCGAGCTTTTGGAACAGGAGGATGAGGCGTTTACCGAGCAGGCCGGGGAACCGGATGATATGAAGTTCGAAGACCAGGATACGGTCCGGGTGGAACAGTCTGAAGAAACCGTAGGTGAAAAGAATACCGAGGTGGAACATCCGGATTTTTTTAGCCAAAAACCGCGAATTCAAAATAAACAACCGGCAAAACTCCTTGACTATTTAGCGAATATGGCAAATTATTTACCACAAGATGAACAGTTCAACCTGTGGGAGAAGGATATGCACCTGAAAATACAGAATTTGCGCGCAAAAATTTCAGGTCACCGAGGGTTAATGAGTAGAATAAAGGAGCGGTTTCGGGACCGTATCAGAACGGATGAGTTTCCCCTCACAACCGATACAATCACCTCTGCATTCAGTTTTATCAAAACCCTTTCTTCATACGTGCCGAATCGGGAAACAGGGAGTGTTCTTGCCTTAAAGATTGATTCCATTATTGAAAAAATGAGGAGCGTATAAGGTATGGAGAGGGAAAACGTTCTGTATGTAATGAAATCATATATCGAAAAGATGCCCAGCCTGCCGACCACAGTGGCCAAGATTTTACAGATCTGCAATGACCCAAAAACATCGCCCACGGACCTGAACAGGTTGATCAGTCTTGATCCGGTACTCATGGGCAAGGTCATGAAACTGATCAACTCCGCCTATTACGGACTCTCGCAGAAGATCACCTCACTGGTACGCGCCATAATCATGCTGGGCATCAACACCGTAAAAAACCTGGCGCTCAGCACCGCGGTTTTGGCCAGTCTGGGAAGAAAAACCGACTTTCAGGCGCTTAATATGGAAGGTTTCTGGAAACATTCCATTTGTGTGGGCAGTACCGCCAAACTGATCGCCAAAAAACGGAATATCGATCCCAAACTGCTTGAAGAGTATTTTATCGCCGGACTTTTGCATGATATAGGGAAGATCCCTTTAAATAACAGGCTGTCGAAGACCTTTATCGAGGCCCTCTCCGAGGCCGAAAGGGCCCGGCATCCCCTTTATTTCGCCGAGCAGCATATTCTCAATGTGGATCATGCCGAGATCGGGAGGCTTATCGTAGAAAATTGGAAACTCAGCAAAGATATCGAGGATGTCGTGCTTTTTCATCATAATTTGACCGAATACCAGGGTGAGAACACGGATATTCTTTACACCGTGGCTATCGCCAATTATTTTGCCAATATAAGCGAGTTGGGATTTTCCGGTGACCGTTTCCCGGAAAAAGTTCAGGCGAACGTCTTCAGCTACATTGGAATAGACTGGCAGTACCTTGAGCAGATTGAGGACGATATCAAAAAAGAGATTGAAAAAGCACAGATTTTCCTTGAGGTTGTGAAGTAGGAGTCAGATGCATGGCATTCAGCATGCGCTTTTGGGGCGTCCGGGGATCAATTCCCTGTCCGGGTCCTGATACGGTCAGATACGGCGGCAACACCGCCTGTATTGAATTGCGGTTTCATTCCTCAAACCGTCTTATCATCATAGACGCTGGTTCGGGGATCAGGGCCCTGGGCGATCATGTGATGAAACAGGACCTTCCCAAGGGCCCGATCAAGACACAGATTTTTCTCACCCACACGCACTGGGATCACATCATGGGATTTCCTTTTTTCACGCCCATTTATATACCCGGCACGGAACTGACTATCTACGGCCCGGTTACATACGAAGAGGACACCCTGGATAAGATCGTGGGAGACCAGCTGCGCTACCGGTATTTCCCGGTGCGCCAGAGTGAACTGGCCGCCAAGATCAATTACGCCCAGCTCCAGGAATGTGAAAAGGACCTGGAAGACGGAATCAAAATGCGCACCAAGTACTTAAACCATCCCATTCTGTGCCTGGGGTACCGGTTTGAGTATCGGGGGAAGGTGCTGTGCACGGCCTTCGACACGGAGCCGTTCCGCAATGTGTTCGACCAGAACAGGGACTCACCGGACTTTGACGAGGAGGCCTTTAAAGAGGGTGAGATTGTGGCCAAACAGGAGAATGAAAAGGTGTTGAAATACTTTAAAGACGCGGACGTGGTGATTCATGATACACAGTACACGCACAAGGAGTATATGGCGGGGAAGATAGGCTGGGGACACAGTACGTTTGAATACGCCATTAACGCGGCCCATAAGGCCAATGTAAAAAAATTATTTTTCTTTCATCACGATCCCTTGCGTACAGACGATGAACTTGATAAGCTTATTGCGGTTTACAAGGAAA